>RDYN01000058.1 GCA_004293365.1 Oscillatoriales cyanobacterium | reverse complement strand
AATCCATTAAAGCCATCCCCGCAGCCGATAGACGATTAAGCCGATGTATTCTTTTAGAGCTTTAGTTGACTGGTGTAGATAATAGGTATCCGGCAATAAGTCCAGCGCGAATGCTAGCCCGTTGCTTTGAGATGTGGCGATATCCTGCTGGGTTATCTGAAAATCTGTTGGTGCTGCAATTACTTTTATTCCCTGGCGCTGAAAAATTAATAGCGATCGAGTCATGTGCATCGCCGATGTCACTAGCAAAACTGGCTTTTGTATGCCTTTAGCGTCTAAGATTTTCCGCACGTTGACGGCATTTTGATAAGTGTTGTGGGAATCGGGATCTTGCAGAATTGCTGATGCCGGTACGCCCATTGTTTGGGCAATTTCTGCCATATCTGCCGATTCTGGAGAGCCCCCGCCTTTCCAGTCTACTCTACCGCCGCTGAGCACTAACAGGGGAGCTTTGCCTTGTCGGTAAAGTCGGGAAGCGTAGATTATTCGATCGCCCGCTTCCCCCAATTCTACCCAAGGGCGGGGCGCTAGGGCCGCTTTCACACCGCCACCCAAGACGATAATCGCTTCAGCTTGAGGAAGTTCACCAGGTGGCAGATTTTGCCATTCGAGCGATCGAACTAACGATTTTGACACCCAACCGCTACTTCCGAGCAGTAAAATAATTAGAGCCCCAGCCATTGGTGCCGCCACCCATTTTGGACGCTTCCAAAGAGTTATTAAAGCCGCCATGATTAACAGACAACTCAACCCCAAAGGATAAATAAACAGCGGCAGAAGTTTAGACAGAAATACAAACATTCAGGAAGTAATGGGTAATGGGTAATGGGTAATGGGTAATTGGTAATGGGTAATTGGTAATTGATAATTTGGTAATTGGTAAACTTATTGCCAATATTTTATTAATACGAAAATCGCAGATTAAAGGCATATGAACGGAGACAAAAGCAGATTATTATTTCAATGTAATTGGTCATTGGTCAGCAGTCAGCAATAATTGGTAATTGCCAATTAGTAAGAGTTCGGTCGGCATTATTGCATACTTCTTCTTTGTTTTCCTACTAATGACTAAATGACTAATGACTAATGACTACTGACATTTCAATATTATTTTGGTCTAAAATTTTAATTTTTATGATTGAGTTTTGAATTTTACACTTTGAAAATTAAAGTTCAAAACTCAATACTAAAAACAAATTGATGCTAGCGACGATCCTCAGGCTCTGATAGCCAGTCAAAGAATGAAGTAGGCTCACGCCGGGAGGTTTTGTATTTATGCCCGTTTACTTCCACAACTTCTTTATTGAGGATAGCATCAGATTTTTTATCCTTAGAACCTGTATTGGGGTTGAGTAGTAGTTCGTTGTGCCACCAAGCAACAATTAAACCTGCTGCCACGCCGCCGATGACACCAAGGCCAAGACTCACGGGCAGACTACATCCTACTAAGCGAAACCCAACGGTAAACAACACGAACCAGATTAGCGCGGGGTTAAACCCCTTGGAGTCTCCGTTAAATTTTGCCATGAGCTGCAAGTTATTTTTGTAATAATACAGAAAGATATTGACAATATTAGCAGATAAGTAAGATTCGCGAGGGCGATCGCACTGCAACTACTTCCCACAAATTAAGTTTAATTGTACCTCTAAGTCTTGCGCGGTATTTACAACGTTTACATAAATTTGCTCTAATTCTGTAAAAGGTTCTTCTTCTGCTTGCTGCGAGTTCAATAGTTCTGCTGTGGCGTCGGCGATATCACCTGTGCGCTGTTGCAGTCGTTCTCGCAATACTGCCATTGGTGCGGTGCAGTAAACGATTTGCAGGGGTAAGCCGCGGGTTTGAGCCAGATTTATCGCATCGGTTCTCCAGTTTTGGCGATCGAACTTAGCATCTAAAATCACATCCCAACCTTGCTGGGCCAGCATTATCCCCAACTCTAACAATCTACCATAAGTCCGTGCCGTCATCTCATCCGAGTACAAATCTTGCCCGCCGCGTTCATGTACAGGAATTCCGCCTAAATGTTTGCGAACAGCATCGGAGCGAATGTGAATCCTCCCAGTGCGGCGTGCCAAATATCGAGCCGCCGTACTCTTCCCAGAACCCGACAAACCAGACATCAAAGTTAACTTTCCCTGGCGCGGTTTTGTGTATTCCCAAGCCAGTTTGTAGTAATGAGCAGCAGTCTGTGAAATCTGTACTTTTTCATCAGTAGAAACCGCTGCATCGTCCAACATTAACGAAGTCACTTTTCCTCTAACATAAGCTTGACGGCTCAAATAAAGCGGCAGCACTTGCAGTCCTTCCCAATCGCCTGTTTGTTCGACGTAAGTATTGAGAAAAACATTGCCTAAATCTCGGCGCCCCCGCGATTCCAAATCCATGACTGCAAAAGCAATATCGTACATGACATCCACAAAGCGAAAAGGCTCGTTAAATTCAATGCAGTCAAACAACAGTATTTTATCTTGCCACAATGCTATATTCCGCAAGTGCAAATCTCCGTGACACTCGCGAATTTTATTGTTGGCAATCCGTTGCTCAAACAAATCTTGATTGTCCTCAAAAAACGCATCACTATAATCTTTAGTTTCCTGATATTGTGTCTCAGTCTGCGGCCCGCCGATATATTTTTGGGAAATCCGATAATTGTTATCTATTGCTGTGCGAATCTGACTGACTTCGCCAAAGGTACGAATGTAGCTATTGCTAACTGCCGTGCAGTGAAACTTGGCAACTTCCCGCCCTAAGTCTGCCATAATTTGCTCTGTCAACAGTCCGCGCTCCAACAAACTGAGCAACAGTGAATCTTGAGGAAATTCCCGCATTTTCAGCGCGTATTCTACAACAAAATCAGCCGGAGTCATTTCTGGTGAATTGCTCCCCAGTTGAAACGAATCGCCAGTTTGAGCAATTGGCAATACTTCCAGATAAATCTCCGGTGCTGTGCGTCGGTTCATTTCCAATTCTTGGATACAAAAATGCTGCCGTTTCTCCAATGTCGAATAGTCCAAAAAGCCAAAATTGACTGGTTTCTTGATTTTGTAAGTATAATCTCCGGTCAGCAGTACAAAGGAAATGTGAGTCTGAATTAGCTGCACCGGTTCTGTGACGCTGTGGGGGTAGAACCCGGGCTGCAACATTTGCTGGATCAGAGCTGGGAGACAAGTCATAGCGATTTTAGATTTTAGATTTTGGATTTTAGATTGGGGATTTTGGATTGGGGATGCAAGGATTTTGGATTTTGGATTGGGGATTTTAGATTGGGGATGTTGACTTTAATCCGATTTATTATAGAGTTGATAGTTAGTGTAAACCAAAAAGCAGCGATGACAGAAAACAATCAAGAATCCGGTTCAGTGGATGTGTTTGGCGTGGGCAATGCCCTGGTAGACATCTTAGCATTAGTGGAAGATGAATTTGTGGTCAAGCACGGGCTGAATCGCGGCGGAATGACGCTGATGGATTCGGCAACTCAGGGGGGGATTTTGCACGATTTGGAGCACAATTCTCTGCAAATGCGATCGGGGGGTTCTGCGGCCAATACGATGATTGGTTTGGCTCAGAGCGGCGGTAAAGGCTATTATTCGGGGAAGGTTGCTAAGGATACTAACGGCGAATTTTACCGCCAAGATTTGCTGGAGGCTGGGATTGATTTTAATGTGCATCCTGCTACTGAGTCGAACGGGCCTACTGGTACTTGTGTGGTGCTGACTACGCCGGATGCGGAACGCACGATGTGTACTAATTTGGGGGTTTCTACTACTCTGGCTGCGACTGATATTGATGTCGATCGCCTGTCTCACTGCAAGTACAGTTATGTTGAGGGCTATCTTTGGGATGCTCCGGAACCGCGAAAGGCTAGTATTGAGACGATGGAACAGTCTAAGCGTCTGGGTGTGAAGGTGGCTTTTACTTTTTCGGATGGCTTTTTGGTCGATCGATTTGCGGATGATTTTCACAAGGTGGTTTCGGAATATTGCGATGTAATTTTTTGCAATTCTGATGAAGTTCGGAGCTTTTTTAAGGAGGATTCTCTGGAAGAGTGCGCTCGGAAGATGAGCGAGATTTCGGATTTGGCTTTTATCACGAATGGGGATAAGGGCTGCACGGTGGTGGAGAACAAGCAGATTGTTGATGTGGCTGGATTTCCCGTAAAGGCGATCGATACTGTGGGTGCTGGCGATGCTTTTGCTGGCGGTGTTTTGTTTGGAATTACTAATGGTTTGAGTTCTGTACAAGCGGCGCGTTGGGGCAATTATTTGGCTTCTTTGGTGGTGCAGATTCACGGGCCTCGGCTTGAGGGTTCTCAGGCTCATCTTTTGAGTGAGGTGATTTCTGGTTAGGAATTGAAATGGGCGATCGCACTTTTTGTCGTAAAGGGCGATCGCGCTTTTGAACCGCAGATGCACTCACAGGCGGCAGGCCCGTGCCACAATGGATGCAGATGAGAGAAGGGTATGTTAAAATCAATCAAAACTTAACTAATTATACCTCCTATGGTAACAACCACATTGACTCCTCCTCAACAAAGTAGCGAGGAAAAATTAATTACTTTGACAGGTATTAAATGGTCAACATTTAAAGCGATAATGTCAGATGTAGGCGACGGTAGAGCGTGGAGAATTGCTTATGCTGAAGGAGTTTTAGAAATCAGAATGCCACTTACAGAACATGAAGAACCCAAGGGAATGATTGAAAGCTTTGTTGAAGCTTTCGCAGACGCACTAGATATCGAGGTAAGAAAGCTCGGCGCTCTTACTTTGGAACGGGAAGATTTAACTCGTGCTATTGAACCGGATAGCTGCTTCTACGTTCAAAATGAATCGGTAGTTAGAGGTAAAAGTATCCATTTACCTGCCGATCCGCCGCCGGATTTAGTGGTAGAATCGGATTACACGAGTTCTTCTTTGAATAAGTTCTCAATTTATGCTTCTCTGGGTGTGCCTGAAATCTGGAGATATCGCAACCAATGTCTTGTAGTGTATCAATTGGTTGAGGGGAATTACGAAGAGAGGGAGAACAGTTTGGCTTTTCCGTTTTTGCCGATCGCAGAAATTCCGGGTTTGATAGAGCAAAGTAAGGCGATCGGACAAAGGGCGGCTGTGCGTTTGTTTCGGGAAAGAGTTAGGGAAGTTTTGGCGCAGTGAGTTTTGAAAATAGTAGGAATGGGCGATCGGGCTTTTGAAGCACAGATAACTCACAGGCGGGACGCCCGTGCCACAATGGATGTTGATGGGGGAAAGTGCGATCGCACATAAGCCAATTCAAGGTATCTGGAAAACAGATTTATGGCGGAAAGTAGCGATAAATATCTTTCCGGTGGAGAACCCTCACAAAAGTAATAGTCTCGCCATCAAAATAAAAACCTATTCGATAGTCGCCAACCCGAAGCCGATAGGCATTGTCATCGCCTTTTAATTTTTTTAAGTTAATAATTGTCTGTAAATCAGTAACATTGGGAATTTATTCAAAAACGATCGCTTTGATTTGTTCAAAGACAGGCGCACTTCTAAGAGCTTTTAAATCCTTTAAAAAACTTGGCAAATATTCTACTTTCATTGTTCATTCTTTATCAATTTCGGCAAGTGCTTCCTGTAAAATTAACGGCTTTTCATCTTTTACTTGGCGCATAGCCTGGAGAAGTCCTCTATCTTCGATCGCCTCTAGGAGATACTGATAGTCGGTATAGTTGAGAATGACTTGACTGATGTTGCCTTCGGTATCGAATATTAATTCTTTAGCAAGTGGATATTCTTCTATTTTCATAGATTTTGATGGGTTGGGAGGGAATGATGTTTCTATTTTAACAGCGCGCTCCTAAACCGGGATGGACAATTCACCACTCGCGCCAGCATTTTTAAATGATTTGGAGGCTGCTGATTAAATTGTACCTGCGAAAGCTCTGATAATTCTCTGGTAAGGGCGATCGCTCTTTTTGACGTAAGGGCGATCGGGCTTTTGAACCGCAGATACACGCTGATGGAGGCGGATGGGGGGAAGGCGCACTCAGGTAGCAGTAGGACAATAAAACCTACATTTAGGTTGTTTCATCGTTGATTTTTGTCAATTTTGCAGAATGTATTGACTGATAATCTGTTTGAGTTCTTGAGGAGCTTCTTTGGCTATGGCGGCTCCTAAATCGGGACGAACAACCCACCACCAAACGAGTGTTTCTAAACGATCGGGCGGTTCATCGTTAGGACACCATTCAATAGTATTTTCGTTGACACCAATAATATTGGCACAAAGATTGTTGGCAATGGCAACGCGATCGTCTAGCTTTTCAAATTGTACGATGTTTTGCCAGGGGATTTGATGGGGAATAGAATTGAGAATTGATTGGATATCTAGAGTCAGCATTAAACTGTTCCTCCGAAAGCTCTAATAACTGTAATGCCAAAGTCTTGTTGTTCTGCAAAAGATTTAGTGCCGATCCATGCTCTAACTGTTAAAGTATTCGTACCAGTTAGTTCGGGTTGGACGGAGTTGTATAGATTGGTAATTTCTTGATGAATTGACCCCGCACCGTGTTCGAGTCGAATGAGATTGCCTGTATTGTGTATTGCTTCTGCCCCAAATCGTTGTAAGTTTGATGTTGTTTGCCCAACTATATGATGCCATGCTAAGCCCGATCCTGCCACCCCCATCGTTCTTTTAAATTCACCAAAGGTTTGAAAGCCTTACCCCGGTCTTCTCGGTGGGATGACTGTCCTTAATGCTAGTTCGCTAGCTAGTCGTCTAGCTATTTCTTGTCTAGTTTCGTCTGTCATTTATCTGAATTAGCTTGCACTGCTTTGAATTAATATTATCATGGGATATCTTGCTTACCGCTAAACTTTATCTTATTGAGCTAGGTAATATAAAAAGTGCGATCGCACTTTTTGAGGTAAGGGATCTCGCCGTAGCCCGTAGCCGACTTGTGTTTTTATAAGATGAGCCATAATAGACTAAGCCGCAACTCTTGTAGTGCGATCGATTAACCAGCAACCATCAGAGAGTTTGATTTATGCTAATTCAGAAAATCGTTCAAGAATTACAAGACATCCCGGAAGATAAACTCGCAGAAATCTATGACTTGATTCACTATTTTCGCCTCGGATTAGGACGAGAACAGCCACAGCCCCGCACCCCTGGTTTACTGACAGGAGAACTCGGTGATGCTTTTTTTGAGCCGTTACCATTAGAAGAACTCGAACAATGGGAATAAGCTACTTCATTGACTTACGCATAGGGCCAGAAACCGGGTTTTTGCGAAAATACTTCGCCGCAGCCAACAGATTCGGTAAAAACCCGGTTTCTTTAGTCGTAGTGCGTATCGATCGCCCTATTATGAACTAGAGAGCGTGAAGCGAAGCTATCCCGAAGGGAATCGCCTGCGTTCGGCCAGTCGCTCATCGCTGTTAAGCTGTAGCAAATTGACAGTTGTGCGCCCTTCTGGAGTTAACCCAATAATCAGGGCATCATCATCCAAGGTAAAGTGTTCCGGCCAGTTCTGCGTCCGGGGGTTGAACAGGAAACTAAAAGCGCTAGTCTGGGGATCGAAAGAACCGAGATCTGTCCCTTTATATCGGTTGCACCGCCAGCAAGCCAAGGCGAGATTATCCGCATCCGTTGTACCTCCGTGCTTTAGAGCAATTATGTGGTCAACTTCGTGAGGGAAGAAACTCAAAGAAATTCCCAGCAGACAATACTCGCAGCGGTAGGAAGCGCGTTCTTCAATATATCGGCGAAGGGTGGCAGAAATATAAGTCACAAATCAAGATTGGCGGGTGAGATAAGGTAGGTTGCCCATTTTCAGCATGATTACTAGATGTTCAATCCGCTCGTATTCATCTAGTTCTAGTTGTTCTGGGGAAGTCAGTTGACCGGCTTTGCTGCGTGTTACCAATATCCGCAGGCGTTCTTGCATCTCAGGAGTGGGACGGAAGGCGGCGATTTCTTCCGCTGTGGGCGCGCTGGCAAGAAAGTTTAAAATATAGCGGTAGGTGCGGGACGGCAATACTGGCTGCTCGACGCACAGGCGCAAGAGTTCTGGCAGTTGTTCGCCCAAGAGTGCGAGTTGCTCTGAGAGCTCGTCGGGAACTTCAATGGTGATGGTTGTCACTGGTAAAACCCTCAAAGTACAGGAGCTATTACTTATTCTAAGGCTTTAGGAGGAAGGGCGATCGCGCTTTTTGTCGTTAAGGGCGATCGCGCTAATCCGATTATCCTAAATCACTGGCAGATTGATGGAGACAAAACTACCGCTTAGCTGACTAGGAGTTACACCAACAACCACACCTAAAGTTTGATTTGAACCTGCTATTTTGATGACAGTGTTGCCTAGTTCAAAGTTCAAAAGTAGGTTGGCTTGTGTTAATCCTTCTGTCAGTCCAATTTTATCTGCACCTAATTGGAAGTCTAAGATAGCATCTGGCAGAAAATCACCAGTTACAGCCGCATTTCTTGGCAGGACAAAGGTATCGCTGCCGGGGCCGCCGATTAAGATATCTCGACCTAAATCGCCGCTGAGGGTGTCATCGCCTTCGTTTCCTTTGAGGCGATCGTTGTCTGTACCTCCTAGGATTAAATCATTGCCTCGGCCACCAAAGATATTGTCATTTCCGCTGTTACCAGTCAGGATATCATTGCCTTTATTGCCGTAGATGATGTCATCTCCGCCAAGTCCGGCAAGGGTGTCATCGCCTGCGAAACCAGAGATGCTATCTGCTGCATCAATGCCAACTAGATTGTCGTTTTCAGGAGTTCCTAAAACTTGACGCAGTGGGGGACGACTTGGGGTAGGTGTTGGTGTTGGTACAACATTATCTGTCCCCGATTCCGTACTGTCATTTGTGACTGTAGTGCTGGCGAAATCGATATCATTGGTGATGTCGGGGTCGAAGGTTTTACTCGTTATGCTGGAGGTACTGGTGATGTCTCCAGTTGTCGGTGCAGTGACGGTAATGTTAACTGTTGAAATTTGACCTTTCGATAAATCGCCGAGGTCAAAAGTGAGTTCATTTCCTGACTGCTTGGTGGGGGTGATGTTAGCGGAAACAAATTTAGCACCCTCTGGCAAGGTTTCGGTGAGGATTGCACCTTTAGCGTTATCAGTGCCGTTGTTGGTGACTGCAACTGTGTAGGTGACGTTGCTTCCCGGTATTGCTGTATCGCGATCGGCTGTTTTAGTGACTGATAAATCTGCTGATTCTGTCACCTTAATCGGCAGCGGTGCGTAGCTGAAAACAGGTGCGTTGTTTTCGTCCATCGCCATTGCGTAGACGTAGTAATCACCAGTGGGTAAGCCTTGAGTGTTCCAGATCAAGTTGCCTGCACCGTCTTTTTCATCAAGGCCATTTTTGATTAGAATGCCATCGAAACCTTGATTATCCGTGTCGTAGAATAAGCTGACTTTGGCATTGGAGTCAGCGTCAAAAGCGTTGTAATTAATGGTGACATTTTGCCCGCTGACATCTTTAGATGCGGATGTCACTTGAACCGTAGGAGCCTGAGAATCTTCAAAAGCACTGTACTCTACAGTACCTAAAGCAGTGGGATTAGTTAAGTTGATATCCCAAATACCTGGTTGTGGATTGGCTATAACAACTGCCTTCGTAGTTGTACTGGTGAGGGCATCAACAACTGCAATCTTATTGGCTGCAAAATCGGACTCTTTGAAAATAGCACCATTGGGTGCTTTGATTTCAACTGGAGTATTAGCACTGGCATTATCCCAGTTGGCGTTCAGAATTATCCACGGTGTTCCTGGGGCAACAGTAAAGCCTTTTATGGCGGATGCTGTTTTATCTGCACTAGCCTCGGTCTGATTGCTAAAGGCTACTCTTTCAGTTAGGCTAGAGGCAATTATTGAACTGCTAGTTTTAGGCGCTTCTTTCGTTAAGATTTTGACTTTACCGTCCAAGTAAATTTCAGCTCCTATTGTAAGAGAAATATCAGGAAGAAACGGTGCAATTTTCTCGAATTTAAATGTGCTTGTAACGCGCGCATAGTCATTAGAGAACTTCTGATCGTTTGTAAAGTCTACAACTAAGCTACTCGAAATAGTTTTATCACCTTTTTCGTTTTTCTTATCATCGCCTTCATCTTTCATGAATGGCAAACGAAGAACTTTAGGATATTTGAGTTTGGGCTCACCAGTAATTGTGAATCCTTTGGGAGATACTTTGAAGCTACCATCTATCGAGAATAAGCCATTGAATCCTGAAATTCCACCTTTGACGGTGATAGACTTATCTTTATTTCCTGTAATCTCAACATTACCACCTGCAATGGTATCTCTAATAAATTTCGCCTCCCCCTTGAAAGTAATGCTATCGAAAAAGTCGATTATAAGATTTCCTTTTAATTCACCGAGAGACGAAAATTTCTGCTCACCACCAGCCCAATCAGGCAATGGGATTTTTACTGAATCGGATAGCTGAGGCCCCAATGTTGCCTTAAAGTCTTCAGCACTAAGTTTTATATTGGAAAGGTTTGGTTCTCCTGATAGTCGCCGGATAGGATTAATGTTGTCTAACTTAACTGACCCCCCCTGAAAATATAAAGGAGTTCCTACAATAGGTTTGTTGAGGTTGTCCACTTTTCCAGAAAGTGATTTCAAATCCCAAGGGTTGTATGTAATACCAATATCTCCTCCTATCTCTAGGCCATCTTTCTTACCTCCAGGAGGATCGGGAAACTTAATTGTAGCTCCCGCACCAAACTCTCTTGCAATACTATTCCAAGTAAGTTTGAGATCCTTCAAGGCAGCTCCTTTATCTAACTTCACATCCCTTTTGATAGTAAATGCTCCGTTGACATCCAACTTGCCATTTTTATACTGTAAGAAATTCTTCTCTGATAGGTCGGCAACAACTTCAGAATCTTTGCCAAAGGTTTTAGGGATATCGAATGTAAACTTGCCTCTCAACTTTAAACTATCTTCAGGTGCAAGATACTCTAAAGATACATCTGATATTTCCTTGACTCCCACAAGATTGAACAGATTAAACTTCTGAAATCCCTTTATTTCTTTTGTTTTTGAGTTTTTGTCTGGCGAACGGTTGTCAATGACTTTGTTTGATGAAAAATTAAAGCTCGAATTTAATTTCGGCCCTTTATCATCAATTATTAAACCGTCTACTGGTAACTGTAGCTGAAGATTTCCTAAATCTTTAGACAATTTCAAGTCAGTTCCAAAGGCAAGGGCATTAGAATTCACACTTAAGCTTTTGAAGTCTATATCCAGACCACCAATTTTAAATTCATTGGGCAAACTTCCAGATTCTTCATCGATTGAGCCAGTCGCAGTTTTTACATCGAGATCAAACTTACCCTTAAATAAAGGTGCTGCTACATTCCCAATACTAGAAAATACTGTCCCATCAACTGTAATTTTATTCTGATCGTACTCCACTTTCCCTTGTGGGATATTAATCAATGGGAATTTCCCATCTTTGCGCCCGATTTGGATAGTACCTGATGCTTCGTAGCGCTTGGTTTTTTCGTTGTATGTGAATTGACCGTTAACTACCTTGAGTTTCAGCGGAGCTAGATCCACTTCGTTACTAGAATCGGGTTTGGGAATTTGATTTGCAGGTACAGTTACCGTTGGAGTTGGAGTTGTTATCCGAATTGGAGTTAGAGGAGTCGGAGTCGGAGTTAGAGGAGTTGGAGTCGGAGTTAGAGGAGTCGGAGTTGGAGTGAGAGGAGTTGGAGTTGGGGGAGTTGGAGTTGGGGGAGTTGGAGTTGGGGGAGTTGGAGTTGGGGGAGTTGGAGTTGGAGGAGTTGGAGTTGGGGGAGTTGGAGTTGGGGGAGTTGGAGTTGGAGGAGTTGGAGTTGGAGGAGTTGGAGTCGGGGGAGTTGGAGTTGGGGGAGTTGGAGTTGGAGGAGTTGGTGTCGCAGATGGAATAGACGATGCTCCCCCAATTAAACCGCTAATACCCGTTAAATTTTTATCGAACGTACCTGTTCCAGTTGTGGAATTGATAGTAATTCGCTTTCGATCTTCCGTGAAGCCGATAAGATTGCCATTTTCAAATGACACACCAAAAACATTTGTAAAGCCAATATTACCAATTTTGGTTGCTTGACCTGTAAGGGATACTGAAAACAAGCTATCACTTGTTGTCCCTGTTGATGTAGCTAGAAAACGATTATTAGTAGCATCAAATACTAAGTCACCACTACTATCAAAATCCGCACCCAAGTTAGCGGCTAAAGTTACTGCACCGGTACTGGTATTAATGGTGTATAATTTAGAATCACCAGCAGCATAAAGTGTATTGTTGGCAAATTCTAAAGCATTCAACAGAACAAAAGAGCCTAAGCCAAAGCTGCCAACAAGTGAAGCAGAGCCTAAATTTCGATCTATTTTATATAAATTGCCAAACGTAATTCCGAAAAGCTCACCGTTATTAGATAAGGCAATGTCAGAGAAATTTATGTTACTTGTTGCTATTTGTGAAAAATTTCCTGATGTTCCATCGACTGTTCCGACTTTTCCATCCCGCGTAGCAATTATAGATTCCGTCATAATCCCATCTCCTCAAAAATATAGTTGCGTCAAAACCAGCAAAGCCCGCCTAGCAAGCTTTCCTAAATATCTATCAGGACGTTCATCTGCTTTTTATGCAAATCGCCCTATTTTTGTAACAAAACTTTACATTACGCCCGATCGCAGATAAGCTGTATCCCCGATCGCCCTCGATCGCACCCTAAAACTTAGATCTGTAGCCCCCAAACAGGACTCATCATTTGAAATTACTTCGGATTCCTGAATCTGTCTAGGTTTAACGGCTCACTTTTTGGCTCAGCATAAACGGCTCATTTGTCTCATTTAGCTCATTTAGCTCATCTTTCGGCTCTCCGATGTAATCTATAATTCCATTGGGGCAGAGTTATGGTAAAGGAGTAAAAATGGCAGGTTTGCTCAGAGCATCCGAAGAAGGATTGAAAATCATTGATATGGTGCGGCGCAATCTTGGATGGAATAAAACTGAAGATACCTGGTGCAAAGCCGCTCTAACTTCAA
Organism: Oscillatoriales cyanobacterium; assembly: GCA_004293365.1. Classification (GTDB taxonomy): domain Bacteria; phylum Cyanobacteriota; class Cyanobacteriia; order Cyanobacteriales; family Microcoleaceae; genus Microcoleus. The sequence continues at coordinate 68,394 of RDYN01000058.1, read as the reverse complement.
AAGCCACTTTAAAGCGGTTTTGGACGCAAAACCGAATTCGACGCGAAACATTTATCGATATTTGCAAAGCTGTAGGAATCAATAACTGGGAAGATATTATCGAGCGCAATGATATAAAACAAACAGAATTACTTTTAGCCGCCGCGATCGCAGATATCCCCCTAGACAATCAAACCGATCGCACTTTCCCCCTCCCAGAAAACTTACCCCCCGTCAGAAATTGGGTACAGCGCACCAAAGAAATCGACACCTTAAAAACCCTAATCACTCCTCCCCCCCTTACCAATGAATCCCCTACTCTTGCTCCCCCCCTTACCAAGGGGGGGCTGGGGGGGGTTCCCATCGCCATCTCAATTGTCGGATTACCCGGCACCGGCAAAACCACCCTCGCCAGCCAACTAATTCGCCAACTCCACACAGAAAATACCCCCTTCGCCTCCGCCGCTTGGCAATCCTTGCAATCCGCAACAAGCAAAGCACCACCCTTCGATCGCACCATTGACTCCCTCCTATTCACCCTCTCCAACGGCGAAATTACCCCAGCCATCACCCCTCAAAATGACTATTTCAAAAAAACCGAAAACCTGCTCAAAATCCTCAGAGAAAAACCTTGCTTGCTTGCCTTCGATCGCGCCGAAACACTTTTGCAAACAAAAGAAGCAAAAACCGCCGGTTATTTCGCCGCAGATTGTGCGGAATATGCTTGGTTGTTCAAACAACTTTTAGAAACCGAACATCAAAGCAAAATTATATTTACCAGTCGCGAAAGCTTGGCAGAATTGCCACCAACAATTACTCGCGAAATTAGGCTCGATGGACTGACCAAAAATTGCGCTGTTGCCCTATTGACATCATTTAATTTAATCGCTAGAATTGAAGAATTGACCGAACTTGCCCTGCGCTATCGAGGACATCCCGAAGCATTGCAACTAATAGCCTCATTGATTCGCGATGACAGCGAATATCAAGGCAATGTTAGCAACTTTTTGCAAGATAGAGACTGGTTGCTAACTCGATCGATTGAAACTTTGCTCGATGAAATAATAGCCCGCCTCAGCGACATCGAGCAAACTTGCACGAGCCGAATTTCTGTCTATCAAACCGCAGAATATCCGCTAAATTTTGCAGCAATCGCCGCTCAAATGCCAGAAGTTAGCAAGTACGAACTTCAGGAAAATATTATTCAAGCGCTCAAACGCCGGCAATTGCTGTATTATGACACTCAGCGATCGTCCTATCAGTTGCATCCGTTAGTGCAAGAAAAGGGCGAGTGGCTTTTAAATCAAAATCCCGAAAACTTTCGCACCGCACACCGCCAAGCTTACCGCTATTTTATCAGCATTCCCCTCAAACCGGAATCTGAATGGCAAGATATTGAGGATATAAAACCTTTGATGAGAGCGCATTATCACGGGTGTCAAGCTGGGGATTTGGATGCAGCAGCGATCGCAATTTCGGGAGTTGATGAATATTTGAGAGTGTGGAATTATCCCGAACAAATTTGCAGTCATCCGCCGTTACCACTGTTGGCTAATGTGCAAGAATTTACCGAAGATTTCCCGCAGGATAGCGATGTTTAATACAGGCATAATGATTGTAGGGGCGGGTTCGCCAAGGTATTTGAAAAAAACAATAAATCCTATAAACCTATAAACCCGCCCCGGCATTATCGTGGAGGGGGCGGGTTCGCCAAGGTATTTGAAAAAAACAATAAATCCTATAAACCCGCCCCGGCATTATCGTGGAGTAGATACTGTCAACGGAAAATTAACTTTTACATAACTGAGATCGCTCATACTAAAAAATCTTTCCAATGGCGGAAGATGAGAAAACTTCTGATTAACTGCTTTACAAATTTGCATTGCTAGTAAGACAACTTCTGCCATTTTTAAATTATTTATAATAATAATAAATTCCTCTCCACCTGCTCTAAAGACATCTATGCCATCGGGTAAATTTTGGCAAATCAACTTAGCAATCAGTTTCAGTTTTTCATCCCCTTCCGCATGACCGTAGCGATCGTTGAAATATATGAATCCATCTATATCTATCAATATTATCGCAAATTCGGTTCCGTCGCCAGCAAATTGATCGAAGCGAGTTTGCATCAGTCTTCGATTACCCAATTCTGTAAAGCTATCAATACCTGAATAATTCATCTCCCAACAATCCTTTTAAAATTAAATAATGAATATCCAAGTCACTAACGTATAAGCTGCGTCCGACTTGAAGCGAGTAGGAAATAATTAGGGTTTGACTCTAGTAGAGAACCCTACGAACTTCGGAGCGAGCGGCGATCGCAAATATGTCGATCGGCTTTTAGTCAGATTAAATGCAAAACTAAATTCAAAATGAACAGGACAATAACTAATGTTGGAGGAACAAGCTAAAGTCCTTTAATATCAAGCTTTGTGCTGTTCGTAAGAGTTTTTGCGGTATCAACGATTTGGGAAAACTTCCTCTGAAAACATACGGCGCAGAATTTCGTAGAAGGGTTCACAATACTGTGCTTGTTCGGGTGACAGACAAGCCCCAATCTCCTTACGCAGTAGGTGAGTCATCTGGCTGACGAGTTCCCAACTGACATTCAGTCGAGGGTAAATCATCACGCACAGGGGAAACAGTTCGGTTTCTAGCGCGTGCAAATTGCCTTCCAGCAAACAAACCCACATATAAACCTGAAACATCTCGACATCGCGAACACTTGATGTACGGATACGTTCACTGTTGAGAAGCCCAGAATAACAGCGATAGCGTGGGTAAAGTTCATTTACCCGATCGACTACCCGTTCAGCAATATAGCTCATCTTCGACATTAGCAGGCGAACAGATTGCAGCGGAATCGAATTCGGTGGATGCTTGGCAGCCGCTTGGTATGCGCGTTGCAGTGGCATATATAAATGATCGTCTAGCATCTTGACGTAGCTACCAAAGTTCTCCTGTTCTCCCTCGGGAAGCAATTCCATCAACTGCGTTCCAGTGTAGTGATACTGCATCGCCACAAAGCCAATCACGCGGGGGTCAATTGCTGTAACGTGCTGTCGGACTTGTCCGAGAACTGGACTCACCTTGTTGACTATACGATAGGGCGACAGTTGCTGACTGTAGGCTTCGATCGCAAACTTATAAACTTGATGAATACCACCAGAAATATACCAGGGATCGATCAGATCCGTATCTATAGCGTGTTCAACTAAGGTTTCTGCCAATAGGTAGTCAGTTTTAGTCCAGGATTTTGCACTCACAGAACGCAGGGATGTCAACATTTGTTTTGCCATTCCGATACGCCGTCGTTCGACAAATTTCTCCTCACCCACAATCGTAGCGGCACCGCTTTTCATTTGTTGTAGATACTTTTGCGCGAAGGAAACAGATAAGTCTACCGAAGGTGACAGCGGATCGAATGATGTGGAGCTGAGCAAAGAAGGATTAGTAGTCATTGATTTAGTGTTCATCATGTAATGGTTCAATTAGGATGCTTCCTGAGTCGCAAATTCATTCTTTATCAGCTACAATTGTGCGAATGCCGGAGTAGATTGGATCTAAAATTTGGTAGCAAATGATGGCGATAATAGCGATCGCTCTTGTTTGTTAAAGCATTCGTTCTTAACTATAATCTCCTAAAACTCGAATAGCCAATCGTATAAATACTGAAAAAATATTATATTTTTCGCAGCCATCTGCGAGTCAATACCGTACTTGTAAGTAGACTTTCCAATTAAATAGTTGGCTGACTTTGTGCAACGCCTATATACCGCGCTGGTAAGGCAAAATAACGGCCATATTCGCTGGAATTTATCTCCTTGTTTTGCCTAAATAACGAAGCTAGAGACTGTTATTGTTCAAAATCCGCCTAAAATTGCCTGATTTAACGATCGTGCCAGACAGTGCTGGCTTTATGTACTCAGCACTGTCTGATGTAGTAAATTTTAAATGCACAAAAAACAGAAAATCCCTATTTTCTTTGATATTTTTTCATATTTCAAGCAAGGAAAATTGCTCTGAGAGCTTGGTTTCACAATCAAAACGCTGAAACTTGAGGAGACTGCTGGGGTGCGGCGCTGTTCAAAATCAACCTGTCTGTATTGCAAACCCTACAAACTGGTGAGTTGCGGTGAGTTAAAAAATCAATTGGTGCGGATTGCCAACCTGCAATATTAAGCGTAAGGCACCGGATCTTTTAATCCCAATTCGTCAAAAGCAGCCAGCCGCAGCAGACAAGAATCGCAAACGCCGCACGCACTTTCGCCGCCTGCATAGCAAGACCAAGTTTGCTCCCAAGGCACTCCCAACTTGTTGCCCAATTCAATAATTTCGGTTTTTTTCAGTTCGATCAAAGGTGTGACAATATTAATAGCTTCTCCTTCTCTTCCCTGCTTGGTTCCCAAGCGAAATACTTCCTGCATTGCTTGGATGTAATCGAGGCGGCAGTCGGGATAGCCGGAATAATCTAAAGCGTTGACTCCAATGTAAATTCGCTCAGCTTGTAGGGTTTCGGCGTAGGCGAGGGCAAAGCTGAGAAAAATTGTATTTCTAGCTGGAACGTAGGTAATGGGGATGTTTTGCGACATTTCTGCAAGGTTGCGATCGATCGGCAATTCCATCTCATTATCCGTCAAAGCCGAACCGCCCCACAGCGTCAAGTCAAAGTTTACCACCTGATGCGCCTTAACCTGTGCTGAAAGTGCGATCGCCCGTGCTGATTCCAACTCCCGCCGGTGCCTTTGCTGGTAGTCAAAGGAAATCGCGTAACACTCGCAGCCGTCGGCTTTGGCTTGATACAAAACAGTTGAGGAATCCAGCCCTCCCGACAATAAAATAACTGCTTTCACTTAAAACATCCTCGATCGCATCAGGTTTTATATTTATATCAAATTTGTTGTCACTTGACAAGATAGGACGGCGGTTGAAACCGCGTCTACACGAACAATGTGTTCTTCAACCCGCGCACCATCCGGGTTTTGTTTCTGTCGCTGCGGTTTCAACCGCCGAATCTTCCTGCAACAAGTCGTCTAGTTCGCGGTAATCGGGCAAAATTGTATCAATTTCTCTACCCTGCCGCAAAACTGTGCGATCGCGCTGCGATCTAGATAACAATTCGCTAAAATTCCGCGCCTTAAACAAAATCAAATCTGCGGGTAAACCAACTCCTATTCGTCCCAAATTCGGCAATCCCATTAAGTCGGCTGGTGTGGTTGTGACTGTACGCGGCCAATTTTCCCAAGGCCGATCTAAATGGGCGATGCGGACTGCCATATTCAAGACTTCCAAAACATCGCGATCGCCAAATCCGTAAAACGGATCGCGACAATTGTCGCTAGCCACTGCGACGGGAATTCCTGCTGCTTTAAGTTGGTGCAGCAGCGTCACTCCCCGCCAGCGCGGTGTACGCCCAGATTGTCTGTCTTGCAGGTAAAGGTTGCACATCGGCAAGCTGACAATGCCAATATTTGCTTTTTTGACTAATGTCAAAGTTTCTGTTACTAAGTCTGGCGGTTGTACGGCTAAACTACAGCAGTGTCCGCAGATTATTTGACTTGCAAATTCATGGCGGATGGCGGTTTTTGCTACTTCCCGCAGTGTGGTTGATTTGGGATCGTCGGTTTCGTCGGTGTGGAAGTCGAGGTTTAAACCGCGTTCTCGGGCTAAGCTAAATACGCGATCGAGTTGTTTGTTTAAATCGGGATTCATGTAGGCGACGCCGCCGAGAATGCCGCCGATTTGGGCAATTTTGTCGGCTAATTTTTCGCCTGCGGGTGTCAGGTAATAGTCGAGGGAAACTAGGGAAACTGCTTGCAAACTTAGCCGATCGCGCCCTTCGGCCTGCAACGCTGCAAATACTGCTAAACTAACGGTTCCCTGTTCTCCTGCGCTGTCGATGTGAGTGCGGATCGCGTTGGTTCCGTGGGCGTAGCTGCACTGGAGGGCGAACTGCATCCGCCGGTAAACATCCTCTGCATTCCAGTGTTTTTCGGCATCAGCGCGTACTGTATCGATCGCGCCCGCAAAAGTTCCATCGGGATTGGGCGATCGTTCCCAGATGTGTCCTTTATCCAAATGCGCGTGCATATTCACAAAACACGGGAAAATTAAGCCGCCTTGCAAGTCTACAATGGGGATATCTGGAAGTTGGGATAAAGGTTCCGTAGCTGTGGGGATGATTTGGGCGATCGCGCCGGCGGCAATTTCCAGATCTACCAGACAAAAATTGCGATCGGCTGTTGTGGTGATAGTAGACGCTGAATTGGCGATCGAGTTCATCTCTAGAAGAGATGCGGGTACGCGACCATTTTTTAGCAAATAAGATGTACTTGGAAACATTAAATTTCTGATTTGGTATTTTATTTACAATTAAAAATTACCAGTTATTACTATAGCAACTATTGCTGAAATTGTGAATATCTCTCTATTTTTATATATTCTAGCTCCTCTGCGCCCTCTGCGGTTAAAAAAATCTTATTCAAAAATAAAATAGATAAAACTTTTATAGAAACTTAAGTTAAATATCTAGCTTTATTATTGTCGTCTAGCCATCAGCCATCAACCACAAATGACATTTTTTCATTCGGGTGCTAATTAATGACAAAGTTATCAAAGCTAGTCGTAATTTGGCAGTAACTAAGATTGCGATCGATCCAGTATAATATTTGCCTGAAATTGTGAGGCATATCGGCGTTAAATAAAGCGTTCTCCGCCGTGTAATGTTCGATCGAAGAGGCTGTATGTTCTCGGATTTAGTGACACGGCCAGATTGACACGTTTTCTTGCCGCCAATAGGTGGAACTACGGTTTATATTCTTGGCAATATCGCGAATATTTCTTACCCACAGAAGCAGTTGGCGGTACGGATAGACCATGAATGCAACGGTTCTGACGTGTTTAGTTCGGATATCTGCACTTGTTGCTGTCCAGATTTGGTACGCTGTATCGAAATTTGCATCCAAACGGCACAATCCGGCGGTTCTGGGGTATTGTTTATTTCCGCAAAAAAGGCAGAGCTTTGGGAAAATTAACTAAGTTTTTGGTGTACAATGCCATAAAAAGGCTCGAAGGTGGCGATCGCCCTAATGCGTATTTTACTTGCACGCTAATGTGTTGCACGAGTTCAAGATATGCAGTTTCAAGAACTAATGCCAGACGTGGTGCACTGGTTAGATATCCCTCGCATTGACCGTTTAGTTTCCATAAGCCATCTCAAATACAATGTTATTATCAATTCTGGCATTCAAGTAGTCGATCGCATCCCCATTCCCCAAAATTGGATTCCCGCAGGCGCACAAGTCGAAATCGCCGCCAAAAAAGCCGGCGGCTACTACAGGCCAGACCCTGTGCCAGATGCTACAATTCTTGCAGAAGCGATCGGACGCGATGCAAGGAGATTGAAAGGCAAAAAATGCAAATGTCGGCGAACAGTTGCATCTTTGCCAAATTAAATTTATTACTGGTTTTTGATCGGTCAGGGTAGGTTATGGCTAATTTGCGTTCTACTGTTATCGTAAAAACAGATATTTGCGGATATACCGCCCGAGTTAAAAAATTATCTCAGTCGGACTTAAGTAGTTTGTTGAACGAGCATAAAACTTTTATTTCAGATATTAGCACCAGAAATGAAGGAAGTTTGATCAAAGGAGAAGGTGATTCATTTTGGCTGATTTTTCCCAGCGTCACAGCAGCCGCTATGGCAGCCTTAGAAATGCAGCAAGAATTGAGAACCCAACAATCTAGCAAATCGAACGACGAACGATTAGCTATTCGCGTGTCGATTACCTTGGGAGATGTCTTGCATCAAGATAAAGATATCTTTGGCGATACGGTAAATTTAACAGCGCGTATAGAATCAGTAACTCCCCAGGATGAAATATATTTGTCCCAAGCAGCATGGCTGGCCCTCAACAAAGCAGAAGTGCAAACATCTTTTGTCAACGAGTTTTCTTTGAAAGGAATGAGCGAACCTGAAAAGGTTTACAAAGTTGACCAAAGTTACAAGACGCGAATTGTGGAAAATCAAGCAATAATTAAAGCCGACTTGAGAGGTTTTATAGCTTATCAAGAATCTAATTCCATCAGAGACGTTGAATATTTGCTCACCAACTTCGATACTTTTGAAAAAACAGTTTGTGAAGAATATGGCGGCACAATTCGGAGTATTGTTGGCGATTCCCATTTGTTGACTTTCCCAGAAGCTCACTCAGCCTTAGCCGCCATGGAAAGTTTGTGCGAAAATTGGAAACTTTTTATACACGGCCATAAAATACCTTGCGGTTTGTCTGTGGGAGTTGCTAAAGGAAATTTGTATATATTTCGGTCTTGCACTTACGGAAAAGATATTAACATCGCCGACAGGCTGGAAGACTTAAGTAAAATAGTATCTCCGGCTACCGAAAAAAATTCGGTAATAGTTTCCGATCAAATAAAACGGGAAGTCAGTGGCTCGAAGTGGGAATACAAGCTGATCAAAATCGATAAAAATGCGATCTTAGATAATCTGTTAGATTACAGTCAGTTTGACTTTTTTCAGGAAAATGATGTTTACCGATGTTTAGTGGTTTGACACTCCGCTGCCCTTCTACGATAGTTCGTAGTGCGTCCTGGTGTCCGCAACATGAGAGCGGACACCAGGACGCACTACCAACAAATCTAATTACGGTTAAGGGATCGGACACGATATAACCCTCTTTCGTGAGATAGTGAGGGAGTTGAATTTTTTGTTGATAGTTTCCCCTCTCTAACTGGGTTTATCGAGTCGTAGAAACTCCGAAAAGTTCGATCGACTACTTTCAAGCTCTGTTGAGCTATATCAGTATTCAACTGTTGATAGTTCTCGTTTCCCTAGAAGTAGTAATAGTTACACTCGTAGCGAAGGTGTTTGCCAGATTGGAAGCAATACACTCAGACAGTATAAAACCATACACCGTAAAGGTTTTGACTCAACCGACAGAGTTCTCGCAAGGTGTTAAACTCTTTGGTAGCAAGTCCGCGCATCTGATTTTTTGAGTCAGGTACATAGAACTTTCCCTAGAAATATGGCTAGTTCAGCACAAGCCTAGCCAAAATGTAAAGCCGTGCTTCTAGCACGGGTTTTCAAACCCAAAATTTTCGATGAAGTTGAATAATATTGAGCTAGAGGCTGTAGAATATCTGAGAACGCCGGCTGCGATTCGCCAAAAGTGCGATCGGCTTTTTAACTTAGCCTCCGAAAATAAACTCAATTTCTTCTGTGTCGATTTATCCCAACTCGACAAAGTAGCAAATTATGTAATCGACACAACCCGCCAACAGTATCCCGATTTTAATATTCCGTTTCACAGTCAGTGGCGGCATTTTGAAGCTGGCAACCAACCGCGACTCACCCAATTCGATGCAGCTTTAACAGAATTTTCCCTCATAGAACAAGCTAAGATCAAATTTGATTTAGCAATTGTCAGCGTTTTACTCGGTGCGGGTGCTGGCGCAGATTGGCAGTATTGTGAAGCAGAAACCGAACAAATTTACCGCCGTTCAGAAGGGTTAGCAATAGCCACTTTTCGGATGTTTTGTCAAGGTGTTTTTTCCAGCAATCCAGATTTTCCTTGGCAAGCTGATTTTCGCGGACTTTCTCAATTAAAATTAGAAACCTTAGCGGCCGGATTTCAAGTAAGTCGAGACAATCCGCTAGTTGGTTTAACAGAAAGATTAGAATTGTTGCAGCGTTTGGGGAATGCAATTTGCCAACATCCATTATTGTTTGGCAGCGAGAACCAGCGTCCCGGCAATTTGGCACAATACTTGCTTGACAGTCGGGTTTCTGGAATCAAAACTGTGGATTGTGCTGAAATATTGAGCGCTGTTTTGACAGGTTTTGGGGAAATTTAGCCGGGAAGATATGTCATTGGTGGCGTTAATTTAGGTGATGTTTGGCGGCATCGGGCTTTGCAAGGAGAAAATCTGGGAGATGAATTTGTGCCGTTTCACAAACTCTCGCAGTGGTTGACTTATTCGCTGTTGGAACCGCTACAAAAACTCGGTTTGTACGTCGTCGGATTGGACGAGTTGACGGGATTGCCGGGGTATCGTAACGGCGGTTTGTGTTTGGATATGGGGCTGCTACGGGCACAAGATTCGGCTGTTTTTCAACGGAGGTATTTGCCGGGTTCGGAAGTTGTAGTAGAATGGCGATCGCTCACGGTGATTCTTTTAGATAAAATTGCCACAGCTATGGGAGAAAAGCTGCATTTGAGTGCGACAGAATTGCCGCTGGTGAAGATTTTGCAGGGAGGAACTTGGGCGGCGGGGCGGAAAATTGCGACAGAATTGAGGGCTGGTGGAGTACCGCCAATTCACATTGAAAGTGACGCGACTGTGTTTTAGAAGGAAGAAGGAAGAAGGAAGAAGGAAGAAGGAAGAAGGAAGAAGGAAGAAGGAAGAAGGAAGAAGAAATAAGGTTTGTAGTGAGGACTTTAGTCCTCAGACTTTTATGCGGACTAAAGTCCTCACTACAAACCTAATATCAATTTTTAAAGGTCATGTAACAGTAGCTAAAGCCGATCAAATGTAATCCCATCCGGTTAGAGATACTATTGTTATTGTTAAAAAGCATTCAATATAAGTGCAATGTTTTTATTTAAAAGTATCACAATTATCATAAATCCTACAACTCAGTTATTGTTTTATGTGCTGCCATAGCCGAGCGATTGAATTCAATTCTAGGCTGTATAGTGCTTGTTAAAAACTCAGTATACTGCATCATTAACTTTTTTGTTACTCTAATGCTTTGGTACTTTTAATTTTGCTTTCATGCGATAGTGTAAATGCTTGTGCAATGTTTGATATTTAACTGATATTTGATAGTTGTCTTCTACCCATGCCACAATTTCTTTGTAAGTTGTAAACTCACAGGAATCCTCACTTAATTTTTTGGCAATTCCTGCTATTACTGCTGAGGGAATTATTCGGGGTCTACCAGTCGCTTGTCGTATTTTCAACAGTTCTGGCAGACCACCATCACTATATTGTTTCAACCATCTATGTACAGTAATTCTATGTACACCTAAACGTTCAGCTACATCTGTAAGGCTTTGGCTGTATCCAGTCTTTAACCAATAAAGTGCCTGAATTTTTGAGCGATTAGTCAAGGCTCGTTGCTGCGACAGAAGTAGTTTTAATTCGTTGGCTGTTAAATCAATTCTTTCTTGGTAGTTTACTTTCATCGAATATTCCTCAAAGCCTAAGCATCATTGTAGCCTATTTTTCGGGAAATTATATAAGTCTTAGTAGTTATCATTATTCGCACACCGATGACCCGATTTCTGTACGAAACCGGGCCATCGGTGTTATGTTTTTTTTAGCGGTTATGCTTAGCGGCAAGTGCGATATTTGACGTGATAAACTAAACCGCGATGGGCTAAATCGAAGGAGTCAACGGTTGCTGTGCCGGCACCGCGGGCTGTCATCGCAGCATTGACTCGCATATTTACACTGTCGCCGCAGCGAGACCAAACATCTGCTACAGTGGCTAGGCTATCTCGAACGTTGTAGTTCGTTTCGCCGTTGAAAGTGCGAGAAAAAACGGGGCCCTTGGTTCCAGCAAAAAAGTATTCTGCTCTGAGGTTTCCGCTGGTTTTAGGAGCAACGTAACCGCGATAATCGGCATCGTAGATCGAAATTTGGAAGCCTTGGGGTACTTTGATGGGAATGCTCAAATTGCAGCTTTTCCGGGTTTCTGATGAGACATTTCCTTGGGCTACAAATTTATCAAATAGGATGCTGAGTTCTTGACCGTCGGGGCTGACGCTGACGCTGGCTGAGCGGTCTGGGCAACCGCTACCGCCGTAGCTTGCACCTAATATTTGAACTGATGGAGTAGCAGCAAGGGCGGGGCTGATAGCAGCAGTGGTTAATACTGTGGCTAGCAAGAGTTTTACAAATTTCATGGAGGTTCTCCTTAATAAGTTAAGTTGTGTGTTAGAAGCAGCCTAAAAAATTTAAACTGAATTTAGGTAAGGTTTTTTAAACTTGGATGTGACGGCATTCCTCTTGAGAGATGAAAAGCTGTTCAAGCCAAGCTGATTACCTCAATTGCAGATAAGAGAGCAGGTTTTTTCGATTGGTGAATTAATCGAAAAAAATGTTTTCTGGTGATACTTTCTAAGATTCATATCTGTTGGTGAATGTTCCGGAAGATTCTTGTGCGAAACTCCGGATATGCGTTATTGGGCTGTTTTGGAGCGGGAGACAGCGAGGGAGACCAGTCGGGAGGCTTTTGGGGCGGATCTGCGTTCCCGTAGGGCTATATTGACCGGGACTTGGAGATGCGCCGATCGCCTTTATTGCCCTTTGTAAATTGAATTAAATATATTTTTGCTGTATATGCTAATACATTCATTTAACAAAACTTTGTTAACATGAATCTTGGTTTGATATTGCCATAATTTGTAATTTGTTACATTCTTATGTCAGGAAAAACCTATATATAGCAAGGATTACAGGATTCTTAAGATTTTATTCACAAATTGCATTATCAAGATGTATTTACTGCATCTAATCGTTAAATTCTATGTATTTAGTATAACTAATGGCAGCAATTACTACATAAAATAGAGGTATGATGCTGACTGATTACGATCGACTAATAACTTTTTTTGAACGAGGAAAAAAACAATGGAGACTACAGCACAGAAAGAAGCCCCACATCAGCCTGTTGAGGAAGTGAAAATTAACGATATCAACAGCTTGGAGTTTGAGCTTTGGGCTAAAGCGGTCAAACGACAGATGATTGCAGCACTCTCGAAAAAGAGCGCATTATAACATCTCGGGTTTTTTGTGTGCAAGTGGTGTAAATTAACTTAACAAAATTGTTGTCTGCATTGTTGTCCGATCTCTATAGGGGGAGATCTAGAGAAGAGGGGGAGAGGGGGAGAGGGGGAGAAGAAAACTTTTTACTTCTTCCTTGTTTTGAACGCACGGGTGGCCGGAAACTGGGTTTTTTTGCGGAAATACTTCTGTTGCGACGGGCAGAAATGGTGAAAAAACAGGTTTCTTTGTGCCAAGAGTGCGTCCGTGAATTTTCCCTCTGCCGAAGGTTTTTCCAGGATTACGATCGCTTGTCAACCGCTGCTAGCAACCGCAGATTTCCGTCTTGAATCTGCACTGCTTTCACGGTTCCCACAGCGACTCTTTGTTGACCGTTAGCCATCGCTACCTCTATCTTAATCTTGGGGTCAGCCTGCAAGCCCAGGCGCCCCCACAACCACTTGATTTGAGTAGCAGGAAAAGAGCGGACTTCTACATCTGCAAAGGGGGGATTAACCCAGCGGGTTCCGTCGTAAAAACTGGCTACTTGTACCTGATACCAAACTTGTTCTCCGGTCAGTTTTAACTCGTTTTTCGCTTCTGGTTCCAGCCACTCAGCGGGATTGATACTGCTAATTAAAGTAGCAGAACCCATAATTTGACTTTTGTGGTCTTCTAAATTTTCAGCTTGAGAAACTGCTTCCTCAAGTTTATTGACCAAATTGCGAATTCTACTTCGAGTTTCGCTGTCAGTATCTGGTTGCTGGTCGAGCCAATTCATCGCTTCGCGAGTTCCGTCTTGTGAGGCTACAATCAGGGTGCCCCAAGCTTTGACATCGGCGTCAGCGGCGTTGACTCTCAAGGCGGCGTCTACGCGGTTCATGATCCGTCCGCCTTCATTTTTGAGCGTTGTGGCAATTTCGTGAGTGTTGCTGGGATCGGCTTCAAATACTTGCAAAGCTTGACTCCAGCGGCCGTCGATTAATTGTGCGAGCACTTGTTGGCTGGGACTGGCCCAAGATGCGATCGCCTGAGCACGGGTAATTTTAGCATGAAATTCGATCGTCTCTAGTTGAGCTTGGGCGACTGCGGGCCAATTCTGACCGGCTTTGGCTTTAGCCGATCGCATGACATTTAATCCCGGAGACCAAAGTCCGCTTTTTGCCAGCCGCAGCCCATTTTTATAAGTCTGGTCATTGAAGGCAAATTCTTCTAAGGAAATCGCGGTTAATTGAACTGGGTTCGGCAGAAATTTGCGCGGGCCAATTTGATAAATGGTAAATTGCGGTTCTAAACCAATTGTTTGGTCGATCGCCAACTGGGGGTTTTGCCCCTTAACAATTTGCTGCCAATTCGGCGCTTGTCCACCTGCACTCGCCCAATCCAACAGCGAGATTAAATGATTTTGACTGGGGTTGTAGCGAACGACTTGTCCGTAGGGAATTTTCTTGTCGCCCCGCACGAGTTTACCGCTGACATTAAACCAAATGCCCAATTCGGGGGGCTTGCCGTCAAAGCGGCGGAGTTCTGTCAGCGGTAGCGACTGATTTGAGGCTTGATTGTTGGACTCAGAGTCATCCAAAGAAGCAATGACAAAAGATTCCGCCGGGCCTTCTATATTGACTGAACTGGCTAGCTGAAAATACTGTACGGTATCGGAATCGCGATCGGGAAGTTGCACCCGCTTGTACACGCGAAGTTCGACAATTTGACGGCAAGGATTTTTGCAAACTGTAGAAGCATTAACTGTTCTTTCTACCATCACCGGCAACAGCAAATCGGAAATAGAATTATCTGCGGATTTCTCAACAGGAAGCGGCAGGGGTTCGCCGGTGATGAATCCCAATTTGCGGATGCTGGCTTTGATTTGATCGAGAGTTTGGATGGTATCTCTGCTACCTGTAGGCAAGCGCGACCATCCAGGTACAAACTGAGAGATCAATCTGTTGCCGTTGGGATCGACAATTAGCTGGTAACTCAGCCAAGCGCCGCCTCCCATCAAAGCTGCACAGCCGCACAAGACGCTGAGGGCTGTCAAATTAGCTACGAGTCTTTTCCAGGGATATCTGGCGGGAGTTGGGGCACCGGGTATGGGAAGCTGGGACTCTTGAAGTTTTTTGGCGCGTCGGTTTTGGCGGCGGCGTCTTGTGGGAGGAGGAGCAACTTTGGGATTTTCTGGGGGTTTGGGTCGATTTTTTGAGGAGTTTATTTTGTGTTCCATCGTCGAAATTTTAGAATTTAGATTTTAGAATTTAGAGTTTAAAATTGGAATAGCCGATCGTACTGCCGACCTATGATATCCCAGGTATATTGGCTTTCCACGAGCGATCGCGCCCTCAGAGACAGTTCCTGTCTTAACTGATAATTTTCAAACAAACTGGTAATCGCCTCAACATACTCCTGAACTTCGTTTGCCCGCAAGGCCCTTGTCGGGGAAAGCCCGCCACCGGCGGCTAAACCTTCCAAACCTCGATCGCTAGCAACTACAGGCGTTCCCGCAGCCATCGCCTCCAAAGTTTTATTTTTAATCCCAAAACCAATCCGCATGGGCACCACACAAACAGCAGCCTGATGCAAATATTCTGCCACCCTTTGCACCCTGCCTACTACTTGAATTCCCGGAAGTTTCCCCAAGGCGAGGACTTCGGGGACTGGCGAGGTACCGACTAGGGTGAGGGTAGCATCGGGATACCGCTGCTGCAACTTTGGGAGTACCTGCAAACTGAGAAACCTGGCCGCGTCTATATTGGGCAAATTGTTCATGGCGCCTGCAAAGATTAAGGTGTGTCCTCCTGGATCGATCGCGCGATAGGGAAATTCTGCCAAATCCACGCCGTTAGGAATCACATCAATGGGAGGTACAAAAAAATCTGCTTTCCCTCCGAGGCCCTCCGAGGACAGCAATTCTAGGAGTTGCTGCTTATCTGTGGATGTGGTGGCGACAATGCGGGAGAATTTGGTACAGTAGCGTTTTTCGTAGCGGGCGAGTAGCGGTAAATTTAGTCGATCGCGCAGAGGGTTTTGGGAAGTCCCGGTAGCTAACATTTCCCTGCAAGTTCCCCAAACGGAACTGTGAATGTTTGCAACTGTTAGCAGTTTTTGCCGCCATTCTGGACGCACGTAAATCTCGTTAACGCTGTGTTCGCAGGTAACAGCATCGCATTTGCCTGCTATGACTAAATTGTCTGCCCAATTTTGCATTGCTTGAGAGTAGCTGGAGAGTACGTTCGGAGGCGTCCCGGACAATAAAAATTGACTAAAACGCCGGATTTTTCCAGTTATCCCGGTTGAAACTGTCCCAGGAGTCTCAAAAACTGCCAATTCTGTGACTTGCCCTCGCAATGCGTCGATTTGTGCATCGGTGACATCGGGCGATCGCACAGTACCGAGAATTACATCATGCCGCCGGCTCAAGTATTGCAACAAATTAAATGTCCTTACCTGAGTTCCTCCGCGGCTTGGCGGATAGGGAAAAGTCGAGGAAAGCATTAAAATTTGCATGGGATGTTGAATAAATAAAGTTGCCGCTGTCGCGATAAAATTGATTGATAAAACTTTTTTAACAATCTTCCCACCTATGGACGAATTATCTGTTAAGGCGCTGCTCGAAGACTTGAAAAAGTCTGACGAAAGCGTGCGCGATCGGGCTACTACAGAACTCTGGCGCACTTGGTTTAACCAAAAGGGTGAGTACGGGATGCAAGTTCTCAGGCGATCGCAAGTTTCGCTAGATGCAGGAGATGTTCGGCACGCTTTGGATTTGCTGACAAAACTGATTGCGGAAGCGCCGGATTTTGCTGAAGCTTGGAACCGGCGGGCCGTACTTCACTATACCCAAGGAAATTATAAAAGGTCGATCCAAGATTGCGAAACAGTTCTCCAACTGAATCCGGTGCATTTTGGGGCATTGCACGGTCTGGGTTTGTGCTACGCTGCTCTGGGAGAATACAGAAGTGCTATTCGAGCTTTTCGCCGCGCTTTGGAAATTCAACCTTTTGCTTTGGTGAATCAAAGGTTAATTCTTGAATGTACGGCTCGTTTAAATTAAAATACATAGCGCATAGGGCATTGGCCAAACAGGGCATTGGCCAAACAGGGCATTGGGCATTGGTGGTTTCTTTCCCTGGACTGAAGTGCGAATTTTTTCCACAATCTAAAATTGAAAATAGTCGTAGTGCCGAAAATTAGTGTTTGCATTCCTACTTGCAATCGAGTGAATTTGCTGGCTAGTGCGATCGCCAGCGTGCTAGATCAAACTTATACAGATTTTGAATTAATTGTCTGCGATGACGGTTCGACGGACACGACTGCGCTGTTGATGTCGGAATTTGTCGATCGCCCGATTCGCTACATTCGCCACCCGCAGAATATCGGTAAAAGCAATAATATGCGATCGGGCTTTGCAGCGGCTAGGGGCGAATATTTTATCAAGTTTGACGATGACGATCGCCTCAGCGCGCAATTTCTAGAGCGGACATCTGCTATTTTAGATAAAAACCCCAGCATTGATTTTGTTAGTACCGACCATTGGGTCATTGATATCAACAACAACATTGACGAAAACCAGACACAACTGAATTCGCAGCGGTGGGGCCGCACTGAGTTGTCGTCTGGAATGATTGAAGATTTACTTGCTACAGTTTTTCTGAGACAAAGTTTGCAAATAGGCGCAACTTTGTTTCGACGCCGCGCGCTGGAAACAGTCGGATTTCTGCGGCCGAATTGGCAAAATTGCGAAGATAACGATTTGTTCGTAAGACTTGCAATTGCGGGCAAAAAGTGCTATTACTTGCCCGAGCTGTTGATGGAGTATCGATTTCATCCAGGACAGCAAGGATGCGATCGGGCAATTCCCTATTTAAGCGATAAATTGCGCTATTTGACCAGCTACGAATTTGAGTCCGAGAAGTTGGAAACAGTCAGGCTCAAGAGGATTGCAGAAACTCAATTAGCGCTTGGTTTGCGGTTGATTGAGGTGGGTGAAACGGCAAAAGGGCGGCGGATGGTGCGAGCTGGAAAGTCGGTTTCTGAGGCGAAAATGTGGGCGGGTTTGGGATTGTCGCTGCTGCCCGAAAAGTGTCGGGGGAGGGCTTTTGCGGCTGTGCGGGAATTGTTGAAACGCGAGTTGTGAAAGATGAAACGGCGGTTGAAACCGCCGAGTCTTTTATACTGACATTATACGAATGCGTCTTTCACAATACTCCTGACTCTAATTGGTCTAAATAGATAAATTCAGGAGCTTTGACTCCCGCTTCCTCTCTAATTTTAACCAATGCAGGCGACTCAAAAAATGCCCTGGCATCTGCTGTTGATGTCCACGCGGAGAAATGAACAATTTTGTTGGGTTCATTCTCATACTTCAAAACCTGATAGGAGCGCTCGCCAGCTTCTTTGCGGATATTTGCAGCATTGTCAAATACCTTTTTCCAAGCTGCATAATTTTCGACTTCATGAATAATTAAGACATATTGCATAGCAGTCAGATTTTCTGATTATTTCAAAACGTCAAGGGTTCGGCTTACTCCTCTTCTTCCTCAGCACTGTCCTCTTTAAATCCCAACCACAAAAGTATTACCTCTTCTACTTAAAGCATTTTCTCGGATGTCAGACTTCCCAATTTGCGTAGAAGCTTTGCATGAGGGATTGTAATCATATTTTGTACGTCAAATACTCCTTCTCGGAGGAACTTATTTTTGACTTTTACCTCAAATCTTGAACCGCGTAGACTTGTTGTATGTGGCACTAGAGTAGCTAAGGCCCGGTCTTGATTTAAAGCAGGAATACTCACGACCAAACATGGTCTGACTTTCGCAATATAACCTAGATCGACTAATCATATTTCACCACGATCTGGACTATTCATATACGGATTCTTCCTCATCTAACTCTAGAAAAATTCCCTCAGCATTCAGAACTAAATCGTCATCAGACAGGGGCGGAAAGTCTAAATCGACAGTCCGTTTCAAAATTTCCAATACCAAATCTAACCGTTCTGAGTCTGTTAATCGCTCAAAGGTATTCAAGAGTTCTTCTACTAAAATAGTCATAGCTTTTTCCCTAGACTTGCTTATAGCATAGCACAGGTTTTAAGTAGACCAACCTAAAAAAACATAACAGCCAGCTCCCCGCAGCACTTTAAGGCTGCGGGGTTCTAACATCGATCGCGCTTTCCACTAAAGTAGTACACAGTGCCCGATCGCAGTTTTTCCTAAATATCGTGTTTATATTGTCTGAAATTCCGACTGTCTGGTTACAAATTTCCCTCGTGGGAGCCTGGTTGGGCGTGATTTTGCTGGTGGCTGAAGGGTTAAATCGCTTTACTGCTGTCGGTGCCGAGGTATCGCGCAAGGTGGTTCACATCGGTACTGGAAACGTGATTTTGCTGGCTTGGTGGCTGCAAATACCCGACTGGGTGGGGATTTCGGCTGGTTTTTTGGCTGGTGCGATCGCCCTAATTTCCTACCAAGTGCCGATTTTACGGAGTCTTAACAGTATCAACCGCAAGAGTTTCGGGACTTTTTTCTATGCTGTGAGTATCAGCCTTCTCGTCGCTTGGTTTTGGCCGATGCAACATCAGGAATACGCTGCTTTGGGCATTTTAGTGATGACTTGGGGGGACGGATTGGCCGCTGTCATCGGGCAGAAATACGGCAAACATCTTTATCGAGTTTGGGGAATGCAGAAGAGTTGGGAAGGTTCTGCAACTATGTATTTGGTGAGTTTTGCTGTTAGCAGTTTGATTTTGCTCTTCGTGCAAGGCAATGTTTGGCAAACTTGGGCGGTGTCGGCTGTTGTGGCTTTGGTTGCTGCTACTTTGGAGTCGGTGTCTAAGTTGGGAATTGATAATTTGACTGTACCAATCGGCAGCGGGGCGATCGGCTTTTTCCTAAATCAATTATGGGTAATGGGTTCGTAGTGAGGACTTCAGTCCTCATAAAAAGAAGGACTGAAGTCCTCACTACAAACTTATAACGGCAAAACCCCAGCTAAACAAAGCTTAGCTGGGGAAAATTCAAGATATTTCAAAGTAGTTGAAAAATTTACCGTTATTGTGTGAGACGAATGTCTTTGCCTACCTCGCTAGAAAAGCCCGATCGGCTTTTCATCTTTCCCATTTAGAACCTTTGGGTGGCTTACGTTCAAAAGGCTGAACGCCAGTAGCCGGATAATCGTCATCGCTCCGTCTAAAAATTCTCGATGCAGCTTCCGAAACGTAACGCATTGCGCCTACCACAGATTTAGAAAGATTCATAAGAACCGCCTCTCTTTTCTGGCTGTTGATACTTTATAGATTAGTCTGAGTTTCTGCCCTGCGATCGCTCTAGCAATATTTGTTTGAATTACTTATTAGTCTGCAACATCGAAGCAAACTGAAGCTTTTATAAATTCAGTGTTTTGGACGATCGCCCCAGTCTCCTGGTATATTTTTCTTTGCTCAACCCAAACAATCACAACCTTCAGAAACCAGATTTTTCAAGGCTGTTTAACCGCTGCAACGAAATATTTTCCTCAAATTTCCTCAAAAAACCGCGGCGATCGAGTTCTTTGGGTTAATTGCTGAGATTGTTAAGTTAGTCGTTTTAATTGATTCTACCATAATAGATATCCGGCAATCAACCTCAAACTCTCTATTTAACGCGGTTATCAAGAATTTGCTTAGATGGTGTCAGCAATCTTAATCAAACCTTTACAAAAATATATGGTATTTATTACTATAATTAAGAAAACAAAGTTTGTCCGGGGTTTTTAGCTATGAAAACTGCGACAGAAAGCCTGCACCTCACAGGTTTTGAGGAAATCTTAGAAGATCGGGAATTGACGGTTTCTCCAGCAGATTACAGCCTGTTGACCGATCTCTACCAGCTAACGATGGCGGCTTGTTACGTCGGGGAAGGCCTCGACGATCGCCCTGCGAGTTTTGAATTGTTCGCGCGGAGGCTACCAGAGAGTTTTGGTTATGCGATCGCCATGGGTTTAGCCCAAGTTCTAGACTATCTGGAGAAATTGCGGTTTTCCCCGGCGCAAATTCAGGCTTTGCAGTCCACCGGAATTTTTGCTGGGGCCCCGGAGCGATTTTGGACTCTACTCGCCACAGCCCGCTTTACTGGCGATGTTTGGGCGGTACCCGAGGGGACGGCGGTATTTGCCAACGAACCTCTATTGCGAATCGAGGCTCCTCTGTGGCAGGCTCAGTTAGTCGAAACTTATTTGTTGAATGCGATCAATTATCAAACTTTAATTGCGACGCGGGCTGCGCGGCTGCGAGATGTGGCGGGCCCGGAGGCTAAGTTGCTGGAATTTGGGACGCGCAGGGCTTTTGGGCCTCAAGCTGCTGTGTGGGCGGCGAGGGCGGCTTTGGCTGCTGGGCTCGATGGTACTTCTAATGTTTTGGCTGCTTTGAAGTTGGGCCGCAAACCTGTGGGTACTATGGCTCATGCTTTGGTAATGGCTGTGTCGGCTCAAGAAGGCAGCGAAGATGAGGCGTTTGCAGCTTTTCACCGCTATTTTCCCGGCGCACCGCTATTGATCGATACTTACGATACTGTGGCGGCGGCGCGGATTTTGGCATCGCGAGCAAACAGCGGTGAAATGCCGTTGCAAGGCGTGCGGCTGGATTCGGGGGATTTGGTAAAATTGTCGCGGGAAGTGCGATCGATCCTTCCGGGGGTGCCAATTATTGCTAGCGGTGATTTGGACGAACACGAAATTGCTAAATTAAAAAGTGCCGGTGCTTGCATTGACGGTTACGGTTTGGGAACGAAGTTGGTCAGCGGTTCCCCTGTCAACGGTGTTTATAAGTTGGTCGAAATAGACGGGATGCCCGTGATGAAAGAGGCCAGCGGCAAGGTAACATATCCAGGAAGAAAGCAAATTTTTAGAACCGTGAAAGATGGAGCAATTATCGGCGATTGTTTGGGACTAACAGTAGAAGAAAATCATAATTTTGCTTCTCGCATACCATTGATGCAATTGGTTGTCAAGGATGGCAAACGAGTCCAGGAGCCGGAAAGTTTGGAGGCGATCGCCAAACGAACTGCGGCTTCTGTCGCCAGTCTGCCTGCACAAACTCGCCAACTAAATAACCCGATTTCGCCGCCAATGGAAATTTCTACCGATTTGCAGAGTCTAACTCAAAAAACGAAAAAGAGTCATTAGTTATTGGTCATCATTCATCATTCATTAGTTATTGGTGTCAAGTTCCGACTAAAATTCATGAAATATCTCGCTTCTACAAAGCGTCTAGATCCCCCTAAATCCCCCTTAATAAGGGGGACTTTGAAAGCTTACAGTCCCTCCTTTGTGAGAGGAATTCGATCGCTCTTGTCCCCCCCTTTTTAAGGGGGGTTAGGGGGGATCGAGAGGTTAATCATCAAACAGCAGGCTTTGAACTACGTTTGATAATTAAGTTGACACCCTTGGTTTATTAGTATTTATTTCAACTCCCAATGCCCAATTCCCAATGCCCAATTCCCAATTCCCCATTCCCCATTACCAATTCCCTATGCAAAAAATTGCCTTGTTTGGAACCAGCGCCGATCCGCCGACAGCCGGACACAAAACAATCCTGAATTGGCTTTCTCAGCATTTTGATTGGGTAGCAGTTTGGGCGTCGGACAATCCTTTCAAGTCGCACCAAACATCCCTCGAACACCGATCGGCAATGCTGCTGTTAATCATTCAAGAAATTAATTCGCCCAGACACAACCTTTGCTTGCATCCAGAACTCAGCAGCCCGAGGACGCTAGAAACCGTGGAACAAGCAAGATTGCAGTGGCCGGATGCAGAGTTGACGATGGTAATAGGCTCCGACTTGGTGGGACAACTGCCTCGCTGGTACAAATTTGAACAGTTGTTAAAAGAAGTAGAGTTGTTGATAGTACCGCGCCCTGGTTATCCATCAGAACAGTTAGATTTGTGGCAGTTGAGGCGCATGGGTGCAGAAGTGGCGATCGCATCTTTGAACGCTCCCGATGTTTCTTCAACTTCCTATCGCGAAACAGGAGACACCGAAGCCCTAACTCCGACTATCGAAGATTACATTAATCGGGAGCATTTGTACGCATGGCACGAGGCACAAAAAAGAGCGAAGGTTGCTCGTTAGCTGACTTTAAAGTAGGAGTAGATAATGTAATTTTCTCCGTCGATACCGTACAGAACCGCTTGTTAGTGCTGTTGGTAATGCGACAAGACGAACCATTTATCGATTCTTGGAGTCTTCCCGGTACTTTGGTACGGCACGGAGAGTCTCTGGAAAATGCAGCTTACCGGATTTTGTCGGAGAAAATTAGAGTAGAAAATTTGTATCTGGAGCAACTGTATACTTTTGGAGAACCCGGGCGGGATCCGAGAGAATTCACCAGGGGCGATCGCTATCTTTCGGTGAGTTATTTTGCTTTGGTGCGGTTTGAAGAAGCTGAATTGATTGCTGGAAGTGTAGTTGCGGGCGTCGGGCACCGCGTCGGCGGCATTGCTTGGTATCCCGTCCAACAAGTTCCTAAGCTAGCCTTCGATCACAATCAAATTCTCGAATACGGATACCGGCGACTCCGCAACAAACTTGAATACAGTCCCGTAGCTTTTGAAGTTTTGCCGGAGCTTTTTACTTTGAGCGATCTGTATCAATTGTATACTACTATTTTGGGGGAAAATTTTTCTGATTATTCTAATTTTAGAGCTCGATTGTTGAAATTGGGCTTTTTGTGCGATACCCGTGTTAAGGTTTCGCGAGGTGCAGGGCGCCCTGCTAGTTTGTACCGCTTTGATGCTGCCGCTTTTGCTCCTTTCAAAAATAAGCCGCTAGTGTTTATATAGCTGTTCCTTGGATGACCTCGCCTAAAAATGGCAGCCACCGACGCTTGCTGAGAAGCGATCCCCAAATTTTAGACTAAGAGTTCAATTTCTCAGATTAATTCGTAGAGTCAATCTAAAATCTAAAATCTAAAATCTAAAATCGACTGACATTCCGAGTTCAATTGAGTAACATGAGAAAACAAGCTATTGAGGAGTGCAGCAGATGAAAAATCCTGATGAATGTGCCAATATTCACGAGGTTCGCGAGGAAATTGATATCATCGATCGAGAAGTGATCGATGCTTTGAGCAAGAGATTTCAATACGTCATCGCAGCAGCCCGGTTCAAAACGAGTGAAGCTAGCGTTAGAGCGCCCGATCGCTTTCAGGCTATGTTACAACAGCGACGCGAGTGGGCTTTGGAATCGGGTTTGAATCCTGATGTGGTAGAAAATATTTACCGGGATTTG
This sequence comes from Oscillatoriales cyanobacterium, assembly GCA_004293365.1. GTDB lineage: Bacteria > Cyanobacteriota > Cyanobacteriia > Cyanobacteriales > Microcoleaceae > Microcoleus. The sequence continues at coordinate 44,366 of RDYN01000058.1, read as the reverse complement.
GTAAATTATTATATTGAGGAAGAGTTGAAGCATTACAAATCTGAGTAATGTTGGCCTATATTCAAATCTAGGAGTATAGGAAATTGAGTCCGCCCGCGCGGACTGCTAGCAAGATTTATTAAGTGATTTGGTAATATGAAAATTGCGATCGCACAACTCAACCCTACTATTGGTGATATCTGTGGCAACTCCAACCTAATTCTGGAGGCGGCGAAACAAGCGCAGATTGAGGGCGCAAACTTATTGCTAACACCGGAACTTTCCCTGCTGGGTTATCCGCCCCGCGATTTGTTGATGGATGCGAGTTTCATTGCAGCGGCAAGCGCACAGTTGCAGCAACTGGCGCGAGCTTTGCCGCCGGAGTTGGCAGTCATTGTCGGCACTCCCATACTTAATATTGAGGGTGTTAAATTAGGCGGAAAGTCATTGTTTAACAGCGCTGTTTTGTTGCAAAATGGCGCAGTTCAACAAGTTTTTCATAAACGCTTGTTGCCTACCTATGATGTATTTGATGAAGATAGATATTTTGAACCGGGAAAAAGCAGCCGTTACTTTACTATTGGCGAACTCAAAATTGGCGTGACAATTTGTGAGGATTTGTGGAACAATGAGGAGTTTTGGGGTAAACGCAGTTACGCGGGCGATCCTATTTCCGATTTGGCAAAATTGGGCGTGGATTTAGTTGTGAATTTGTCGGCATCGCCTTATTCTGTCGGGAAGCGGGGAGTGCGATCGGCGATGTTGCAGCACAGTGTCATCCGTTCAGGAATACCGATTGTTTACGCTAATCAGGTAGGGGGAAATGATGATATTATTTTTGATGGTAGCAGTTTTGCGGTGAACCGTCAGGGGAATTTGATTCAAGTATTGGCTTCTTTTGAAACTGATTTTGCAGTGCTGGAATATGATGAAAACAAACAAGATTTGCTCGGGGGTGGGAACAGGCAAGATGCCCGTTCCACAAGTGATTTAATTTCCACAACTGATTTAAGTTTTGAACCGCCATTCGGGGATGCGGAAATTTGGGCTGCTTTGGTTTTGGGAGTCCGAGATTATGTTCGCAAATGCGGTTTTTCTAAGGTTGTACTTGGTTTGAGTGGCGGGATAGATTCGGCTTTGGTGGCGGCGATCGCCAGTTGCGCGATCGGGCCCGAAAATGTGCTGGGGGTGCTGATGCCTTCTCCTTACAGTTCGGATCATTCGGTTAATGATGCTTTGGAGTTAGCCCGAAATCTCGGAATTGCGATCGAACTATTGCCGATCGGCGATTTGATGAAAACTTACGATCGCACTCTTGCCGATTTGTTTCTCAATACCACTTTCGGGATTGCCGAGGAAAATATTCAATCGCGCATTCGCGGCAATCTGTTGATGGCGATTTCTAACAAGTTCGGACATTTGCTGCTTTCCACTGGCAATAAGTCGGAAATGTCGGTGGGTTACTGCACTCTCTACGGCGATATGAATGGCGGATTGGCAGTCATTTCCGATGTACCGAAAACTCGCGTTTATTCCCTTTGTCGGTGGCTGAATGCGGGCGGATATGTAGGGGCTGTACCCCCGTCCTCGGATCGAGAAATTATTCCAGTTAATATTATCAATAAAGCGCCGAGTGCTGAACTGAAACCGGGACAAGTTGACCAAGATTCTTTGCCTGCTTACGATGTTTTGGATGACATCTTGCAGCGGTTAATAGAAAATCACGAATCTGTCCAACAAATCATCGCTGCGGGACACGATGCTGCGGTGGTTAAACCTGTAGTAAAATTAGTCAGGCAATCGGAGTTTAAACGGCGACAAGCAGCCCCGGGTTTGAAAATTAGCGATCGAGCTTTTGGTACCGGTTGGCGGATGCCGATCGCCAAATCTTCCTCTTATGAAACGCATCATTAAACGCAAAATGGTTAACATCGGCGGTACTTTCGGCTTCGATTTTCTCCTGGGAACTCCCGGAAACGATACGATGAGAGGATTTGCGGCGAATGACACTGTTCAAGGTTTGGCGGGGAACGACCTAATTTTTGGCGATCGCGACAATGACTCGATCGCCGGAAACGAAGGCGCCGATACGCTGTTTGGAGGCCAGGGTAGCGATACAATCTATGGAGGACAAGGTGAAGATGCGATTAATGGCGATCGGGGTAACGATTTGCTAATCGGCGGCGAAGGCAAAGATATCTTGACAGGAGGCGCCGGCGATGATTTATTTGTGCTAGAAAATACATCCCCTGCACCTACTGTCGCCCAAGCCGATGTAATTGCAGATTTTGGCAGCGGCAATGATAAAATTGTCTTGACAGAAGGCATAAAGTTTAGCGATTTGAATATTTCTGTTTCTGATAACCAAACTGTGATGCAAAATAAAAATTCTGGCAACTATTTAGGAGTCATTTCGGGAAGATTTAATCTGACTGAATCCAACTTTATATCGCTGTTTGGCGGGATAGATACGGGTCAACTTTTGCCAGTTTCGGTGAATGCGATTGTGGGCGCGGGCGCGATCGGGCTAGAAGTGGCAAAAACTCCCCAAGAACAAGCAATTGGGTTAATGTTTCGCACAGAATTGCCCGATGACAGGGGAATGCTGTTCCCGATCGCCCCAGCGCGAAACGTGCGTTTCTGGATGAGAAACGTGCAAATCGATCTCGATATGATTTTTCTGCGCGAAGGCATCGTGCAGGCGATAATTCCCAACGTACCGCCCTGTTTCAGCGACGCCTGCCCCAACTACGGCCCCGATGTTCCCGTTGACGGAGTGATCGAGCTCAAAGGTGGCAGGGCGGCCGAGTTGGGATTGAAGGTGGGCGATCGAATTGCCAATTTACCCTAAAAAGGTATATGATTTTAACTAAATCCACCTAATTAAAAGTCAAATACAGATAGCTGAAAAACGAGCTACTATAAGCCTTCTTCCTTCTATCCGTTACATCCGTTACATCCGTTACAGAATCCGTTGCCGAACTTCCTTCCATCCGTTACATCCGTTACAGAATCCGTTGCCGAACTTCCTTCTATCCGTTACATCCGTTACATCCGTTACAGAATCCGTTGCCGAACTTCCTTACAACCGCATTCAACATTTGTGCATCCAATGAATCCTATTGAATTAACAATAATCCCCAATCAAACTCAAGACGGTTTAGCCTACCAACATTTACGCTTGCGAATTACAACTCAAGACGGTATTATCACACCCGAAGATTTACAAGGTTTGAAAATCCCTCAAAATGTTCAATTCAGCCAAGGAATTGTCATAGAAGGTAGAGGAGCAATTTGGCTGTACGGGTATTTAGTGCACGAATGCCATCCTGCCGCTTGGGTTGGATGTTACGATCCGCGATTAGAAGGCGCCGTGGTAGTAGCAACTCACAAACACGAAGTATCAGTTGGACAAATAATCAAATTGAACTTACCAACTTAGTAAATTAGAAAAGGTTTGATCGTTCGGACTTCAGTCCGCATCAATCCGAGGACTCAAGTCCTCACTACAAACAAATTGTACAAGGTTATTCAATAAAACTTCTCAAAATACCGATAATTTTGCCAGGATTGCCCACAAAATACTCATTTATATCGATAGATATAGTTTGCTCTTCTAGCTGCATAAATTTCCACAGACTGCCCGTTGTCACAACTCCGTAAACCTTCTTAATTTCATTACCTTTTTGTTGGTTAAACAACTGAGCTGCGATCGTTTCAGCCATACATTGAGCCAAACCAGATTCTATATTATCATTTTTCGCTTCGACTAAAGCAATAACGGGCGCTTCGATAATTAACTGTTCCGGCGATTTGCTAATCAGGAAATCGCAAAATCCGTTTAAACCTCTCAGGCTATCTACCGTAAAATCTTTTCCTGAAAATAAGCCTATTCCATTGTCAAATTGTTTTCTGAGTTCAATCAAGATTGGCGCTACAATCATTTCAGACCGAGATTTTTCCGAGTTAATTGCCAAAGCTAGCGGAATATTGTACTCTAGGGTTTCGGACAAAAACTGGCTGTAGCTCACATCTGGAATCTCTGCAAAAAGTCCGAATTGCTCGCAGAGAGTTATTCCAAATTCTGACTTGATTTGTTCGAGCCTAAATTGGCTGTAGGGCATTTAAAAAACCCTCCAATAGAATTGACTGGTAAAATTAGATTTTATCACGCGATCGCCCAAAAAATATTTGATTGTAATTATAGCGGTTCTCAAAAAAGTGAGGTATGTCGTAAGCCCTATGCCCTATGCCCTATGCCCTATGCCCTATGCCCTATGCCCAGTCATACCTCATGTTTCGCTCGAAAGGCTATATAATTTATCCTCTCACAGGCAAAACGATCGCAAACTCAGTGCCAACTCCAGACTCCGACTCCACCTCGATAGTGCCGCCATGTTTTTCTACCACAATCTGATGGGCAATTGCCAACCCCAATCCCGTTCCTTTGCCGACACCTTTCGTCGTGAACAAATGGTCGAATATCTGCTTTTTAACTTCTTCTGACATCCCGGTTCCGTTATCAGCAATTGTAATTTTAATGTGTTCATCTCCCAGTAGAGAAGTGCAAATCGCGATCCGGTTGGGATTGACGGCAATTTCGTTCAAACTGCGTCCTAAATTTGATTCTTCTAAGGCATCGATCGCATTGGCAAGCAAGTTCATAAAAACTTGATTCAATTGACCGGGAAAACATTCGATTTTAGGAAGACTGCCGTATTTAGCGGTAACTTCGATCTGCGGGCGGTGTTCGTTGGCTTTGAGACGGTGTTTCAAAATCAAAAGGGCGCTATCAATGCCCTCGTGAATATTAAAAGGAACTTTGTAGTCTTTGTCACCTCGCGAAAAGGTGCGGAGGCTGGTGCTGATGCTGGAAATGCGATCGCACCCGACTTGCATGGAATCAATCATCTTCGGTAAATCTTCCAAGAGATAATCGAGATCTATCTCTTCGGCATGGTCGGCAATTTCCGATTTGGGTGCATCGGAGCGATACAATTCTAAGTGTTCTATAACATCCCCGAAACTTCTTTTAGCTTCGCTTAAATTGCCCGAAATAAACCCAATAGGATTGTTAATTTCGTGGGCGACTCCGGCGACTAAATTACCCAAAGCCGACATTTTCTCGTTTTGCACGAGTTGCAATTGGGCTTGTTTTAAATCTTTTAAGGTTTGTTCTAGCTGTTTATTTTGTTCTTGCAAAAGCTCTTCTGAGTGCTTGCGCTCGGTGGCATCAACACCCAAACCAATAATCCCGATCGTCTCGCCCTCGTAATTTTTTAACTGCACTTTCGTGACTTCTAAATAGTGTTGTTTTCCGTCAGCAAGTGTGAGAGTTTCGCTGGAGTAATGGGGCGAATCTTGGGCAAGGCAGGCGGCATCTGAAGTCATACACCCGGCTGCATCCTCTCCCAGTATCTCTTTGTAATGATCCACAGCTAGGAAAGCGCTCAGGGGCACGCCCACATCTTGACAAAATGTGTTGTTAAAAAACTGTACTTTTCCCTGAGTATTAACCATCCAAATCCAAATCGGAGCGACATCAAGAATCGCTTGCAGCATTTGTTTTTGCTCGGCAAGCTGAGCTTCAGTTCGGCTGACTTTTGTTAGCATTCGCTCTAATTGTTGGCTGTAATCCTGAGAGCTTTTATATAGCAGAGCATTTGACAAACTGATGGCTGCTTGAGAACACAGGAGATTGAGATGTTGCAGCCGATCGCGCGTAAAAACTTTTGCAGTTAACAGATTTTCTAGATACAAAATGCCGACTAATTTGTCTCGATCGAGAATCGGCAAACACGACAGGCTCTTCGGTTGGTATTTGAGGATGTAGGAGTCCCAATCCCAATCGCATTGTTGAGGGATGTCCCGCAAAATCACAGGTTTTAATAATTCTTTAACGCACTTAACAATTTTTAGGGGCAGGATATCGCTGTTTTCATCGAGTGTTGCGGATGATAAGTCGATCGCCCGATCGACGCCCAAATTGTCGATCGCTCTTGCAGCAGCAACTTCCCATTGATTGCCGTTTTGCAAAATCAGCACTGCTTTCTCAACACCTGTATTTCTCATCGCCAGTTGTATCAATTTGGCAATTAGTTGATCCAAATCTCTTTCACTAGAAAGCGCTTGACAAGCTTTTAGCAAAGTTGAAAAATTCCCGAAATCTGAGACTGTCGCCGACACAGACGGATTAATCAATGAAGGTATAGATTGATTTTGTTTGACAGGTATCGCGAAAGTTGCTAATGAATCTGTAGTGAGTTTAGCAGGCTGCAAAATCGCTGACAACAATTGAGGATAGCATTTTTCTAAGTCATCAATTTTGGCTCTATCTCCCCAGCGTACATAGCAATCATAGGTGTCTATCATGTAGACAAGAGCAATTTTTTCTCTTCCCAATGACAGGTAAAACTTAGCAGCGAGTTCGCAAGCAAGAGCTTCTTCATTCAAAAAATCGTTAGCTTTAGCTCCGGCAATAGCTCGATCGTAAAGTTCCATTGCTTCTGTAGTCTTCCCCAAAACGCGAAGCCATTCTGCCTCAACCAGATTGAATTTGTGCTGGTAACTATTCGGGTTACGGTGCGCGAATTCTTTGAGTTTTTTTTGAATTACAAAAACACGTTTGAGGATTTGTTTTCGCTTGGTCGGTGCGGCATCTTCATAGATAGCTAAATGTGCCAGAGCATCGTAAAAGTTGTGCATCATAGTTACTAGCATTGCAACACAATTTTCCCATAAATCTTGTTAGCATCCCCCTCTCTATCAGCTTCGGATTGCGGCTGGAATATTATCAACCCGGCGTCTATTTATGCTAAATCTTATCCGTTTTATCTGGCAGGTTACTATCAATAAAAGTTACCCGATAGAAATCTTTCATATATTTTAAAATAACTCACCTCCTTTCCATTTCGCCCTTGAATATCTGTTTGTTTGATGACTATTTCGAGCAATGCAATTAACTGTCACCGATCCAACTCGATCGCATTCTGGCACAACCGCCTCGCGGAAGTCCACAAGAAATAGGTAACTGCGGGCGTAGGCTTTTATACTGCGGGCAGGAATTGTACCCGGAATATCGAGATTTTTGGTTGTTGCGCGCCGGTTTGGAAACTGCAAGGGTTTGCTACAGGCGGGTTTGCGGATTTATCGAACCGCCCCGAAAGCGGTTGAATAAATCGGTGTAAAATTGCGCGATCGGGCGATATCCAGGCATTACGGCCGTCAAATGTACTACATCTACTGTTGCATCCATATTCGCTGACCCCAAGCCAGACATTAACTTGAAAATAGTTAGTGTATCTATCTTAGGGCATAAACAGCAGAATTTTCGAGCTTTCGATCTAAAATTCCACTGAGCTGCTACGGAATAATATTTTATACTGGGACGATCGGGATTAGAGTGGGTTACTTACGTATAAATTTATGCGGTTAATATTAAATGCCTGAAATGAATGCAAAACACTGATTTTTTGCGTATGAATACGGCAACGCTGTGTGCCTAAAAATACTTTTCATAATTCAGTAAATCTAATATATGAGAATTGGTAATTGGGAATTGGGAATTGGTAATTGGTAATTGGTAACTGCTTGCACTTGACTTCACTTCACTTCACTAATAACGTTCGATCGCGGGGACAGCACTAATGACTACTGACTAATGACTCCTGATTAATGACCAATGACTAATGACTAATGACTAATCACCAATGACTAATGACTAATGATCAATGACTAATGACCAATGACTAATTTCGCCCGAGCAACAAATAAGCCATCATTTCTCCTTTACCTTTAATCTCAATAGCACCGCGCATTTTAAAGGAAAATTTATCTTTCAAACGCTCGTAAACCGCAGCAGTCACCTGAATTTCTCCCGGAATACCGTTTGATTCCATCCGGTGAGCAACATTCACTGTATCTCCCCACAAATCGTAACTAAATTTAGTTAAACCAATGACTCCCGCCACCACCGCACCAATATTTATGCCAATGCGGAGACTAAAGCTGTGATTGTGTTTGAGATTGAAGCTAGCGACAGCAGCTTGCATATCGAGTGCCATTTGGGCGATCGCCGCAGCGTGATTTTCCTGCGCTTGGGGCAAACCGCCGACTACCATGTAAGCATCACCAATAGTTTTGATTTTCTCTAAACCGTGTTCTAACGATAACCGATCGAATTGACTAAAAATTTGATTGAGAACTTTTACTGTTTCAGTCGCACTTTTTTGAGATGCAAAATTCGTAAATTCCACCAAATCTGCGAATAAAATGCTGACATCCGAAAAGCTGTCAGCAATTATGCTTTGTCCTTCCTGCAAGCGATCGGCAATCGGTTTAGGCAAAATATTTAATAGCAATTCTTCAATTTCTTCTTTCTGAAATTTGGTTGTTTCCAACAGCAACCGCGTTTCAATTTCTGCCTCTTCCCGAAAGGCAATTTCCTGCTGTAACATCTTATTTTTATCCCTCAGTTGCAGTTCGAGTTCCCTCAGCCGCAATTGATTTTCAACCCTAGCCACCACCTCTACGGCTTCAAAAGGTTTAGTAATGTAGTCCACGGCGCCAGCATTAAAGGCTTTCAGTTTATTAGAAAGTTCTACCAAAGCACTCAGAAAAATAATGGGAATGCCGCGAGTGCGATCGCTAGCTTTCAAGCGACTGCAAACTTCATAGCCATCCATACCGGGCATCATAATATCTAGCAAAATTAAGTCAGGCTGAGCCAAATCCACAGAATCGAGCGCCAGTTGGCCGTTAGATGCAAGTCGTACTTCATAGCCTTTCCTCGATAATATCCGCTCCAGTAGCGCTAAATTGTTAAGATTGTCGTCAACAATTAAAATACTGCCCCTAAATTTTTCAAAAGATAATTCATTCATCAGCTTGCTAGAAAGTTAGTTAAACTTAAGATTGGTTTAAATTCAAAACTTACGCACGGTGCGTTGAAACCTTTTTTTCATAAAACTACTTGTTGCAGCAGGGTAGAAAGAGCGATCGACCCTATTTTTGATGTAGGAATGGCTCCTTGACTCAAATGTATACTAATTTGTCAGGCCGGGCGAAAGCTTTGGCTAAAACTTCATGTTGCGGGTAAATTCGATCGCCCTCCGTGTCGATTGATTGACTGGCTAGTGGATTGACTGCTTGCTACCCGTTTTGAAACCAAACATATCGCACTATTTCCAAAGCTGCTGCAATTTGCACTACACTCATAGACGATCGGGACAGTTGGCGGGGCTAATTTCCCCGAAATTCTGAGTATAGCCGGATTTAAAAGTACGATCGACATGGCGGGCGATCGAGCAATGGGCGCGATTTTTTTATCAGATGCTCTGTGAGACTTCGATGCAGAAATTTATTAAGAAATAATACAAAAAATTTACACATTGGGGAGATTCCGGAGGGGAGCAAGTCAAACCATGGGATTAGCGATCGAATCGAGTACAATTTTGATAAGATTTAAAATTAACCAAAAATTTGCTATTGTCCGTCCGGGTAAAAACAATGAGCGATCGACCAATCATTCTCGGTATTGTCGGAGACAGCGCAGCAGGCAAAACCACCCTGACGCGGGGAATTGCCCAAGTATTGGGGCCAGAAAATGTCACCGTGATTTGCACAGACGACTATCATAGGTACGACAGAAAGCAGCGCGCCGAAATCGGGATCACAGCACTGCATCCCGACTGCAATTACCTCGACATCATGCAGCAGCACCTCAGCCTGCTGCGTACAGGCCAAGCAATACTCAAACCCATATACAACCACCACTCAGGTACATTCGATCCGCCGGAATACATCAAGCCGGGAAAATTTGTAATAGTTGAAGGTTTGCTGGGTTACTCAACCCGAACCATCCGCGATTCTTACGACGTAAAAGTATATCTTGCTCCCCCCGAAGAGTTGCGAACTCAGTGGAAAGTTAAGCGCGATATTATGAAGCGCGGTTATACCGAAGAACAGGTACTTGCAGAAATGGAAAAGCGGGAACCGGATTCAGAAAATTATATTCGCCCCCAGCGCAAATTTGCCGATGTTGTAGTTAGTTTTTACCCGGCAGAAGCAGACAAAGAATCAAATTTGAGCGTCCGTTTAGTGCTGAGACCGACAATTCCTCACCCCGATTTTACTGAAATTTTAGCTCAAGGTAGCGATAATTTGCAACCTGCAATTCGCTTGGGACTCGATCGCGATATGGGCAAACCAGTAGATGTTTTAGAAGTAGATTCCCACGCTACCAGCGAGCAAGTAAGCGAACTGGAAAAGATTTTGTGCAACGAAATGCCGCACCTCCGCGGATTTTGCAGCGCCCAAGGCAACCCGGAAATTGGCAAATTAATCGGCACAACTGGCGAAGTTTTGCAAAGTTACCCGCTAGCTTTGACGCAGTTGCTAGTTGCATATCACATGATGAAAGCAATTCATGTGTATTAGTTATAGCTTTTCAAGCTCTCATATTCGCGGACGACTGGGCCTAGGGCCTAGGGCTCCGTGGGCTCCGTGGGCCTAGGCCTCCGTGGGCACGCAAGCATACCTCACTATGCTTGAGAACCGCTATAGTTGGTAGTTGTTGGTTGTTGGTTGTTAGTTGTTAGTTGTTAGTTGTTAGTTGTTATTGCAATGATTAATAACCAATAACCAATAACCAATAACCAATAACCAATAACCAATAACCAATAACCAATAACTAATGTACTCGCAAAGTCGGGTTAGCAGTGGCTAATTGCTGAAGTGGCAGCGAGACTGGCAACTGACTTTGAGGTGCGGGCAGCATTTCGCCTCGGAAGTCCAAGACTGTGACGAGCAGCAGGTAAGCCACTGCTAAAATTAGAGAAATCGCGCCGGTGATAATAGCAATAATTTTTGAACGTTCCATATTCACAAAATTTTAAGTGCAGCTAATCTTAGTTTAACATTAAAAAGAGCAATTATGACTAAACTTATGCAATAGAATATAATCCAGTACGCTTCAGATAAGACTGTTTATTGCCCGGAAATCCCTTGCAGCATCCCCCGATCGAAGACCCACTTTGAGAATACTCTTGTCCCCCCCTTTCTCAAGGGGGGCTAGGGGGGATCGGACTTAACCCAAGCGTATTAGAATATAATCAGGTGCTACTTATTTATATGACGAAAATGGAACCTGTTATAGATGCGCCAACTCCCACCGAGAGACCCGGAGCTACCCCTGTCGTGGAAACATTTAATTTGGGGAAGTTTTACCGTACAGGCTTCTGGATGAACGAAAAGATTGAATCGCTCAAAAGTTGCACTCTGACTGTTTGTGAGGGGGAAACTTTCGGGCTGTTAGGACAGAATGGAGCGGGGAAAACTACGCTGCTGAAGACTTTGCTGGGGATAGTGCGGCCGACTTCTGGCAGTGCGCTGTTGTTGGGGAGGCCTTTGGGCGATCGCGCTGTGAAGAGGCGAGTCGGCTACTTGCCAGAAAATCCCTACTTTTACGATTATCTCACGGGCTGGGAATTCTTGCAATTTGCGGCGGGCTTGTTTGAAATTCCCGCCTCGATTCAGCGGCAGCGAATTCCGCATTTGCTAGATTTAGTCGGGCTATCTCAATCGGCGGCAATTAAAAAACAGTTGCGCCAGTATTCTAAGGGAATGCTGCAACGGATCGGCATGGCTCAAGCTTTGATTAACAATCCCGATGTGGTATTTTTAGATGAGCCGATGTCGGGTTTAGATCCGATGGGGCGCTATCAGATGCGGGAGATAATTTTATCGCTGAAAAATCAAGGAAAAACGATTTTTTTTAATTCGCACGTACTGTCGGATGTGGAGAAGATTTGCGATCGGGTGGCAATTTTGGCCCGGGGTGAGTTAATCTGTGCTGGTGCGATCGACGAACTCTTGGGCAATACAAAAACTTACCGAGTTCAAGGTAAGGGCGGTCATTTGAATATCCTGCAAAAATGGATACCGGATATGGAAGTTGATAATGATTTGTGGTACGGTCATTTGCAGGGCAGTCCGAAGGAGTTTATTTCTAGTCTGAGCATGAGTGGAGGGCAGCTAATTGGGATGAATTTGGCTAAGCCTTCTTTGGAAGAGTTTTTTATGCAGCAATTGCAAGAAAGAGGGATTTATTCGAGCAGTTGAAGTAGGGAAACGGCAGTGCCGTGTCCGGTGCGGGGATTGTGGACACGGCAATGTCATACATTGTTATTTATGGTGAGGGAGCGCTTCATAAAAAACATCCAAAAATCTTGTAGGGGCGGGTTCACCAATGATTTCAACTAGGACAAACAGATTCATAAACCCGCTTTTCAAATACCTTGGCGAACCCGCCCCCTCCACGATAATGCCGGGGCGGGTTTATAGGATTTATTGTTTTTTTCAAATACCTTGGCGAACCCGCCCCTTGTGGGGTAGCTTTCTATCCGGAACATGGTGTAGATTATTCCACTCTGTATCGAGCTGCAGACGAAGCCGCACTAAGAGGTGGCAAACGCCTATATGGTGGTGTTGTGGGTGTAGCGATGAATTTATACAGTTCTTGTTTTTTGCCTTCGACGCAGAACGAAAATAGTGACTTCTAAACTCTCACAAAATCGAGGGCGATCGACTTAAACACTTCGGAGATAATTTCTTTTAAGTAAAGAGTTGCGCTATTTCGATCGCCCTCCCCATCACCATCCTAACTAGAAAACTTCGCGGCACCCTTCAATCCGCTATTCGATCGCCCTTTTCCCCCAACTTCCCCGCCCGCCGCTGCAACTTCACCCAAAACTCGATCGCGCGCCGCCCCATCCAGCAACTGAATTTGAATTTGATCCAACCTGGGCCCGCACGCAGAAACCACCGTAAGTTCCGCATTTTCGCAGCGCCAAACTTCCCCGACAGCCGGCATTCTTTGCAACTGATAACTCAGAAAACCTCCGAGAGTTTGATATTCGTCTGTCACCTGCAAGTCCAAATTTAATATTTGATTGACATCATCTACATTTAACTGTGCTTGCGCTAAAAAAGTGCGATCGTCCAATACTTGCAAAGCAATCTCTTTGTTATCGGGCGATTCGTAAGTGCGGCCGATAATTTCAGCGATCAAATCCCTCAGCGTCACCAACCCGGAAATGCCACCAAATTCATCGACGACGATCGCAATTTCTTCCGACGAACCCTGCATCAAAGGCAGTAATTCCCCCAGCAGCATCATTTCCGGCACAAATCTCACCGCACTAATCCAAGTTACGATCGGCGTGTCGGGAGATAGCAAACCTTCAGCTAAGGGTTTCGCCAGTTGTTTGAAGCCAATAATCCCGATAATATCGTCTAAAGAATCTCCCGTGACAGGATAGCGGGAATGGTTGGAAATCGCCATTTCGTCCAGCAAATTTTGAAAGGTAGCCGTCTTAGGAAGTGCCACAATGCTGGGCCTTGGCACCATCACTTCTTCTACGCAAACTTCGCCAAATTCAAACACGTTGTTGAGCAATTCTCGCTCTTCTGCTTCCAACCCGCTTGATTCGCTGGAAGTCGCTATAATTAATTGCAGTTCTTGGGGCGTCACTGGCTGGTGCGTGCGCTCGTATTCGATTCCCGCAAGCTGCAATAGCGATCGCGTGGATTGATTGAGAAACGACACAAAGGGATTGAACAAGCGGGAAATCAATAAACTCGGAGGCCCTAAACTTCTGGCTAGCTGTTCGGAATAAACTAAGGCTACAGATTTGGGCAGGATTTCGCCGAGTACAATTTGCAGGTAAGCTAGCAGGAAAAAAGTTACTATTGAGATGCTGGCAGAATGGGCGATCGCCGATTTGAGATAAATTGGCAGCGGCAAATAGCCGATCGACATTCGGATCAGTACGGCGATCGTATCTTCTCCAATCCAGCCGAGAGCTAAACTAGAAAGAGTGATCCCCAACTGCATTGTCGAGAGCAATCGCTCGATACTGTGTATCAAAGATTGAACAGTGATCGCCGGAACATCGCCGGCCTCGACTAATTGATTGATGCGCGATCGGCGTACCGTCACCATCGAAAACTCAGCCGTCACGAAAAAAGCATTGATCGCAATCAGCAGCAGCACTGACAGCAACCGCGACAGCACCTCTGCCCAACTCATCGCAGGTAAATCAGCTATCTCCTGAACTCTAGCCCCTAAAAGTGACACAATTCTCCCTAGAACAACTTTCTCGATCGAACCTGAGAATCAGTCTGGAGGTTTTGTCTCCTTTTGTCTTATACCATTTTCCAAAAGAATGCAACTGTAAGCCCCTGCTCCAAACACTTCATTCATCAGTCATTCCCAATCGCCAATCGCCAATCGCCAATGCTATTACTTTGCCACTGGAATGCCAGATATTTGCAACTGGAGTTTTTGGCCTGGATAATCTGTCAGCGTCAGCGAAATTTCCTTAGCATTTTCCAGCAAAGCTGTAGGAATACTCACCGTACCGTAATACACCTGCCCGTTGGGGGGAAGTTCCGCCGGCAAATCCTCAGCAGTCGCCGAAAGTGCTCGCCCTTGATTGTCAGTGACGTTCAAGAAACTGTAGAGAAACCTCACAGCTTGGGAACCTTCGTTTTTCATGCTCACGTCTAGCAACATCGAGTTGCTGCGCTGGCTGGCGGCGCTCACTTCCAGAGTTACTCCCCCGTCGCGACTGTTCAAAGGAAACTTGGCGCTGGCATTGGCCGCAGCCGGTTTTTTGGCTGTGGCTGGTTTAGGGCTTGCCTTGTCTGCTTTAGTATTTGTCCCGGCTGTTTTTTTGTCAGGATCGCGACCTTCTACCCGCGCTTTGACGGTTTTGAGAATGTCTTTTTCTTTCAAAATACTCACTTGGTCTTTGCTAGTCGCACTTCCCTGCTTGCCGCTTCCAGCATTGTTGCTGGGGCGAACATCAGGTTGAGTCGTTCCTTTCAAGGCTTCGCGACCTATAGTAAATCCCCAAACAGAACTCGTCACACCTGCTCCAAACATCAGACCGAGCAGAATAAGAGTCAGCACTACCGTCGAATTCACCTTTTTTCCTCCCTGGAGACTCCCGCCATAGCTGTACTCGGCTTGGCGGTGAGAGGAAAGGGAGGCCAGGGTCTATACTGCATTATGTATCTCCATAAAAGGAAACCGTTGCGCCTCAAAAGTGGTTATTCTCCCTGGCATACCTGCTGACATTACAGGATAGAGGCTGCTGATATTGTTCTTTCGCTTACCCGCCTCAGTGGGGCGTTTAATTTGGGGATTGCTCCCTCTCGGATTGCTCCGGTAATGTTAGCTTCGACAAAGTTAGTGGTCGGTACTTTCTCCCTTGGCACTGTCTCCCAAATGACTGTTTAACCTAAGAGTTTTAGAGCTACGGACTAGCTACGCATCCGTAGGTAAGAACGTGACATACCCGACACTCATTTTGTAAACAAATAGAGTGCGGGCTTCCTCTTTCAACGGGAGAGCCTTATTCGCAGCCCTCTCTAAGCTGGTCTTATCCTCCCTCCGTAGGTTTTACTCACCCGAAGGTGGTACTCACTAGCAAGATAATTACTTATCTTCGAGGCAGACTCCCTGTGTCCCAAGGAGTAGAATTGTTGATTTTTTCACCCATCCATCAGCTCTTTTACGGCAAGAAAGGGATCTTGGGGCTACCAGTGAGAAACTGATAGGTGGTGTCTAGCCTTTGGATTCGCTATCGCTCAATTTGTTTGCTGCTCGTTTTCATCCCGTCACTCATCCTGTAAACGGATAGAGTGCGGGACTTCCCACTCGTATTAGTTAAACGCCTTGCCACTAACGCAGGCATTACTGCCTGAGTCTGGTCAACTAGGGCTATCTTTCAAGCCCCCGTTATAGTCGGTACTCCGATTTAACGGTGGCTTGTTGACTGCCATTGCCTATAAGTTGATTCCAAATCATAGAAACTGCTAATTCCAGTCGATCGACTCCAGCACAGAGGTGATGCAGGCGATCGCGGGTTCGGCAGATCTAAAAGATTTTGATTTTTGTTCTCTAGTTTTAGCACGGACTGGGAAATTATGTTATACTACTTTTCAGTTCGATCGCGCTTAGCGATCTAACGGCAGTTGGCCGAGCGGTTTAGGCAGCGAACTCAGTGCGACTTGATGCCTATCGAGCATGATGGTGCAATTCCATCCCCCATATTCGTCTGGGGACTCCATATCTCGGTTCTGGGAACTAGCAACACCCAGGATTTATAAGCTAGAGGTAAAACCCATTTACTAGGTGAATCCACACACAGTAATTAGGGGAGGGAGACGACAAGGTGAACGAAAGTGAACCTGCATTACCAACTCCAGTCAGACGCACCAGCGAAAATGGAATGACACGCTGGGTTCAAAAGGACACATGGGAAGGAAACTAGGTCTTGAGTACCCTAGAGACGATCCAATAAATCCCATCTGGAGAAAGCAGGCACCTAAATCGTCATATATGCTCGATAAGGATAAGAGGGAAACATCTAAGATATAAGCCCTTAACAGGGATTACCTGCTAGGTAAATCAAAGATGTGAAGGATTCAATCTCAAGCAAAAGCCCCCATGTAATGTGTGGGATACGCCAAAAGATTGAACGTTAGAAAGATGTAAATCACGTAGGTCGGCTATGTCCAAGGCTCTAGAAGCGGAATGGTCATCTATTGAATGGAGTGAAATCCAGACAAGGGTGATAAAGCTACAGACGAAGATTTACGAAGCATCCAAGAGTGGAAATAAACCACTCGTAGTCAAACTCCAAAAAACCTTAATTTCTTCGTTTAGCGCAAGACTGGTAGCAGTTCGTCGCGTAACACAAGAAAACAAAGGGAAACGCACGGCGGGAATTGACGGGATTAAATCTCTGACTCCTCAACAAAGGGTAATACTAGCCGAACAGTTACGACTAGACGGTAAAAGCTCCCCTCTAAGAAGAGTTGAAATTCCAAAACCGGGCAAAAAGGAGAAACGTCCTCTAGGCATTCCCACGATAGAAGACAGAGCGAAACAAGCATTAGCAAAGTTAGCTCTAGAGCCTGAATGGGAGGCACTATTTGAACCGAATTCTTACGGATTTCGACCAGGTAGGAGTTGCCACGATGCCATAGAGGCAATCGAATTAAGCATCCGAAAAAAGCCCAAGTATCTAATAGATGCAGACTTAAAAGGATGTTTCGATAATATTGACCACGAGGCTCTGATACAAAAACTGAAAACTTTTCCAGACATGGAAACCCAGATAAGAGCTTGGCTCAAATCAGGCGTCCTAGTAGGCGATGTTTTTCATAAGACAGTATCAGGAACCCCACAAGGCGCCGTCATATCTCCACTATTAGCAAACATTGCCCTACATGGCTTTGAAAGCTATATCTCCTCCGAATTTCCCACAAGGAAGACAAGAATAGGTCAACCTAAAGGAAAAATGAAGGAATATTGTGAAGCGAGAGTAATAAGATATGCCGACGACTTCGTAATAATCCACGAAGAGGAAGAAGTAATCAAGGCAGCTCTTGAAAAGACCAAACAATGGATGGCAAACCTAGGACTTTCTCTAAACGAGCAAAAGACCAAAATATGCCACACATTAGAGGAATATGAAGGAGAAAAGCCGGGTTTCAATTTCTTAGGATTCCATATCCAATCCTTTGCTAGAGGGAAAAACAGGGCAGGAAAGAAGACTAATGGCGAATCTTTGGAGATGGTAACGAAAGTGCTACCTTCAGATAAATCCATAAAAGAATTTCAATCCCATCTGAAAGCCCTACTAAACAAAGGACAATCCCAAGAGCCAACTCGAATGATTGAAAGCCTCAACTGGTTCATTAGAGGCTGGGGAAATTACTTCAAAAGTGGAAGTCATTCACACGAAGTATTCTCCAAAGTTCAACACAACCTATATAAGGTTTACTTGAACTGGGGGAGAAAGAAATTTTCTCAAAAAGGGGATGGATATATTTGCTCGCGAATATTCTTCAAAAGCAAGGAATCATCGTGGAACTTTGGATGGAAAGAGGGAGATCGTCTTTACTTAGTAGAAATGTTGTACTCGTTTGAGTATAAGCACTACACTAAGGTACAAGGCACTAGGAGCCCCTATGACGGAGATTGGGTATATTGGGTTACACGTCGAGGCGACCACCCATTAACACCTAAAGACATTCGATTCGGGTTGAAAAATCAGAAGGGTCGATGCTCTCACTGTCAACAACTTTTCACCACTGAAGATTACATTGAGGTTCATCACATCGACGGTAATAGGAACAACAATAAAAGGTCAAACAAGACCTTAGTTCACCTACACTGCCACGATGCTATCCACTTAGAAAATGCGGGGTCTATTACAGATTCCATCTAACGTAAAGCCGGATACGCCGAAAGGTGTACGTCCGGTTTGGCAGCCGAGTATAGGAGGCAACTTCTATGCTTAGGCAACTAATTCGCCTCAGGCAGGTTCAACTCCTGCACTGCCGATTTTATATCAGTCAAGATGCTCCCCCCGTGAACCCAAAACCGGGTTTCTTCCCTCGAGGCATGGGTGGCGAGAAACCGGGTTTCTACGAATTTTTACGTTTAGTAACGAGAAATATACGTAGAAACGCGGTTTCTGATGTCTGAGCGTGCGATCGCGGCAAACTAGACATTCGATCGATCGACTCCTTCCTGAGATATCTTGGCTCCGCGCGCGTCGATCTCGCACGCTCCTGGGCTAAAATTATGATTCCGATGCCAACGAAAACGATATCAACGCTTAATCAATTCCACTCCGTCGCGCCCGTCAAGTTCTTGCACGTAAACCTTCACTTGTTCTTCCTTGGCTGTCGGCAACTTTTTACCCGTAAAATCCGGCTGAATCGGTACTTCTCGGTGTCCGCGATCGACTAATACCGCCAACCAAATTTTCTCCGGTCGCCCGTAATCGTTTACCGCATTCAAAGCCGCTCGAATTGTTCTACCTTTATATATAACGTCATCTACCAACACTACCGTTTTGCCCGTCAAATCGAAAGGAATTTCTGTTTTAGCCGGTGTCCGCATCGCAACTCGATCCAAGTCATCTCGGTAAAAAGTAATATCCAAAGCGCCCACGCATACTTTGACTTGTTCGAGGACTTCAATTTGAGCTGCCAACATTTGAGCTAAAGGCACTCCTCTAGTATGAATTCCCAACAGCACTAACTCCGAGGGAGCTCCTGATTTTTCGACAATCTGGGAAGCGACGCGGGTGAGAGTGCGCCTCACTTCATCTGCGGATAGAATTTCGATAATTTTAGTCATTGCGGGCTGGGAGCTAATGGTTGGCTGTTAGCGAATCGAACAATTTTAGATTTTAGATTTTAGATTTTAGATAGACTTGACAAATGAGACATCTTGCATTCCCAAGCTCTCCATCGCAAATTATCTGCGTTTATCTGTGTTTATCTGCCATTATCTGCGGTTGAAGGATCGATCGAAGATTTGTGCAATTGCTCGTCTTTGAATCAGGGGGTGGAACGATTTTAGATGTTCCATTTTTAGATTTTAGATTGACTTGATAGATGAATCTGGGTAGAACTACTAACGTCAAAACTTTTTTGGCTCTGGCCGACTCCTGTCGGAGGGCTGTATCTGTCTGCGGGTCTGGTCTATTGTTAGGGAACAAAACATAATAAGGTATAAACAAGCAATGATAGTGCCAACCAAATCAGAAAGCAATAGCGAGTTAATTGCAATGCTCGGTCAATTTGCTGCGGTGCGATCGCCCTAATCGGATCCCCTAACAGCGGTTTGTGTTTGATAACTCCCCGATAGGAATTTGTACCTCCTAGCTGTACTCCCAAGATGGCGGCGTAGGCGCACTCGCTCCAACCGGAATTGGGACTGGCATCTTTAACAGCATCTCTCTGACAAATCTGCCAAACGTAGATCGGTTTGCCAGATATCAGGGCTAAAGTAATCACTGTTAGCCGGCAAGGAATCCATGTCAGCGCGTCTTCTAGTTTGGCGCTAAACCATCCTAAATCTGTGTAGGGTGCTTCTTTGTAGCCGACGGTTGAATCTAATGTGCTGGCTGCTTTGTAGGCGATCGCACAGGGAACGATCGCCAGATCCCACATCGAGTTAGGAGCGATCGGTCGATCGATAACAGTTAATAATAGATGCGGCAGAGCGAACCCAACTAATCCATAAAATAGCGGGGCACTCACGCCATCAACTGCATTCTCTGTTACAGTTTCTAACAATGCTCGCAGAATTTCTGGCTCGGATAAGTTTTCGGTATCCCGGCCGACGTAAAGGCTCAACCTTTCTCGCGCCTTGACTAAATCTCCAACATTTAAAGGCGCTAGCACGTCCTCAGCAGCCGCTCTCAAACTGCGGCCGGCAAAACAGCTAGCCAGCAAAATGGTCTGTAGCGCAATGCCTAAAACAGGATGCACCCAACTAGCAGCAAAGACGATCGACCAACTGACAGTATAACTGCCTAGAATCAGCCCGATCGCTAGTATTGTACCAGCACATCGCAGCAGCAGTTGGTGCCGGACGAGAATCCGACGATCGCCAGAGCGAGGCATTTTGTCTGCGGGATTGTTCCATATATTAAAGACAAATCGAGTATAAAGGTCGATCGCCCAACCCATCGCCTGCACGGGATGCGGCCAACCCCAAGGATCGCCGATCGAATAATCCAATACCGCAGCTAAAATCAAAACAGTAAATTCATCCGGCATCATTATATATGGTGTTAAACTTGATAGTCCGTGCGATCGCTCAGTGAGCGATCGGGTAGCTGCTGTTTTAACTGCTGCTACATCGAGCGGAGTGTGATTTTTTAGAGCAGATTTTAACTGCTGAGATTACTTTCGTCGTGCAGCAAGTGTACGTTCTGTTCCCAATTAACACCCTCAAAGGGTAGAATCTGAAATTGGGAAACGGCACAGTCGTCAAGACAGCGGACGTTGACATCGAATTGATCGGGATGCGATCGGGGACGATAGAACGAGTGAATGCCGCAAATCCGGCAGAAAGTATGTTTAGCAGTGCCTGTATTAAATGTATAGGTTGTCAAAACATCTTCCCCGCAGAGCAAGGTAAAACGTTCGGGCGGCACAATCAGGTGCAAAAATCCTTTCTTTTTACAGATAGAGCAGTTGCAGTCAGATGCTTCGTGTTTGTCAACCGTGACTGTGAAGCGGACAGCACCGCAACGTGTGCCACCAGAGTAGGTAACAAGTGTTGCGTCCATGTGAGTTGGCGATCGAATGAATGAACTTACCATCTAAATGATAAAGCTAGTTTCTTCTCCGAGAGCAGCTTGCCAACTGCGGACATCATAGTATAAGTCTTCGAGGGAAATACTGTACAGCGCTTCAGCAAGTTTTTTGTGCAATCGGTTCCACAAACTGAATGTTACCCAGTCCTCTGGTTGGGCCGCGTCAGGAGAATGTCGAGGTAAAGGTTCAATAGTTTCCCCTACAGCCTCTAAGATTTGTCCTAAAGAGATTTGAGCTGGCTCCCGAGCCAATTGATATCCTCCCTGGGAGCCCCGAACGGATTGGACTAAACCGGCTCGTCGCATTTCAATCAGCAATTTTTCTAGATATGGAGCGGGTAACTCCTGTCGGTTCGCGATCGATTTCACCGATGTCGGCCCGAACCGAGGTTGCAAACTTAGATCCAGTAATGCTTTGACACTGTAGTGTCCGCGCGTGGTTAACTTCATGGGGTTTTAAGAGCGGGGCAAATATTCAGCTAGCTGATAGCTGATAGCTTATGCTACCTAGTTTAGAGATTGCTCGCACGCTCCTGGCAGCTACTCCTCAAGAAAGACTCCACCTTGTTAAAAATATTTAGACAATAGTGGTTAACAATTGAGCCGATCGGTGTAATATAGTTTTACGACCAGCTATAAAGCTAAAGTTTCTTGGTCAAACCAAAAACCAACCGAGAAAAAATCCGTACACCACTTGAATATTTCAGGACTCAGTAAATGGCTAAAAAGAAAAATATCGAACCCCTTGAAGGCGAAGATCTGATCAAAAAGGTCAAAGACCTAGAGAATCTTACCAAGGAAGAAAAAGCTAGAGCCTGTGGCTACTATACCGTTACCAAGAACGGCGTAGAACGGGTCAACATGATGAAATTCCTGAATGCGCTGATTGATGCAGAAGGCATTCAGCTTGATGGGAAGCAAAACGGCAACGGACGCGGCGGACGCTCGGCTAGCTATCGGATTAGCGTTCAATCTAACGGCAACTTACTGATTGGAGCTGCCTACACCAAGCAGATGGAACTCCAGCCGGGAGATGAATTTGAAATTTCTCTGGGACGCAAGCACATTCACCTGCGCCAAATCGATCGCGAAGAAGTATCCTAGGTCTTTACAATTTGCTTTGAATTCTTGCTTGAACGGGTTGGTTTGACTTCAAGCATTGACTGCTGGCAGAGAGCGGGCTCTGAAATTTTGCTCTGAAATTTTTCAGTGCGCCTAAAACAGTATGGATTCTATAGATGGCAATGGCTCGACAAAAGCCAGTGCTACTACTTTATATTTTCTGAGAATACCTATTCTCGCCCCTCGCTATATCCGTTTGGACAAGCGGGGGATTTTCCGCGTAGCTGTTTTGAAGAGAAGGAAGAAGTCATTAGTCATTAGTCATCAGTCATTAGTCATTAGTCATCAGTCATCAGTCATTAGTCATCAGTCATTAGTCATCAGTCATCAGTCATTAGTCATTAGTCATCAGTCATTAGTCATCAGTCATCAGTCATTAGTCATTAGGAAGAAGGCTCGCTTCGGCTTCGCTCGGAGGGTAAAAAGACTGGTGATGAGGGGAGCATCTCAGTTTTGCTCTTGTAGTGCTGTCCCCGCTCGCGTGCTCATATAAGCACGCGAGCGGGGACGCTCGCACTCAAACAAAAAATACTTTTTACAAAACTGGGATGCACCCGGTGATGAGCGCAGTCAACTTGTCAGTCAGCTTAGTCGAAGGAAGGAAGAGGGCTGGCTTTGGCTTCGCTCGGAGGGCAAAAAGAGGGATTCGGGAAGAAGGGAAAAAGTAGCTTGGGTTTAGGTAAGAAACCAAACTTCGTCAAGAAAATGGCGGAGGTATTGTCAGCCAAGAGTGCGTAATACCAGTAAAAAAAGAATAGACTGGAATTGCATAAATCTTTGATGCTAGAGGGCAACGGCTTCGGAATACAGATGTATTTCCCGATTGGAGAGCGACTTTTCCAATCTTGTCTGATGTAACTCTTGTGCTGCCGATCGCAAGCACGAGCTCGTTCATTCCCAAATCTAAAATCTAAAATCTAAAATCTAAAATCTAAAATCGACTGACACCGAAGCCAGCAGCCTCGATCGCCCTACGTGAAATTATGGGTCGAAACAGTTACAGTGTTAGGG
The DNA here is from genome assembly GCA_004293365.1 of Oscillatoriales cyanobacterium. Taxonomy (GTDB): domain Bacteria; phylum Cyanobacteriota; class Cyanobacteriia; order Cyanobacteriales; family Microcoleaceae; genus Microcoleus. Next base: position 21,057 of record RDYN01000058.1, on the reverse strand, counting down.
AGCAATTAGTCAGCAGCCTATGCCTTTGTCCCGATTCGCCTTTCAAACTGTCCGACAACCCACAAAAATACCTCTGCGCTGCGTTCTAGTCGGCTCTTTTGTGGTGCAAATCGTCGCAGCAGTCGGGATGGTCGGATATTTTTCCTTTCGCAACGGACAAAGATCTGTCGAAGAGCTCGCCCAGAAATTGATCGGGGAGACGGGGAAAAGAGTTGAAGAAAAGCTGAGTGGTGTTCTCGAAAATACTCACTGGGTAAATCAACTCAATGCTGAAGCGATCGATCGCAGGGAATTAAACTTAAAGTTAGAAACGCGCCAGCCTCGGGCAGAAAAGTTCCTCTGGCAGCAAATGCAATCGTTTAAAAGCATTCAGTGGATGTCCCTCGGTTCTGAAAAATCAGGAGAATGTCTCGCCATTTGGCGCAACCCCAAGGACAAGAGCTTGCAAATTGTCGTCGCTAACAAATCTACCAACTCTCAGAACATTTACTACGCTACAGACAACAGAGGAACTCGCACGGTTCAATTAAAAGTAGAACCGGGAACCTACGATGCTCGATGGCGCCCTTGGTACAAAGAAGCTGTCGCAGCTAACAAACCAATTTGGACGAGCATTTACCCCGGTTTTACTCCGGGGACTGTGTTTATTGCTGCGAGTCAACCGATTCGCGATCGCAATGGTACATTGCTGGGAGTTAGTGCGGTAAACTTTTCGATCTTGGAAATTCAGCAATATCTCCATCGCCTCAGGTTTAGCAAAACGGGGGAAATTTTCGCGATCGAACGATCGGGCTTGCTGGTTGCCAGTTCGAGTCAAGAATCACCCTTTAGAAATATGTCGGGAAAGTCGCAACCGGAGCGGCTGAATGTTTTAGACAGCAAAACTCCTGTTATTCGTACCGCAGCTAAGCATTTGCACGAATACTTCGGTGGATTGGGCGAGATTAAGCAACGGCATCAAATGAAATTCAGCCGAGACGGGCAGGATTATTATATGGCAGTGGTGCCGTTTTCTGATAGTTACGGTTTGAACTGGCTGATTGCGATCGCAGTTCCCGAATCCGATTTCATGGGGCAAGTTAACAGAAATACCCGCAATACGATTGTACTTTGTGCGGCGGCGCTGCTGCTATCCACCATTGCCGGAGTTCTGACAGCCCGGTGGGTAACGCTGCCGCTGCTGCGTCTCAATGCAGCAGCTAAGGATATTGCCCGAGGAGAATTCGATCGCGCTGTTGCTGTGAGCAGGGTGGATGAAGTCGGTAAATTAGCCCAGTCTTTTAATGAAATGGCCGCTCAATTGAAAACGTCTTTTGAAGCTTTGGCGTCTAGTGAAGAAAAATTTGCCAAGTTGTTAGAAAGCTTGCCCGTTGGAGTCACAGCCCTGACTCCCACAGGTAGCACTATTTTTATGAATTCGGTGGGAGAAGAGCTCACTGGCAAAGGGGCAATGCCAAATACAACCGCAGCAGGGCTCTCAGAAACTTATCAGCTTTATGTAGCAGGCACCGATCGGCTGTACCCGATGGATAAGTCCCCGTTTGCACGGGCTGTGAGGGGTGGAACAATGATTGTTGAAGATATAGAAATTCGCCCCGGTGGGAAAATTATTCCTTTGCAAGTGCGATCGATGCCGGTGTTTGACGCTCTTGGCAATGTCCTGTATGTGATTATTGTTTTTCAAGATATCACCGATCGCAAACAAGCAGAAAAAATATTGGCTGACTACAACCGGACTCTGGAAATTGAAGTAGCTTCGCGCACAGCGGAGTTAGCCGAAATCAATGCCCGCTTGGAGCTCGAAATTGAGGAGCGCCACCAAGCTACAAAAATTATCCGTAAAGAGCGCGACTTTAACTTAAAGATTATCGAAAATTCTCCGATATTTTTTGTGGCGATCGACTGTGAGGGTAAAATCCTGCGGGTGAATGACTGTATGCTGCAAGCTGTGGGCTATACTGCCGCGGAAGTTATCGGCAAAGATTATTTAACTACATTTGTACCCGAGGGCGATCGAGCCGGATTGCACTCGATTTTTAAGGGCGTCAAAGCCAGCCCGCAAACGGTTAACGAACACCGGATTCTCACAAAGTGCCGTGATACTTTGTTGATTGAGTGGCACGGTACGCCCGTTTTGGATGAAAATGGCAGTTTTGACTTTCTGTTTGGATTTGGGATTGATATTGGCGATCGCAAACAAGCACAAATAGCTTTGCAAAAAAGCGAAGCTCTGTTTCACAAATTAGCGATCACTGTTCCCGGAGAACTTTACATATTCGTGCAACATCCCGACGGCTCAGTCAAGATGGAATATATCAGTCCTCTGTGCCGGGAAATTCAAGAATTAGAGCCGGAGGAAATTCAGAGCAACTCTACTTTACTCTGCGAACAAATCCACCCGGACGATCGCCCCAGCCACCACGAGTCAATTGTCAAAAGCGCCACAAATCTCGAACCATTGTCCCACGAGTGGCGGATTGTGACAGCATCGGGAAAACTCAAATGGCTGCAAAGCTATTCTCGCCCGGAATTGCGCGAAAATGGAGATATTGTCTGGCACGGCATAATACTTGATATTAGCGATCGCAAACAAGCAGAACAAGAACTCAAACAAGCCAAAGAAGCCGCAGAAGCTGCCAACAAAGCTAAAAGTATATTTCTCGCCAACATGACGCACGAATTGCGAACACCCCTTAACGCCATTCTCGGCTTTGCTCAATTAATAGAACCCAGCGCTAATTTAACTTTGCAGGAACAAGAAAATATCAAAATTATTCGTCGCAGCGGAGAACACTTGCTTCAACTCATCAATCAAATATTAGACTTATCTAAAATCGAAGCTCGACGCATGACACTCAACCCAAAAAACTTTGACTTGTACCGTTTGCTGGGCGACGTGCAAAATATGTTCCAAATACCCGCTCAAAATAAAGGATTGGAATTAATTATCAACTGCGCCTCCGATGTTCCTCAGTACGTACAAACTGATGACGTTAAGTTGCGACAAGTGTTGATTAATTTGTTAGACAATGCAATTAAATTTACAAAAGAAGGCTCAGTATCAGTAACAGTAAGACCGACAATAGAAGGAACTATCGCCCCCGAACCAGGCAAAAATCTCAATTTATCAGAAAATCAAAATAATCGGGCTTTTATTTACTTTCAAATTGCCGATACAGGCTGGGGGATTTCTCCCGAAGAATTAGACAGTATATTTGAATTATTCGTGCAAAGTTCATCGGGTAAAAAACTTCAAAAAGGTACAGGTTTAGGATTAAGTATCAGCCGCGCGTTCATCAAATTAATGGGCGGTGATATTACCGCCCTGAGCGAAGTTGGACGCGGCACAGTCTTCAAATTTCATATTCAAGTTGTGACGGGAGTCGGCTTTGTTGAAGTCATCAATAAATCTGTTAAAGTAAATAATTTATCGGAGAGTTCAACTATTGTTACCGAAAAAATATCTGATAGTGCTGCAATATTTACGTTGGAGTCGAAGCCGCAAGTTTCCCTAGAATGGACGCGCAATCTCAAACAGGCAGTTCATCAGGCTGACTTCGATTTTATTGCCAAAACAATTGAGGAAATTCGCAGCGATAATCCTATTTTTGCCGAAGTTCTGATGAATCATTTAGATAATTTTGATTATCAAAAGATACTCGATTTGATTGCAGAATTTGACCTGTAGGGTACACCTAATGACTAATGACTAATACCATTTTTCCCAAAAAATGCAACAGGATTCGTAGGGTGCGGATCCTGCGAAAAATTCTTAAGAAAAGAGCGACAATCTGAGGGATCCGCACCTTATCCTATTTGTGAAAATCCTACCACATAATTTTTTTTATCTGAGTTAAATGGAGAGTTGTTTACCTACACGATGTGTAAGGTGCGTCGCTATCAGATTGCCGATTAAATTTAGGGATTTTTAGTGGCGACGCACCCTACGAATAGGAATGACTAATGACTAATGACTAATGACTGATGACTGATGACTAATGACTAATGACTAATGACTAATGACTGATGACTAATGACTAATGACTAATCTCGATCTTTTGAGATTTGTTTGTGTTGAGAAAAAACTCGACAGTTATTGAGGTCGATAAACAACTGTTCTTCTTGATGCTTGTCTGACATATTCACTAGATTGTATTGAACATTGTCTCCATAAATAGTTAGAGCAATCTGGCAAACTTCTAAAAATTTAATTAGCCACTGACATTCAGCAGCCGAGTTATCTTGATAGTATTCAATTAATCGAGCAAAACAAAGTTCTAAGTAGGTTTGGGAATAGGGGGAAATTAAAATTAACTTTAGCATCAAAATTGCTAGCATTAAAGGATTTAGTTGAGTGGCGAAAATTAGAAATAAGGCGGTTGGTTCCCCGGAATTTTCCACAGTTAAACATTTGATTAGATAATTGCAAGTTCTGAGCAACAGGCTACTGTTCAAACTTTCTTCGTCATTCTGCGGATGAAAATTATCTAAACTATTGATGAGTTCTTGGTGATAAATATCAGAACTATTTTTTTTTTCATGGTAATAACATAAATACTTAATTAGAGATTCCTTAAACTGCTTGTAGGTAATATTTTGACTCTGAGTGATAAAAATATTGGCTAAGCTCCGATAGTTCAACGAGCCTCGGTTGACCAAAATTATTTTGATTAAACGCAGGGCTTCCTCTCCTAAAAGTGTGGGATTATGAGAATTTTTTAATTTGAATGCGGCCGACTGAGAGCGAGATGTATACATTGCTAGGTCAAACTTATACTTGTCTTTTAACTTCTGGGACAATAGTTTGGCAGTTTGGCGTGCTTCGAGGGTGTTTTTAGTATCGAGATATTGGGTGGCTAGCAAATAAGGCTGATAGCGAGAAGTCCAGTGCTTTTCTACGGGCTGGTAGTCGCCGTACTTCAATACAAATAATTTGATGTTTTCATAGTCTTGGCTGCTGACAAATTTTCTCAGCGACACTTTCAGTCTTTTGAGAATATTGTCTGCCTGGGGTTCGCTGAGGGTGATCTCGCTAATAATTGTAATTAATTCCCGAGCAAGTTGGTATTGTTTGTTGGATATCCAGTTATTTAATAAGATGTAACAGCAGCGTTTAAATAAGTTGTTAAATTCTTGTTGACTGTTAAATTCAATTATTGTGTAGAGGGATTGAATTAATGTAGGGTTAACTGGAGCAATTAGTTCTATAAAGATTTTTTTGAATTCCTGGAGACTAATTTCTGGTTCCGAGTTGTTGATGTGATATATGAAAAATTTGTAAATAATCTCTTGAGCAGCAAAAACTGTCAGCTCCGATTTTTGTAATTGAGCTGTTGGTTGAGGCGATTTGCTACGCGATGGCTGCGCCTCACGCGCCTCGGGCAATATATTGTTTGTGAGAGTAGGGAGAACTTTTGACTCTTGGGTTTGGGATTGAGAGGAAACGTCCTGAGATGGCATACCGTCTTCGCTCAGATGATCAATACACTATTATAGTTATTTATTGCTGATTTGCAGCTAATAATTTAGTATTTGATTTGACTTTTGGGTAGCTACAGTTAAGCCCCCCGATCGCCCTTTTGGTAAGGAAAATCGAGGGGGCTAACTGTTATTTTTCAAGTATCTGAGGGTATTAAGCGGGGTTAGCTTGAGCTCGTCTTTGTAGCAGGCGGGCGATTTCTGCTTTTTCTACAAGCCCGACGAGGACGCCGTTTTCGCCTGTGACGGGGAGTTCTTGGACTTTGAGTTGTTCGAGGAGGTTGACGACTTCGAGGAGGGATAATTCGGGTTTGACGGTGGTGGAAAATTCGATCGGCTTCAGGAGTTCTTTAACTTGAACTTGGGGCCAGCTTCCGGTGGGGATGGTTTTCATGTCGTCAAGGTCGATCGCCCCTACCAATTGTCCCGCATCATCGGTAACTAGGAACCGGCGCCAGGTGTGAGTGCTACCGATGACGTAGTTGTTGGCAAATTCTCTGAGGGATAAGTTTTCTGGGACGATCGGGCTTTCGGCAGTCAAAGCATCTGCGGCTGTCAGCCCTGCGAGTTCATTTTGGACTGTGGCATATTGTGCAGACTGACCGGCATTTTGCAGCAAGAACCAACCGATTACTAGATTCCAAATATTGCCGAAGATGCCTGTAGCAATGGCAATCCAGCCAATGATTTGACCGACGCGGCTAGCAAAAATTATGCCTTTGTAAGGGTTGCCGGTAATCTTCCAGACGATCGCTTTGAGGATGTTGCCGCCGTCGAGGGGCAAGCCGGGAATGAGGTTAAATAAGGCTAAAGCTAGGTTGATGGAAGCTAAAAGTTGGACGATGGCTGCTGCGGGGCCTGTGAGGGCTGCACCGACTCCGATAACTGTTAACAAACCAGCCAAAAATAAGCTAACTAACGGGCCTGCAATCGCTACCCAAAAGGCTTCTGCTGGGGTTTTCGATTCTCTTTCCAAATTAGCCAGTCCGCCAAACAGAAATAGCGAAATCGATTTCACGCCAATTCCCTGTTTGATAGCTACCCAACTGTGTCCTAATTCGTGGGCTAAGACGGAAGCAAATAACAGTAATGCTGCGAATAATCCCAGCAGCCACGGCGCTACGGGGCCTAAGGTGGGAAACAGGCCAGCTAGTGCACCGCCGTACTGCCAGGTTACTAAACCCAGAACTAAGAACCAAGAAGCGTTGACAAAAAAGGGAATTCCAAACAGGTTGCCGACGCGAAATGTACCGTTCATAATGGCTACCTCTGATATTATGGGGGAGAGTTTTTTGCTCTCTGTTTCCTTATCGTAACGAAATGTAACTGAGATGTTAATGCTGCAATTAGGGTGGTATCCGTCTGCGGAGGTTCGGTTTGCGGCAGAATGAGCGTTGAGTTAGGTTCGATCGTTCGGACTTCAGTCCTCAGGTTTGTAGTGAGGACTTCAGTCCTCAGAATTAAGGACTAAAGTCCGAACGATCGAACCGAATTTAAGTTAATTGTCGATCGCATCTCCTCCCAGCGGCCTGCTGTAGCGTTTCAATTCATCAATCAATCGAGTATCGTTAGAAGCTGTTCTCGCGCCTGCTTCGGCCGCCCAGCGCTTCAAATCTTCAATTTGCGATCGCGCGATCGCAGCTAAAGGTACAGTATCCTCGATCGACCTCAAAACATCCTCCGTCGTCAAATCTCGGCGCTGCCCGTTCACAAAAGTGCCAAAAGCGCGGTACAATCCATCAATCACCACTTGCTCAATTTCCGCACCGCTAAAATTCTCAGCAGACTTCGCCAAAATTGCCAAATCAAAATCGCGCAATCTAGTCGGGCGCAAACGCTGCAAATGCACCTTAAAAATATCTTGGCGTTCCGATTCCGAGGGCAAATTCAAAAAGAAAATCTCATCAAACCTGCCCTTTCTCAGCAACTCAGCCGGCAAAATCCGCACGTTATTTGCAGTTGCTACAATAAACACCGGGCTGGTTTTTTCCTGCATCCAAGTGATCAAACTGCCGAATACCCGGCGCGAAGTTCCCGAATCGCCGTCGCCGCCGTTGATAATGTTGCCGAAGGCTTTATCTATTTCATCGATCCACAAGACGCAAGGTGCGATCGCCTCTGCCAATTGTATCATTTGCCGAACGCGGCTTTCGCTTTCCCCGACAATCCCGCCAAACAATCTCCCAGTATCCAATCGTAACAGCGGCAAACGCCATTCACAAGCAATAGTTTTCGCAGATAAAGATTTGCCAGTTCCTTGAATTCCTACTAACAAAACGCCCTTAGGATTGGGTATACCGTAGCGGCGCGCCTCGTCTGTAAAAGCATCTTGCCGCATCTTTACCCACTGCTTCAAATTCTCCAATCCGCCCACATTTTTCAGGGATTCTCGGGAATTGAAAAATTCCAAAATTCCTGTTTGGCGAATAGCTTGCTGTTTCTCTTCCAAAACTCCATCAATATCTGACTCGTTAATTTGCTGTTTGGCTGCCAAAGCTTTAGCTAAAACCCGCCCGATGCGAGCGCGGCTCAAACCTTGACAAGCTTTAACTAACTGTTCCTTTGCTAAGCCGCTAACTTGCAACTGTTCCGGCTTTTCCACAACGTGGGAAATTAAACGATCTATTTCTTGGACGTTGGGTAAAGGGAAATCAATTACTGTTACTTCTTCTTTCAATTCTTCTGGCAATTCTAGTGCGTGAGAAGTGAGGACGATTGTTTTTTTGCTGCGCTTCAATTCCCGCGTTAAATTTCGCAATTCCCGGATTACCGGAGCATTTTTGTCGGTGTAGGGAGATTTTAAAACTGGGTGCAAATCCCGCAGTACAAATATGGTATATTCTTCAACAGCGGTCTTGCCGATGCGATCGAGGGCCGCCATTACCGAACCTTTCCCGGAACCGTTATCTTCCCAGCCGCGCACGATATCCCAGAACAATACTCGGCGCGGTGGTGTTACTTGCAGGGCTACTTGGGCAATTACAGCTTCGACTGGTTCCTCTTCGGCGCCGACAATGTACAGCAGGGAGTAGCGGGCGCGAATCATCAAATCTAGTCGCTTTACGAGTGCATCGAAAGGGTTATTTTGACGGGCATTGATGGCATCGAATTCTCTGGGTTGGGTGTATTGTTCTGTCATTTTATTTGATATATTAGATGTAAATTTAACGATATTAAATATTTTGTTTGTAGTAAGGACTTTAGTCCTTCTTAAGAATTTAACCGGACTAAAGGTTTGTAGTACGGACTTTAGTCCGTATCGAGGATTTAAACGGACTAAAGTCCGTACTACGAACGAACGAACCTTGAAATTATAACAGAATAGGGATAATTTGGCTACTTAGCAGCTTTGCGGGCTTGTTTCACCATGTCAATGAGAGTGTGGTGGGCATCTTCGGCGTCTGTTAAAGTGCGATCGAACTTTACTCTGACTGGTACTATTTCATCATTGACTTGAGCGGTTAAATCCATACCGTTGGCATCAATGGCGAGCATTTGAGCTGATGTCGCCTCGGGTTGGCCGCCGTAGGCTTGAGCGTACAAAACTACGGCGCTAGCGTGATCGTCGTTCATGTGAGTGCAGATGCGATCGCTAATTTCGGTGGAAAACTGGTCTGACATGGGAGATTCCTCATATGCAATATTGCGATCGATTGTACTGCGATTTGCGCGATCGGAGAGTATAGATGATAATATTGTGTTCTATTAAGAGTGAATAATCTCATGAATAACTCTAATGCTTATATTGAATTGCTTAAATCATTTCCACCGCGACCCATAACTGTCGAGTCAGAATTAATCGCAACTCAAGAAACGATCGACTCTCTGTTAGACAAAGGCGAACTGACTCCCGACGAACGCGATTATCTCAACGTACTCGGAACCCTGGTTTATGAATACGAGCAAACTTTAGAACCTATTCCTGATATTTACGGGATAGAACTGTTAAAAGGTTTGATAGAAGAATTTGACCTCAGACAAAAAGACCTCCTTCCTATTTTCAAAACAGAGTCTATTGTTTCTGATATTCTGCATAAAAAGCGCGAACTCACCACTGAACACATACAAAAACTTGCTGAGTTTTTCTGTGTCTCGCCGGCTGCATTCTTTCCACTAAATCCAGCATCCAAGAATTCCCAGCCTATAGAATTGGTGTCTACACAAACATAGAATTTACGGCGAATATAATTCGCGTTTACACAAATATAGAATTTCCAGACGGCGGTTGAAACCGCGTCTATACAAACGAATTGGGCCTCCGCAGAATGAAGAAAATAACGTAATTTTAGCGGCTCATTCTTCAACCCGCGTCCGGCGGGTTTCGTTTGTATAGACGCGAATTCTATTCGCCGTCTTACACAAACAGAGAATTACCAGATAATACGGCGGTTGAAACCGCGTCTATACAAACGAATTCTGCCTCCGCAGAATGAAGAAAATAACGTAATTTTAGCCACTCACTCTTCAACCCGCGCACCATCCGGGTTTTGTTTGTATAGCTGCGAATTCTATTCGCCGAGTCTTCTCTACGAATGATTAAATACGAATCATTCAAATTCCCCAAACCATCTAACTCAAAGATTTATCGTCAAACGGCAATTCATCAAACAGCGAATCAATATCAGACTCCGCAACAGCCTCAGACTTCGCCACAGGCGGCTTGCTTGAATGCACCTTTGCTACAGGTAACTTGGCCGCAGGTTCCAAAACAGCAGGCTGGGATTTCTCCAACTTAACTATCGGTAACTCCCCGCCATTTTCTCCATTTTTGCTCGTTTGATTCCACATCATCATTCCCAGCAAACCGTCAACCAAGCCGCCGCCGCTACCGTTGCCGCTAACTGCAACATCCGGTACAACTCGCACGTTGCGATCGCCTATAATTTGCATTAACTGCAAAGCTGTATAACCGGAACCGCCCAAAGCCACAACACCCGCGCGGTAAGCTTCAGCTTGAGCGTTTCCTTTTACCCGGATAGATTCAGCCTCGCCTTGAGCTTGTTTCACCTGAGAATTCGCTTTCAACTCAGAAATCTTCACGCCTTGTTCCGATTTCACCATCTCTTGTTGAATCTCGGCTAAAGCTGTTTCTCTTACCAATTGTTGCCGCTGAGTTTGTGCTATTTGCTGCACCTCATACGTCTTGCACTGTTCCTCGGCAATTTTGCGATCGGTTTGAGTTTGCATCAACTCAGCAGGCGGCAAAATATCCCCGATTAAAGTATCAATTGCTTGCACGTCGTAGGTGCGTAAAGCTGCTTTGATATACTCGGCGGCTTCCGCTTGTCTGCCGCTTCTTGCTGAGAGAAAATCTAATACAGAATAAGCTTGAGCCGAATTGCGGAAATAATTGCCGATTGTCGGCTGCAAAACGTGGTCTACTAAATTCTGCATCGAACCGACGCGAGAGATGACTTTCGGAGCATCCAAAGCTCCGACGTGAATGATTTGAGCTACTTCTAAATCAAAGGCAAAACCGTCTTGAGAACGCACGGTTAAAGATGAAAGTTTAGAGTCGTAACTGTGCCGTTCTGTTTTGCCAGACCAGTTCAATACAATATTAGTAGTTGGCACTAATTCTACTTTCAAAATGCGAGTATTCAGCGGATGTTTCCCCGGATACAGAGGAGTCACCCACACGCCTTTGTTGCCGACATTTACTAAGTTTCCGTGGGTGAAAGCTGCGCCGCTGACATCTTCCGAGGTTTTGCCGACATAGGAAATCACCGCGCCGACATAGCCGATCGGGATTTCGGTCATTGCGACTTGCTCAACCCCGACAAACCAGGGGTTTAAGTTCCACGAACCGGAGAGCAAAACCTGTTCCTGCAAACCGCGCCGCCCGCCGCCGCCGATAAATTTTTGTGCGTTTTGGAAGTTGTCGTGATTTGGAATAATCGGGCCGGCAATTTCACCGTCTTGAATCGGCACGCCGTCATAGGTTGTAACAATTCCTACTTTATCGGGGGCAATTTTGTACAGCTTCAATTGTTCTGCTGTCATCCCGTGTTTGGGAGCGTTAGCTGCTGTGATTACGGTAAATAATGCCGTATTTATTCGATAGCTACCGCCTGTCAAGATTCCGAGTTGTCTGCCTTTTTCACCGCCTGCTTTCAGGAATTTGCGAGCATCTTGAAAATTGTCGCATTCTGTGAATTTCCCGAGGATTCGCTGGGGCGGAATTGACTCGCCACCTGCTGCGATAATCAGGGCAATTTCACCTTGGGGAACTACGGTTAGAGATTCTTTGCGGACGTTATATTGCAAAGGCCAATAACCCCAATGCCAGCCGGGGGGTAATGTATCGGCTTGATATCCCGCTTCTCCGTTTAAGGCAATTAAATCGCCTGCGGGTAAAGATTTGCCACCGAAGCTAAACTTTTTGCTGACAATTCCTACTTCGCGATCGCCAATTACGACTAATCCGCCAAAAAATAGCGGTAGCACTAGGATAATTATCATACCGCCGATCGCGATCGGGATAAATCCACCTCCATCGAGCTGCATTGTCTGCACGGGAACAGTCGCGCGCAACTGCCCTAGCTGCAAGCTAGAATCGGGTTTTGCTGCTAGCTGGATCGAGGTTTGAGTTGCAGGGGGGATATCGCCAGCAGCTAATACCGGCGAGGGTTTCAAACTGGTTGTGGCGCTGAGGGCTAAAGATGCCGAAACAGCGGCTGCAAACTGTTTTAAAATGCGGGCTTTGACTTGAGATTTGGGCAAAAGTGAATAAAGCATTTTTTTTGATACGAGCTAATTTGTCCTATTAGCTCTACCTTAGCCTTGCTCCCAAGTTTTGACGTAAAACTTAAGGTCTTATTTGTCATTACTTCCCGTCATAATAGTCATACTTATCAGTAAAAATACTTAGGATTCAGAGCGCGCGCACAACTCAAGAAACCGGGTTTTTGTGGGTTTTGTCGCCTGTAACGAAGTATCTCGAACAAACCCGGTTTCTGACCACCCATGCGTAAATCCTAGGCTGGGTATTGTGCCAAACTACAAGCTGACAATCCCCCGTTTTAACGCGGCAATGGCGGCTTGCGATCATTTGAGATTTGATATTTTAGATTTGAGATTGATTGGAGATTTGAGAAGCCAAGACAGGTTTTCCAGTCAAGACAACCTGTTCGATAATATCAGCAGCGTGCTTAACTCCGCCCGATCGCGCGTAAGCGTTGCCCTCGAAGAGGATCGCCCCTTGCATCTCCACCGCCCTTTGTTTGTACGACTTTTGCGTCAGCACTGTCTCAATTGCCGATCGCAATTTAGCAACACTCAACTCCTTCAGAGAAACCACTTCACCAACACCAGTATAAGCAATCCGCGCAGCAATTCCAGGCTGGTCGTTCGCCACAGGAATTGCCACCATCGGCACTCCATTTCTCAAAGATTCCAGAGTTGTATTCATCCCAGCGTGAGTAATCGTAAGAGTTGCTTTTTGTAGCAGTTCTAATTGCGGTGCATAGCCAACAACAATCGCATTTCCCGCCAATTGCGGCAAGGATTCGGGAGTAGCACCACCACCGAGATCGATGACCAATTGAGCGTCTAATCCTTCACAAGCAGACGCGATGGTTTGAAAAACATTTAGCAAGCGATTTTGAATAGTTCCCATCGAGGCATAAATCAATGGTTTGCCAGTTAATTGTTCAAAAGGGAAAGAAACTGGTTGGCGCAGCGCAGGATTGTGTAAATGGCCGACGAAATGGAAATGTGGGGGTAAACTTTGCCGGGGAAAATTAAATTCAGGCGGTTGCTGGCTGATTTGAGCCAGTTTAGAGTAATAATCGTTCGGGTGATTGTAGAGAGGTAATTTCCACTCTTTGCGAGACTGGGCGATCGTCTTGCGAATCGGTTTTGCAAGCACTTCTACTAACCGAAAGCCGAGTCGATTGCGCCAGCGCCCTTTCCAAGTAGGATTGTATTGCCAAGTAGTGAAAATTGGAGGAATGTTGGGTTCTCGATTCAGCATCAACCCACTACATATAGTTACAAAAGGAATGTTAAGAATATCCGCAACCGTTCCTCCTTCCAGTGAATATTGGTCTACAAGCAAAGCTTCTACACCTGCCTTTTTAATAGTGGGTGGAGCCTCTCTGAGCATAACAGCCGAAGTTTTTGGAACATTTTTAAGATTATATTGCAACGCATTCAGTCCGCTGAGTTTCCCCATTTCGGTTAAGATTTTTGTACTGGCACCGAGGGGAAATTCATCTTCAGCTAATGCCTGAAATTCTAAGCCGCTGGCTAGAGTTTTTGCTTTGGCATCAAGGAAGTTAAATACCGTGACTCGATGACCTCGGTGTAGGAGTTCGCTGCCCAAAGTTGTCATGGTGTTGAGGTGGCCCGTGGATGCCGGACAGAGGATGCCGAAGTGGGTCATTAGTAAAGGCTCCTGTGAGTTAATTTTTTTGTAACATTATATCCTTCATATGTGTGTTTTTTGTTGCGGGGCGATTCGTTACCAATACTGTAATAGGTCTAACGATCGCCTAACTCTTCTTTCCGTTTCCGTCCTGCTTCACATCGGCGGCGTTGCTCTTCTTTTTCGGCACGGCGTTTCTGACGACAATCGCGACAGCGAACGGCATGGGCGTACATCGATCGCTTCGCCACTTCATACCACCACTTTTGCTGTTCTGCCGTCCAAATTTGTGGCTTGCCACAGTCCGCACACGAAAATTTTAGATCTTTATAATAAGTGGGCGGATCCTAGGAGTTATTGCGAGCTTGTTCGCTCATGTCAGCGGGGATTCGTCGGGGCGGTGGGCGAGCTTTTTCGCTGTTAACTTCGCGATATTTCTGAAGACAATTCCGACATTTGAATGCTTTTAAACTGGTAAATTCTTTCTCCACCTCGTACAACCACTTCTGCTGTTCGGCAGTCCAAATTTATTGTTTCCCGCAGTCCGCACAGTGAAGTTTTCGATCTTCATAATAAATCGGAACTCCGCGATCGATGTTGGGAGCCCGTTGAGATCGATCGGCAAGAATGCGTCGCGACGTTGGATTGGGTTCGGCAGATTTTGCTTGCGGAATCGATATCGATTTTGACCGAATGGATTGTAAAAGTCTCGATCGCTTCAGAGTCATCACACAAATCCGGGCGAAGGCTGATATCCTCATCATACTTGGCTCTCCTGGATTTCAGGAAAAGTAAGGACACGGCAATGCCGTGTCCCTACAGATGCTCGCCTACAATAAGCAGCCGATCGCCCTAAACAAACTGGCCAGTGGGACTTGTTCGCAGGCGGCGAATTCCAATCACCGACGGCATCGGCGATCGCCTGCGATCGTTCTCAATATTGCTCGGCCACAAACTCCCCCGCGAAACAGTGCGAGTTTGATTAAAAACAGCACCGTTTAAATCCAACATCTCAATTTGGCGGCGCAACACAGTACCGTCATCGATCGGACAATCTTCCCCCGGATGCTGCACCGAAAGCAGCAGCGTATCTCCGACAAAAGTCGGCCCCGTCATCTCGCACCGATTCGGCCCCTGAGCAAACGGAATTACAGTTCCCGCATTCGGCCCGTTCGTTGGAATGTAAAACAGCCAATTGTTGCCGAAAACACCAGTAAAATCAGACACGTTTCCAGTTTTCGTGTGGTCGATCGCACTTGGCTTACCAACAGCACCCACATCAAAACCGTTGTGCCCAGAAGTAGACATATCAGTCACACCCCAAATATTGCCTTGAGGGTCAAAAGCCAAATTGTCCACATTAGCAAATCCCGCCCCAGCTACTGTGCCGGCTTCTCCGCCTTGGGCCAAACGCTGCCAGCGGAAAGTCAAACCAGCACCGTCGGGACTGTCTTCAATTATTTTGTAAAGTCCTCCCGACTGCTGATTGCTGTTGACTGCGCTACCGTATTTCGCAACATTAAAAATGCGAGAATCTGGATAGCCATCGCTTCCCGGTGCGCCGTCAGTATAAGCAATGAAAACTTCCTTAGTAGTAGGATTAACTTCCAAATCTTCCGGCCGCGCCGTCGGAGTCCCGCCAATCAAATTAGCAGCTAAAAAAGCATCAACTAAAACCGCACCTTGGCTGCTGTAGAAATTAGCAAGAGTTTTATTCCTGTAGCCGGGAAGTGCTGTTGCTTCATTAGTTGTATCTGCTACAAAAGAACCGCCATCTTCGGTTTGATCGGCAATTCCGGCGCGTTTTGGCAAGCGAGTATTTGCATCTCTTTGAGCTTTGCCAAAAGTTGCCAATTCGGCCTCGCCCATTTTGGTTGGACGCACCGGATTTGTCTGGGTATTGATTGTCAGCGGCAGCCATCTTCCCGCACCGTTGCGGTTGTATTGGGCGACGTACAAAACGCCGTCTTCAAACAAGCGGCTGTTGCTTTTATCTGCGGGGTTTGTGACAGTACCGTTGCTGACAAATTTCCAGGTGTGTCCGCCGCGCCGATCGTCCCCCATGTACACTACTAACTTGCGGCCTGCTTCGGCCCGCATGGCGACGTTTTCGTGGCGGAAACGGCCTAAAGCGGTGTGTTTGCGGGGGCGGAAACTCGGATCTTGGGGATCGACTTCTACCATCCAGCCGTATTTTTCGCCGACTAAGCCGAATTCTTCGCCCGTAGTGCCCTTGGCGTAGCCGGTTTGGCCGCCGTTGGGTTTGATGTTTTCCTGAACTCCCACGAAAAATAGTTCGCTACCTTGGAAGTTTTCTTCGGCGGAGAGGATTGTTCCCCAAGGGGTGGTGCCGCCGGAACAGTTGTATGCTGTGCCGATGATGCGGTTGCCGAGTCCGTCGCTGTTGACTGTTGCGAAGACTTGGGTGGCTGCGGGGCCCGTGCCTGTGAGATAGTTGTTGTCGCCTTGTCTGGTTCCCCATCCGGTGACTGCTTTGTATTTATCGCTGCGCTGACTGTTGATTCCGAGGCCGGAAAGTCCGTGGATGCGTCGGTTGAGGGAGTCGCGGGGAATGGCTGCAAAGCGTCCGTCAGCTTGTTTGGTGATGCGGACGATCGATCCGCCGAGGTTGTACAGGAATTCGCCGAGGGTAGCCTGATTTTTTACGGATAAGTCTATACCGAGGACGGCGCGATCGCTCGCTGGAAAAGATGCCACATCCGCCGGGGCTTCGGGCGCGATTTTCGACATCGGGAAGGATACGTACTCGTGGTTAACCCACAGATAGCCGTCGTCATTGCTGCCGCGCAGCCCGACAAAGCCCGTGTAGTCGTTGTTGTAGCCGAAATAGTCTGCCGGATCGGGAAAAACGCGATCGCCCCAGCGGAGAATCACGTAACGTTCGTATTCCGGCGGCACAACCACATCGTCAACCACGCTGTAGCTGGTTAATTTAGTATCCCCCGACGCACTCATCACAGTCCCCTGTCCGTTCAAAGCCGTCGGCATGAAACTCGACAGTTCTCGATAAATTGGCAGCGGGTGGGGAAGTCTTAGAGGAGTGAAAGATGTCGGAACTACAGCTTCGGCAGCGCTGGAATTGATGCCGAACAATGTTTGAGTTAGCTTAGGAGCAAGCACGGTGGTAGCTGCACTGCTACCGAAGAAAATGAGCAGTTGTCGGCGAGTTATTTTAGACATAAATTCCTTTTCAACCCAACATCCCTAGTCTTACGAGTCTCAATAGAAATTTACTACTGTTAAATTAAGGATAGTTAAACTTTTGGTTAATTAAACTCTGGAAATCTTTTAGTTAACCATAGGTTAAATAGCTGTTCGTAGTGCGGACTTAAGTCCGCTCCATATTGCGGACTGAAGTCCGCACTACGAACTGATGCTAATCGACCGGACAGGACATTAATCATCTCGAAAAGCCGGATCGTTTTGTCGGGATGCCGATCGACTGGGCGCAGGTACATTAATCCTTTGCGAAGGCCCATAATTTGCCGGCGAGATATTGGGTTCTATGAATCCCAGCAGCACTTTAGCATCGGCAAAATATCTAGTCCACTGTTCGATGCTCGAATTTTTCTGCCACTGGCTGCGGGATACTCTCGATCGCAAAACCGGAACAAACTGTCGGCTGCGATCGGCTGTAACTATCACTGTAACTTCTGTCAATCCCGGATTTTCTTGAAACTGGCGGGCGATCGACTCTTTAACCAAATCTTCCGCCTGCTGCACTAAACTTGCATAAGATTGACTGCCGTCCGAATCTAGGGTAAGATAGCTTTCCTTAGTTTCTGCCAAAGATACTGATATACTTGCGGCAAAAAAGACCGTTGCTAAAATAAAATTTGAAAATAAGCGCCGGTGCAAATTCATTATTTTTTTAACTAAATGCTGACACTTGTCAATGATAATCAATAAAAATTAACACCTAATTAAGCTGAGATTAAAAAACTCAGGACTGACGACGCATTAAGACTAAAGAAACCGGGTTTTTGGCTCTTTCTGCGGGCTGCGAAGTATTTGCGTAAAAAACCCGGTTTCTGACTGCGCCTGCCTCCAAGACTGATAATATTTTGTAGAGTCGGCTTTCCCCCTGAAGTCAATCCGTTAAATCCGTTATAAAATCCGTTGCCGAACTTCCTTCTTCCTGCAATGAAATTAACAAAATGCGCGATCGCCCTCGGTAGCAACTTAGGCGACTCCCTCGCCACCCTCAAAAGCGCGATCGCAACTCTCAACAACACCCCAGAAATCGCCGTAAAATCTCATTCTAGCTGGTATCAAACCGCCCCCGTCGGGCCGCCGCAACCCGATTACATCAACGCCTGTGCCATCCTAGAAGTTGCACTAGAACCACAACAAGTGCTAGCAACTTTATTAGAAGTTGAAATAAAATTTAATCGGATTCGCCGCGAAAAATGGGGGCCGAGAACCCTCGACCTAGATTTGCTGCTGTACGATGATTTAATCCTAGAAACTCCGACACTGACTGTGCCTCATCCGCGGATGACCGAAAGAGCTTTTGTATTAGTACCTTTAGCAGAAATAGCGCCGGATTGGGTGCATCCTGTGACGAAAAGTGCGATCGGGCAACTCCTGAAAAATGTAGACTGTTCGGGAGTCGAAAAAATGAAAGTGTAGAAATTGAGCAAAATTCCGGGCTGATAGCAGTCAAAAAAATCACTTCTGGACGTATAAATACCCAAGAAACCGGGTTTTTTACCAAGATTAAAGGCTATCAACCAGTATTTTTGGCAAAAAACCCGGTTTCTGCGTCCAAGACTGTGCCAATCTAAAATCTAAAATCTAAAATCTAAAATCTAAAATCTAAAATCTAAAATGGTATTGGATCGCCTATGATGTCTTAAATCGGTGCAATCCAACATTATTCGCTTCTCGCTTATGTCGATCGGTCAAGAACTACCCCAACTCCTCAAACAGCGCCTATTTTACCAAGGGCGCAAATTCAACTTCGACGTAGCCAGCCTCCGCCTTCCCAACGGTTCCGAAGGCGACTGGGAATGTATTCGCCACCCAGGCGGAGCACTGGCAGTTCCCGTCACCCCCGAAGGTAAACTCGTCTTAGTGCGACAATACCGCTTCGCCGCCAAAGGGCGGATTTTAGAATTCCCCGCAGGTACAGTCGAAATCAACGAAAGCCCCGCCGAAACAATCAAACGCGAAATCGAAGAAGAAACCGGATATCGCGCCGGAAAATGGCGGGAATTAGGCAAATTTATGCTCGCACCCGGTTATTCCGATGAAATAATTTATGCTTTTTTAGCACAAGATTTGGTCAAACTAGAAAAGCCGCCAGAACAAGATGACGATGAAGACATGGAGACAGTTTTATTCACTCCAGAAGAATTAGAAAAAGCCATCTTAGCTGGCGAACCAATTGACGCCAAATCAATTTCTAGCTTTTTCTTAGCGCGTCCATTTTTGACTTAAATAGGACTTAGGAAA
This sequence comes from Oscillatoriales cyanobacterium, assembly GCA_004293365.1. Lineage (GTDB taxonomy): Bacteria > Cyanobacteriota > Cyanobacteriia > Cyanobacteriales > Microcoleaceae > Microcoleus. Next base: position 1,733 of record RDYN01000058.1, on the reverse strand, counting down.
AAAAACCCGGTTTCTTATAAAAATCCTGCATCAAACCGATAAATCTTAACTTAGAAACCGGGTTTTTGACCCCGCGCGTGTCCAGGACTGTAAAATCTAAAATCTAAAATCTAAAATCTAAAATCGAATGTCTGATTTAATTTTATTTTGGCACCGCCGCGACTTGCGTATTTCTGACAACATTGGACTAGCAACAGCGCGCCAGCAAAGCCTGAAAGTAGTTGGAGTTTTTTGTCTCGATCGCAACATTCTCGATCGATCTGACGTAGCGCCAGCCCGAGTCACCTACACGATCGGCTGCTTGCAAAAACTATCCTCGCGTTACAGCGAAGCAGGCAGCCAATTGCTGATACTTCAAGATGACCCGATTCTCGGAATACCGAAATTAGCAACAGCGATTAATGCTAAAGCAGTATTTTGGAACTGGGATGTAGAACCCTATTCAAAAGAGCGCGATCGAAATGTATCAAACGCCCTCCAACAAGCAGGAATTAAAGTTAAAAATTTTTGGGATCAAATCCTGCACGCCCCGGACGAAATTCGCAGCGGTACAGGACAACCCTACACAGTTTATAGCCCTTTTTGGAAAAACTGGAACAGCAAACCCAAAGCCCAACCAGTAGAGACGCTGCCGATAACTTATCTGGAATTAATGACCGGATTAACCGCAGAAGAACAATCAATCGCCAACCGAGCAGGTGCACTTGAAACACTGCCAACTGCCTCTAGTTTGGGATTTATTTGGGAAAATCCATTAGTAATAGAACCCGGAGAAGATGCAGCGCAAAAAAAATTAGAAGAATTTTGCGATCGCACAATTTACGAATATCAAGAAGAGCGCAATTTCCCCGCAGTTACGGGCACATCCCAACTCAGCGCCGCCCTCAAATTTGGTGCAATAGGCATCCGCACTGTTTGGCAAGCTACTCAGAGAGTAATGGACACTTGCCACAGCGAAGAAGCGCGAACAAGCATCCGCACTTGGCAACAAGAAATAGCGTGGCGGGAATTTTACCAACACGCGATGTATAACTTCCCTGAATTAGCAGATGGGCCCTACCGTCAAGTATTCAAAGACTTTCCGTGGGAGAACGATGAAAAGCTGTTTCAAGCTTGGTGCAGGGGCAAAACTGGCTATCCAATTATCGACGCGGCAATGCGGCAGTTAAATCAGATTGGTTGGATGCACAATCGCTGCCGCATGATAGTTGCTAGTTTCCTCACCAAAGATTTAATTATTAACTGGCAGTGGGGCGAAAAATATTTCATGCAAAAATTGATTGATGGCGACCTTTCTGCTAACAACGGCGGCTGGCAGTGGAGCGCATCGAGCGGAATGGATCCGAAACCTTTGCGAATATTCAATCCTGCGAGTCAAGCTCAAAAATTTGACCCGGAAGGGGAATATATTCGGCACTGGGTTCCAGAATTGCGCCGAGTTGATACTAAACTTTTGCTAACAGGAAATATTTCACCTATAGAACGCCGGCTGCTTCATTATCCCGATCCGATCGTAGACCACAATCAGCAGCAGCGCAAGTTTAAGGAACTTTTCAAACAGCAAAAAATCGTTGAGTAAGTAGATGTTTTTTGGTTTGTAGTGAGGACTTTAGTCCTTCTTTATCCCAACTTAGAGGACTGAAGTCCTTACTACGAACCTAATAGGACTGAAGTCCTTACTACGAACCTAATAGGACTGAAGTCCTTACTACGAACCTAATAGGACTGAAGTC
>RDYN01000057.1 GCA_004293365.1 Oscillatoriales cyanobacterium | reverse complement strand
GACACTGGAGGTAGGTAAACGAGTCACAGTAAGGGCTAGAAAGCGCCTAAAATGGCTGCTTTGCTAGAGTCGTGATAGAAATCAGGTTGGGAAGGGCTGAAAGTATTGATTTGACTCTTTCTCTGTTAACCTGCAAAGTGTGAGTGTGAATATTCCTAAAGGAGTGAATATGGTTCAGACACCTTCGCGCCATCGCGGCAGCGAGTTTTCGGCTACTAACTCGGTACAACCAGTCAAACGCGATACGATTTTGCTGGGAAATACCCTCTCCCTACCAAATACAAAACTTTTCGGCACAGACGGAATTCGCGGGAAAGTTGGAGAATTGCTGACTGCACCCCTAGCGCTGCAAGTTGGATTCTGGGCTGGGCAAGTTCTGCGCCAAAATGCCCCCAACCAGGGCCCTGTGATTTTGGGACAAGACAGCAGAAATTCCAGCGATATGCTGGCTATGGCACTGTCGGCTGGTTTGACAGCCGCCGGTTTGGAAGTGTGGAATTTGGGATTGTGCCCTACTCCCTGTGTTGCTTATCTGGCAAGCATTTCGCAGTCTGTGGGCGGAGTAATGATTTCGGCTAGCCACAATCCCCCAGAAGACAATGGGATTAAGTTTTTCGGCCCCAACGGCTCAAAGCTGTCTCAGCATTTGCAGGAACAAATCGAAGCGGGAATCCGAGGGGCCAAGGTTCCGGTTGCTAGCTTGGCTTTGGGGCATCACTACCACCGCCCGGAGTTGATTAAAGATTATGCTGCTTCTCTCTCAGGTTCGCTGCAAGAGCTGAATTTGCGCGGAATGCGGGTGGTTTTGGATTTGGCTTGGGGGGCGGCTGCTGGTTTGGCGCCGGCGGTATTCGAGCAAATGGGGGCGGATGTTATCTGTTTGCACAATTCTCCTGATGGATCTCGCATTAATGTTAACTGCGGTTCTACTCATCTCGACATTTTGCAAGCGGCGGTTTTGGAACACAATGCTGATTTGGGATTTGCTTTTGACGGCGATGCCGATCGAGTTTTGGGTGTTGACAACAAAGGGCGATCGATTGACGGCGATTACATTCTTTATCTGTGGGGCCGTCAATTGCGGGCCTCCAAACAGTTACCCGATAATTTAATTATTTCTACTGTAATGGCTAACCTCGGCTTCCAGCGAGCTTGGGAAGAATTGGGGGGCAAACTAACTAGAACGAACGTCGGAGATCAGCACGTTCATGCTGAAATGGAGCGCACTGGTGCGATGTTGGGCGGCGAACAGTCGGGCCACATTCTTTGTCCGCATTTCGGTATCAGTGGCGACGGTTTGCTGACAGCTTTGCATATGGCTTCGCTGGTGCGCGAGTCCGGGGAATCTTTGTCACAATTGGTCAGCGACAGTTTCCAAACATATCCGCAGTTGTTGGTAAATGTGCGGGTGGACGATCGCGAAAAACGCCTAAAATGGCACGAGTGCGAACCAATGCAAAAGGCGATCGATCGCGCTAAAACTGCCATGGGAGAACAGGGACGGATTTTAGTTCGCGCTTCTGGCACTGAACCGCTAATCAGAGTTATGGTGGAAGCTGCCAGCGCCGACTTGGCTAATTTCTGGACTGAAAATTTAGTCTTAGCCGTTCAGCAACACATCGCTATCTGAAGGAAGAAGGAAGAAGGAAGAAGGAAGAAGGAAGAGGGAAGAAGGAAGAATAAAGTGTTAACTTAAGTGTGAAATGCTTTGTATCTCTAGTCGATCGCCTCTTGCCCGATCTCCCTCGCATACCCCCTACTCCCCCTGGTTGTTGGGGAGTAGGGGTTGACGAAAGAGAATACTCTTGTCCCCCCCTTATTAAGGGGGGTTAGGGGGGATCTAGGCTCTGCTAAAAGCGACATTTATGAAGGATTTTAGCCTGGTAGTTGACACCGATTCCCTCTAGAGAAATATAGGGAATATTGAAACCACTTTCTCATTCTTATTACCTCATCCTTATTACCTCTCGACTAAAGAACTGAATCCTTCTTTCTTCATTTCCCCATTTCTGCTGATTTTATGAAAACCAAATCAATAAAAAATGGGCGCGTGCATCGAATTTGGTTAAAGTTTTTAATTGTCATCATATTAATAACTGGGATATTTTTTCGCTTTACAAACCTCGATCGCAAAGTCTACTCCTTCGACGAATCTATCACCTCGCTGCGAATTTCTGGCTACACCTGGACGGAAATGGTGCAGCAAGATTTTCAAGGGAAAATAATTAGCGTTCAAGATTTGCAGCGGAAATACCAGCAGATAAATCCCGAAAAAAGTTGGTTGGATACTGTTAAAGGTTTAGCAACAGAAGAACCTCAACTACCGCCGCTATATTTTATTTTAGCCAGATTTTGGGTGCAGTGGTTCGGCCCGCAAGTGGCGACTGTCAGAAGTCTTTCCGCTTGGATGAGTTTGTTGATTTTTCCGAGCGTTTATTGGCTGTGCTGGGAATTATTTCGCTCTCGACGTGCGGGATGGATGGCTGTGACAATCATGGCTGTATCGCCTTTTCACGTCTTGTACGCGCAAGAGGCAAGGCCGTACATGATGTTTGCTGTCCTCGTCTTGCTGTCAAACGCCATTCTGCTGCGGGCGATCGCCCTACAAAAATCTCCCGCCACATTTAAATCTACATTTAAATCCACATCTAAATTGAGCAAAGCCGTTTGGTTGATTTATGCGATCGCCCTGACTGTAGGACTGTATTGTAGTTTATTATTTTTTTTAGTAATATTAGCCCACGGTATCTACGTAATTATAACTGAAAATTTGCGTTTTCGCCAAACATTAATTGCTTATTTACTAGCTTCAGCGGCAGCAACACTCATTTTCGCTCCTTGGATTTTTGTATTAGTTTATAACTCGCCAAAAGTCGCTGCAACAGTAGGCTTGCCCCATCTTTCTTTGTCGGCTATATCTTCACTTAAACCTTTAATTATTATCACCTGTCGCAATTTAATTGACATCCATTGGGCGGGTGGAATCATCAAATTAGGTTCCAGCAATACCACTGATTTAATAATAAGACTAATTGTAGCTATTCTATTGATATTAGCTGTTGTACATTCAATCTACTTGCTTTGCTACTCAAGTCCCAAAGGAGTTTGGCTGTTTGTCTTGACAGAGATCGGAATTACAGCGATATTATTGATAGCAGTGGGAGGTGTTGCCGATCGCTATCTAGTTCCCTATATTTTAGGAATCCAGCTAGCTGTTGCCTACCTGTTCACCGCTAAAATTTCAGCAGCCACCAATCCCCGAAAACAAAAACTCTGGCAGCTCGGTTTAATAGCCCTAATATCGAGTGAAATAGTTTCTTGTGCCGTCAGTTCACAGTCCCAACTTTGGTGGAACAAGTATCCTTCTAGCACCAAATATAATCCCTCAATAGCCGCGATTGTGAATCAATCAAAAAAACCGTTAGTAATCTGTCACGGAGGCAACAACATCACCGGAAAAATACTGTCTGTCAGCTATTTACTGAAGCCGCAAGTAGAGCTTTTGCTCGCAGTGAAACCCGAGCAAGTTAAAATTCCTGAGGGTTTCAGCGATGTATTTCTCTACAGAAGCACCGAGCTATTGCGATTTGAACTAGAAAAAGTGCAAAAATATAAAATCACGCCAATTTATAAACCGGGCGATGTCTGGCTTTGGCGTTTAGAGAAATAATTAAAGCGGCAACTGCAAATGATGATTTCTGTTGTGATACCTACCTACAACCGCGAGCAACCCCTGCGCGAGACATTGGCTGACGCGATTCGGCAAAATTACCCGAATTTTGAAGTGCTGGTAATCGATCAAACTCGCACTCACGAATCGGAAACTCAAGTTTATTTAGAGGAATTGGCAACTGCGGGGAAAATTCGGTGGTTTCCGGTAGATTGGGCGAGTTTACCGGGAGCTCGAAATTATGCTGTGCGGCGCGCTGTGGGAGAGATTATTTTATTTATTGATGATGATGTACAATTGCCGGATGGTTTTTTGGCGGCTCATGCTGGCAATTATTTAGCAAAACCGGATGTGGGATGTGTGGCGGGTAGGGTGTTTGACAGAATGAAACTGGGTAATTCTGGAGGCGATTTGACGATCGACTTTTTGCCCCCAGAAGCGATGGATGCGGGTATTGCTTGGTATTTTATCGATTTGGTGCATACAGTAAAACCGCAGCAGGTGCTGTCGGCTAGAGGCTGCAATATGTCGTTTCGCTCCTCAGTTTTTGCCGAGTGGGGTTTGACGTTTGACGAGCGGTTTGTAGGGAGTGCGGTGCGGGAGGAGTCGGATTTTTGTTTGAGATTGCGATCGACTAACATGAAAATTTGGTACGATCCCAGTGCCTGTTTAGTTCACTTGGCGGAGGAGAGCGGCGGATGTCACGATGTCAGCACGCGATCGATCGAATATCAAATCACTTTTTATCACAACCACTTCCTCATGGGATTGAAAAATTTAACACCCTTTCAATGCCTGCGATTTTTCGCCAAACTCTTTGACTGCCACGTTTTGGGGAATCCGCCTTGTCATAAAAGCCGATCGCCCATTAAAATCATTATTCGACTTACCTTTTATATCCTCGGCTTGATTAGCGCTATCATCACACTCATCAAATCTCTGTGGACTGACGGACAAATTTACACCAATCAAGATCGCACCAACTTATAATTAATTCAATCTTTATCTAAGTTCGTAGTGAGGACTTCAGTCCTCTCTTCAGTGTTTAGTCAAGAAGGACTAAAGTCCTTACTACAAACAATCTTTATCTAAGTTCGTAGTGAGGACTTCAGTCCTCTCTCCAGCGTTTAGTCAAGAAGGACTAAAGTCCTTACTACAAACAAATCTAACTACTAATTGCTAGCTAATGCTCGCTCGTTAAAAAATGAGAATTTTGGTTGCCAGCCATACCTATATAGTTGACATAAATCGGGAAAAATTCAAAATATTAGCCAACCTAGAACCCGATATTGAAGTAACAATTGTAGTTCCGCGACGATGGAAACCCGGAGGCGTACAAAATAAAATCATCGAAACCGAATTTTATCAAGAAGACTCATTTAAAATAGTTCCCATCTCGAATTTCAGTCAAAACAATCAAGGCTTGCTAACATTTGGCACAGATATAATTAGACTTTTACAGGAATTCAAGCCGCAGATCATCCAAGTCGAACAAGGTTCAAAATCCCTAGCCTACAGCCAATTAATTATACTCAACAAATTGCTCAAACTCCAAGCCAAAAATATATTATTTACCTGGTGGAACCTATCCTATGAATTGAAATGGCCTATTTCCGTATTAGAAAATTGCAATCTTCAGAATACCGACGGCATTATTGCAGGCAACCTAGACGGATCTAAAATTTTGCACCAGCGGGGCTACAGAGGTGCGATGGCAGTAATGCCCCAACTGGGAGTAGATGAAAAATTGTTTGTCCCTGCTGCTAAAGATATTGAGTTGTCCATAAAATTTGGCATTAAACCGACCGATTTTGTGGTAGGATTTGTAGGGCGATTTGTAGAAGAAAAAGGACTGCTAACTTTAGCTGAATCATTGGCAGGGTTGAAAGAACGCTCTTGGAAGTGGCTGTTGGTAGGACAAGGAAAATTGCGATCGCACCTCGAACAAAAATGTAGAGAATGGGGCATCAGCGACAGAATTATCTGGGTAGAAAGCGTTTCCCACGAAGCAATACCCCCCTACATTAACTTAATGAACTGTTTGGTATTGCCCTCGCAAACCAGCTATAAATTCAAAACTTTGACTACCGTGGGCTGGAAAGAACAATTCGGTCATGTTTTAATTGAAGCGATGGCGTGTAAAATTCCGGTTATCGGTTCCGATTGCGGGGAAATTCCCCACGTTATCGGCGATGCGGGGTTAGTCTTCCCGGAGGGAAATGCAGGGATTTTGCGCGATTGTTTGCAGCAATTGATGGAAGGGCGGGATTTTGCTGCTGATTTGGGCGATCGGGGTTATCATAGAGCCATGAGCAATTATACAAATCAAGCTTTAGCTGAGCAGTTATTAGATTTTTACAAACAACTTTTGCAGTAGAAGGTAGAAGTCCTAGGGTGTGTCGCATCAAAAAGTCCTAACTACATATTAACAATCTCATAGCGACGCACCTGGATTATTCAAGGATTCGTGCAAATAAACCAAACACTTCTTTTGCAGCAAAACCGGGAGCATCTCACTTTTGCTTTACGGTTCGTAGTGAGGACTTTAGTCCGCATCCAAGAAATGACTGAAGTCCGAAGTCCGGGTGTATCTGGTTTTTGAAGCCTGAAGAAGCATGACCGCATATAAGTTATTAGTTATAATCTTATATTCATGGAGGTCATGCTTCGCCCCTACAAATATATTTGCTTCCATTGAGATGCACCCGTAAAACCTTTTAACAAGCGTATTACTTATTGGCAGTAAAGAAGTAGTAATCTGCCGTGTAATCCACACGGACAGTGCTATTTTGTTTTGAGGAATCGCATCCGGTAGCTGGGGCTTTACCACCTTTAGTATTTACCCGCTGGATATAGGTAACTTTGCTAAATAAGCCGTTACCTTCATTGCTTTTGGCACTTAGTAGCACCCAAGGAATGGTAGTGCGATCGGGCGAATCAACACGTTCTTTTACTTCGCCAACGACTTTACTCTTGTCTTTAGTATACTCCCAAGTTGGGCCACCGTAATGTTTGCCAACTAATGCGCCACTTGCACTAAATAAATCAGCTTCCGGTGCTTTTAATGTCCATTCAAATTGAGTGCGATCGCCCGTTTTGGCTTGACACACGTAAATTTGTACGCCTTTGGCTGATATTTGGGAGATCAAAGCATTACCAGCAGGCACTTGTAGCTTCGCTGGCACGTCAGGAAGCTGTTTATTGGTGTCCCTGGGAATGGGATTCTGTGCGACGGTTATAGCTGATGCTGTTGGCTGTAATGGCGGTACTTCGGCGGTAGCGGCTGCATTGGTTGTCGGATAACTAATGGCGGCTAACATCGAAATTGCGATCGGCATCAGTAACAGAGATTGTTTAGCCATTTTTGATTCAACTCCTAAAGTTACTTAAAAATGAACAGTCATTTTTGGTATTCTGCATGATTAATCTTGCTCGATCGTATCACAACACCCTTGGGTTAGCCCGATCGGATAAATTTTATCTCGCCTATGGGACACACAGACTCATGAGAAGAAGTCAAATTGTGCTAATACCAAGTATATTTAAGGTATATCGTGTCAAAATTCATCAACTCTTAGGAATAAAACTATTAAGTTCTTCCACTAGCAGATGCACTGTTGTTGAAGGATTATCACTTTCAGGATTAGGGCGATTGTATTCCAATAAAAGCTTTTTTGCGTGTTTAATCGCATCCTGCTGTTTGCTTTTCAGTTCCTCGTAAATCGTCTCGCTGTTTTTCTGATACTCGTGTCCCAGCAACTTTGTCAACATATTTTGATAATCCTTGCGAGAAATTCCAGTATTATAAAAATGGAAATGTAGTAAATACCAAAGTTCAAAAGCATCATTGGAGTATGCTACTTTAATCTCGTTATTTTTGGCAAGAGTCATAGCTGCATTAAAATTTTGCGCGTCGTTAGAATTTTTACCGTTAATATCGCGATCTAACACACACCAAAATCGATCGCTTCCGTCGTATTCTGACTTATTTTTTAACTCAATAGCTTTTTCAACTAAACTCCTCGTGTTTTTCCCTTCTCCCTTGATATCAAGGTTGATTACCCTTGCATCTACCGAAAATTTTTTAAAATAGTTTGGTTCTGTTTTCTCACCTTCACACACTATTAAAAACCATCTTCTACTTTTATCTTTTCGATTGTAGTAATCAATCTTGCTTCGAGATGAACTCTTTTTACTCATCAAGTTAACCTATTAGTTCTTTGAAATTACCAATAAAAGGGATAGCGCCATACTTACCGATAATATAATCGTCTTCAAATGAGGCATCTTTTCCTACTTTATACTCTACCAAAGAATACAAATCAGTAGCGCCCTTGTTATCCTTTTCAGTAAACCATACTTGATCCTTGCGAAAAGTCTTGCTACTGAGCAAGTTTGTGTCGTGTGTCGTAAATATAAGCTGTGCGTTGTGCGGATTAGTCTCGTTAGAATTGAATAAGCAGATTAATTCGCGAGTAATCAACGGATGTAGTCGGGCATCAAGTTCATCTATGAATAAAATCTTTCCTATCCTCAAAGTATCGAGAAGCAGCCCTGCTAATGCAAACAATTTGTTTGTTCCCTCAGACTCATGCTTTTCAATATCGAATATTTCTATAGCAGTCTGCTTACCGTCAGCATCATATTTCCGATGAACTGTTTTCACGGTTGGTTTGCTTTCAGAAATAGGATATAAACTACCGTAGGAATTACCATATAATGCTGTATTATTGGAAATAATAAATACAGGTTGATTTGTGATTTCGATATCAGCAATACCCAAGTCTAATTTTTTGATGAATTCAATAATATCATGCCTGTGGCGATCGTTCTCAAAAGACTCTAAAGTTTCCTTGCGGTATTGCCTATCTTGCAAGCCTGATATCAATTGCAAAGTTTTACTGAACCACAGCAGAATTTTGCCAGAAAGTTTACCATTAAATTGTGCAACAACAGAAATAAATAAAGCATTGCTTCGGGTTTTATCGCTAATACCTTGCCCCTCCGGAAAATCATCTAATATAAAATTGTCAAAATCCCGTTCAAAAAGCATTTTTTCTGCACGATCGTCAGTTTGAAACAACCACTCAGAAACAACCTGCTCAGCGTTCACCTCAAAACCATACCTAAAATTTTTGCCTTCTAGCAGGAAAACGATTTCAAAGAAGGATGGCTCTTTTTCTGTCTCTGTGCTTAGCCTGAACGCCTCAATATCGATCGCCTCTGAAACTTGCGTTTCTTTGGATGAGTTGAGGACAAACCATTTCATAAAGCTAATAGCAGCAACAAGATTGCTTTTGCCGCTGGCATTGGCTCCATAAATAGCAGCACTTTTAAGCAATTTTAATTTACGGTCAATTACAAATACATTATTTTCGTCCAGCTCTTTGTCTTCCTCCGTGATTGACGAAGCTACCATGCTGAGGGTGACAGTTTCTTTAAAAGATTTATAGTTGCCGGCGCTGAATCCAATCAGCATAACGTGCCTCCGATCGCCTAAATTGGTATAAGGTGCAAAATTTGCAATTTTTTATATAATAACATAACCAGCTACCGCAACTAAGGCAACGGCTAATCATGCGAATCCTTCAAATTATCCCCTCAATTTCGCTCGTCTACGGCGGCCCGAGTCAAATGGTACTGGGACTTTCTGCTGCCCTCGCTTCCCAAGGCATTGATGTCACAATTATCACTACAGATTCTAACGGAGATATCGGTCAACATCCCTTAGATGTACCCTTAAATCAACCCATAAAACAAAACGGCTATCAGATTATTTACTTCCGCTGTTCTCCCTTCCGCAGATATAAGTTTTCACTCTCGTTATTGCAGTGGTTAAATCAAAATGCGCGGCAATTTGACCTCGCTCACATTCACGCTTTGTTCTCGCCAGTAACTACTTTTGCTGCTACAATTGCCAGGTATCACAAGTTACCCTATATTATGCGTCCCTGCGGTATGCTTGACCCCGCAGACTTGCAGAAAAAAAAGTTCTTAAAACAGATTTATGCGGCAATCTTAGAACGCCCTAATTTAGCAGGTGCGGCAGCAATTCATTTTACTAGCAAACAAGAAGCTAAAATTTCAGAAAGGTTTGGTTTGGATAGCACAGGCAAGATGCCTGTTTCACAGGATTTTTTGCCATTAGATAGCACAGGCAAGATGCCTGTGTCACAGGATTTTTTGCCACAAGATTTGGTTATTCCATTGGGGGTGACGGCAGATTTGTACCCTAAAATATTGCCTGATTCGGAAATACCAATCATATTATTTTTGTCGCGAATTGAGCCTAAAAAAGGATTAGAATTGCTGATTTCGGCACTAGAAACTATTTTAAAGAATGGCATAAACTTTCAGTTTATTTTAGCAGGTTCCAATCCACAAGATGCCGATTATGAAAGTAAGATTAAAGAACAAATACAAAATTCAAGCTTAGGAAAATTTACGACAATAACGGGTTTTGTTAGCGGTGATTCAAAAATTGCACTGTTGAGAAAAGCTGACTTATTTGTGTTGCCTTCTTATTACGAAAACTTTGGTATTGCTGTTGCAGAAGCGATGGCTGCGGGTGTACCTGTTGTTATTTCCGATCGCGTTTATATTTCCGATGACATCCAGCAAGCAGAAGCGGGTTGGGTTGCGCCTCTGGAGGTAGGGGCGATCGCCCGCGCGATCGCATCAGCACTCCTGTCACCACCGGAAAGGCAGCGCAGGGGCTTTAACGCGCAAGCTTATGCCAAAAAGTATTATAACTGGGAGGCGATCGCCCGACAAACCATCGATGCTTACCAGCACATTTTGGCATCTATTAACTAACGCGACTGAAGTTTACCTTTTACTTCTTCTCCGGCGGCGAGTTTTTGTGCTGCTGCTATCGGAATCTTCCGGGGATACTCGGGCATCGCTGCTATTGCTTTTAATCTCAGTAGAGTCAGAGTTTGAGGCACTGCTGGCGGATTTCTTTCTAACTATAATCGGCACATTCACAGAACCACCGCAGCGTCGCCCCAACGAGTCGATATTCCTTCGATAATCGCAGATTACAGCCTGTGCAGTTGGTTCTTTACACTCATTAATAAAGTTTTTTGCTAATTGGTAATTATTGCCGTCTCCCTGCTTTGAAAAAAGTTCTCCAGCTTGGTTAAAGTCTGCTACTGCTTGCGATTTAGTTCCCAACATACAGCGAATAGCACCTCGTTCCAAATAAGCCAAACCATAATCTGGATTAATGCGAATCGCTTGTTCATAGCTGCCGATCGCCTTTTGTTTATTTCCCAATTCATAGTATGCTTGACCGCGACCGAAATAAGCTTCTGCCAAGTTAGGATTAAATTGCAGCGCTCGATCGTAATGGTAAATTGCCTGCTGCTTGTTTCCCTGTTTTGAACTCGCAATTCCCAATCCGAGATAAGCTTGAGGTATGTTGGGATTCAGCCCTAAAGCCTGATTGAAATTTGCGATCGCCCCGGGAACATCTCCCTTTTGAATTTTCAAAGAACCTTGGTTGCTGAAGTTCGTGGCTTTTTGAGCGATCGCCACTCTTTGACCGATAATAGCGCGATTGGCGCGGTAACTAGATAACTTATTTTGAGCTAGATTATAAACAGGTGTACGTGAGTCGATCGCTTCTAAAAGTGCGATCGCCTGTTGCCATTTATTTTGAGACTGATGCCAAACTTCCATAGGATGAGGCGGTTTTTGCACGAGTACAGCAGCTTCCACCGCCACTTTTTGAGCTTTTTCTAGACTTTCTGCCGCCTGTAAATTTCGCCCTACAGGAACCAAACTCGATCGCAGTGTCAGCAAATCAACTCTCGCCTGTTGATACCCAAAGCCGGGGAAGTTAGGAATTTTCTCTAAATTTGCGATCGTATCTTTAAGTCGTTTATCGAAACTTCTGAGCAGATTGACATCGGTTGCTTTTGCTGCATTCTGCGCCTCAACTGCCAGTATTTTCGCTTGCTGGAGCGTTTCATTTCCCGATCGCATAAAGGCGATCGCACCTGCACCTGTCCCCAAAACCAAAACCCCTAAACTTGCCGCTAAAGCTAGCGGTATTTTGCGGCTTGGGGAATTAACTTGATTGTTAATTGGCGATCGCAGCCGACTCCCCGTCTCCCCGGAAGTTTCCGCTTCTGACTCCACCTCCAAATCCCAAGCCGGCAACTGCAAATCATCTCCTGCTGTTCCCGCTGCCAACTCGTTAGTAATTGGAGCAATATTACTGCTATTTCCGCTACAATACTTGTCAACAAAACTCTGCAATCCGGCTTGATATCCTTGTCCTACAGCCTGAAATTTCCACTCTCCATTTTTTCTATACAAACGACCTAATTCTAAAGCATTTTCTCGCGAAAAATTCTCTTTTAATTGATACCGAACCAGTTCAAGTCCCGTATCCAAATTGCTAATTTTGATAAAACTATTTCTGATATTGCTAAAACTTGCATTAATTTTATCTGCTTCGTGAATAGTGACAGCAAAAGTTATTTCCACAATTTCCGGATTAACTTTTTCTAAGATAACGCCGTAAATAGTCTTATTTTTGTGACCGGGGTTGTTGTTTGCAGGAATCGATTGCAGTACCGAACCGTCACAGGATTGCAGATTATTGTAAAAGATAAAATATTGATCGTTAGGTACTTTGCCGTCAGCACCTAGCATAAAAGCAGAGACATCAATCTCGTAGCTTTGTCCTGCCTCTGTCACCTGCCAACCGATGGCGATCGCCATTTTTTTTAAATCCGGCGCTTCTTGAGAGATATTAAAGCTCTGACCCTTACTTAACTGCATTGCCATCTGCTTATTTGTTAAACATAAAACTTTATAGTGTTCATGTTAATATTAAATGACACAATAAGTTTTTTGCTTAATAAAATTTAATGTTAGGATTTTAAGAGCGGGCTTGATTAACAATAGGTGCTGCCTGTATCTGGATTTATTGAGATTTACTTAGTTCTAATTACGTAGATATAATTACGTAAGTAAAAACCGGGCTTTCTACAAAACCCGGTTTCTAAATTATTGCTATTTCAGCTACAATACTTGTCAACAAAACTCTTTAATCCAGCTTGATATCCTGCTCCTACCGCCTGAAATCTCCACTCTCCATTCTTTCTATACAAACGACCAAATTCTAGAGCCGTTTCTTGCGTAAAATTCTCTGTTAATTCATACCGAACAAGTTCGACTCCCGTATCCAAATTGACAATTTTGATAAAACTATTTCTGATATTGCTAAAATTTGCATTAATTTTCTCAGCTTCGTGAATAGTCACAACAAAAGTTATTTCCACAATTTCCGGATTAACTTTTTCTAAGATAACGCCGTAAATAGTCTTATTTTCTTTACCTGGGCTGTTTGCAGGAATCGATTGCAGTACGGAACCATCAGAGGATTGCAGATTATTGTAAAAGATAAAATATTGATCGTTAGGTAATTTGCCGTCAGAACCTAGCATAAATGCAGAAACATCAATATCGTAGCTTTGTCCCGCCTCCGTTACCTGCCAACCGAGGGCGATCGCCATTTTTTTTAAATCCGGTGCTTCTTGAGAGAGATTAAATCTCTCACCCTTACTTAATTGCATAGCCATCTGCTTATTTGTCAAACATAAAAATTTATCTTATTTATTTTAATAGTAAGTGGGACGATAACTTTTCGTGTTTAATAAAACTTAATATTTTTATAATATAGTAGTCTTCCCATCATTTGGATAATTTTTGTAGTTGCTCTTAAAGATCCAGGTTGCCCCGATAGATAGGTGGTAGGCACGCACCATCCACTACCGCTACCAATCTTCATCAATCATTTAGGATTGCTATAAATCTTTAATGATCGCAGATATCTTTTTGGCAAGATGTCTATTAAATTTAGGTACGTAGTTGCGATGAAAGCGCTCTTTTTGGATCTCGGAAAGAGCGCTGAAGCGCAACTACGTACCTGCTGCTAAAACTAGCATAATAAAATGCTAACTATTAATTATAGAATAGATTGTTTTTTGCAATAGGTCTAATAGTCTAATTTTAATTTATCCCTACAAAGGTTCCGGCCTTAAACCAATTATTTCTAGTAAGTAAAAACCGGGTTCGATCGCAAGCCCGGTTTCTATAATTTAACTTAATTTGACATTACTTTTCAGCATTTGCCGAACCAGGTGGGACGGTAACGAAATTGCCAAAAGCTCCAACCGTTTGATAGCTTTTTTTACCTAGTTGAGTTGTGTAAATGCTGACAATGCCTAAGTTCTGGCGTTCCGTTGTATTGTCGAGCAAGTGTTCGATCGATCCGCGCTGCGAAGTCAGCAAATTTTTGCAACTCCCGATCAGAGTCTGTGCAACGCCGCTCAAAGCTTTGGGAACGCTAGAATCCTTGCACACAGTGCTTTCCAACTCGGTTTGAAGCACGCCGGAAGCATAAGTTAGGTATTTATCTCTCGGAGGATTTGTAAATGCCATGCCGGCGGCGAGCACAGTTAGGGCGATCGCAACTTTTCCCACATTGCCGAAAAAATTAGAAGTTGGTTGGTTAGTATTCATTGGTTTATCAATAATCATTTTTTTCCTAGCCCGGTTGAGTTATAAACTTATCTTGATTTAAACTACACCTTCTGAGAAACAGATTTCAGAAAGCAGAGGACAGTTTTTAGATTGGAAGCCCGTTTCGTCTGCCAACTCTCGCGAGCGGGAGGCTCGCACTGAAATATAATTCGGATGTAGCCAGATGGGAGCTCCGCAGCCTGTCTTCCTTCTACTTTCTTCCCTTCCCCAAATCCGGTGAATTTTCCCAGACTTACTCAAACAGTGGTTGAAGGTGCTAATGACAGCCGCAAGGTGCTTGCGGCACATCCTCAACTTATTTTTGCTTTGATTTTTGCCGATCGATCTCCCGCTGCAATTCTTCAATCTGACGGCGCAAAGCCTCCGTCTCGCTGTTAGGCGTCTGAGACTTCACATCAACCGCACCCTCAGCCACAGCCCGCTTGTAATTCCCTAGCTTAATTTGCCGGTATTCCTCGGAAGTCGCCCAATCTCGCAAATACCGCAGCCTTTCCACCGGGAAAGGGTGACTCAGCATCACCCCTTGGCCACCGTTGTAAAGTAAAAATTTATACACTTGGTTGAGATTGTCGCGATCGAGATCTTGATACTTGTCAGACTGGCGGATAAACTCTTGCAAACTGCATTGGTCAGCATATTTACTGCTAACTCCCGAAAGTTTCATCATCGTTTTCATCACAGTGTTCAAGTCATCCATCACCAACAAAGCCGCCCTGTCAGCCGATAATTCAGCCTTGCGCCGCCACTCGTAAAAAGCAAAAATTAAACCGCTGCCGACAATATTTCCCAGTCCAAAAGTCATCTCGCCAATTGTCGAGGCGATGCTCATCGCCCACATCGCCATTTGATTTAAAGTTGGATGGCCGCATTTGATGTGTCCCAACTCGTGAGCCAGCACTACCTTGATTTCTGCCTCATCCAACAAATCTAAAAGACCTGTATTTAAAACTATGTAGGGCTGGTTTTTTCCGAGAGCATAGCTGTTAACGGCGGGATTCTGAGACACAAACAAACCCGGTTCGGGGAAAATATCTAAATCTTGCACGCACTCTCGAAAAATATGATAGATGCTGGCATATTGGCGCGGCCCGACTTGTATGCTATTTCCCATTAGGTAAACGAATTGCGGTCGTTCGTAGACAAACTCTACAAATTTGCTGGCAATTAAGTCAAATCCAGGTACGCTCCGCAATGCGGCCTCGGCTTGGCGATCGAGGGGATGCTGAAAAGCTTCGCTAGAAATTCCAGTATAAGTAGGCATAGTTGTTGCAAAAGTTACATTAAATATATCAGTATTGCCGATCGCTGCGACTGCTAGCTGGCGGCTGACTTATCCATCCTATTGTGACAAATATTGAACTCTTGTGGAACAGGCCGGAGAGCCTATTCAAATTAAGTTAAAATAGTGATTCTTGTACAGGCGCGATCGACAAGCGTCTTTCGCTGTGTCTGTTAATCAAAAATAGGAACGTGCAAAAATGGCTATCCTGCGACTCGAAAACGGTACAACCTACACTCAACACAGCGACATTACCCGCGAACTCGCTCCCTTAAACATTCAACTCAAGCGCTGGGCTGTGGGTGACAACCCAGAAATTCGGGAATTGCTGGCTCTCGATGCGATCGACGACAATCAAAAAGAGCAAGTGCTACAAGCCCTCGACGGCTACTTTCAACAACTCAAGGAAAGCGCAGGCTATCAGTCACGCGACTTAATTGTACTCCACCCAGACGTTCCTAATCTCGATGTTCTGCTGTCCAAATTTGATAAGTGTCACATTCACGCTGACGATGAAGTGCGCTACATTGTAGCAGGAGAAGGAATTTTCGGTTTTGTGCGTCCCGACGGTAGTCAAGTAGAAGTGACTGTACAGCCCGAAGAATTTATCAACGTACCAGCGAATACGGAACACTGGTTTTATTTGACAGCAGCCCGGAAAGTTAAAGCTGTGCGCTATTTTACCACCACGGTCGGTTGGACACCGGAATATACGGATACTCAAATTCGATCGCAATTAGCTACTGTTTAAATATGCCAGCTAAAGATAAGTTTCACGAACTCGTCAAAACTGCCCTCGAAAATCAGGGTTGGACAATTACCGATGACCCTTATCATATCGATCTCGGATTTGTTGATTTTTATATCGATCTGGGTGCAGAACAGTTATTAGCAGCGACAAAGGATCATGAAAAAATTGCTGTTGAAATCAAAACGTTTTTGGCACCATCGACTATTTCAGAGTTTCATACCGCAGTGGGACAATTTATTAACTATCGGATTGCATTAGAATTTGACGATCCAGAGAGAATTCTTTACTTGGCAATTCCATTAGGTATTCACAGAAAATTTTTCAAATACTCATTTATTCAAACGGTAATTGAACGCAATCAAATTCCACTTTTAGTTTACGACACCGAAAAACAGGAGATTTCTGAATGGATAAAGTAAGTTTGTATCGTCAACATATTAAGGAGTTGCTAACTGAACGGGCCGGAAGGCGATCGCCTCACGATCCAGTTGCCAGCGAGACGATTTTCGATCTAATCAGCGATCGATATCAACTTGTTCATGTGGGCTGGAAAGATAGTAACACTCGCATTTATGGCTGCATAATCCATGTGGATATTAAAGATGGGAAAATTTGGGTGCAGCATGACGGGACTGAAGAGGCGATCGCCAATCAATTAATAGCACGAGGCGTCCCATCCCAGGAAATTGTGCTAGCCTATCATGCACCTCATGTCCGACAATACACCGAATTTGCAGTAGGTTGATCTGAGATGTTAAATCAACAGCAACAGGCAAGATGCCTGTTCCACAAGAAATTTAATCTTTGTGGAACAGGCATCTTGCCCGTTCATAAAAGGCTAATTGACATTGTGCAAAATCTTAGTTAATCCTACCTCAAACTTTGTGATTTGAAGATCGCAATATACTCAAAGCAACCGCCTCCGCCACCTTAATCCCATCAATCCCCGCTGACAGGATTCCACCCGCATATCCCGCACCTTCCCCAGCAGGATAAAGGCCTTCTGTATTCAAACTCTGATAATCCTCCTTGCGCTCGATCCGAATTGGTGAAGAAGTGCGCGTTTCCACCCCTGTCAAAACCGCATCATCCATCGCAAATCCTTTAATTTGTTTGTCAAAGGCCGGCAGTGCTTCGCGGATGGCTGCGATCGCAAAATCCGGCAAACTTTCGCTCAAATCAGTCATCACAACACCCGGCGTATAAGACGGCTGCACAGCGCCTAGGGCCGTCGAAGGGCGATTCGCCAAAAAATCACCCACAAGCTGCCCAGGCGCGTTGTAAGTGCTTCCTCCTAACTCAAATGCGCGTTCTTCTAAGCGGCGCTGAAACTCAATTCCCGCCAAGGGATGACCGGGATAATCCTCCGGCGTGATACCCACGACAATGCCGCTGTTAGCATTGCGTTCGTTGCGAGAATATTGACTCATCCCATTAGTGACAACTCGCCCCGGTTCTGACGCCGCCGCCACTACCAAACCGCCGGGACACATACAGAAACTGTACACAGAACGATTGTTTTGGCAATGGTGCACCAGTTTGTAATCGGCGGCACCCAAAAGTTTGTGGCCCGCCCGATCGCCAAAACGACAGCGATCGATTAGCTTCTGCGGATGTTCCACCCGAAAACCAATCGAAAAAGGTTTAGCCTCGATGTAAACGCCGCGCGAAAATAACATTTCAAAAGTATCGCGGGCGCTGTGTCCCACCGCCAAAACTATATAATTACTAGCAATATATTCTCCGCTGGCGGTGGTAATTCCCTGCACTTTGCCATTTTCGATGTGAATATCTTCCACGCGAGTTTGAAACCGAATCTCGCCGCCTAATGATTCAATTCTTGCCCGCATATTTTGGACAATTCCTACTAATTTTAATGTCCCAATATGCGGCTTATTAATATATAAAATTTCCGGTGAAGCACCCGCCTTCACAAGTTCTGTCAGCACCTTGCGCCCGTAATGCTGAGGATCTTTTACTTGACTGTAGAGTTTGCCATCGGAAAAAGTTCCCGCACCACCTTCGCCAAACTGGGCGTTAGATTCTGGGTTGAATTCTGCTTTTTTCTTCCAAAATCCAAAGGTGTCAGCGGTGCGATCGCGCACAGCTTTGCCGCGTTCCAAAAGGATGGGGCGAAACCCCATTTGTGCCAGCATCAGCCCTGCAAACATACCGCAAGGCCCCGTACCGATCACGATGGGGCGAACCGTCAAATTGCTGGAGGCTTGCGCTACGTTGCGATAACTCGTGTCTGGCGTTACCATGACATGAGGGTCTTTTTTGAAGCGTTGGAGAAGTTGCTTTTCCTGTGTTGTCTCCACATCCACAATATACACAAGAACAATTTCGGCTTTTTTGCGAGCGTCGTAGCTGCGTTTGAAGATGGTATAGCTGAGCAATTCTGCGGGGGGAATTTGCAGCTTTTTGAGAAGGGCGCTGGCGATCGCATCTTCAGGATGATCGAGGGGAAGTTTTATTTCGGTTATTCGTAACATATAGGGCAAAGAAGTTCGGCAACGGATTGGGTAATGGATTTAACTGAGATGTTGTAACATTCTCAAAAACAGGCAAGATGCCTGTTCCACAAAAACTCAATTTTATTGTGGAACGGACCGGAGAGCCCGTAACATTCTCAAAACAGGCAAGATGCCTGTTCCACAAAAACTCAATTTTATTGTGGAACGGGCCGGAGAACCCGTTTCTAAACAGATTTAAACTGTAGATTGCAGAAGCGTTATAATAAACAAAAAATTAAGTTTTGTAAAGACCCTTGACTGCAACATTTACACCAAAAAACAGCCAAACCTGGCACGCTCTCAACCCCCTGTGGGAAGGAGCAGAAGACGCAGTACAGAAGGGTTTACCCCACACCAAGCTAGCACCGGCATGGCAAATACTGCTCCTCGGCGACGGTTCCCCCACCCGTCACCTGCAACTGCTGACAGGGGAACCCACAGAAGTAGATGTGATCGATATGTCCTTAGTGGGTGAGGATGCAGACGGCGCGCCGCCACAAATTGTCGCGGTTCCCGGGCCGCGCCTGCGCCGCCAAGTGTGGCTGCGGACTGCTTCGGGACAGCGCCTCGCCTACGCGACTTCTTGGTGGGAAGCGAGTCACGTAGATGAATATTTGGAAAATAAATCTTTGCCAATTTGGGCGAGTTTAGCGCGGCTGCGGACAGAATTGTATCGCGATGTGCAAGGTATTTATTGCGGTGAGTCGGTGGCTTTGGAGGCTGCTTTTCAAGAGTCGGGGCCTTTTTGGGGGCGACACTATTTGTTTTGGCATCACGGTAAGCCGCTGACGCTGATTTATGAGGTGTTTTCGCCTTATTTAACTAAGTATTTGGGGCCGATGGAGTTGTAATATTGTAGGCGATCGCACAACCATCATAAAGTTTGTAGTGAGGACTTTAGTCCTTCTGGTTGCGGACTAAAGTCCTCACTACGAACCTGTTTGTAGTGAGGACTTTAGTCCTTCTGGTTGCGGACTAAAGTCCTCACTACGAACCTGTGCGTCACTTATCAGATTTTTAGTGATGATTGAAACATCCCACACTGACGCACCCTACGAATATTACGAACCTGCAATTTTTTGCCGGAACTTCACTCGCAAACCGTCACGCGGGTGTGGAGTCGGTACTCGGATTAAATTCAAATCTTGATCCGGTAACAAATCCCATTCGCACTCCCGAACCATCCTCGCCACAAACAGTTTCATCTCTAACCGCGCGAATTCTTTCCCCAAACATTCCCGCAAACCGCCGCCGAAGGGCACGTAACTGAAAGGTTTAGCATTTGTCGATCGCTCTAAACTAAATCGATCGGGGTCAAAGCGATCGGGTTCGGGATAAACTGAGCTATCCTGATGGGTCTGATTGATTTCGTAAAGCACGCTCCAACCCTGGGGAATTTCGTAGCCGCCGAACTCGCAAGCCTGAATTACCCGCCGAAAACCGCCTCCCACCGGCGGAACCAACCGCAGCACTTCTCGCATCACCTGCTCCAAATAAGTCATTTGTTTGAGCTGTTCCAAGTCTAGCGGTTCAGTTGCCGAAAACTGCTGTTGTTCCGCGCGAACTTTTGCCATCACATCGGGGTTTTGAGCTAGGAGAAGGCAAAAAGAGGCGATCGCCGAAGTCAAAGTCTCGTGTCCCGCAAACAACAGCAGCAGCACTTGATCTTTCAACTCCTCCAAACTCAAATTGTTTCCGTCATCGTCGCGAGCCGAAATCAGCAAACTCAAAGCATCATTCCCTTCTCCCATATCTTGTTGGCGATCGCGAATAATCTTTTCAAGTTCTAATAACAGTAAATTTCGGCACTTTTTCGCCTTTCCAAACTTAGTCCACGGCACATCTAAAGCAATCGAAAATAAACCCTCGCACCAAGTTTCAAAATAATGTCCCAGCGCCGTCTCCGAACCAGCATCAATCCCAACTAACAACTTACTAGCAACATCAAAAGTATAATTTCTCAGTTCGGGATACCACGCAAACTCGCTCATCTGCGTCCATCTTTCCAAGTAGCGCCCAGTGATATCTTCCATCCCGCCGATGTAGCCCGCCAGAGCTCGCGGTTGAAACGCTTGGTACAGCAGCTTGCGCCGATTTTGATGTTCCGAACCCGTTTGCAGCGCCAAGGAAAGCGGCCCTAAAAGCGCTTTCATGCTCGGAGGCCAACTCATAACAAAATATTGATTTTCATGGCTTAAAACAAACAAATTCGCCTCTGAGCCGGACACAAACACGGTAGGCTGTCCGAAGATGCTGGTTTTGAAAATTGGCCCGTACTGCTGGTGTCGTTTTTTGGCGAATTGGGAATCTTGCAAAAAGTTGAGGGTATCACCAATTAGCGGTAAACTGAAAGTGCCTGGAGGTAATGCCATTTTAGATTTTAGATTTTAGATTTTAGATATCATATCAAATTCAGACAAAATTGGGAAAAAACCCTGATTGGTTTGAGCGTTCGGACTTCAGTCCGCGAAAATAAGTAGCTGTAGGGTGCGTCAGTCTTAAGGTTAGGATAAAAAATAGTGGTTTTACAACTGACGCACCTACTAATTTTGCCGGGAACCTATTTAATTTTCTGTTCTTTGAATCGGAATCTCGATCGCAAATTCAGTGCCTTTACCCACCACGGAGAAACACTTGATTTTACCTTTATGTTTTTCGACAATAATTGAATGGGAAATTGCTAAACCCATCCCCGTCCCGGAACCGATCGGTTTTGTAGTATAGAACGGGTCGAATATCCGCTGCTTGACTTTATCCGTGATACCTGCACCGTTATCAGCAATTATAATCGCAGCGAAATTACCTTCTACCTCTGTACGAATGCGGATAATTGCCGGATTTTGGAGCGGTTCTTGTAAAGCGTCGATCGCGTTGGCGATAATATTCATAAACACCTGATTTAACTGTCCGGCGTAACACTCCACCAGCGGCAATTGTCCGTATTCTTTGACGACTTGAATTGCTGGGCGATCGCTCTGAACTTTCAGACGGTGTTCTAAAATCATCAACGTGCTGTCGATGCCTTCGTGAATGTTAACTTTTTTCATTTCAGATTCATCAAGGCGAGAGAAATTTCGCAAACTCCGCACGATATCTCGGATGCGAGTTGCTCCCACCTGCATCGAAGACAGCATTTTTGGCAAGTCGTCTAACAAGAAATCTAGCTCTAATGCCTCTACTTCCTCCTGAATAGCTGCGGTCGGTTCCGGGTATTCATCTCGATACATTTGCAGCAGTTTCATCAGGTTTGTGGTGTATTCTTCTGTGTAGGTAAGATTGCCGAAAATAAAGCTGACTGGGTTATTGATTTCGTGGGCAATTCCTGCTACCATCTGACCGAGACTCGACATTTTTTCGGCTTGCACGAGCTGGGTTTGAGCAAGCTTAAGTTCGCACAGAGTTGCTTCTAGTTGGGCAGTTTGTTCTCGCGCCATTCGGGCTGAATCGACGCTTTGGGTGTAGAGTTCGGATTGGCTGATGGCGATCGACAATTGATCGCAAATTGCCGATAGCAAATCCACTTCGTCTTGTGTCCACCTCCGCATCTCGCGACAAGCCACGCAGCCCACAACACCAATTAAACCCCCTGCACTCTTCACCGGCAAATCCAAGACAGACTTGTAACCCACCTGCAAAAAGAACTCTCTTTCTACTGGATCGCTCCAAGCTGCAACATCATCTATTTGGTAGATTTCCGATTGGGCTATTTTTTGCGCCAACGTCCCCGTTACGTCAGCAGGATAATAACCCAAAAGCGAGATTAAGTCATCATTTTTAGCTTCGTGGACGACATCCCAAGCGGGTATCTCGACATCGGATACATACCAAATAAACAAGCAGCGATCGAGTTGTAGCAAGTCGCGAATTTGGTGTACAGTTGTTGCCAATATAGTATCTAAATCGAGAGAAGCGCGGATTTGACTGCCTAACTGGTTGAGCAATTTTTGCTTCATGGCTGCTGATGAAGCTTCGGCGGCGACGAGGCGAGATGTTTCGTAAAGTTCGGCTTGATTAATGGCGATCGCCAATTGATTGCCCACAGCCACTAACAGTTCCACTTCCTCATCGCTCCAACACCGGATGCTGCTAGAAGCGCTACAGCAAATTACCCCTATTTTACCTGAAGATGTCTGAATGGGAATGTCCAGCATAGACTGTAATCCTATACACATGAAAAAATTCCGCTCTACTGGATCGGTAACATTTTTAAAATCATCCACCCGAATTATTTCAATATTGGCAATTCGCTCGGCTTTAGAACCAGTCAAGTTAGCCGGAAATACACCCAGCAAGGAAGGTAGTTCATCATTTTTTGCCTCGTATTCTACATTCCAAAATGCTGATTTCTCGTTGGTTATATACCAGATAAATAGGCACCGTTCGAGCAGCAGCAATTCACGTATTTGCTGCACAGTGGTGGCCAAAATAGTGTCTAAATCCAGAGATTCGCGGATATTGCTAGCTAGTTGGTTAAGCAGCGCTTCCTGCTCAGCTAATTTGCGGAATCTCGCTTCCGACTCTTGCAACTGTCTTTGAGCTTCTTTTTGTTTCGTTACGTCCAAACCCAAACCGATCAAGCCGATCGCATTACCGCAATCATCTTTGACCTGAGTTTTAATTATCTCCAACTGGTGGTATTCACCGTCAACCAACTGGAGCAATTCTTCAGAATAACAGGGAGGATCTTGGCTCCAGGCTTGTGCATCTGATACCATGCAGTTAGCAGATGCTTCTAATCCAAAAACTTCGGAATAGTGAGAGGCTGCTAAGAACTTCTCTTCGGGAATAGCTACATCTTCGCAGAAAGTTTTGTTGGCTAATAACATCCGCCCGCTAGCATTTGCCATCCACACCCAGATGGGAGCATTGTCAATAATTCCCCTCAAAGTTTGCTTTTGGGCGGCGAGAGCAAGTTCTGTTTGTTTGCGCTTGATTCCCAGGGCGATCGAATCGGCAATTGATGCGAAACCAATCAGCGTAGATTCCGTCAACTCCTGGCGAGCAAACATGGCGATTACTCCCACCAACTGATTGTCAACAATCAACGGATATCCAGCAAAAGCCACCATTCCTTCTCGTTTCGCCCATTCTTTGTCGCTGATTCGGGCATCTTCTTGCACAGAATTAGTGAGGTGAGGTTGTCGATCCCGGGCGATTAAACCAATCTTGAATTCACCGACAGCAATGCGGCTGTGAGCGCCGTCAATGTGAGTATAGAGGCCCGCGCTTGCTTGCAGATCCAAGACATTTCCCTCTTCATTCAGCGTCCAAATCCGAGCAAACGCAGCGTCCAAATGGCGCACAACTGCATCGGTGCAGTTTTGCAAAGTTGCAGCTAAAGTGCGGTTTTCAGTCAGAGCAATTCCCACATCTGCTGTGAATGAAGAAAGTTTCAATTGTTCTGCTAAAGCTTGTTCTGCGAATTTGCGATCTGTAACGTCGGCAGCAACACCGAGACGCTGCTGGATTTTGCCCGACTCTGTTCTGCTAAATACAATATCGCGACTGACTAACCAGCGCCAACTATTTTGTCTGTCGAGTACCCGATATTCGTACTCAACCACCTCGCCGTCGGGAGCATTTTCTATTTGCTGGATATATCTGGGAAATTTAGCTAAATCTTCAGGGTGGATAATTGTCGGCAACAGATTGCTGCCCATTTCTTGAACTTCTGCAACTGTATAGCCGAGGAGGTCGGTGATTTCGCGGTTGGCGTACACATTTCGCTGCTCTATTTCGTCGTAAACATAGAGAATATTCGGACTGGTATCGGCAATGCGCTCAACAAAATGCTGACTAGCTTGCAGCGCTGCTTCTGCAAGTTTTCGATCCGTAATGTCGGTGGAATTACCAATAATTCGGTAGATGCTGCCAGAGGCATCGTGCAGGGGCGTCATAGTTACGATAAACCAATTTTCTACACCTGCCAATTCGGCGCTATTTTCGTAAGAAATCGAGCTGTCTGCGGCCAAACAATCGACGTATCTTTGCCGAAAATTTGCTGCTACTGCTGGGGGAAACACTTCTTCGGGAGTTTTGCCTTTGACATCAGCACTCAAAATGCCTGTAGATGCTTCTGTGGCTGCATTCCAGCCTGCATAGCGGAACTCTCCGGCGGCGACATCTACCACGAAAATAACTTGATTCGATCCGTTATAGATGCTGTTTAAAAATTCTTCTTGTTCGCGCAATTGTGCTTCGGCTTTTTTGCGTTCTGTAATGTCGGTGCAACTGCCGACAACGCGATAAATGTTGCCGGATGTGTCTCGCAGCGGAGTCAGAGTTGTCATAAACCAGACTTCTGTACCGTCAAAAGTAGCGGGAGATTCTTGGTAAATCGTGCTGCCTTTTTCTACACAGTCGCTCAAATTCTGCCGGAATATTGTTGCGGTAATTGGATCGAAAAGTTCTTCGGGGGTTTTGCCGCGCCCGAATTCGCTGCTGATGCCGCCGACTAAATCTGCTGCTGGGTTCCAGCCAACGTAGCGAAATTCTCCGTCGGGGCAGGCATCTATTACGAAGATGCTGTAGTCTACGCCGTCGTAAATGCTCCGCAAAAATTCTTTTTGCTCTTGCATTTGTTGTTCTGTGATTTTGCTCTGTGTAATGTCGGAGTGGATGCCAACCCACAGGCGAACGCTGCCGTCTGCGTTCAATACGGGTACGCCCCGCACGCTCATGTACCTGTACTCGCCGTCGTGCCGCAGCAAGCGGTGTTCTATTGCGTATAAAGTGCGGTTGGCTACTGCATCCGACCACATCCTGGCAGTATATTCTCTGTCGTCGGGATGGATGTTATTGAGCCACCCCCATCCTTTAATTTCGTCGTAAGTCGCTCCCGTAAATGCACTCCATCCTGTTTGTTCGGCGACAACTTCGCCGGAGGCTGTAGTATCCCAAATAATTTGGGAGGTGGCTTCAGTTAAACACCGATATTTTTGCTCGCTTTCTTGGAGGGCTTTTTCGGCTTGTTTGCGATCGCCAATATCAGAAATAGTGCCAATCATTCTCACCGGAGCATTATTTTCATCTCTTTCTACGACTTTCCCCCGCGCCAAAATCCATTTAAATTCGCCGGATTTAGCTAACATTCTATGCTCAACAGCATAGCCATTTTCTGAATTTTCCAAATAGGCATTTAATTTCTGGTTCAATACCAGTAAATCGTCGGGATAAACTAGCTGTGACAAACCGATCGCATTTGCTTGTAGTTCGTCTGGTTCGTAGCCCAACAAAGCACTGTACTCGTGGTTGCAATACATTTCATCAGTAACTATATTCCAATCCCACATTCCGCTGTCGGAACCCCAAAGAGCTAGCTGCAACCGCTCTTCGCTGCGCCGCAGGGTGGCTTCTGCCTGTTTGCGATCGCTAATATCGCGAGCAACTCCCACCACGCCCGTGATGTTTCCAGAGCGATCGCGCAAAGGGCTTTTGGTAGAAAGAAATGTCAGGATGTTGCCCTCACTATCTTTTACTAATTCTTCGATGGTTTCTTCAATCCCAGATTGCCAGATCCGGCGGTCATTTTCCGCCAGCATATTGGCAATCTCCAGTGGAAATAATTCGGCATCATTTTTGCCAAAAATTTCTGATTTTGGCTTGCCAATCATGCCCGCAACCGTAGAATTGACCAATAGGTAGCGGCCCTGAATATCTTTGACAAAAATGCTGTCGCCTGTACTTTCGATGACGTTTTCAAAGAGGATGTTACTTTCTTGTAGTGCTGCTTCTATTGCTTTCCGATCGCTGATGTCGCGTGATATACCAATGATGCCGATCGCATTTCCTTCCGAGTCGTACCAAGGGCATTTTGCTGTCAGAAATGTTTGCATTTCTCCATTTATATGGAGATTTTCTTCCTGATTGAAATGTATTCTTGATGCTAGAATTTCGCTGTCTGACTCTATCATTCTTTTGGCTATTTCAGCGGGAAATAATTCTGTATCGTCTTTGCCTATAATTGCCTCAATAGGTTTTTCAAAAAAATTAGCTAGGGCAGAATTTCCGATCGCGTAGCGGCCTTGAATATCCTTGACAAAAATGACATCCGGCGTGCTTTCAATCACGGAACGCAAGATAGAATTGCTGTGCAATAGTGACTCTTGGGCGAGTTTGCGATCGGTAATGTCGCGGCCGATCGCATAGATCAATTCTTCCTCGCCCCAAGGGCTAGCAGTCCAGGCTATCCACTTGTAAGACCCATCGCGACACCGCCAGCGATTTTCAAAGCCAACCGTATTATTGCCCGCAGCAATCCTTTCAGCTTCTTTGAGAGTAGTTTCGCGATCGTCTGGATGCACGAATTCAATGAAGAGTTTGCCCACCATTTCGGCTGGAGAATAGCCGAGGATTTTTTCGGCTGCTGGGTTGATATGCTTGATATAACCGTCAAAACCAACGACGCACAGCATATCTGGGGACAGGCTGAAAAAGCGATCGCCCTCGTCGATCTTGCTCTCTTGGATCTCGTTGTGGTCCCAGACAGCAGAGGCGCGCGATCGCGCGGACACCGCCAGCATGACAATATTGGCTATTCCCAAACATCCCAGGGCGAGTTGGCTATTGTACAAACCATCGCCTCCGCCTGTTACCAGCAACCCGTTTAATACCAGCAGTATTGCGATCGCAACTGAGAATATGCTGCTAGGGGCGATCGTCGCGAGGCTGATTGTTTTTTCATACTGCATAGTACATTCTGCCTTCTGTCTGCTGGTGACTGCTGCCGTTAATTTTATCAATAATAGTTGCAGGAAGTTAAATAATTTAGTGTTTTGTGATTCTTCTATATGAACTAAATCTTTCATTTTTTTTGAATCTTGTTTAATTCTTGATTACTTAAAACTTAAAAACAACTCTAAAAATGTTTAAATACTGTAAATTTTTTCTAGATTGCGAAATCAAGCATTTGAAATTTTTCCTGACTTCCTGCAACACAACCCTATAATTAAGTGTATTTACGTAATTAGCGAGTAATTGTTTTTTTAGCTGCGGTGCGCTTTTTATCATTTTTCGGAAGGGCATCAAGGGTTTATCTCTAATACTGGACTAGATATTGCTGTTAGTCATTGGACATTTGGCCTAATCTAGCTAGTTTAGGACGCAAAAATTAATTATCTAGAGTGCGCCTGAAGCGCATTATCGCGTGAGAGTATCGTGTCAAACCACTTTTTACGTAAGTTATGACCGGGTTTGATGTACTAACATACTGCATGGAACCCCCTGACTGCTGGTTGAAAAACCCGCACTCTCCGTCAAATTCAACCAAATTTCATACTACCTATTAATTGTGAAGTTAAAATGAAGATCGACTGTTGATTTATGAAAAAAAAATAAAAAGATGTTGGTAGCAGTTGTTAGTTAAACTCCTATGTTCCCGGGTAATTGGGAATTGGGAATGGATCCGTTGTACTTCGCGAGTGTTGCAAATTGCTATAACCGGACATTCTCCATACCGAAGGCAGAATCCAGTGTTAAGTGTTTAATTTGGATTTTGATTTTTTTAACTGTATTAATACAAGTTCACAAAACTATTGCTACAATTATCAATCTGGTATTAATATCGTGTCCGGTTGATTACCATCACAAAAACGGTTTGTAGTGCGGACTTCAGTCCGCTTTATACTGCGGACTGAAGTCCGCACTACAAACCTTGGTACAATCCATGTGTAGCCTTAGTTCTGGGATTTGGTTAGAATTGTATCCCATCAAACCACCACAATCAAATTGGTTTGATGAGGAATTTAGTCCGATGCTGCCAAAGGCCCGGGGTTAATTTGAGGGACTAGATAATCTCAAATTTGTGGCGATTCATCCCCAGGTGAGAGGGGCGCCTTTGCAGCAGACAAAGCAGATTCGCGACCTGATTGCTGTTGCCGAATTCGCTCCAAATTCCCAGCAGGTATAGAGGCGATAAGTTGCCGCGTGTAAGCTTGCTGCGGTTGGCGGTAAATGCGCTCGGCTGTGCCAATTTCCTCGATTTTACCTTTGTTCATGACGATCGCGCGATCGCTCATAAACTTGACCACGCTCAAATCGTGAGAAATAAAAATATAAGTCAGTCCAAACTCTGTTTGCAACTCCTTGAGCAAATTTAAAACTTGCGCCTGCACCGATACATCCAATGCAGAAACCGATTCATCGCAAATAATAAACTTAGGATTCAAAGCCAAAGCTCTAGCAATACAAATTCGCTGCCGCTGTCCCCCGGAAAATTCGTGGGGGTAGCGCCGCATAAAATCGGGATTTAAACCCACTCTATCCAACAAATAAGCGGCGCGATCGCGCTTTTCTTTCGGGTTTTTGCCAAAGCGGTGAATCACCATCGGTTCCATCACCGCTTCCCCAACACTCAGGCGCGGATCGAGGGAACTAAAAGGGTCTTGAAAGATAATTTGCAAATCGCGCCGCAGCCAGCGCAATTGGCGATCGTACTCTTTTTTGAGCCGATAATTAGCCATCCACTGCCCTCGGGAACTACTTTTGGTAGGAGGGGTAATTTCTTGACCTTCAAAAAACACTTTGCCGCTGGATATCGGAATTAATTGCAGCAATGCTCTCGCTAAAGTTGATTTACCGCAGCCAGATTCGCCGACTAAACCCAAAGTTTCGCCCGGGTAAACCTCAAAAGAAATATCGTTTACCGCCATAAACAAGCGTTTAGTTTCGCCAAACATTCCTTGCACCGGAAAACCGACTCGCAAGTTATTAACAGCTAGCAAAGGCTCGGAAATATTCGGCAGCCGAGGGGGTTTTCCGGTGGGAAAAGTGGAAAGTCCGCCGCTGCTGTCGCCGTCTAAATCGACATTTTTCTCGACAATTACCAATTCGCCGCTAGCATTTGTGGTGACTTCCATAAAATCGGCAACTGTCGGTAAGCGGCGCAGTTGGCGTTCGAGAGTTGGGCGGCAAGCTAGCAGACCTTTTGTGTAAGGATGTTGGGGATTGCTGAAAATTTGCTCGATCGCACCGCATTCAACAATTTTACCTCGGTACATCACCGCCACCGTATCGGCAATTTCAGCAATGACGCCTAAATCGTGGGTAATAAAAATCATTGCCATGCCTCTAGAGTCCCGCAACTCGCGCAGCAAAGCTAAGATTGTTGCTTGCACGGTTACGTCTAAGGCCGTTGTCGGTTCGTCAGCAATTAATAAAGTGGGATTGCAAGAAATGGCCATCGCAATCATCACGCGCTGGATTTGACCGCCGGAGAGTTCGTGGGGATAGCGATCGAGCATAGCTTGTTTTTGGCCGTTGACGAGCTGCATGAAATCGCGATCGTCCTGGGCACCTGCTTCTTGCCGCAAAGCCAAACAGCGCTGCCGCAGTTCCTCGTCCCCCGGTAGCAGCTTCACCTCTTGCAATAGCGAAGCAGCTTTGCGCCGCGCTGCTGTCTGGGATATCTTTTGGTGGAGACAAATGGCTTCTGTGAGTTGAAATCCGATCGTAAAAACGGGATTTAGCGAACTCATCGGCTCTTGAAAAATCGTCGCAATCTGGCTGCCCCGGTAGGTTTGTTTTTCCCTATCCGGCATTTCCAGCAGATTCACAGGCTGCTTGGTAGCGCCATCTGCTGTCGGAGAAAACCATATTTCGCCCTGGATTTTCGTTAACGAACTTGACAGCAAACCCATAACAGCGAGGGATGTTACCGATTTTCCCGAACCCGACTCTCCGACAATTCCCAGAGTTTGCCCTCGCTTCACCTCAAAGGAAATGCCGTCAACAGCTTTGACTGTTGCGGACGCATTGTCTGCGTCCGCAGATTGAAATTCAACCCGCAGGTTGCGAACTTCTAGGACGGTTTCACTCATGGAAGTCTATGGCAAAAGTTAAAAGGAGATTAAGTGGATTGTAGCAGGGCCTGTTAAAGACAGAAGGCAGCGGGAAACTCTTAAATTTTCAGTTTTAAATTTTAAATTCTTTAACTGATGGTGATTTTCACGCTTAGTAAAAAAAATACAGATGCTACGGTAGGGACACTGCACTCCCTCCGCTACGCTTCGCCCAAGGCGTGTCAACTTAAGGCTGAAACCCTTGAGAAATATGGGTTTTATGCCAAGTCTAGATCCCCCTAAATCCCCCTTAAGAAGGGGGACTTTGAGTAACTTCTTGTCCCCCCCGACCTAAGGGGGAGTAGGGGGCAAGCTAAGGGGGGATCTAAGTTTAATGGTCAAACAGCCATCTGTGAATGGGTTTGAGCTGGTTGTTGACACCAATGTGCACGGCGCGGTGTCCCTACTATATTTCATTGAATTGAAAACTGCCTATAACAACACCCAAAACTCAAAACCCAGAACTACTTAACTGCCTTCTGCGGGGGAAGAATTTTCCTCAATAACCGATGACTTGAGTGCCAGCAGGCAGTGCAGTGGTCTCGGAGACCTTTTTAAACACGGTTGCCTGGTCGTTTAAGGAATTCGGTCTTGGCAGTCCGGGATTGGTGCCTTCCACCTGAAGGCGCATTTGACCTTCGGGAGTCAACTCAAAAACAGTCTCAACGGTTTCGGTCTTGTTGAGGCTGACATCCAGGTGCATCGGTTTTGCAGCGAGATTAACTTTATACCTCGTTTCTTTGGCGCAGGCGGCTCCGTCGGGGCATTTACCCATCATGAACAATTTGCCTTCTGGGGCAAAGACGAAGGTGAAAGACTGACCGGAGGGGATTGTACCTTGCCATTGACCTAGAAGTTGCTTGTCGATATTGCTAGCGGCCTTTTCTGCTGGTTCGGCAATTGTTGGTGCTGCTGCGGATGCTGGGCCTGGCGCGTTGTTGAAGCTGCTGGCGAGGATGCCGAAGCAAATGCCACCTGCGATCGCTTTGCCAATCATTTTTGAATTAGACATGAGACCGATCTCAAAATTGGTTGTTTGTTCTGTACACTGTAGCTATAAAACCGTACTTTGTTTAATGTAAATCCCTTTTGGGAAAATAAATAGATTTAGGTAAAATGGCATACAAACCGCTACAATTTCGGGAATCTGCCGAAAAAGTCGATTCCAATGCGATCGCTCGCGATGATTGTGATGGTTCGCCGATGCGCGAGCAATCACTTGTCTTTAGATGAAAACAATCGCGCTGTTTTCGCAGCGGCGGATGTCTAAGATTCTGGTTGAGATTCTGGTTGAGATTCTGGCGTAGCTTTCTGTTCTTTTTCAGCGCGTTTCGTTCGCTCCAATGCCTCTGCGTAAGACCAAGCCACGCTCACAATCAAAGCTTTTGCCATACCGTCCAAATTTTTTTGGAAATCCTCGTTATCCGGCGCTTGGGCTTTTGGGTTGCCATCGTTCGTCATATTTTTGTTTTCTCCGGGGCTGGTTTTTCTAGGGACTTTTTGCAGTGCGCGATCGATACCCACAAATTCTAATTTTTACTAGACCCGCACCCTACTTATCTCTGAGGGTATGACCTTGATTACTACGAATAATATCATAAATACGCTGATTGGATGAGCGAATCAGAAAGAAACCTTAACTTCGCTGGTCGTCCGCAGCACTGACTCCTGCTGAAACCTGCGCTTATAATTTTCGATGATTTCCGTAATAGCTCGATTTTTTTCCGGGGTATTTTCATAAATCAAAATAACTATTTTAGAGTTTTCTCGAATCAGAATGCCGTCCCGGTTGAGAAACTGCCCGGAACCGTCTAATACAGTTAGCCCTTCCCGAAAACGAGGGGTAATAACTTCCTTGACAAACTCCTGCCATTCTGAATCAGAAATTGTCTCACCTCCTGGTTTAGTCAAGCCAAAATACAGTTCATCTTTGAGGAAGGTTTTTGGACTGGCATTAGTATCGGAAGTTTCGGGAATTTGAGCGCGGGCAATTGTCCCCGGACAAACAGGCACGATCCACAGCAGGCCGGCCAAGCAAAGACTGTTAAGATGTTTGTTCATATCTGAATCAAGAGGTGCGATCGTTCGGAATGCAAGTCCTCAATTTTTTATGAGAAGGACTTGCATTCTTCACGCTAGAACTAATTTTAGTTGATGAGTATCTTTCGAGTGGGCGGTAACAATAAATCTTTAAATCCAAACCCAGGACAATATTGACAGGTTGGTAGTGCGGACTTCAGTCCGCAGCATTATGCGGACTGAAGTCCG
Organism: Oscillatoriales cyanobacterium; assembly: GCA_004293365.1. GTDB lineage: Bacteria > Cyanobacteriota > Cyanobacteriia > Cyanobacteriales > Microcoleaceae > Microcoleus. The sequence continues at coordinate 2,953 of RDYN01000057.1, read as the reverse complement.
CACTACTAACCAATTTTATTGTGCTCAATCTACCGGGCAGGAGATCGAGCACCGTTCTAACGATCGCACAATACCGATGCTACCGTTCGCGATATAATTTAACATAAAATGCAGCCAACTCAAAAACCCAGTTTCTGATGAGAAACTGGGTTTTTGAGCGTCAGCCTTAGTTTATTTAGTCTTAGAGCCACAGGTAGTCAGAAACCGGGTTTTTAATCAAAATCTTGGTTAGCACCCTGAAAAACGGTAAAAAACCCGGTTTCTAAGAGGATAAGAGCATCAGCCGCAGTTTATTTGCGATCGGCTACTTGCTTATGTGTCATATCGTTTCCGAGCGATTAATCGCAATTATCTTCGTTGGTAGTGCGGACTTCAGTCCGCAGCAGAAGAGCGGACTGAAGTCCGCACTACCAACCGTTTTTTTGCAGGAGAGCGGGCTGAAGTCCGCACTACAAACCGTTTTTTTGCAGGAGAGCGGACTGAAGTCCGCACTACAAACCGTTTTTGCAGGAGAGCGGACTGAAGTCCGCACTACAAACCGTTTTTGTGATGGGAATCAATCGGAAATGATATCAGTCAATTAGCTTTTTTACACATGAATATCACCTTGAGAGCAGCCAATTACTTCTACCTCTTACTAAGGTCATAACTCACTTAGAATTAGCCCAAATATTTTTCAGCACAGGGTTAGACAAATTTCAATCGATCGTGTTATACAGACCAAATTTTTATTTCAAGCGATCGCCCGTTTTGACATCAAACCAGTGCAGCAACTGAGCCGGAAAAACCAGCTCGACAATTTCGGAACTCCACTGACGGTCATTTGGGAGCAACGCGCGCACCGTTATTGACTCCAAACCCTTAACTCGGACGCTAACTAAATTTTGCATTCCCAAGTTTTCTACTAAATAAACCTCACCCTTAATTGCCTCTGGATCGGGCTTCTTCCTGGCTTCTACATCTGCAAAGCTGACGTGTTCCGGGCGAATTCCCAAGACAATCTCTGGGGGAACAGTCGGCAGATTTGGTAGCGGAACTCCAGAATCGCCCAACATCGCAAAATTTCCCTGGCATTTAAGCACTAGCAAATTCATTTGCGGGCTGCCCACAAAACCCGCTACAAACTGATTTGCCGGACGGTTATAAATTAAGTGCGGCGGGTCTAGCTGCTGCACGCTACCGCTGTTGAGAACTGCGACTTTTGTAGAAAGCGTCATTGCTTCCGTTTGGTCGTGGGTAACGTACACTACAGGGGCTTTTTGGGATGAAAACAATTGTTTGAGTTCGGCCCTAACTTTTTCTCGCAATAATGCGTCGAGATTGCTTAAAGGTTCGTCGAGCAAAAATACTGCTGGTTGGCGCACTAAGGCGCGTCCGAGGGCTACTCGCTGTCGCTGTCCGCCTGATAGTTTACCCGGTTTGCGATCGACTAATTCGGTCAATCCGAGGGATGCTGCAACTTCTGTCACTAATCGATCGATTTCGCTGTCGGATATTTTGCGGAGTTTGAGGCTGGATGCCATGTTGTCGTACACTGTCATGTGCGGGTACAGCGCGTAACTTTGAAAAACCATTGCAATATCCCGATCGCCCGGTCTGAGATATGTCACATCGCGATCGCCAATTCTAATCTCGCCTCTAGTCGGCTGTTCCAACCCTGCAATCAACCGCAGCGTAGTAGATTTGCCGCACCCGGAGGGCCCCAGCAAGGTCAAAAATTCGCCCTCGCTGACATCTAAGCTAATGTCTTTTACGGGTACAACTTTGGGGCTGTAGGTTTTATTGAGGTTTTTTAGTTGCAGTTTTGCCATGATTTTTAAAATTGGTAATTGGTAATTGGTAATTGGTAATTGGTAATTGGTAATGGCAATTGGTAATGGGTAATTGGTAATGGGTAATTGGCAATGGTAATTGGTAATTATAACAACCAAAAAATAACCAATTAATGACTAATGACTAATGACTAATGACTAATGACTAATGACTAATGACTAATGACTAATGACTAATGACTAATGACTAATGACTAATGACTAATGACTATCCTTTTACTGCCCCGGCTGTTAAACCTTGAACTATGCGCCGCTGGAACACCAAAACCAACAAAACTAAGGGTAAGGTTCCTAAAACGGTGGCTGCTGCGATCGGGCCGTAGGGAATCTCAAAGACTGATGCACCGCTGAGTTGAGCCGTGGCGACGGGAATTGTTTTGAGAGATTCGCGAGTCATAAATGTCAGTGCAAATATAAACTCGTTCCAAGCTGAAATAAATGTCAGAATTCCAGTTGTGACTAAGGCGGGAAATGTCATCGGCAGTACGATTTGCCACAGCATTTGAAAAGTGTTGTATCCGTCAACTTTTGCTGCATCTTCTAAATCTTTGGGCAGTTGTTGAAAGAAACTCCGCATTACCAAAATTGTTAGTGGCAGATTGATGGCGGTGTAGGGAATAATTAAGGCTAAATAATTATTTCCTAAATCCAAAGCTTTGACAATTTCCAGGAGTCCTAAAAACAACAACACCGCCGGAAATAGCGTCACAATTGTCACAGTTGCCAGAATAATTCTCTCGCCCCACAGCCGCAACCTCGCCAATGCGTAAGCTGCGGGAGCACCTACTGCTAAACACAGCAGTGTGGAAGTGATGGAAACAAAAGCGCTATTTAAAATGTAAAGCGCAAAGGGGCGGCGCTGGAACAAGGACAGGTAATGATCGAAGGTAATTCGGGTGGGAATGTAGACGTTGGGAATTGCTGAGATATCGGCGTTTACTTTGAAGGAAGTCAGCACTTGCCAGATGATGGGTGCGAGGAAATAGGCGACAATTAATATCGCTGATATTGGGGCAATTAATTGCCGGATGTCAAAGGTTTTTTTTGTAGGTTGTTGGCGGGCGATCGACATAGTTTATACCAATGAAAGGAACGTGCAACTGTTAGCAACAGTCCGGGAC
>RDYN01000190.1 GCA_004293365.1 Oscillatoriales cyanobacterium | reverse complement strand
TCTGTAAGGCTAACACTGCATAATTTCAGCCCAAAAGCGTTTGGCTTCCAAGTTTTCACAACTGATAAAAAAATCCGACCCACATCTGCGGAATGTGGGCTACAAATTGATTTAAATCATTTAGGATTGCTATATAACTTTGCTTTCTCGCCAACGATCGCAGCGATGGGAACCGCATAATGAATTTTATCGCCTCGCCAATGTGCGCCAATCCCCAGACTGTCAACACCAATATCTTCTCTAAAAATTTGTCGCAGCTTATCATCATCGCCGGGGTTGGGGAAAGAAGCAGCTAACTGCTGTTCTAGCTCCAATTCTACTTTATAAAATGCTAATTTGACATTTTGCAGATTCGCATCTGCGACTAATTTGGGCAATTCTTCCAAAGTCAAGGCGCGAGTATGAGATGGATCGCGCAGCTTCTCAATATAGTTGTAAGCATCAACTTTTTCCGGTGGCATTGCCACATCAGCAATCAAAATGCGATCGCCCGCGCGACACACGCGAACCATCTCCGACAGCACAACATCCGGGCGCAAGAAGTGATGGAAAGCATAACGACTCAGCACAATCGAAAAACTCTCATCGGGAAACGGTAGCGTTTCGATATCGCCTTGGAGCCATGAGAGATTAGTCAAGTTTTTTTGTTCTGCCAAAATCTGGGCTTGTTCTAGCATTGCTGGTGTTAAATCGATGCCAGTAACGCGACTGGAAACTGCCGCAAAAGCACAAGCCACAATACCCGGGCCGCAAGCAACATCTAGAACTGTATCCTTGTCAGATACGCTTGCCATCTTCATCAGTAAATCCAGAGATTCTTGATTTTTTGTGTGGCCGTACAAGTTAGAGAATGGCACAGCCTGACGGGTGAACTGGTCGATGATGGATTCGTGATATGCGGTCATAGTTAAATTGTGTAATTTTTTGCGACTAGCGAGTATAGTAGGAGTGACTTTTGCCACTCCTGCCAAATTTATTTTATCCTTAGGAATTCTGCAATGCTCCACCTGCGATCGCCGTTAAGATAGCCACGCCAAATGCCAACCGATACCACACAAACACCCAGGTATTTTGAGTTTGCAGGAACTTCATCAGCCAGGCGATCGACAAATAAGAAAATACAAACGCCGAAATCGTTCCCACTGCCAAAGTCACAACTCCAGCGCCACCGATTCCTTCTCCCAAAGCACCCTTCAATTCCACTAATCCCGCCAGAGTAATTGCCGGAATTCCCAATAAAAAAGAAAACCGCGCGGCCGCGCCTCTTTCCAATCCCATAAACAATCCTGCTGTTAGGGTGGAACCCGATCGCGAACAACCCGGAATCAACGCCATTGCTTGGCCTAATCCCATTAAAATACCGTCTTGAACAGTTAATTTTTCATAAGTGCGAGATCGCTTGCCAATTTTTTCGGCTATTGCTAACAGCAGCGACATGAAGATCGAAGCAATGGCGATGCTGGCCAAACTTCTCAACGGTGATTTGTCAAAATCTGGAACCAATATCTTGATTAACAGCCCAAAAAAGACTATCGGTATTGTTCCCAAAGCAATCCCCAAGGCCATTTTAAATTCCTGCGATTCGTAGTCGCGCCGCATTACAGCGTTGACTGCACCAAAAGTTATACTTGTCAAGTCTTTCCAGAAATACCAAAGCACAGCCACAATGCTGCCCAACTGAATCACAGCAGTATAAGCAACACCCGGATCGCCCCATCCCAGGGCGATCGGCACTACCTTTAAATGAGCGCTGCTACTGATAGGTAAAAACTCTGTTAATCCCTGTACAATTCCTAAAACAATCGTCTGCACTAGATTGAGTGGAGCGGGCCCGGAAACATCAGCAGCGGGGGTTTGGGCGAGGAGTGCATCAAGCAAAGCTATCATTAGTTGTGAATTCCCAGTTGTCAGTTTCTAGTCATCAGTTGAATTTAACATCTTGCACCCTTCTTTTAAGCGAGAAGCCCGCGCCACAATAAATTTATTTATTGTCGGGCTGGCACTTCCAGCTAGTTTCTTCCAAGCCGATCGCAAACGGTGCTCTTGAGTCAGTAGAATCACCGTGTCATAGCTACAACAAGCAAATGATCGCAGTATATCCAAAACTACCCTAACCTACTCAGGAACATTTGCATACAGTTCCTGATACAATTAGGAAAGTTTTTGCATCTGATGAAGCCAGCCTACAGCAACTGCCAACCACCTATGATATTTCCCGAGTACAAAAATTCAATTGTTACTGCTGCTTCTGGCATCCGCTGGCTGCGGAGAATCATGTCAGCCAGTCTGTTAACTGTGACGCTGACACTTAGCTTGATACTGCTCACCGGCCAGCAGCCAGCCTTCGCAACACTCACGGACGATCGCTTCGACGGTACAATCTTCGCCCTCTACGCCGGCAACGGTTCCCTAGTTCCTCCTAAAGTCAAACTCACAGATTCTTTCAAACGCAAGAAACCCGCATTGTTAGTTTTTTACACAGACGACAGCAGCGACAGCAAGCAATACGCGATCGTCGTTTCTCAACTCCAGGAATTTTACGGCCGCGAAGCCGATTTTATCCCCGTAAGCATTGACTCTTTGCCTTCGCAACCGTCAGAGTTACTCACCGAACCCGGTCATTATTACGAAGGTTTCGTACCTCAAACAGTCATCCTAGACCAATCGGGAAAAGTAGTTTTTAACGAAAAAGGACAAATACCTTTTGAGAAGGTAGATGATGCCTTTAGGAAAGTATTTGATTTGCTGCCTAGAGAAAAATCAATCCCGCTCAAACGCCGTGTCGTGAACGAACTAAACATCGAATTGTCGAAGTAGTCATTAGTCATTAGTCATTAGTCATTAGTCATTAGTCACTGGTTGTTAGTTGTTGTTAAGAATAACAACAACCAATTAGATCCAGTTCGGTCGAGGGGTTACGATATAATGCAAAGTCTTGTAGGGCGGGGAAAGCCAGTATTCTCGCTCTCCAAACCTACCAATTCATAAACCCGCCCCCTCCCACAACTAATATATCGATCGGATACGATAACAATGAAGTCAGCAATCAAAATCTTATTAATGACAGTTTTGACTGTACTTTTAGTTTTAGAAGCAGCCGAAGCAGGGCGATCGATAATTAGTGCTTTTGCCGATAGCAGTTCCCGCAAACCCCTAGCTTTAGAGCGATATACAGGCGTCGCCTACCTCGAACCGGTGCAGTGTACGGGTTCGGTGTTAACCGGAGGATTGTACGTAATCACGGCCGCCCACTGCCTCAACGAAGGTGGGGTCAAAATTCCTGCTGGAACTGCTGTAACGGCAACTTTTAAAGTGCCCAGCGGTCAAGTTACTATCCCAGTTAGCAACTATTACATCCATCCGGGATGGACTGGTTACGAATCTGAAGTCGGCAACGATATTGCTATCTTAAAGCTGAAAAGAATCGCGCCACCGAGTGTGGAACAGTACGAAATTAACCGCAACAAAAATGAAGTAGGTCAGTTATTTACAAAAGTTGGATATGGATATATCGGCCTGGGTAATAAAGGACAAAATGAGAATTCTAATTCTGAGGCGAAACGATATGCAGGTCAAAACCGCTACGATGGGCTAGGTGATATTTTCAAAAGTTCTACTGAATCTGATATGTCTGAATTAGTATTGGGGAGTCAGTTAATTTTTGATTTTGATGACGGAACCGCCGAACACGATAGTTTGGGGAGGCATTTTCCTAAATTAGCCGATCGCGGTTTGGGGAAAAATGAAATCGCCACAGCTAGCGGAGATTCGGGCGGGCCTTCGTTTGTTGACGGGAAAATTGCGGGGATTAGTTCTTGGGGTTATAGCGATCGCGGATTTTTCAAAACAAATATCGGCGATATTGATAAAATTGACGACAACGGCAGTTTTGGCGAAATTTCCGGCGATACGCGGGTATCATTTTATCCCACATTCCGCAGATGTGGGTCGGATTTTTTTATCAGTTGTGAAAACTTGGAAGCCAAACGCTTTTGGGCTGAAATTATGCAGTGTTAGCCTTAC
>RDYN01000056.1 GCA_004293365.1 Oscillatoriales cyanobacterium | reverse complement strand
CTATTTATTCATCTTAATAGGTTCGTAGTGAGGACTTTAGTCCCCATCCAATAAGAAAGGACTAAAGTCCTTACTACGAACCTATTTATTCATCTTAATTTTAGATTGTTCGGCAAAATCAACAATAGTTTGGCGGTATTCGCTGCTGTTAAAAAAAGCATCTCCATTATTGTGCTTAGCGTTAGGAATCAGCAAAATTTGCTTGGGTTCACCAGAAGCAGCATACAACTTTTCACTCATCGGAGCAGGAATCAAAGGATCGGCAGTTCCGTGGGCGAACAAAACCGGAATTTTGAGCAATTTAACTTTATTCAAAGAATCAAACTTTTGTGTCAGCAGCAGCCGCACCGGAAACAGCCGCATCAAACTTTGGCGTTCTACCATATCTAGCATGGAAGTGAACGAACTTTGCACAATTAAGCCCGCAGCTTCCGAATGTGCAACTGCTAATTCTAAAGCAACAGCACCTCCGAGTGAATGGCCGTACAAAAAGATATCGCTAGGCGACAATTGCCGCTGTTTGACTAAATAATTATAAGCTGTTTCCGCATCTTCATAGATTCGAGATTCGCTGGGAAAACTGCCTTGACTGCGCCCGTAACCCCGGTAATCTATCAGCAATACGGAAAAACCCAATTGCCGAAAGCGGTAAGATTGATTGATATTCGCACCGATGTTAAAGCCCTTGCCGTGCAGGTACAATAGGGTTCCCAGCGGCTGTTGATTGGCGGTTGGCAGCCACCAACCGTGAATTTTGTCTGTTTTGGGCGTTTTGGGCGATCGCCCGTTAACTGGCAACCAAACCTCTTCGTAGGGTATGTTGAAAGCATCGGGTGTTTTTTGGATTACAGATGTTGGTTGAAAGATGAAGCGAGTTTGCAGAACAAACAACAGTATACAGAAAAATATGTAGGCGATCGCCAAAATTTTTGCCATTAAAAATAGCAACTTTAACCTGTCGTGCTTTTTATTTTTCATCAATCTCATTTTTAAAATTAGGTTCGTAGTAAGGACTTTAGTCCTACTCAGCTATTTTTTAAGGACTAAAGTCCTTACTACAAACTTATTTACTCGCTCACTCAAGCTACAACGAAATTAACCAACTTTCCAGGAACCACAATCACCTTTTTAATCTCCTTACCTTCAAGATGACGCTTAGCCAAATCCGACTCGCGGGCGTAATTTTCCAAAGCAGCTTTATCAGCACCAGAAGGCACTTGAATAGTGCCGCGCGTCTTACCCATAACTTGAATTACCAGCGTAATTTCATCTGTAATTAAAGCAGATGGATCGGCAATAGGCCAAGCTTGCAAATGTACAGATTCGCTGTTACCAATCAAATGCCACAATTCATCAGCAATGTGCGGCGAAAAAGGCGCTAACAGCAAAATTAAAGTGTTAATTCCCTCTGCATAAACAGATGAATCCTTACATTTAGCATCAGCCAACGCATTGTTCAACTTCATCATTTCCGAAACAGCAGTATTAAACTGATACTCGCCCTCCAAATCTTCTCGAACTTCCTTAATTGCCGTATGAATCGCTCGCCGCAAATCCTTTTCAGCTTTACTTAGCAACTCTTTCTCCCCCCCTTGTAGGGGCGGTGCCCCCGTGCCCGCCCTGGGGAGTGAAGCAAACTCTGTCACCAAGCGCCAAACGCGATTTAAAAAGCGGAATTGCCCTTCCACATCAGCATCATCCCACTCCAAATCCTTCTCTGGCGGCGCCTTGAATAAAATAAACATCCGCGCCGTATCAACCCCATATTTCCCCATAACTTCCAAGGGGTCAACACCGTTGTATTTAGATTTGGACATCTTCTCGTAAAAGACTTCCAAAGCTTCGCCAGTTTGCGGATCTTTAGCATTCTCTGGGTCTACATCTGATGCAGCAACATATTTGCCAGTCACAGGATTTTTGTAGGCTTTTGCTTGCACCATTCCTTGAGTTAACAAGCGCTTAAATGGTTCGTCGCAATCGATCAAACCCCGATCGCGCAAAACCTTCGTAAAGAACCGCGAATACAGTAAATGCAGGATTGCGTGCTCGATGCCGCCGACATATTGGTCTACCGGCATCCAATCATTCGTCTTCGCAGAATCAAAGACTTGCTCGTGATTTTGAGCATCGGGATAGCGCAAAAAATACCACGATGAATCCATAAAAGTATCCATCGTATCCGTTTCGCGCTGCGCCGGAGTGCCGCAACTCGGACAAGGAACGTTTACCCATTCCGGCATCTTTGCCAAGGGCGAACCTTTGCCAGTAAATTGTACATTTTCCGGCAACAATACAGGTAAATCGGATTGTGGGACGGGGACTGTTCCGCAGTTGGGACAGTGAATTACCGGAATCGGAGCGCCCCAATAACGCTGGCGAGAAATTAGCCAATCTCTCAAGCGATATTGCACGCGCGCTTTGCCACAACCTGAATTTTCGGCAGCTTGAATAATTGCGGCTTTGCCTTTAATTGAATCCATCCCGTTGAAGCTTTCGGAATTAATCATAATTCCTGGTTCTGTGTAAGCTTCCGTCAGCGGAACTTCATCATCATCGACAATTACTACTTTAATTGGTAGTTCATATTGATTGGCAAATTTGAAATCTCGCGTGTCGTGGGCGGGTACTCCCATGACTGCGCCTGTCCCGTATTCGTACAGCACGTAATCGGCAATCCAAATTGGGATTTCTTCATCGTTGAAAGGATTGATTACTTTGCCGCCTGTGGGGATGCCGCGCTTTGGTTTGTCATCGGCCGTGCGATCCATTTCGCTTTGCAATGCAACTTCTTTGATGAAGGTATCAACAGCGGTTTTTTGGTCTGCCGTGGTCACGCGCTGAGTTAACGGATGTTCCGGTGCTAAAACAACGTAACTCACGCCATAAATTGTATCGGGACGAGTGGTGAAAACGGCGACTTTTTCATCCATGCCGACGATGGGAAATTCTAAGTAAGCGCCGACAGATTTGCCAATCCAGTTGGCTTGCATTAATTTGACTCTTTCGGGCCAATCTGGCAATTTATCTAAGTCGTTTAATAACTGTTCGGCGTAATCGGTAATTTTGAGGAACCACTGCCGCAATAATTTGCGTTCGACTTTTGCACCGGAACGCCAGGAACGACCTTCGTTGTCTACTTGTTCGTTAGCTAAGACGGTTTGGTCGATCGGGTCCCAGTTAACTGCGGCTTCTTTCTGATATGCTAATCCTGCTTCTAAAAATTGCAAAAACAGCCATTGCGTCCACCGATAATAATCGGGAGAACAGGTTGTAACTTCTTTTCCCCAGTCGAAAGAAATACCCAGGCTGCGAAATAAGCCTTTCATCTGGGCAATATTTTGATATGTCCATTGTGCGGGGGGAATTCCGCGTTCGATGGCGGCATTTTCGGCCGGCAAACCAAAAGCATCCCATCCCATGGGATTGAGTACGCGATAGCCTTGCATCCGCTTGAGTCTGGCAATTACATCGATGATTGTGTAGTTGCGGACGTGTCCCATGTGCAGGCTTCCCGACGGGTAGGGGAACATGGATAAGGCATAAAATTTAGGCTTTTCCCTGTCTTCTGGCATTTGGTCTAAGTTTTGCTCAGCCCATGTCTGTTGCCATTTTTCTTCTATGGATTGGGGGTTGTATCTGGAGTCCACAGCAATTGCTCCGTGCAGAGTTTAGTAAGGTTGGCTTCAGTATTTTTGCACATTCATGGGGCCGCGATTAGGATTCTTTTGCACCCCCAAGGATTTTGGCTCTAATACCTGTATTATATATTGTAGTATATGGAATTTGCGATCGGGGGCGATCGCTAGGTTAAAAGAATCAGACTTATGCGCGGGTGGTCAGAAACCGGGTTTTTACGAGAATATTTGGTTGCAGTCGGCAAAACCCCAAAAAACCCGGTTTCGAGGAGTCACAAATGCGTGGTCATAAACCGGGTTTTTAGGAGAATAGTTCGTTACAGTCGATCGAACCGCAAAAAACCCGGTTTCGAGGAGTCACAAATGCGTAAGTCCTAAAAGCATAAATAACTGCAATTCCCAGAAACCAGATTTATTTGACAAATCTGGTTTCTTAGCATTTATTCCGGCTTAAATGCTATCTGGATCGATGTTCAATTCCCGCAGCTTGGCAGCTAAAAGTTGAGAGTTTTGAGCTGCTTGTTGAGCCTTGAGAGCTTCTTGTTCGGCGCGCTGAAATTCTTGTTCGGCGCGCTGCGATTCTTGTTCGGCGCGCTGCGATTCTTGTTCTGCACGCTGAAATTCTTGTTCTGCACGCTGAAATTCTTGTTCTGCGCGCCGTCGCTCTAATAGCCGCTCTGCATTTATTTCGGAATAGGAAAGAAATCTTTCTCCATCAGGGCGATAGATTTCTAACCCTGATTCTGGTAACTCAAACCGCACTCCCAGTCTGGGACTTATCCATCCCTCCATCGGTTCAATAGGTTCTAAGATTCCTTCAATTCTTTGCCAACCTTCTAACTGATTTTTTTCGGGATCGTAAACGTAATACTCCTCGACTCCATAACGATAGTAAAATGAAAGTTTCTTGTTCATTTTTGTGTTACTATCGTTGTGGGAGCGAATTTCAAAGACGACTTGGGGAGGAATATTTTCTTCGCGAGATTGTATGTAGGAAGGCCGATCGCCTTTTGGCCTGCCAAATACCACCATCGTATCCGGTGCTTGAGAAATATCTGGTCTACCTTCAACCGGATACCAAAGTAAGTCGGCTGCTACAAACACGTTGGGGTCATTTTCAAACAGCGATTCGCAACCTTCTTTGATCGTGACAATTAATTTGTATTGAATGGTGCTTTCTGCCATTGGTTGACCGTCGCTGGATGGATAAATAATTTCTTCTGTTGTGACTTGCATTGTGGTTGTCTCCGAGAAGTATCTTGGTTTAATTATACTATTTATGGTAGTCATCGGGTCGGGGCGGGTTTACGATATTATGGGTTTCAGGCAATTATTGTGGGTGAAACCAGCCCTACATAAATATTTTTTAACCCGCAATTTATCATTGGTAATTGATAATTTTGTAGGGGCTGGTTTTACCAAGCATCTATGTTGAAAACCAATAATCTTATAAACCCGCCCCTACCCAACGACAAGTCCCTAAAATTAGAAAAAATGGCTATCTGCGATCGAATCTATCGCTCATTTGCGTTCTAATTCTGCCAATTTTTTCTGGGCAAATTCGCGGAGGTTTTGGTCGCGATCGTTCTGGGCCAGATCGCGCACAAGTTCTAAAGTTTGAGGGCGATCGGGATATAGCTCAATAATATCTGCAAGAGCTGTTTGCCGGGGGCTAATTTGCCAATCATAGTCGCGATAAACGGGGTCATTAATAGCAATATCGCACAATAATTCAAAGATTTCGGAGTCCTCTTTACACCACCCGTGTGCTAATTCTTGAACTGCTGCACATCGCACTGCACATCGCACATACTTGTCATCGTCAAATTGAGCGCGTTGTTTGAGGATAGGTAAGATATCGGGGTCATCTTTCCAGCCGTGTGCTAATTCTTGAACGGCCGCACATCGCACATACTTATCATCGTCAAATTGAGCGCGTTGTTTGAGCCAAGGTGAGGTTTCGGGCTCATCTTTCCAGCCGCGCGCTAATTCTTGAACTGCTGCTTGTCGCACATCCTCATCATCGTCAGATTGAGCGATTTGTTTGAGCCAAGATAAGGTTTCGGGGTCATCTTTCCAGCCGCGTGCTAATTCTTGAACTGCTATTTTTCGCACATTTCTATCATCGTCAGATTGAGCGATTTGTTTGAGCCAAGATAAGGTTTCGGGGTTATCTTTCCAGCCGCGTGCTAATTCTTGAACTGCTGCTTGTCGCACAATCCAATCATTGTCAGATTTAGCAATTTGTTTGAGCCAAGGTGAGGTTTTGGGGTCATCTTTCCAGCCGCGCGCTAATTCTTGAATGGCTGCTTGTCGCACAGTCCAATTATTGTCAAATTTAGCAATTTGTTTGAGCCAAGGTGAGGTTTCGGGGTCATCTTTCCAGCCGCGCGCTAATTCTTGAATGGCTGCTTGTCGCACAGTCCAATTATTGTCAGATTTAGCAATTTGTTTGAGCCAAGGTGAGGTTTCGTGGTCATCTTTCCAAGTTGCTGCAACTGCTGCTACTGCTTGTCTGCGAATTTCATAAACTAGGTTGTCATATTCTTGAGGTGTAGAAGCACTGCTATTTTCGTATTTAGTTAACTCTTTGACTCGCTCGCGCAACTTACTAGCAATAGCAGCGATATCATTTCTATTCTTGACTTCTGAAACACACTCCGCTGCCAAAAACAGATTACTAAAGTTTTCGGCTTCCCCATTTTCATCAATCAAGTATTCCAGGATTTCACCTGTAAATTTAGCATCCAGCATTCCCGCCATTAAACGTAACACTTCATGCCAGGACTCATCTCGCCAGTGTTCCCGAAAAATTTGAATCAAACCATCTAATTCAATCGTTTTTTGTTTTTCAAATTGCCGCAAAAACTCCCAAGCACAAAGAGATAATATCATATCCGGTTAATTATCCATAATAAAAGTGGTTTGCAGTCGCGGAATTGAGTCCTGATTAGCTCAAAGCTGTCAAAATAGCGAGCAGCGGCGTTTTAAAGCTTCTTGTAAAATAGTGTTGTACAGTTTTTCCTTAACAGTATATGCTCCGAATCTTTCCAAGTGCGGATTGTTCATTTGGGCGTCGAAAAGTAGATAAGATCGATCGCGCAATCTCTCCACCAACTTCACCATCGCCACCTTAGAGCCCTCGGGAATTCGGTAAAACATCGATTCCCCGATAAATGCGCCACCTATAGACAATCCCAAAATACCGCCCGCCAATTCGTCGCCGTACCAAGTCTCGAAGCTGTAGGCCCAACCGGCCTCATACAAACCCCAGTAAATCTGCTTGAGCTCCTTAGAAATCCAAGTTGTTTCTCGATCGGCACAACCCTCAACCACCGCCCCAAAATCGCGGTTTACAGCCACCGAAAACCGATTTTGATTGATTTGGCGGCGCAGCGATCGCGGATAGGTAAATCTCTCATCCAGCGGAATCAGCGCCCGCTGGCGGCTGGAATACCACCCCAAACTCTCCTCGCCGTCATTGGCCATCAAGAAGTAGCCTTGCGCGTATCCCTGTATAATTGACGGTATATCATATTGCATAAATTTATCAGTTGTCATTTGTCCGCTAACTTTTCATTCGTCAACATTAGCAATTAGGAATAATCATGTCTGAAACCATCGAACCTATTACTTTACCGCCCGCCCAAAACCCCGAGCAAGAAGGCCAATGGCTCCAAGAAACACTCCTTGCTTGGCTAGACTCCGAGTTTATCCCAGAAGCCGCCAACCAGCAAATAGCTAAAAGAGCCGCCCAAATCTACCTCCGCCAGCGCATGGAAGGCGAAAACGACTTGGGCAGCCTCGTAATTGCGATCGTCACCGAAATGCAGGCCTATGATTTTTCTAAAAGCTTTTACGGCGAATTTGCGATCGCCAACGCCGTCAGCGACTTATTACTCGAAAGTCTCGGTATCGATAAATGCTGCGGCCAATGAAGCAAGAAGGTTCGGCAACGGATTTGGTAACGGATGTAACGGATGTCAGTCAGAAAGAAGCAGGAAAAAGTAAGAAGTAAGAATGAAAAAGCAAGAAGGAGGTTTTAGCTGAAATCTGAAACAAAAATAAACCCCAAATATAATCTTACTGATTATGCATAAGTTTTTTCTTCATTCCTTCTTCCTTCTTCCCTCTCTATTAGATAACTAAACCCTTCTTTCTTCTATCCTTTAAATCCGTTAAAAAATCCGTTGCCGAACTTCTTCCTTCTTTCTTCGTACTACCAGCTAGACTTCACAACACCGGGCAAAAGACCTTCGTGGGCCATTTCTCGCATCATGTTGCGAGACAGTCCGAAATCGCGGTAGTAACCTCTGGGGCGACCAGTTGCCCAGCAGCGGTTCCGCAAGCGAGTCCGCGAACTGCCGCGGGGTAGCTGTTGCAGTTGGCGGTGAATCGCCATTTTGTCCATCTGGTTCGCTGCTTGGTCGAACTGCTCTTTCAGGTCTTCGCGCTTGTCAGCGTACTTGTCTACGAGTCTTTGGCGCTTTTTCTCGCGCTCGACCATGCTCTTTTTAGCCATAATCTGTTGATATCCTTAGATAAATCACAATCTACTATTTTACTATATTTTGGTGATTTGCGATCGCTTTTATTTTCATTACTTTTTTTGTTGACAAGATTTTTGGTAACAGGCAAGATGCTATTGGTGTCAACTTAAGCTGAAAAACTTTTAGATATCTCGTTCACATCCTCTTGCGAGATCCCCCTAAATCCCCCTTAAGAAGGGGGACTTTGATTTATTTCTGGTTCCCCCCTTGGGAAGGGGGGTTAGGGGGGATCTATGCCTTAATTGTGGAACAGGCCGGAAAGCCTGTCCCTGACATTAGTGGAAAATCTAACTATTAGCAGAAGGGCACAAATCGGCAAGTTCGCAAATATTGCAAATCGGCTTTCTCGCATTACAAACCGCCCGACCGTGATAAACTAACCGAATTGACCAATTTTCCCAATCCGGCTGCGGCAACAATAGCATCAAATCCCGCTCGATCCGAATCGGATCGGCGTGTTCAGTCAATCCCAACCTCTGACTCAAACGCTTGACGTGAGTGTCTACCGTCACGCCTTGGTGAATATCAAAAGCGTGGGCGAGGACTACATTAGCCGTTTTGCGCGCGACTCCGGGCAATTCTAGCAGCAGTTCCATTTGCTGCGGTACTTGATTGTTGAATTTGTTGACGATCGCCCAACAAGCAGCTTTAATATTTTTAGACTTATTCCGGTAAAAACCAGTCGATCGCACCAGACGCTCCAATTCATCCAAATCAGCATTTGCCAAAGCCTCCGCATCCGGGAAACGATCGAACAACGCCGGCGTTACCAGATTTACTCGCTCATCCGTACACTGAGCCGCCAGAATCGTCGCCACCATCAACTGCACCGGAGTTTCATAGTTGAGAGTGCAAGGGGCTTCTGGATACAGCCGTTTGAGGCGAATTAGAATTTCGAGCGATTTTTGTTTTAAACTTAACTTTTTAGTCATTAGTTATCAGTCATTAGTCATCAGTCATTCGTGCTGTCCCAGAAGAGCGAACGTCATTAGTCATTAGTCATCAGTGATTGACCGAACTTGATATTATATCATGTCCGGTCGATTACCATAACAAAAACGGATCTGTGCGGACTTGAGTTCTCCGCATGAGAGCGGACTGAAGTCCGCACTACGAACCTTACTTATTGCGGTCAATCGATCGAACTTGATATTAGTCATTTACAACTGATTGGGGTCAATTCCCATGTCTCGGAGCCGAGCTTCTAAAGCTTGCGAGCGCGATCGTTCTTGCTCCAACATGGTTTCTGCTTGTTCGGCTCTTTGCCGTTCTTGTTCGGCCCTTTGCCGTTCTTGTTCGGCTCTTAATTCTGCTTGTTCTCGAAGTTGAGCGAGTTCCACAAAACTCACAAACGGTGTTCCATCAGGCCTGAATATTTGCAGTTCAGTTTCTGATAGTTGAAACCGCACTCCCATTCTTGGACTTACCCAGCCGTTGACTTGTTCGATTGGTTCTAATCGTTCCTCTCGGCGCTCCCATATAGTTAAATCCACATTAGCCGGATCGTACAGATAATATTCTTCTACGCCGTACTGTTCGTAAAATCTCAGTTTTTGCAGCATCGGAGTCAGCCGATTTCCCGGCGACCAAATTTCAAACGCCACTTGCGGCACAATGTTCTCTTCATTCCATTGTTGGTAGGAGCCTCGATAACCTTTCGGTCTTCCGAAGACTACCATCGCATCTGGCGCTTGAGAAATTTTGTTGTTTCCTTCTACTGGATACCACAGTAAGTTTCCCGCTACAAAAACATCAGCCCGGCTGGCAAATAACAGTTCTAAATTTTCTTTGATCCACACGATCAATCTAAACTGTTCGGTATTATCTGACATTGGTTCGCCGTTATCATCTGGATAGATAATCTTTGCTTTTTCGGGAGATTGCAGTTGTGTGACCATTGCTATTTCTCCTAATTTACTGGTTAATTTATATTGCTCAGCAGTCATCAGTTGTGTAATGACTAATGACTGCTGAAAACTGCCAACAATCAACTGCCAACTGTCAACTGTCAACTGCCAACTGACTACTGCTGCCGAAGAGTTCGCATCAAATCAAAGCCCGCCAAATTAGCAGTATCGCGAACTATCAAGAAAATTCCCAAACCCAACAACAGCACCAAACCAGTCTGCATCACATTTTCTTGAATGCGGTTTGGCAGAGGCTTGCCCCGCAGTCCTTCTATTAACAGAAAAGCTAGCTGACCGCCGTCCAAAGCAGGCAAAGGCAAGATATTAATCACAGCCAAATTTATACTAATTAATACCGCAAACTGAAACAAATTCGCAGCATCCGATCGCGCAATCCCTGCACCAGCGGCCACAATTGCCACGGGCCCGGACAACTTTTCAGCAGTCTGGCTGAAATTGCTAACTAATTGCCCAAAACCTTCTACCGTCAGCACTACAATCCGCTCAAATTCAGTCGCGGCCTTGCTAAATGCCTCTACAATTCCGACTCGCTGCCGCACGACGGTACCGTTAGAAGTTAGCTGCACGCCAATCTTACCTTTACCGTCGGGGGACAATTCGGGAGTAACTGTCACCACAAATTTTTGTTCTTGGCGCTGAATTTCTAGCGCCAGGGGTTGGTTGGGACGATCTTGGATTGCTGAGACTAAAGATTTGATTGCTTCGCGGGAAGCGCCCAATTCCTTGCCATCAACGGACAGAACAATGTCGCCCGATCGAATTCCCGCTTGGAATGCCGCCGAACTAACTTCCGCAGCGACTTCCGGGACTTTAACTCCCGGTAGGTAGTTCATGGAGGGCGCGCCAACGGTGGTTAATTGCACCAGCAGCAGGAAGTAAGCAAAAATTAAGTTGGCAATTACTCCTGCACTAATGACGATCGCCCGATCGATCACGGGGCGATTTCGCAGCAAATTCGGGTCATTGGGGGGAATAGTGCTGTCTGGATCGTCATCCGGGAAACCCACGAAACCTCCCAGGGGAAAGGCGCGGAGGGCATATTCAGTTTCCGGGCCTTGGTACTTCCACAGGATGGGCCCGAAACCGATGGAGAAGCGGTTGACGTGAATGTGTTGAAGTCTCGCCGCCAAGAAGTGGCCGAGTTCGTGAACGACAATCAAGATACCTAAAACTGCGATCGCTGCCAAAACTGACATGAAGGATTCCACTAACACTTTTACTTGACTTTGATTTATTTTAATATCTTTTTAAGATTGGTGGCTTCCGACCTGCAAATTTCAGTCAAACTGGAAGATGATGTTTTTTGTCGGAAGTCCCGGTACTGCGATCGACCGGACACGGCGGCTTTCGCGATCGCGCGATCGTACCTGAGTTTACCTCAAAAACCAATTACCCGTTACCAATTACCCGTTACCAATTCCCAGTTACCAATTCCCAATTATGAAAGACACTTCTTTGAATATTATCGCTATTTCTATCTTCGCCATCACCGTTTCCATATTATTGGGCCCCCTATTCAACCTACCAGAGGCCGTACCTGCGATCGCCACCTTTTGCCTGTTGGGGCTAGCCACCCTGGACACTTTCCAGTGGCAAGGTCAAGGCGGTACAATATTAGTAGATTTGCTGGGGGGAAGTTCTAAAGAAAAGCGCGATCGCATCCTCCACCACGAAGCCGGACACTTCCTCGTCGCCCACCTGTTAGGAATTCCCATCACCAGCTACGCCCTCAACGCCCTTGAAGCATTCAAACAAGGACAAACAGCCCAAGGCGGCGTTCGATTTGCAGACCAACAACTAGCATCTCAACTCGAAAACGGCACACTTTCCGTCCAACTTTTAGACCAATACTGCACCGTGTGGATGGCAGGAATAGTCGCCGAAAAAGTTGTTTACGGCAACGCCCGAGGAGGAGCAGAAGACCGCACAAAAATTAGCGCAATTTTAACACAAATGCGCCGTCCTATTTCCGAAATTCAACTCAAACAAAACTGGGGTTCCCTGCGAGCAAAAACCCTAATCGAAAGCCATCAATCCGCTTACGAAGCCCTAGTCGCAGCCATGGAAAAAAGAGCAACCGTCGCTGAATGCTGCGACATCATCCAGCAAAACTTGTAGCACAAAACTTGCTTTTTTAACCCAGTTTCTTTGTAGATGTCTCACTCCCGCCCCGATTTTGCATAGAAATCGGGTTTAATAGCATTAATTCGATCGCCATTAAAAAATCATGTCACAATCAAAACTTTTCGCAACAAAACTGCAAACAGCCAACCCAAATCAAGAAAAATTGCTGCGGCTGTTCGGTTTCCGCATCGACCCCGACACCGAAGTACCGAATCTCTATACTCTCATCGTCTGTGGAGAAGAAGAACCGCCTTTAGTAGCCGGCGGTCAACTTGTATTTTTTACCCGTCCAGAACTAGCAATTAACGCTCTCAAACTTTGCGATATCGATGTCAGCGAACTGGGAAAGCCGCCAACACAAATAGATGCTATTTGCGACATAGCAGAAACCCTGTACTTGCTCGATGCAGAAGATATTGATGACGAATCAGGGACTATGCTTAACTGTTTGAACGCGCTGTTAAATTTAGTTAAAGCCACATTAACACCGATGCCCACAGAGTACAAGCGCGTGCTTTATGCTTTTGCAGACCACTTGAATATTGAAGAAGAGTTTGCCAGTTTTTTAGCTGAAGAAGACATCCAGCGTTCGGAAATTGTCAATGCTATTTTGTGGTGTGTAGGAGCAATTACCGCCAAATCTAGATTGCTAACCTAGTAATTTGAGATTGGGGATTTGAGATTGGGGATTTGAGATTGAATAATTCACAAAATTAAAAAATTCAACTTCCTAGTTGCAACTACGTCAGAAATCCTGCCACCGTCAATTTTTCGCCAATTATAACAGGAAATAGGGCAATGACTGCAACAGATGTACGCTTGTGGACTGTAAACGAATACCGCCGCATGACCGAAACGGGTATTCTCGATCCAGATGAACGAGTCGAATTAATTGACGGACAAATTGTTTCAATGAGTGCTAAAAATCCTCCCCATGCTGCAACTAATCTCTGTGCGGCAGACTATCTGAGAAATCTGCTAGCAGGACTCGCTTTAATTCGCATCCAAGACCCCGTTACTCTGAGCGCAAATTCCGAACCTGAACCGGATATTGCTGTCGTGCAAATCGACATTCGGCTGTACCAAGATTTTCATCCCGCCCCCGCTAACATCTTGTTGTTGGTAGAAGTAGCTGACACGACTTTAGAAACATACCGCAACCGCAAAGCACGGGTTTATGCTGAGGCGGGAATTGCTGATTATTGGATACTTGATGTTAACACGCGGCAAGTTTATGTTTTTCGCGAACCTGTGGGGGGAAATTACCGACAAGAAACTATATTTGATGAATATGGAATTTTGTCAATGTTGGCATTTCCCGAAATAGAAGTTCAGGTAGGGCGATTGTTTCCTTAAGGGAGTTATTTGTATAGTTAGGCGGCGGGTTTATTGATTTGGGGGGCTACAGATAAATGTTGCTGGTTAAAGGCGCCCCTACGTAATTTATCCATGGGCGATTGACCTTTTTGGGAAATTTGAAAATGTGCGATCGAGTTTCTGTCGCTGGGTGGGGGCGGGTTTATTTCGATTGTTGGTACTCATTAAAGATTGTTGTCGCTGGGTGGGGGCGGGTTTATTTCGATTGTTGGTACTCATTAAAGATTGTTGGTGAAACCCGCCCCTACTATTCAATTACCAATTACCAATTACCAATTACCAATTCTTCAGGAAAGTCCCGATCGCCCAAAAAAAACTTAGTATTACAGCGTAGCGCGAGTTATACTCCTACTGGAAAGACTGCGATCGCCCAAAAATCCCGAAATCAAAGTTTATGAGCAACACTTCCCCCCCTGAAAGGGCCGCCGACAACCCCCAAACCAAAAAACTCAGCTTCTCCACAAAGTTAGCATACGGCGCGGGAGACCTAGGCCCCGCAATTACTGCGAATGTTTTGGTATTTTTCCTGCTGTTTTTCTTTACCAACGTGGCGGGTTTGGCTGCGGGGACTGCTAGTAACATTTTGCTAATTGGCAAGGTTTGGGATGCCGTAAATGACCCGATTGTGGGGGTTCTGAGCGATCGCACCTCTCACCCCTGGGGCCGCCGCTATCCTTGGATGGTTTACGGCGCAATTCCTTTCGGGATCTTCTTCTTTTTGCAGTGGATTGTGCCCAGCAAAGATCCTACGATACTATTTTGGTACTATGTGGCGATCGGCATATTGTTTAACACCGCCTACACCGCCGTCAACCTGCCTTACACCGCCCTCACCCCAGAATTAACCCAAGACTACAACGAACGCACTAGCCTTAACAGTTTCCGGTTTACTTTCTCGATCGGCGGCAGCATTTTATCGTTAATTATCGCCCAAATTATCTTTGCCTTAGTTAAAGATGACATCCAAAAATACATAATATTAGGCGCACTCTGTACCGTAATTTCAGTATTGCCTTTGTACTGGTGCTTTTTCGGAACCCGCAAACACGTCCTCTCTCAATTGCAAGAAAATCCTCTAGAAGACAATTCTACCTCTTTGCCGATCGCAGAACAGTTGCGGATTGCATTTAACAATCGCCCTTTTTTGTACGTAATTGGAATTTACCTCTGTTCTTGGCTGGGAGTGCAATTAACTGCTTCGATTTTGCCCTACTTTGTCATCAACTGGATGAATCTGCCACCAGCCACTTTTACCCAAACTGCGATCGCAGTTCAAGGCACCGCACTCGCCATGTTATCTGTTTGGAGTAGAGTTAGCGAGCGATATGGCAAAAAAGCCGTTTATTTTATGGGCATGAGTTTGTGGATTATCGCCCAAGCCGGACTGTTTTTCCTGCAACCCGGACAAGTAGTTCAGATGTACCTGTTAGCAGTTATGGCAGGTGTGGGAGTTTCCACTGCTTATCTCGTACCTTGGTCGATGATACCGGATGTGATTGAACTCGACGAACTCCAAACAGGCGAAAGACGCGAAGGCGTGTTCTATTCGTTTATGGTTTTGCTGCAAAAAATTGGTTTGGCGATCGGCTTGTGGTTGGTAGGCCAAGCATTAGAACAAGCTGGATTTCTTGCCACTGTTCAGGGAGAGGCTGCACCCGTACAGCCGGATTCTGCACTGTTCGCGATTCGAGTTGCGATCGGGCCGCTGCCCACAATTGCTTTAATTTGCGGCATGATTCTCACCTATTTCTATCCGATTACCCGCGAAGTTCACGCAGAAATTTTGTTGAAACTTCGAGAAAAAAAAGCACAAAATCACTAAGCTTTAATAGACTTTGATTGCATTCATGCGCTCTCCTATCATGAAATTCATCATCGTCGCTCGGCGGTTTTCCTCTCAATCAAAGATTGAGGCAATGCAATTCTAATCCAATACGGTTCACTTAAGATCGATCCCCCCTAACCCCCCTTAATAAGGGGGGGATAAGAAAGCTCTTAAAGTCCCCCGACAATCAGGGGGATGCGAGGGGGATCTCCGGGGCATAAATAGTCTTAAGTAAACCGTATTGAATTATAATCAGCCTAAAAAAAACACAATTGCCAACAGCTTATCCGGGCGATATTCCCGAACAATAATTAGAACGCTTGCCAACCATTTGTATTTTCTTACGAAGGTGTCCTAAACTTCTTTCCTATCATGTCCGGTTGATTACCATCAGTTTGTAGTGCGGACTTCAGTCCGCTCTTCGGTTGCGGACTGAAGTCCGCACTACAAACCTTGCTTATTAGGGTCAATCGATCGGACATGATATCATCGGTTTGTCGAAAAAAAAACAGCCCGTTGCGCGTTTCCCGTTAGTATTGCTATAGCTCTCATAGTCGGATGGGCGAATCGCAGCGATGGTTTTAGCAATTGTGGAAAAGCCCAGAAACCCCGTGTTTCTGCGACAAAACATCGCATCGCCCAGCGCCATCCGCCCGGTAGCAAAATCTAGAAGCCTTGAGTTTTTCCAAATGTCGATCGACTTTGCAATCACAAAATATTAATTTTTATGTCGTTTACCCACTATTGAACTCGGTTTGTGATATGATTGTCCGGCAGTTTAATTATGTAAAGTTAAACAGTCATCCAAATCTTCAAAAAGTTGACAATTAAAAGATAAAGAAAGATTTTTGTCGGAAATTGATTGGATTACTTGTCGTTCCACAAATCGGCCCAATGGTGTTAATTATTATATCTACGTGGAAAATCCAAAACTTTTTAGCCGATCGGGAAAGCGGGTAAGTTAACAGGTAGTGCAGCTATTGGTGGCGATCGCAAAAATGGCAGAAATGACAAGGCAATACCAGCGCGATCGGCGGCCCAGGTGTGACGGGAAATTGTAAAATTTTGGTAAAGTTATGGCGCGAGCTGCGGTGAAGCTCAGAGATACCAGAAAAACTTGGCACAGTAACCGACAAACCAGGAATACAAGCAGAACACAGCCGACAGAAATACAGTTGGAGACAACTCTCTCTTAGGTTAGTAAAATAACTTTTGCAGCCGGCACAACCTATGGATTTAGTTATTTTTGTATACTATGTGAAAGTAGTGAGAACTATGGGCAGGAAATAGAACCAACCAACCCAGAATCTCCTGTGATATCCTGAAGTCAAGGGTGAAAGTATCAACCAGAAGGCTCGCAGAACCAAGCTGATTTTACCAAAACAATATGAAAGAGGTCAACATGGAAAAAGAACAGGACGCTCATATCGTACCAATTAGCAACCAGAGCAGACAGGTGCAGCAATTTCCCGTTGACGAGGGAGAAGAAGTAAGCGGGCCGCCTCAGAAAGGATTGAATCTCAAGCCCTTGTTCAGGACTTTTGGGCGACAAGCCCTAGTTATCATTGCGATTGTAGCTCTAGCAGGCGGTGGAGTTTATTATAAGGTCAAGGGAGGCAAGAAAACATATCAAGGCGATTTTCGGATACTGGTGGAACCCGTGACAACTGAGGCAAGACTTACCGACGCATCTGCCCTCGCCAATCGCGGTGAGGGGGGTGGAGTGCCTAATCGAGAATTTTTTAGTTTGGACTATCCAACTCAGCTTCAAATTCTCCAGAGCCCTCAGATGCTGTCGGCTATTACCAAACAAGTCCAACAAAAATATCCAGAAATGACCGAGGAACTTCTTAAAAAAGGATTACTCGTGTTGCGCCTCGGAGAAAATGAGTTGACGCAAACTAAAATTTTGGAAGTTCGTTTCCTGGGGCAAGACCCTGAGTTAGTTGAGTTCGTTTTACAAGAAACTAAAAAGAAATATTTAAAGTACAGCCTTGACGAACGCAAGACTCGCATTGGTCAAGGTGTTAATTTTATTGAAAACCAGCTTCCGGGACTCAACAAGCGCGTAAATGACCTGAAGTCTGAGTTACAGATGATACAGCAGCAGCAAAAAATTACCGATCCTAAAGAACAAGGCGGGCAATTGATCGCGCAAGTTCGGGCTATAGAAACTTTAGAGTTAGAAACTCAAAGGCTGCTACAGGAA
Organism: Oscillatoriales cyanobacterium; assembly: GCA_004293365.1. Taxonomy (GTDB): domain Bacteria; phylum Cyanobacteriota; class Cyanobacteriia; order Cyanobacteriales; family Microcoleaceae; genus Microcoleus. Next base: position 22,908 of record RDYN01000056.1, on the reverse strand, counting down.
CAGAAAATGCTGTACGCTAACTTGCAAAAACAATTGGATTTTACACCAAATGAAGCTATTGCCGCTTCAGCTTTAAGCGAAGAACCTCAATACAAAGAGTTGCTGACCAAGGTTAAGGAAGTAGAAGGTCAGATTGCTGTAGAAACAGCTCGTTTTAAATCTGCTAACCCTATAGTGGAAGCTTTAGAGCGCAAGCGGGCAAATTTAGTAGCTTTGCTCAACAAGCAAACCGATCGCATTTTGGGACAAAATTTGGTAGGCTCTCAAGCCAATTCTAAAGTTCAGAATTTTCAAAACTCGATTCGCATAGGCTTGATCAAACAATTGGTGGATACTGCGAACCAAGTTCAAGTCTTAGAAGCTCGCAGTCAGGCGATCGCCCAAAGTAAAGAAGATTTGACCCGAAAAGTAAGAGATTTTCCGATTGTAGCTCGTCGCTACAACGAACTGCAACAGCAATTAGACATAGCTTCCACCAGCCGCCAGCAACTTTTAACTCAGCGGGAAACTCTGCGCGTCCAAGCAGCCCAAAGCCAAGTACCTTGGGAAGTTATTTCTCAACCCCAAATCCCCAAAGATATCAAAACAGGCAAATACATTCCAGTGGCATCGAAAAGTACAAACAACTTTGTGATGGGGATTTTTGGAGGACTCGTGTTAGGTCTGGGAGCGGCTATTCTTATTGAAAAAATCCGCAATGTTTTCTACTGTGCTGATGACATTAAAGATGCGTTTGATGCGCCTTTATTGGGAGTAATTCCTCGTGACAAAAATGCTAAAAAATTTCCGCCTTCTATTGCTAATGCCTATGCTTATCTTGAAGGCAAACAGGGGAATCATAAAAATGCTTCGGAATTTATAGAAGCTTTTGACTCTCTTTATACTAATATCCGCTTTCTTTCTTCAAATCGAACGATTAGCTCTTTGGTAGTTGGTTCGGCTACAGTTGGCGAAGGCAAATCTACCGTTGCTTTAAATCTAGCCCACGTGGCAGCGCTGGCGGGTCAGCGAGTGCTGTTGGTAGACGCGAACTTGCATTCACCCAGCCTGCACAGGCTGTTGGAACTGCCTAATGTCAATGGATTGAGCAACTTGCTCGAAAATAAAAATGAACCGGATGAAATTATCCAGCGATCGCACCTAGCAGAGAATCTTTTTGTATTAACTGCCGGTCTTCCTGTCCCCGGTACTGCCAGACGGCTGGCCTCATCTCAAATGCAGTATTTAATGGAAGAACTGCACGCCACATTTGACTTAGTTATTTACGATACGCCACCGCTGGTTGATAGTAAAGATACGAATTTTTTGGCGGCGCGCACAGATGGAATACTGATGGTTGTATCAGTTCGCCAGGTGAAGTTTTCTGTAGTCAAAACAGTTTTCAGTCAATTAGAAAATTTTGGCATACCCTGCTTGGGCACCGTGGCTAATCACCCTACCAAAGGCAAGAAGTATCAAATATCTAAATCATCATCACTTGTGGAAGATAAACATGAATATTTGAATTTGACACCAGTACCGTCTGGCATCCGCAAACTAGCTCCCAAAAAAGAATGAGATTCAGTTGACAGTTGACCTGTGACAGTTAACAGTTAACAGAGATCCTAGGGTGCGTCGCTAGGAACAACTCTCGCTTACGATCGAGATTAAACGAGCGACGCACCCTACAATTTATAAAGGGGGTGAATAACCCAGACTTGCTATGACAGTTAACAGTTAACAGTTAACAGTTAACATTTAACAGTTAACTGTTAACAGCTTGCCCCCGAGCGCAGTCGTTGGGTTGACAGTTGACAATTGAGGGCGACCTCTACCTAGAAGTCCGAGGATTGGAGTAATGAATAGTCGGATTTTAATATCTCCTTAAAAGGCAGAGGCTTTATATCATGTCCGGTCGATCGCCAGTAATAAAAAGGTTTGTAGTGAGGACTTTAGTCCTTGCAAATGAAGGACTAAAGTCCTCACTACGAACCAATCTTATTGTAATCGTTCGATCGGACATGATATTAAACCAATTCTTTCTGGTAAATCTGGGTTAAATAACCCCTATCTCTATTTTTTGACAGAGAGACGGGGAGATTGGGAAAAATTAGCTACCAATAAAAGGGGGTAGTAAACCCGGATTTGGTATCATCAGAGTAAACAAGATGAACCCACCCCAAAATTTTAGACTCCTGTTCAACTTCCCAGATTCAATGCTGCAAGTCAATCTAAAATCTCAAATCTCAAATCTAAAATCGGCTAGTGGCGGACTAATTTGTATCTGGCTTGGTAGGAAATGTGACGGTAAAATTAGTCCAGCCCTTGCTGCTTTCAACCTCAATTTTTCCCTGTAACTGTTCCACAAGTTTTTGAACCAAAGCTAAACCCAAACCTGTACCTCCTTGTTTCCAGGGATCGGCGTTGGGAACTCGATAAAATTTATCGAAAATTCGAGGCAATTCTTCGATCGCAATGGAAGATTGGTTACTGAATGTAAATTGAATTTCCGAAGCCCTAACACTTGCTTGTGCGGAATTTTTGCCGCTTCCTTCTTTTTCCCCGTCTCCCTTGATGCACTCAACTTTCAAAGATATTTCGCCGTCATTGGCAGTATACTTGCAGGCATTGTTGAGCAGTTCTGCTAAAATTCGTCCCAAACTAGCGCGGTTGGAACTGATCGTGGGGAGTTGGCGATCGCACTCTACTCGCAAATGCTGGTGGCGGTTCTGGGCGCGGGTGTAAAACGGGTCGATAATTGTAGGCAGCCAGACTGCTAAGTTTACTGGTTCGAGGTCGATCGGACAAGTTGCTGCTTCGAGGCGCTGCAAATCGAGCAAAGCATTAATCAAATCGGTTTCTCTAGTACATTCTGTTTCTAAAATTTCTAAATAAATCTGGCGCCTGTCTGGTGTGGGAGAAATTCTCAGCATATGAATAGCCATTTTCATATTAGATAAAGGCGTCCGCAGTTCGTGAGAAACCGTGCTGAGAAATTCATCTTTTAGAATGTTTAAATGCTGGAGTTCCTGCACTTTTTGTTCCAATTGGGCGGTGCGTTCTTGGACTTGGCGTTCGAGGTCGGTGTTGAGATTTTGTACTTGCTGGTAGAGTTGGGCTTGCTGAATGGCGATCGCGATTTGAGTTGCCAGTTGCAGCAGCAAATCCAATTCCGAAGCCTGCCACTTCCGGGGTTTGGAACACTGATGGACGCACATCATCCCCCACAAATTGCCGTCTTGCAAAATTGGTACAATCAAATAAGCTTTGATTTGCGCTTGCTGAAAGCGCGCATATTTTTCCGCACTCAAACTAGCTTTGTCGATGTCTGGGACGGCATAAATCTCCTGTTCGATCGCAAAGGCATCTTCCTGCCAAATATTGTCTGGCATCATTTCTCCCAAGATAGAAGACCAGTTGGGGGCAACGGATTCTGCCACAAAAATGCCGCAATTGCTCGATTCCCAACGCACGATCGCCACTCTGTCGGCTTGCAAAACTTGCCGGACTTCATCGACGCTGGCGTGGAGAATCTCGTTTAGGTTTAAGGATTGGTGAATTCGGAAGGAAATTTGAGTTAACAGCCGATCGCGCTGCACCTGTTCGTGGAGTTTGGCAGTCCGTTCGCGCACCTGCTGTTCCAATTTAGCATTGCGGCTTTGCAGCAGTTCCAATTTTTCCGATTGCAGTTGATAAACCGACTGCTGCAACTGTTTGACAACTCGGTACATTTCTGTCGGATCGAGGACTCTGAGCAAGCTGGTTTGAGTAATAATTCCCAACAGTTCTCCGCGCCCGCCGCACACCACCAACCGCTGCACTTGTTGCTGCTGCATTTGTTTGTGCGCCGTCCACAGGGAATCGGAAGGTTCCAGAAATTGCAGGGGAGTTCTCATGACTTTTTGAGCTGGGGTTTGCTCGAAATTTAGTTCTAGATACTGCGCCTGCACGATGTCGTATTCGGTAACAATTCCTAAAGGTTGGTGAAAGGAATAATGAAAAACCGAGGTAGAGTCCTCTTTGGGCTTCTCCATTGTTAATTCTTTGTTTTTTGTAATGACTACGCAACTGACTTGATGCTCGGACATCAGTTCGCTGATGCTCAGCAGCGAGGCGGTGTGGGGCGCTGTAATTGGCGTAGTCATCAATTCTGCTACCCGCCGCAATTTGAGAATGTTGGAAGGCTGCAATACTTGGCGAATTCTTTCCCGCGTCAGCACTCCTACCAAGTGCCGGAATTGATTGACAATAGGCAAATAGCGAATTCGGTGCTGGCGAAATAACGATAAAGCGGTAAACACGTCTTGATCGTCGGATTCTGTGAGGGAAACCGACACCGGGGACATGACTTCGGCAATTGGTATTTTGTGGAGGGCTACTTTTTGCAGGCTGTTTATTTTGCCAGAAGCAATCAGCCTCACTAAGTCGGCGGGGGTTAGTATGCCGATTAACAGCCCGCGACTGGGGTTTTCGGATAAGTTGCCTGTGGTGATAGTCTGCTGGTTCTGCACGACGAGGACGCAGCGGGCCCGCACCTTGTCCGGCGCGGCTGATTCGCTCATCGCCCCCTTGTCTGAGGATAAAGGCCCTTTGACTAGGGGACAACTGTTTTGCAACTGACTCATCAGGGCGATCGCCACTGCTAGGGAAGTTTCTGGCCCGGCTGTTAGGGGGTAGCGGTCGATCGCTTGTTCTAAGGCTGAGGAGTAAAAGGGCGGGTGATAAAAGGGCATAGTTAATTGCAGGTGATCGGAGAACGGCTAATACCATTTTCTATTTTTGATTTTCGATGGGGAATAGCTTATTGCATAAGGGTTTGGAGCTTCCCTCGATTTGCATTATTTTGTGTAAATGGTATAACAATCGGGCAAAGCCTTAGGGAACGGCCCAAACACCTCGCCTGTGGTTGAATTTTAAATAATAGACTTGCTCATTTATTATTTTCATGCAATTTGAGCTTTAGATTAATACTCTCACTAATCCGTAATTTCACTGAGCTCAAATCCTGGGGCGGTTTTTACTGCCTGCTTTTTTCCTGAGACCCGCCTATAATCAAAATAAGCAGAATGTAAAGTTTTACTACAAAATCTACCCATAATGACAACTTTAAGCTTAGAGCAAATTGCAGCCAAGTTAGAAAGCGAAAACTCAGCCGATCGCATGGTGGCTTTGGCAAACTTGCGGAACGTGCCGGCTGAAACGGCGGTACCTTTGATTAAAAAGGTGTTGAACGACGAAAGTTTGCAAGTGCGATCGATGGCTGTGTTTGCTCTCGGTGTCAAACCGACAGCAGAATGCTATCCCATTCTAGTCAAATTGCTAGAAACAGACCCGGATTACGGCATTCGTGCTGACGCTGCGGGTGCTTTGGGCTATCTGGAAGATATCAGAGCTTTTGAGGCTTTGGTGCGCGCTTTTTATGAGGATACAGAATGGCTGGTGCGCTTCAGTGCTGCTGTTTCTCTGGGAAATCTCAAAGATCCCCGGGCTCGCGACGTGCTGCTGAAAGCTCTCGACTGCGAGCAAGTGGTGATCCAGCAGGCGGCAATTTCGGCTTTGGGGGAAATTAAGGACATGGGCGCGATCGATCGCATCCTCAACTTTGCTCAGTCAGAAGATTGGCTGATCCGGCAGAGGCTGGCTGAAGCTTTGGGGCATTTGCCGAGTGTGAAGAGCGTTTCGGCTTTGAAATACTTAGAAAAAGATAAAAATTCTCAAGTAGCTGAGGCCGCAACATTTTCTCTCAATCGCTTAGAGAAAACAGAAGCCTAAAATTTTTTAGAGGCGGGTTCACCAAAAATCTGTAAAAGCAGTAGAATCAGATAAACCCGCCCAGCCCTCTTTGGGATGTTTTAAACAAGTTATTAGACTTGAATTGCCTAAATCTTTGATTGATAGAACAACCGCAGATGCAGGGGAGATAAACACAGATAAACGCAGAGGTTTTTCCAGGCCAGGAATGAGGGCGAGAAGTTTTTTGATTGTGTTGGAAGAGGGAGTTAAATGCCATACAGTCAATTTAGCCTCGAACAAATTAAGACAAATTTTGGCATAACTTTTACTAGGAGGGTTGGCTTGTTTGCCGACATCCCCGAAATAGAACCCAGCATTTTTTTGCAAGAAACTTTGCAATTCAATCTACCTTTAGCACTAGAGATTAATTCCGACAAAGCTCGCTCCGAACTAATTGTCGCGCCGATATTAGTGGAAATTTAAAAACGGCTGCCGGAACGGATGAGTTTATTTTCAGGTAGAGAGTTTAATGTAGACCCTGCCAGGGGTTTGAGCGGTTATTGCGATTTTCTCATTAGCCGATCGCCCGAACAGCTAGTCATCGAATCCCCTGTTATCGCCTTGGTTGAAGCCAAAAACGACAACATTCAATCCGGCTTGGGGCAGTGCATGGCAGAAACCATTGCAGCGCAAATATTTAACCAGCGTCAAGAAAATGACATTCAGACAATTTATGGAGTTGTGACAACTGGGAGTATCTGGAAATTCTTTCAGCTAGAAGGAATTGCGATCGAGATTGACACAGACGAATATTTTATCAATAATGTTGCTAAAATCCTCGGTATCTTAATAAATTTTATCGAGGCTTGAGTAAAATCAGAATGTATGATGTAAGCTGCGACGGCAAATCGCAAGTTAAAATAGTTGTTTACATCCTTTAACCATCACTAGCCATGAATCAAGCGCCAAATCCTTTTAACTCAAATCCATCCAATCCGCTAGACCCCTTAGAGCAACAACTTGACGATCGAGGTGAAGAATTGCCGAGACAGTACCACCCAGCTACTAAAAAAACTCTCCAAAAATTCTTTCTGATTCTGATAGTTGTCGGGGTAGTGATTGGTGGGGTTCTATCTGTAGGCGTGATTTCGCTGATGCAAAAAGCCGGATTGACTGATGTGCCGGCGCGGGTACAGAATCCGAAGTAATATCGATTCCCAAGGATTTATTGATGCTAAATACACCAATTTTCTGGGATAAATCTTGAGAAAATATGATGTTTTGTATGGATTTTTTCACAATAGACTTGAATTGTAAAATTACTTAGGACGCTGCTCAAAGCCATCCCACAATTTTTTTTCTTGTGGGACGCTGCTCTGAGCATCGTCATAAAATTTGATTGAAAGGACTTTTGCAATTCAATTCTAATAGAGCAACCGCGGCCGGCGGTGAGGACGTTCTTAATTGTTGAAACCGTTGCTTTTCTTCCTTATTCCTTCTTCCTTATTCCTTCTTCCTTCTCCTATAATTGATGCTTAAAAATTCTCAAATTGCGCCCGATCGCATTCCACAACCTCAGATTTCCCAAAAACTGGTCTCCGCAGGCTTTCACGCTCTGTCTGACCCCCTGCGGATTCAGATTCTGGAGTTGCTGCAGCAACAGGAATTGTGCGTTTGCGAATTGTGCGATCGGCTGGGAGTCCCTCAGTCTAAACTCTCTTTTCACCTCAAAACCCTAAAAGAAGCCGCTTTAGTTCGCAGCCGCCAAGAAGGCCGCTGGATCTACTACAGCCTCAATTTAGCTCAGTTTATCGCCCTGGAAGAGTACCTCGCCCAGTACCGCCGTTTCAGCCAGATGCTGCCGGCGCGGCCTTGTGCTGAGGCGGGTTGACCCATCAATATTTTTTGATAAGTAATATTATGTCCCCTAAAGTAAGTGCTATTGGTTGGTAGTGAGGACTTCAGTCCTCAGAAAGAAGGACTAAAGTCCTCACTACGAACCTTGATAGTTGACGCCTATTGGTTGGTAGTGAGGACTTCAGTCCTCAGAAAGAAGGACTAAAGTCCTCACTACGAACCTTGATAGTTGACGTATCAAACTTTTTTGATATGATTGTTTTGAACCAATGAGTTGACAGTGATGGGTGCAGCAGCAAAAAAGTTAGCTTTGGGCGAAAATCGAGATTGCAGCCGAGAAGCGATCGCCGAAGGCCTCGGCACGTTTATTCTAGTTTTTGCAGGCACCGGCGCTGTGATGGTTAACAAGATTAGCGGTGGTTCTGTAACTCATTTGGGCGTTAGTTTTGTATTTGGTGCAGTTGTAGCCGCGATGATTTATGCGATCGCACATATCAGCGGCGCGCACTTTAACCCAGCCGTAACCTTAGGATTTTGGGCGAGCGGGTTTTTCCCAAAATACAAAGTTTTACCTTACATTTTGGCGCAGTGTGCGGGGGCGATCGCAGCTTCCGCACTGCTGCTAATTAGCTTAGGAAAAGTGGCAAATCTGGGTGCAACTATCCCTCTTAACGGTAATTGGTTGCAGTCTCTAATTTTAGAAACAGTTCTAACTTTTATCCTGATGTTTGTCATTCTCGGTTCGGGACTTGACAGGCGCGCTCATATCGGTTTTGCGGGGATAGCAATTGGCTTGACTGTAGGCTTAGAAGCTGCATTTATGGGGCCGATTACCGGAGCGAGCATGAATCCAGCGCGATCGCTCGGCCCGGCATTAATTGGCGACATTTGGGAACACCACTGGGTTTACTGGGTTGCTCCGATTTGGGGCGCGCAGTTAGCAGTCGCTGTTTACCGACAAATATCTAACGGATTTCGAGATTGTAATTGAAAGTATCATGGGAAATTTCACGCACAAACCGAGAATTCTGTTTTTATACGGCTCTTTGCGAGAGCGTTCTTACAGCCGCTTGTTAGCGGAAGAATCGGCTAGAATCATCCAAGATTTGGGTGCAGAAGTACGTTTTTTCAATCCTCGGGAATTGCCGATTTACGGCAGCGTTCCCGATACGCATCCCAAGGTTCAAGAATTGCGGGAATTGAGCCTTTGGTCGGAGGGTCAAGTTTGGTCGAGTCCAGAAATGCACGGCAATATTACGGGCATTATCAAAAATCAAATTGACTGGATTCCTTTAAGTATTGGGGCCGTCAGACCGACTCAAGGCCGCACTTTGGCGGTGATGCAGGTTAGCGGCGGTTCGCAGTCTTTTAATGCTGTTAATACTTTGAGGATTTTGGGCCGCTGGATGCGGATGTTTACGATTCCTAATCAGTCTTCGGTTGCTAAGGCTTATCAGGAGTTTCATGATGATGGGACAATGAAGGATTCTCCTTTTCGCGATCGCGCGATCGATGTCATGGAGGAACTGTACAAGTTTACCTTGCTGTTGCGGGAACACGCTGACTATTTGACCGATCGCCACAGCGAACGCAAGGAACAAGCGGCTTCCGAGGCGATCGCCCTAACAAATCGCGCCCTGGAAGTTAATTAAGGCGATCGGGCCACGTTCGATCGTTCGGACTTTAGTCCTCTGATTGATGCGGACTAAAGTCCGAACGATCGAACCAATTTTATCGAGAGAACATCATATCGGAAGTAGCAAAAACAATGAAAAAAGTAATGTTCGTGTGCAAAAGAAACTCCTGTCGATCGCAAATGGCAGAAGGATTCGCTAAAACCATCGGCAAAGACAAAATTGCCGTCACCAGTTCCGGTTTAGAATCAAGCAGAGTTCACCCGACAGCAATTCAAGTCATGTCAGAAATCGGCATTGATATCACCGATCAAACATCTAACCCATTAAGCGAATTCAATGCCGAAGATTACGACGCAGTAATTTCTCTGTGCGGCTGCGGCGTGAATTTACCCGAAGCCTGGGTTTTGCGAGAAGTATTTCAAGATTGGCAACTCGACGATCCCGACGGACAACCAATCGCAACTTTTCACCGCGTTCGAGATGAAATCAAAGCACGAGTTGAAAAATTAGTTGACTCTCTCAAGCCAGATTAATAGTCCTGGACGCACGGGCGGTCAGAAACCGGATTTTTTTCGAGAAGACGCATTATAGCTCGCAAAAACCGCAAAAAACCCGGTTTCTTTGGTTTTGATACGTCCCCGACTTTGATAATTAGTGCTAAATTATGAGAGGCGTTCCCCGGAATGCCTCTACATTCGTTGCGATCGCATACTAAAAAATTTAGCACATGATTCAGACCGCAATCACGCCTTTCAAAAACAAACTCAACTCAGCTTTAACTAAAAAGCAGATTACAGTTTTACAAATTAATCTAGGGAAACGCTGCAACCTCGCTTGCAGTCACTGTCACGTAGAAGCTAGCCCGACACGAACAGAAGAACTTTCCCCGGAAATATGCGAACAATTAATTGAAATCATTCGCCGTTTTCCTCAAATTAAAACTGTTGACCTCACGGGCGGTGCTCCCGAAATGCTTTACGGTTTTAAACCGCTGGCGGAAGCTGCGAGGGCAACAGGTAAAGAGGTAATTGTTCGTTCTAATTTGACGATTTACTTTGAAAAAGGCTTTGAAGATATTCCCGAATATTGCGCGCAGCACCAACTCAGAATTGTGGCGTCGCTTCCCTGTTACCAAGCTGACAATGTTGACAAAATGCGCGGCAGCGGTGTTTTTGACAGTTCGATTCGGGCGCTGCAAAAGCTGAATCAGTTGGGATACGGGAAAAACCCAAATTTAATCCTGGATTTGGTGTACAATCCACAAGTGCCGACCACAGATAAGTTTTCTCTGACACCGGAACAGGGCAAGTTACAGCAAGATTATCAGGTTTATTTAGCCGAACATTTTGGGATTTGTTTTAATCAATTGTTCGCGATTACTAATTTGCCTGTGGGACGGACTAAGTTTCATTTGGAACACAAAAAACTGCACAAGCCTTATCTGGAGTTTTTGGAGGATAATTTTAATCCCGGTACTCTGGATTATTTAATGTGCCGCAATGAATTGTCGATCGACTATTTGGGCAATGTCTACGACTGCGATTTTAACCAAATGGAAAATCTGCCCGCGAAAACGGGCAGCGGGGAAAGGATAACAGTTGCTAAATTGCTGGAATCTGGTAGTTTAGATCTAATTCAAGAGGTGCAAACTGCTGCTTATTGCTACGGCTGTACGGCGGGTAGCGGTTCTAGTTGCGGCGGTACGTTGATTTGAGAAGGAGGAATAAGTAGGGTGCGCATTGCGCACCCTACATAATTAGTAATTCAGAGTGGAGAGTTGAAGTAATGAATGATTTGCGATCGCCCGGTGAAGAAAATCCACCACCATCAAATAAGTGGAAGCTGTTTTTAGGGATTGGTTTAGCTGCGGCTTTGATTGTGGCAGCAAAGTTTTTTAACTTTCAAGGAATTATCAAAAATGCCCTGGAGTCGATCGCCCATCTCGGCCCTTGGGCCCCCGCAGCTTTTATTCTAATTTACATTGTAGCCACAGTTTTATTTATCCCCGGTTCCTTGCTGACTCTCGGTTCTGGCGTTTTGTTCGGAGTAGGAGGCGGCACAGTTTGCGTTTCCGTAGGCTCAGTTTTGGGCGCAACTTGCGCTTTTTTAACAGGCAGGTATTTAACTCGCGATTGGGTTTCCAAACAGATAGAAGGCAATCTCAAGTTTCAGGCGATCGACTCCGCAGTTGCCTCTGAAGGATGGAAAATTGTGCTGCTGACGCGGCTGTCGCCAATTTTTCCGTTTAATTTGCTTAACTATGCTTTTGGAATCACGCAGGTATCTCTCAGAGACTATTTTTTCGCATCTTGGATCGGCATGATTCCCGGAACCGTGATGTATGTTTATATCGGTTCCCTGGCTGGGAGTTTGGCTGCAATCGGATCGCAGGGGCGATCGCGCACTAATGCTGAGTGGGCGCTGTACGGCATTGGTTTAGTAGCAACGATCGCCCTCACCGTTTATATAACCCGCTTGGCCAAAAAAGCTTTAGACGAAAAAATTTCTCCTTAAAGCCATAGCGCAAATTGGTAAAATCGTCAATACTGTTTTGACCATACATTATAATACATTGCTAATTTAAAAAACTCCGTATTTTCTCTGTGTTATTTACAAGAATTTTGTTATAAAAACGAGATAGATATTAAAGATATAGCAATTTTCAAGTGATTCAGATCACATATTGGTAATTTGTAAGATCGCTGACAAGTACAGAAGAGAAAATTGACAACCACTATATCTTAAATCACTAATATCAAGTAAGTAAAGCCAAAGTCTGAATATCAAGTTAATGCTAAAAAAGAATGCTATCGCGCGATCGGAATTTGTTTGTGAAGCGAGAAATGTAATACCATTTCTCTCAAATAACGTCACTGTAAACTCTATTCTTGGCCCCAAAATTAATCAGTCATTTTCAATTTCTTAATCAAAAAGTTACAAATAAAAAGTGGTATTACCCCTGATTGGTATAACCAATGAGGACTCAGACCCTCACCATTTATCTAATATTAATTCTGCCGGATTACCAATAACAAATGCCGTTTGATCTATTAGACTCTCGACGAGAACATTTGATGATGCAAAACCCAGCAAATCAAGGCCGAGCTGTGTCTGTGCAGCCGCCCCATCAAACAAAAAAGCTGCGCCGCTTGTGGCAAAAAATAAGTAATTCTGCTCAATTGCGGTGCCAGCAAGCGCACAGTCTTTGGCAGCACAGAAGGCAGCGCCGCCATTTACTTACCCTGCTCATTCTGGGCAGTACGGCCTTAACCATTAGCACAACTGCTTGCATCAGCTATTTCGTGGTGCGCGGACTAATCCTCGACAATTTAAAGGCAATAGCACTATTAAAATTAGAAAAAGGCAGTGAAGAAATCGATAAGTGGCTCAGCAGTCGCAAAGCAGAAATAGAAACCATCGCTTACTCTCCTACGGTTCGCACTCTCAACTGGAAATTAGTTGAACCGATTTTGCAAGGAGAAACATACAGGTTAAAAGAGTATTTCGTATTGTCATTAGTTCAAGCCGATGGCTCAGTGCAGAACACTTTAGGTACTACCACGAACAGCAAAGACCGCAAACACTTTCAAAAGGCAATGAACGGAAACGTCAACGTTTCCGACCCGCTGATCGGACGCAGCACCAAGCTTTCTACAATCATAATTGCATCTCCAATTTGGGCATTGCCTCCCACTCCCAATAAAGTAATTGGAGTCCTTGCAGGCAGCATTAAAGTAGACCGAGTAGCCTCTGTAGCTAACAGCTTGCACCACGGTTCAGACAGCTATGCTTTTGTGCTTAATTCAGAAGGAGTGCCAATTATTCATCCCAACAATAAATTAATCGGAACTATCGACCTGCCAGCCCCAACTTTTTTAAAATCACAAGACCCAGGATTAGCAGCAATTGCGCGCAATATGACCAGCCACCAGACGAATATCGAACTGGTAAAAATAGATAACAAATGGGTGTATGTAGCCTATGCTCCCCTCAACGAAGTTAACTGGTCAATGGCTCTAGTAATTCCCCGCGAAAATATTGAATCCCAACTGCAAGCATTAAATTTGCTGACATCCGTCGTCGGTGGACTGCTCGTCCCAGCAATGCTAGCAGCAATTTGGCTAATTTACTCCTCCGAAAACAATCGAGCTCAAGCGGAACGAGAAGCCATGTTAAACCGCATTGCCGGACGCATTCAAGCTTCCCTAGAATTAGACAAAATTGTGCAAAGCACAGTGGAAGAAATAGTAAATTTGTTGCATCTAGAACGGGCAGCTTTTGGTTGGCACGAACCACAGGATAAAACATTACAAATTCTGGGGCAATCTTGCGAATTTGAGTGTCCAAAAGAAGCGATAAAGTTCGATCCTTACTTTTTTGAAAATTTGTCAGTCCGCAGCGATAAATCCGAGCCAGTTATTCTGTCGATCGACACTGGTAACGAGAGTACAAGTCAACCGATCGAACTTAAAGCTAATAGCTATTTAGCCGTCCCTGTCCAGACTCAAAACGAGCGGCAGGGTTATTTAATTTGCAGCCATGCTACCCATTGGTTTTGGAGCGGGGAGGAAATCCAACTGTTAAAAGCTGTGGCAGACCAATTGGCGATCGCCATTACTCAATCTCACCTTTACAGTCAAACCCAAGACCAAGTAAAACTCCTGAATAGCGCCTTAGATGAACTCAAAAAAACACAAACTCATTTAGTGCAGAGCGAGAAAATGTCATCCCTGGGTCAAATGGTGGCCGGGATAGCTCACGAAATCAACAACCCGGTCAACTTCATTTCGGCTAATTTGCCTCACACCACCAAATACACTAAAGATTTATTAGACTTGGTGAGTCTCTACAAACAAACCTTCCCAGAAGTTACTCCGGAAATCGAAGAGTTTGCCGAATCAATCGAGTTGGAATTTATTGAGGAAGATTTGCCGCATATGTTGAATTCTATGAAAATAGGAACCGAACGCATTCGCAGCATAGTTCTTTCTTTGCGTAACTTTTCTCGCCTCGATGAATCTGACAAAAAGCTGGCGGACATTCACGAAGGTATGGAAAATACCTTGCTGCTGCTCTCCAACCGCATCAAAAATGGAATTTATATAGTCAAGAAATACGGAAAAGTGCCTTCAGTCGAGTGCTATCCGTCTCAGCTAAATCAGGTGTTTATGAACTTGCTGAGCAATGCGATGGATGCTTTGAACGAGATCGATCGCCTGGATAAAATCATTACTATTTCCACGGGAGTAATTCGACAAAATGGCGGTAAATTTCTGAAGGTGACGATTGCCGACAACGGCCCGGGCATTCCCGAAAGCATTCAAGACCAAATTTTTAACCCATTTTTTACTACAAAACCAGTCGGGCAAGGCACTGGTTTGGGATTAGCAATTAGCTACAAAATTGTAGTGGACGGACACGGTGGCAGTATCAAAATTGCTCAACCTAAGGGCGGGGGGACGGAGTTTTTGATAAAAATTCCGATCGCGGAGGGGCATCAAGAGGCAAGCAGGAAGAGGGAAGTTCCGCCGCGGATGAGTGCAGCGCAGGTAAAGGAGCTTTATTGAATGCTAAGTTGGCTGGCTTTGGTTAAAATTAGAAGAGGTTTTGTGCAAGGAGTTTTATGGCTGTTGGCAAGGATACAATTTTTGAGCGCTTTTTGTCGCCCCTGATACGACTGGCGATCGACGAACAAGCACTGAAACGACTCTACGAAGGTATCGACTGGGAAACAGCGGGCGATCGCCACCGACAACCCAACCTAGTTTATCCCGAATATTACAGCAGTCAAAACTTTCACGGCATCGAAGGCGGCTACCTCAACCCCAGTGCAGCCGTTTCCTACGATCCAATTACGCAATACGTTTTGCTTCCCCACGAAACAGTCGCCAGACAAGGCTTAATTGACGCTGTGCGGGTGAAACCGCGCCGAATCATCGATTTGGGATGCGGCACCGGTTCGACCACCTTGATGCTCAAACAAGCCTTTCCCGAAGCGGAAGTTGTCGGGCTGGATTTGTCGCCATATATGCTGGTAGTCGCCTCCATGAAAGCGCAAAAAGCCGGGTTAAAAATCGACTGGTTGCACGGAAATGCCGAAAGCGTGGCTTTTGCTGACGCCAGCTTTGATTTAGTTGCAGCTTCCTTGCTGTTTCACGAGACGCCACCTGCGGTATCGCGGGCAATTTTGCGAGAAAGCTTCCGATTGCTGAAGGTGGGGGGACAAGTGGCAATTTTGGACGGAAATCAAAAAACTTTACGGCAGACAGAGTGGCTGACTGATATCTTTGAAGAGCCTTATATTAAGTCTTACGCCGCTGGTAGTATGGATGCTTGGGCGGGGGCTGCTGGATTCGCGGCGGTGCAAACTCAGGATCACTGGTGGGTGCATCAGGTGACGCAGGGTGTGAAACCTCTTCCTGGGGAAGATTTGGAACCGGTGCGGGCGGCGAAGGTGTGGAATCCGATCGATTTGGTTCCTGATTTGGATGGTGATTTACCGGGAATACCAGCTTACAGTTGACAGTTGACAGCATACAGGTTGACAGTTGACAGTTGACAGTTGACAGTTGGTATTCAATTACCGATTACCGATTACCGATTACCAATTACCAATGACTAATGACTAATAACTAATGACTAATGACTAATAACTAATGACTCTAAAAGCAGTTTTATTTGATTTTAATGGCGTTATTATTAATGACGAGTCGATTCACGAGAAAATAATCGATCGACTGATGCTAGATGAAAATCTCCAACTCAAACGCGGGGAGTTTCGTGAAGTGTGCTTGGGAAAGAGCGATCGCACTTGTATTACCGAACTGCTGAAGCGCCGGGGACGATATCTGACAGAAACATACCTCGATCGCTTGCTGCGCGGCAAGGCAAAAGCTTATCAGGAAACAATCGATAGTTTGGAAAAATTGCCCATTTATTCGGGTGTGGCAGAATTTATTGACAAAATTCGGGTTTCGGGACTGAAAATGGCGGTAGTTAGCGGGGCAATGCGATCGGATATAGAATTGGTGTTAGATCGATCGGGTTTGGCTGCAAACTTTGAATTAATTGTCGCAGGCGACGACTTGATGGCGAGCAAACCAGCACCCGACGGCTATTTGTTGGCGGTGGAACTTCTCAACCAGAAATATCCCGGATTTAACTTGCAGGCGATCGAGTGTTTGGCATTAGAAGATACTTTTGCGGGGATAGAAGCGGCGAAAAAAGCCGGGATTCAGGTAGCGGGGGTGACTCACACTTACCCGTTTCACATGATTCAGCGCCAAGCTAATTGGACGGTGGACTATTTTGCTGATTTAGAGTTAGATAGAGTGGCCCAACTTTGCTCGATCGCCCCCACAGAGCCGGCTGCATAAAACACTTGACTTTTTTAGCAATTACGTGCTAAGGTAGTTGACTGTCTGCCAAAGTCAAGACAAAGGCGACCTATGAGTCTTTGAGATTCGGCAATCGGGCATCTAAAATGCTAAATTGAAAGTCAATCAGGGGAATTAGCTCAGTTGGTAGAGCGCTGCGATCGCACCGCAGAGGCCAGCGGTTCGAGTCCGCTATTCTCCATAAATCAGGGATATTTCTACAAATTTTGGGCGGGTGAGGTGGTTTGAGATTTGCTTGTGAGTGTGCGTCGTGCGATCGAGCAATTTCTGCCTAACTCCCAACATTCATCAGGTATCGCTCTAAAAAAAAGCCGACTTCTAATTTCAGACTGATTGCTGAAATGACGTATCTTGGTGTCTAAACCCCATTTCTGCCACAGTTGCCATCAATCCCCACAAAACCTTAATTTTGTCAATTAATAATAAGTTTTGTATCTAAAGGTACAACAGTCTTCCAAAGCGAGTCTTAATATCAAGTCGCTATGTGTTATTATTCTCAATCATCTGACTGACTATTCAGGAGTAATCAAGAAAAAATGACAAAGCGATTCGATCGGCGGAAATTTCTCTTATACAGTTCTGCTACCCTAACATCAAGTTTATTTCTAAAAGCTTGTAGAACTCCGACTCCAACAGCAACCCCAGCCGCTTCTCCAACAGCAACCGGATCGCCATCAGCAGCAGCACCCGCAGCCAGCAGTGGGAACACGATCAAAGTAGGAATTTTGCATTCCTTGAGCGGCACAATGTCAATCAGCGAAAAAAGCGTTGTCGATGCCGAACAATTAGCAATCGAAGAAATCAATAAAGCTGGCGGCGTCCTCGGAAAACAAATCCAAGCAATAGTAGAAGACGGCAACTCAGACTGGCCGACTTTTGCCGAAAAAGCCAAAAAATTGATCGATCAAGACAAAGTTGTCACCGTCTTCGGCTGCTGGACATCCGCCAGCCGCAAAGCAGTATTGCCAGTATTTGAAGAAAAAAATCATATGCTCTGGTATCCCGTACAATACGAGGGTCAAGAGTGTTCCAAGAATATCTTTTATACCGGGGCTGCGCCCAACCAGCAAATCGAGCCAGCAGTAGACTGGCTGCTAGCAAATAAAGGCAAAAAATTCTTCTTAGTCGGATCGGACTACGTTTTCCCCCGCACAGCAAACACTATTATCAAAGCACAGCTAGCAGCCAAAGGCGGCGAATTAGTTGGCGAAGATTACATACCTTTGGGCGGTACAGAAGTCACGCCAATTATCACTAAAATCAAGGCAGCTTTGCCCGAGGGCGGCGTCATTTTCAATTCCCTCAACGGCGACAGCAACGTCGCATTTTTCAAACAGTTGCAGGGTGCAGGTTTGGGCCCAGACAAATATCCGTCAATGTCCGTCAGTATTGCTGAGGAAGAAGTAAAGGCGATCGGCGTAGAATATCTCAAAGGCCATTACGCCGCCTGGAATTACTTCATGACTGTGGAATCTCCCGCTAATAAAAAGTTTGTCGAAGCTTTCAAGGCAAAATACGGCAAAGACAGAGTGACCAACGACCCGATGGAAGCAGCTTACATCATGGTTTACCTGTGGAAGCAAGCCGTCGAAAAAGCAGGAACACCAGACGATTTGGAAAAAGTGCGGGCAGCAGCTTTGGGTCAAACTTTTGACGCCCCAGGCGGCAAAGTTACGCTGGAAACTAACCATCACCTTGCTAAATTTGTGCGGTTGGGCCAAGTGAGAGAAGATGGTTTGTTTGAAATCGCTTTTGCTACGCCCGAAGCAGTTAAGCCGATACCTTGGAATCAGTTTGTCGCTGAAACAAAAGGCTTTTCTTGCGATTGGTCAGACCCCGCAAAAGGCGGCAAATTCAAAGCTCCATAAGTAGAGAAGAAAGAACTTCGGCAACGAATTCGCTCCACGAATGTAACGGAAGTTTGTAGGGTGCGCAATGCGCACCTTATCCTTACATAAATGTCCACGTCAAACATCGCTGAGGGTGCCCATGGCATAGCTTGTTCCTCACATAACTGCACAAAATTGGTAAGGTGCGCACTGCGCACCCTACAGATTGGTAAGGTGCGCACTGCGCACCCTAAATATTTTAAAAGTAGGAGGAAAATAAGTAGTGTTAGGGTTGTTGGACGGTTTATTCAATGGCATTAGCATCGGCGCTGTTTTGCTAATTGCAGCCCTGGGATTAGCGATTATTTTTGGGCTGATGGGCGTGATTAATATGGCTCATGGCGAGTTGATGATGTTGGGGGCTTATACAACTTTTGTTGTGCAGAATGTCTTCAAAGGTATCGGAGGATTTGCCTTTGAAACTTATATTTTATTTGCCATTCCCCTCGCTTTTTTAGTGGCAGCATTGGTAGGATTAATTCTCGAACGCGGAGTGATTCGCCATCTCTACGGGCGGCCCCTAGAAACTCTGCTAGCAACTTGGGGCGTAAGTTTGATTTTACAGCAGTTTGTCCGCAGCGTCAGTTGGGTGCTGGTAACGGGAATTGCGGTGTTCTGTTTGCTGTTTTTTGGGGGTTTGCAGGTACTGAAGCGGCGCCCGGATTTCGATCGCACTCGCAGCACATTTACCGCCATAATTTTACCTCTGTCTCTCGGTATTTCCTGGGCCGCGAGCGCATTTTTAGCACAAACTTACCAACTCGCAGTAACTCAACCTTGGTTTGGCGCTCAAAACGTTGATGTGACTGCGCCTGCGTGGCTGCGCGGCGGCATCCCGCTGGGAACTTTTCAGTTACCCTACGCTCGGCTTTTTATCATTGCGCTGACAGGCATTTGTTTGGCGGGAATTTACCTATTTTTGCAAAAATCTGTGTGGGGATTGCGGATTCGCGCTGTGACGCAAAATCGCAGCATGAGCGCTTGTTTGGGAATACCTACCGAGCAAGTAGATGCGCTGACTTTTGCTTTGGGCTCGGGGTTGGCGGGTGTCGCTGGGTGCGCGATTAGTTTGATTGGTTCTGTAGGGTCAAATACCGGACAAAATTATATAGTCGATACTTTTATGGTGGTGGTTGTGGGCGGTGTGGGCAAGATTATGGGCAGTATAGTTGCTGCAATGGCGATCGGCACTGCCAATTACCTGATCGGTTCGGGAACATTAGCATTAATGTTTGCTCCTGTCAAGCCCTTAGCTGATTTTTTTACATTTTTCGCCACCACCAGCATGGCAAAAGTCATGGTATTCGCCTTAATTATGGCTTTTCTGCAAGTGCGGCCGGGAGGAATATTTCCGCAAAAAGGACGCACAGTTGAAAATTAACAACTACAGCTTTGATCGCCAAAAAAATGAAGAATACAGAAAAAAAGGCTCTGTTCAAAGAAGCGGCAATTGTAGGAGCGATCGCCCTTATACTGATATTGCTCATCCCAGGAATACTTCCCGACGCTCGTCTCAACCAATTAGGCCGATTTTTAGCACTAGCAATTGTAGCTCTCGGTATAGACTTAATCTGGGGATATACAGGTTTGCTCAGTCTCGGACACGGCGTATTTTTTGCCCTAGGTGGCTACGCCTTCGCCATGCACCTAAAACTGCAAATTCCCCCAAACGCCAGCAGTCAACTACCCGAATTCATGAACCTCTACGGCGTCACCGAACTGCCCTGGTTTTGGCAACCATTCTATTCATTTCCCTTCTCAGTCGTCGCAGTAATGCTCGTCCCAGCCATCTTGGGCGGACTTTTAGGTTACTTAGTATTCCGCAATCGAATTAGAGGCGTTTACTTTTCAATTCTCACCCAAGCAGCAACAATTGTATTTTTCAACTTCTTTAACGGCCAGCAAAAACTGATTAACGGCACCAACGGACTCACAGACTTTAAAACCCTATTCGGAGCCACAGTCAACAACAGAGATACTCAATATATTTTCTACATTCTCACCGTACTATTTCTAGCAGCAACCTACGCCCTCTGCCGCTGGCTGACAAGCGGGCGTTTCGGTCGCTTGCTACTAGCAATTCGCGACGACGAAGTGCGCCTGCGTTTCTCCGGCTACAATCCCACAGTATACAAAGTTTTAGTATTTGCAATATCCGCAGGCTTAGCCGGGATTGCAGGCGCATTATTCACCGTACAAACCGGAATAATTTCGCCAAAAGCCATGGATATTGCATTTTCGATAGAAATGGTAATTTGGGTAGCAGTAGGAGGCCGCGCCACACTATCAGGAGCAATATTGGGAGCGCTGCTAGTCAACTTTGGCAAAAGTTTCTTGAGCGAACAATTCCCCGAAGTGTGGCTATTTTTCCAAGGCGCGCTATTCTTAATAGTAGTCACAGTCTTGCCAGACGGCTTAGTCGGATGGCTGCAAAATCAAGATTTTGAGCAAATCCGCCGCGTGTTCAGAAAACCCAAGTACGCATCTACTTACCCCAGCCTGGAACAAGACCCCGAAGTACAGCACGAAAAAGAAGAAATTGAACATTGATTGCTAAATGATGTACGGTATGCTTGCGGACTGCCAAGGAAAGACTTTGTAGTAAAATACTCAGTTACTTAACTTGTGGGGCAACATATGGCAGATGTGATTGACTACAAAATCTACGGCGACGATTTGCAACTCATCGAGATTGAACTCGACCCCAAAGAAGGCGTCAGGGCTGAAGCTGGAACCATGACATACATGGAAGGCGACATCCAAATGCAAACATCCACAGGTGGCGGCCTATTTCAAGGTTTCAAGCGGATGCTGACAGGAGCGGGTTTTTTCATTACCACCTTTGTCAACGCCGGAAATCGCAAGGCAAAGGTCGCTTTTGCCGCCCCCTATCCGGGTAAAGTGATTCCCCTCGATTTAGGCCAACTTGGCGGTAAATTTTTGTGTCAAAAAGACTCATTTCTCTGTGCTGCCAACGGGATTGAAATTGAGGTAGCTTTCACCAAGCGGCTGGGTGCCGGTTTCTTTGGCGGAGAAGGCTTTATTCTGCAAAAATTACAGGGTGACGGACTAGCTTTTGTTCATGCAGGAGGAACAATCGTTGAGAAAAATTTGGGAGTTGGTGAAGTGTTGCGGGCGGACACTGGTTGTTTGGTAGCTTTTGCGCCGACTGTAGATTACGATATTCAGTTTGTGGGGGGCTTTAGAAATGCTTTGTTTGGCGGCGAAGGTTTGTTTTTGGTCAAGCTAACCGGGCCTGGAAAAGTGTATTTGCAAAGTTTGCCACTCTCGAAGTTAGCTGAGCGGATTATGGCTGCAATGCCAACTCCAACCCCGAGCAGTTCTAGCAATATTTCGTTTGACTTTATGAGCAATCGTGGCTAATGCTTGTGTAGGGTGCGTCAGCCGGGAGATTTTTCGGTTTTTCCAGAGACTGTTGACTGACGCACCCTACAATTAATCTAGTAATGTAGGGTGCGTCAGCCGGGAGATTTTTCGGTTTTTCCAGAGACTGTTGACTGACGCACCCTACAACTAAAACTAAGGAGAAGAATATGAAGGAAAAAGTATTAGAAATAGAAAACTTGACTGTTAGTTTTGATGGTTTCAAAGCCATAAACGGTTTAAATTTTAGCATGGATGCGGGGGAACTGCGAGTTATCATTGGCCCTAACGGTGCGGGGAAAACAACTTTTCTCGATTCGATTACTGGGAAGGTGCAGCCGACGGAAGGGCGAGTGATATTTAAGGGGAAAAATTTGCGAAAATTGTCGGAATATCAGATTGCGCGTCTGGGTATTGGTCGCAAGTTTCAAACGCCGCGAGTTTACTTGAATTTAACGCCGCGCGAAAATTTGGAGCTATCTTGCAATGGCAATAAAAATGTGTTTCCAACTCTGTTTAAGGCTGCTCCTGCTACTGAAAAGCGGACGGTGGCGGGTTTGTTAGAAACTATTGGTTTGGTGAATAAAGCTGATGTTTCGGCTGGTTTGCTTTCTCACGGGGAAAAGCAGTGGTTGGAAATTGGGATGTTGGTGGCGCAATCTCCTGATTTGTTGTTGGTGGATGAACCTGTGGCGGGTTTGACTGATGAGGAAACGGCGCTAACGGGAGATTTGCTGATTTCGCTGGCGGAAAGTCATTCGGTGTTGGTAATTGAACATGATATGGAGTTTGTGCGGCAAATTGCTAAAAAGGTGACGGTTTTGCATCAGGGTGCTGTTTTGTGCGAGGGAACGATGGATGAGGTGCAAAATGACGATCGCGTAATTGAGGTATATTTGGGAAAACCAGAAGAGTGAAGAAGTTATTGGTTATTGGTTAGTTGGCGGGGAATTACGCATCAAATATAATTGTAGGGTGCGCACTGCGCACCTTACTAAGGTTCTGGTTACTGGTTAGTTGGCGGGGAATTAC
>RDYN01000055.1 GCA_004293365.1 Oscillatoriales cyanobacterium | reverse complement strand
CAACAATTAGGGCAACTAATTTCTAATGTCATATCACGCTATGGGAAACACTTCTCTAATTATAGCTTACTCCGATCCTTTCCTTCAGGGCACTACCCTGACGGGCACTTGCTGTGTCTGCGTCAACTCATGCCTCAAGCTTCGCTGCTGGTAGTCTTTGACTTGCAACCAGACTAACATTTGGGGCTTTTTTCGCGCGATCGCCCTCTAACATTTGGGGCTTTTTTCGCGCGATCGCCCTCTAAAATTGGAAAGTTATGTGAGTTTGAGATTAAACTACAAACTTTAAGCTAGGCTGCACAGGTTTTCATTGTTTAGCTAAAATCACATAAGCTAGTATAAAACTATCCTTAATTTGTTGGTGAATTATGACTGTGACAACTGCAAAATTCATCCTTGCTGAAGCGGGCAAAATTCCACAATGGCAAGCCGCCACGTGGGAAGATTATGTAGAGGCTTGCGAAAATCCGTCTTTAGCGGAAGCCAAAAAATTTTTTCATGAAGGATATCTTTGGATCGATATGGGTAATGAAGGGCCTCAGCACGCCAGATTTAACGATCTGTTTACTATCATATTTTTTGTGTGGTTTACCACCAAAATAGGACAAAATTTTGATTCTCTTAGCGGTTGTGTCATTGAGAAACCTAAAGTGGGTTCAGGTGCGCCAGATAAAGTTTTATACATTGGCGGAGATTTCCCGCAGTGGCAAAAAGGGGAACCGCGCCGCATCAATCTCAATCAATGGCGAGTTCCCGATTTAGTCGCAGAGATTTCCGATACTACTTTGACGAGCGATTTAGATGAAAAAAAGCGCTTGTATGCTGCTTTAGGAATTCCTGAATATTGGGTAGTAGATATTAATGGCGTGAGAGTATTAGCATTTCGCTTGCAGGAGAATGGGAAGTATCAGGAATGCGATTTTTCGGTGGCGCTTGAGGGATTGCCCATTGCTTTGCTTTCGGAGACTTTAAAGCTTTTGACTGAAGGAAATGGGACGGCGGCGATGTGGTTTGCTCAACAAATTGGGTATTTGTAGGGAAGAAATAACAGAGGGAATGTTACCTATAATTTTGCTATAATTAGCAAAAAGCCATTTTGGCGGGGAATTAAAATATGGTATTACCCACAATTACTGAAGATACAATTTCCCTCGCAGCCGGAGACGAACTCATCCTGCGATTTAGAACTTGGCAAGATTACGAGGCATTGCTAGCCCGCCGAGAGGATAAAGCTGGATTGAGAATTCGTTACAGCAGCAAAACTCAAGAAATTAGAATTATGTCACCCTTGCCAAGACACGGTAAGAATGCAGATATACTGGCAGATTTTGTCAAAGCTTTACTGCGACATGAATGCAGAGATTGGGACGCATTTACTCCAATTACACTGAAGCGAATTAACCAACAGGAAATCGAACCAGATTATTGTTTTTATCTCGACAATCGGGAGCAAATATTAGGGAATGAGCGCATTGATTTAGAAACAGACCCACCCCCAGATTTAGCGATTGAAATTGACCTGACTTGCACGACTAAACCAGAGGATTATCAAGCGATCGCACCTTTGGAACTCTGGGTTTACCGTCAAAGTCAATTATCAATATATCAGTTCGAGTCGCAGCAGTACCGCGAGTCTCAAACGAGTCGCTGGTTTCCCGGTTACGAGCTCAAAACGTTAATTCCTCAATATTGCGATCGCGCGAAAGCAGATTGGTTCTAGTGTGGCGCTGCGACAGTTTGAAGAGGTATTGCGATCGCTATGAGTCGATGTGGGATCCCAAAAGGGCGATCGCGCTTAATCTTTTTGAAGTTTTTACCAAGTCTTAGCCTAAGTTATAATTAAGCCAGACTGCAAAAAAAGATCGATCGAATAGCTTTCACCCACACATTTACTAATGACACTTAGCTAAAATATCATAATTATGCCCGCTAAAGACATCTACCACAACTGTGTAAAAAATGCTTTACTTAAAGATAACTGGACAATTACTCACGATCCCCTTACTCTGAAATGGGGTACTAAAGATATGTATGTAGATTTAGGAGTTCAAAAACTCATCGCTGCTGAAAAAGCGGAACGTAAAATTGCCGTGGAAATCAAAAGCTTTGTAGGTGCATCGGAAATGAACGAACTAGAAAAAGCAATTGGTCAATACATTGTGTACCATGATGTTTTAGCAGAAATCCAACCCGAACGAAAACTTTATGTGGCCGTTCATGATGAAATATACGAAGGATTATTTGAAGAACCAATCGGGAAGCTGTTACTCAGAAATAATCGTGTTAAACTCATTGTTTTTTAACCCCAAAAGGAGGTAATTCTGCAATGGATAGCTTAGAACATTACCGTCAGATTATCTGTTCCATCATCACTGAATATGCTCAAATACCATACGCTGACGGAGATATTCAGCGGCATACGGTATTTGATACTAAGAACGATCGCTATCTACTGATGATTCTCGGTTGGGAGAAAGTGCGACAAGTTCACGGTTGCTTAATTCATGTAGAAATTATCGATGGAAAAATTTGGATTCATCGAGATGGCACAGAAGATGGCATCGCCAACGAATTTCTCAATGCTGGAATTCCCAAAGATAGCATTGTTCTGGGGTTCCGTTCCCCAGAAATGAGAAAGTACACAGAATTCGCTGTGGCTTAGAGGGTGTTCTTCGGCAAATTAAATTTGAATAGCGTTGCTTAATTTGAGCATAAATTTACCTTCTTGACTGTAGTCATAAATATACTCTTTGCCCCTTTGACTCTTTTCATATAACTTAATTTATACTGTGAATCAGCAAAGTCACTCATGTTTACTCTTCAGTCTCTTAGAGAGGGACTTTGTTTGTCTAGGATCGGTTTCAACCGACGACTCTATCCTCTTATTTTTTTCATAATTACTATTATAAAACCTTACCAAAAACCCACAATATTACACTACAAAACAAATGCTCCGCCTCTCCCAAACCCAACTCAAAATCCTCGAAGAATGCCCCCGCAAATTTCAACACAGCTACCTAGAACTCCTCGCCACCACCGCATCCCCAGAACACAAAGAAAAACTCACATGGGGCAGCCGCTTTCACCTTTTGATGCAGCAGCGAGAACTAGGATTGCCGATTGAATTCATCACCCAACAAGACCCGGAACTAGGACGATGTGTGGCAGCATTTATCAACACCGCCCCCGAACTTTTTGCGAATTCAGAAAATAGCGAACAAATTTTTCGCCAAGCCGAACACCCCCGCATCCTAATTTTTCAAGACTACCTATTCACCGTTATCTATGACTTGCTAATAGCCGAACCAACTACAGCCCAGATTCTCGACTGGAAAACCTATCCCCGCCCTCAAAAATCAAAATGGATAGCCGAAAGCTGGCAAACCCGCCTCTATTTATATGTCTTAGTAGAAACTAGCGACTATTCCCCGGAACAAGTTTCTATGACATACTGGTTCGTACAATTGCAAGGAGAAGAACCGCCACAAAAACTCACATTTGCCTACAATCAAATAGAACACGATCGCACAAAACAAGATTTAACCCAAATATTGCAGCAGCTAACAGACTGGCGACAACGCTATACCGAAGGTGGCGAATTTTTCCCCCAAGTACAAATTAGTTCTAATCTTTGCGATTCCTGTCAATTCGCGACTCGCTGCAACCGCACCCACGATACCCAAGCTTCTTCATCAAATTTTCCAGCAGAAACTCCCGAAAATTGGCTGCCAAATCTTGCTATAATTGAGGAAATATCTATTTAACATACCTATTCCACAACTCAACAGTCCGCTAAAAGTTTGTAGTGTTTGTAGTGAGGACTTCAGTCCTCTGATCCCTAAAAGTTTGTAGTGAGGACTTCAGTCCTCTGATCCCTAAAAGTTTGTAGTGAGGACTTCAGTCCTCTCTTGAGTATTTTAGCTAATTAGGACTAAAGTCCTTACTACGAACTTTGATTTGGGAACTTTTATCTGGGCTAATTAGGACTAAAATCCTTACTATGAATCTTGATTTTGGCTAATTAGGACTAAAGTCCTTACTACGAACCTTGATTTGGGAACTTTTATTTTGGCATTTTGGCTAATTAGGACTAAAGTCCTTACTACGAACCTTGATTTGGGAACTTTTATTTTGGCTAATTAGGACTAAAGTCCTTACTACGAACCTTGATTGTGGGCGATGGACTAAAAAATCGTATAACCTATGGCAGAAATAGATCGAAATTGGCAAAATCAACCCTTACCTCAACCCCCAGATTGGCTGATCCAATCTGTCAGAAACCACGCGCCAGAACTCCCAGGAAATTATGCCGCTGCACTTCTATGGTATAGAGGCATTCAAAACCCGGAAGAAATACCAGGTTTCTTAAATCCCAAACTTTACCAACCAGCAAGTTTCTTTGAATTCGGACTAGAAATGAACTGGGCGATCGCCAGAATTCAGCAAGCAAGAAACAGCGCCGAAAAAGTAGCAATTTGGGGAGATTTCGACGCGGACGGCATAACTTCAACTTCGGTACTTTGGGACGGACTGGGAGAGTTTTTTACTCAAAATGACCAACTAACTTATTATATTCCCAATCGCTTAACAGAATCTCACGGTCTCAATATTCCGGGAATAGACGCTTTAGCAAAATCGGAAATTAGCCTAATTATTACTTGCGATACTGGCAGTACAAATATTGCTGAAATCGAATATGCTACAAGTCTAGGTATTGATACAATTGTTACTGACCACCATACATTACCGGACGATCGCCCGCCAGCAACGGCAATCATCAATCCCCGGTACTTTTCGCCTGACCACCAACTATTTAACCTGTCCGGCGTGGCGGTAGCCTACAAATTAATCGAAGGACTATATCACACATTGCCAGATATTCCGCAGCGACCGCTGACTGATTTATTGGAGTTAGTGGCGATCGGCTTAATTGCCGATTTAGTCCAACTTACAGGAGATTGTCGCTACCTAGCACAACTCGGCATCGCACAACTGCAAAAACAAATTGCAAATCCCACCCGTCCGGGAGTTGCAAAATTGCTCGAACTGTGCAAACGAGCGGGCGATCGCCCAACCGACATTTCCTTCGGCCTCGGCCCCCGAATCAACGCCGTCAGTCGCATTCAAGGGGACGCCAGCTTCTGCGTAGAACTCCTCACCAGCCGCGACAAAAAACGCTGCGAAGAACTAGCAAATCTAACCGAAATTGCCAACACCAGGCGCAAATCTTTGCAAAAAGATGTCGCCAAAGATGCAGCCGAAAAACTAGCGAAACTCGACCTATCAACCACCAGCGTCATCGTCCTCAGCGACCCGCAATGGCCCGTAGGAGTATTAGGATTAGTGGCGGGACAAATTGCCCAAGAATACGGCCGCCCGGTAATTTTATTCTGCACGGAAGGAAGCGAAGAAATCAAAGAAAGTATTCCAGAAACTAAATTTATAGATTCTTTTGACTCTGATTCAGAAACACTTTCTAAATCTAAAATCCCAAATTCAAAATCTAAAATTGCCCGCGGTTCTGCCCGTTCTGCAAATCACATCGATCTTTACCAATTAGTCAAAGACCAAGCGCATTTATTGGATAGATTCGGCGGTCATCCCTTCGCGGCCGGCTTGAGTCTCCCAGTTGAAAATATCCCGCTATTTACCGATGCGGTCAATCAGCAACTCCGACAACAATACAGCATAGATAGTTTTACAGCCGCACCTGTTCTAGCGGATTTGAAAATTAATGTCGCGGAATTAGGCAAAGAGTTGTTTCAAGAACTAAAATTGCTTGAGCCCTGCGGTATGGGCAATCCCGTACCAAAATTGCTGATTGAAAATTGCTGGTTTAAGAATATCTACAATAGAAATATTAAAGATTCACAGGGAAAAGAAGTGAAGTATATCAAAACTTCTTTTGAAATTTGGGATGAATCAACTCATGCAGGATTTCCCGGCATTTGGTGGGGACATTACCGAGATGAAGTTCCCGAAGGGCGGTGCGATGCGACTGTCGAACTCGATTTCAATACTTATACGTCGAACTATGAAGTGCGGTTGATAGCAGTGCGGGAACGCACGGATGACAAACAAGTTAGTTCGCAGACTAAAATAGATTGGATATTGGACTGGCGCAATAGAAATAATAATAATCAAGATGATGAAGAGTTATTAGCAGTTAGTACAAACTTGGAATCTGAAATGCCGATCGACAATCTAGCTTATAATTCAACAATGCTCGATCGCGAAAACTCGATTATCCTCAAACAATGCCCCGCAAGCTGGGACGAATTGCGCGTCTGGTTTCGGCAAGCCCAGCACACTCAGAAAAAACTCGCGATCGCCTATACTTTACCTCCATTGGTACCGCCGCAGCAAATCTGCCAACAGCTAATCGGCATCGCCAAATACCTCAGCCGCACCAACAAACCCGTCACCAGACAGCAACTAAGCCAAAAACTCGCCATCAGCGACACGTCGCTGCAACTTGGATTCACAACATTAAAACATCTGGGTTTCAAAGTCAATTATCGCGATCGGGCTTTTCACATCACCAGACAACCCGAAACCAGAGAAATCGGAGTTCACACCTCTAGCCCCTCAACTCAATTCTCAGTGCCAAATTCCCCCAGCGCCTCCCGTTATGCAGCGCAATTCCTAGCAGCAGTCTGGGAAGAACAATTCCGGCGAAAATATTTCTGTGAAGTACCTCTTTCTACCATTGTGTCGATCGCCCGAGAGACCGTTTTCCAAGAAGATTATACAGACACTCTCTTCTAATTGAGACCTTCCACTTTTTTCCGTAATATCAAATCCGATTGCATCCTCCTGTATTCATCTCTATCTTCTCTCTCTGTGTCCTCTGTGTTCTCTGCGGTTAAATCACCTGACGATACAACCGGAAACGATATAACAGGCTTTCGGGCCTCTTCCACCAATCGAATCAGTTTTTTGTCAGGCAAGCAGGGAAAATCTTAAATAGGAAATACTTCCAGACTGTACTCAATTTAAATTATATATCTCAATCATCTCCCCCTCTCCCCCTCTCCCCCTCTCCCATTCTCCCCCTCTCCCCCTCTCCCATTCTCCCATTCTCCCCCTCTCCCATTCTCCCATTCTCCCCCTCTCCCATTCTCCCCCTCTCCCATTCTCCCATTCTCCCCCTCTCCCTCGCAGGGCTGATTCCTGACGCGGATGCCACATCTCAGTTTTAAGAAATATCTTAGTTCTGAATCGATGCCGATAAAATAAGGCATAGGGCAATGGGAGTTATCTGTTGCGAGTCACGCCCAAAACTCATAACTCATAACTTACACCCCAAACCCAAAACTCCCCCACCGCTTTCACTCGATCGCACATCTCCAATATAAAACCCCTATGCTCCTCTGTCCCCGCTGCCAATTTGAAAATCCCAATCTAAACAAGTTTTGTCAACAATGCGGAAATTCCCTAACTTACAAAGCTTGCCACCAATGCGGAACCCAAGTCGCTGTTAGCGCCGAATTATGTCAGAATTGTGGCGTCACAACAGGTCAAGTGTGGCGGGCGATTATCTGCGGTCGATCGAACTTTCCAGCAGTCCAGCTAGAGCAGTCAACCATACCATCAGCCGAGCTTACACAAAAAACCGACAATTTTCCAGAAACCCGATCGGCCCAAAACTCTCCCCAACCGATCGCAGACCACATTAAAACAGAAATCACCGCCGATTCTCCACAACTTGATGCGGCCGAATCCAGCAGCCCAGAAATTAAAGGTGCCCCAATCGTCCTAGGGGCGATCGCCACCGAATCCTTTCAAACAGACCAAAAAAGCTCTAACACAGCACCAGACGGCGAAATAACCCCATCTGAAAACAATTTCACAACCGCACCACAGCCAGAAACCGACAGCCCCGAGGGCGCATCTCCCCCATCCCCAGAAATCCCCCTCCCCTATTCAGAATATTTAATCCCTTCCCAGCCCGCAGGAGCTTATCTAGACAGCCAGCAGCGCTACCAACTCCTAGAAACCCTGCCCGCGAGAAAACCCTCCGACACAGTAGCAGTAACAGTATTAGACTGTCAGCCGCTGCAAATGTCACCCCTCAAAGCAATGCTAGCAGCCAACTCTGCCAGCGTCGCCAAACGCACCTCCCCCTACACCGCAGCAATCAAACCCGGAGAAAATGCGACCAATGGGGCCTTAGCAGAGCTTTGCCAAGGCATAGCTGAACCTTATCTCGCACTGCGGTGGCAATTCTCTCACAACCTGCCAGTCATTCACGATAGCTGGTCAGACAACCAACAAGCCGTGCTGCTGCTAGAAGACTGTTCGCAATGGCCGCTGCTGGTAGAACGGTGGAGTCAACCCGAAACCTCCATCCAGCAAATTGTCTACTGGCTGCACGAAATGACCGAACTCTGGGCAGCCCTGGAACCCTGGCGCTGCCGCCAAAGCTTGTTGGAACTGACAAATTTGCGGGTCAATCCCGACTCTTCCTTTTCCTTTGCCTCTTTGCGGTTGCAATACCTCTACCCCGAACCCGCCGGCTCAAACCTGCAACTAATAGATTTGGGGCAATTGTGGCAGGCGATATTTAATCAGTCCGATCGCACTCAGTTTGGCGCATTGCTCGAACTGCTGCAACAAATGTACAGAGGCGAGATTAACACCATAGAAGAATTGCGATCGCGCCTAGAAACCGTTCCCCTAGAACTCCAACCCGCACCTCCACCAACCTTAACGCCCACCCGTTTCCAAACAGACATCCCCGACAACTCGCCCCCCGAAGTTGTTGGCGAAGTCTTAACCCAGCCCATGCCCGTCCAGATTTACAGTTTAGAAGACGCAGGCCTCACCGATGTCGGCCGCACCCGCGAGCACAATGAAGACTTCTTCAGCATCTGGACTCAACTCAACAAACTCGAAACCTCCTTCGGTCGCATCTTTCAAACCAAAGGGCTTTACATTCTCTGCGACGGGATGGGCGGACATGACAGCGGAGAAGTAGCCAGTCAATTAGCCGCTGAAACCCTCAGAGAATTCTTTCAAACCAGTTGGGAAAATCAACTACCCGAGCCTGATACCATTCGCCAGGGAGTGCTGCTAGCCAACAAAACCATCTTTGAAATCAATCAAAAGGACGGTCGCTCCGGCAGTGGCCGCATGGGTACAACCCTAGTCGCAGTCTTAGTTCAAGACACCAAATTCGCCGTTGCTCACGTCGGCGACAGCCGTCTTTACCGACTCCGAAAGGGACAGACACTCGAAAAAATAACCTCAGATCACGAAGTAGGCCAGCGCGAAATTAAGCGCGGGGTTGACGCGGAAACTGCTTATTCCCGTCCCGACGCCTATCAACTAACTCAAGCCATCGGCCCGCGAGACGGCAATTTTCTCAAGCCTGACGTGCAGTTTTTAGACTTGTGCGAAGATACTTTATTGATTTTGGCCTCCGACGGTTTGACAGATAATGATTTGTTAGAAACTCACTGGCGTGACACTCTCGAACCTCTGTTCAATCCCCAAGCTAATCTCGATGAGGGAGTTGCTGAGTTGATTGAACTGGGCAACAAACGCAACGGTCACGACAATATCACGGCAATTATCATTCGGGCGCAGGTAGGCCCATTTCGATTTTAGAATTTGGATGCAGCCAAATTGTTTAAAGGCGGTGGCGGAGATCGTTAGATTTAAACCTGGAATTGTTGCATGGCAAAGGAAGATTAACGTTGGCATCCGCAATCAAAAACTTGTTCGGCTTGCCGCGATATTCAAGTAATGTCATTAAAACAACCAGTTTTTGATTGTGAATGTTGCAGTCTGTCGATCGATCGGGACTTAAACGCAGCCATTATTTAATTTCTCATTCCCATTATATCATGTCCGATCGATTGACCCCAATAAGCAAGGTTTGATCGTTTGGACTTGAGTCCGCAGCATAAAGCGGACTCAAGTCCAAACGATCAAACCGTTTTTGTGATGGTAATCAACCGGACATGATATTATCGGCGAGTCAAGACACGTTGTTCTGAATTGACCCTGTAGACTAGAAATAGCCGCCTACCTAGAAAGCAGCAGGAAATAAGTTTCTTATGTGTCGTAGATATCAGTATTGTCAACTTTGTATCAATTTTATGTGGCAGATTAATCACATCAATCTAAAATGCTGCTGACTCTTTTAGATCCAGAAAACAATACCCCCCTGCAACAGTGGAGTTTCGAGAAGGAGTCCATTGTCCGCATCGGCCGGTCTCCTGAAAATCACGTTGTGATTCCCAATGCTTTGGTGTCGCGGGATCACGTGGAATTGCAAAGAGTTAAAAGCGGTGCTAACCGCCAGTGGTACTTAGTCAATTCCGGGACAAATGGCACTTTTGTTAACGGTGCTCTGATGTCTCAGGGTTGGATATCCGACGGTGCCCTGATCCAATTGGCGCGGGGCGGCCCAATTCTGCATTTCCAAGTTATCACTATTGAATTCGGCGGCAAAATTGAGCCGATCCCTACCTTTAACGCCGCCACACCGCGGTGTACCCACGCGGGAAATCCGCCTGCTAATTTATTCTGCATCCACTGTGGGGAACCGATTAAAGTCGATCGCACAATCCGCCACTACCAAGTGCTGCGAACTTTGGGCCAAGGCGGTATGGGAACAACAACTTTAGCCTGGGATCGGCAGAAAGCCAGAGATCAACAACCGGGAAGTTCTCCCGCAGCTTCTCTGGTAGTTCTCAAGGAAATGAATGCTGACATGGCTCAAATAGTCAAAGCTCAAGAACTGTTTGAACGTGAAGCTAAAACCCTCAAAGCGCTCCACCATCCAGGGATTCCTCAGTTTTTTGACTTTTTTGTCGAAGGTGGCAAAAAATATTTGGTGATGGAAATGCTCCACGGCGAGGATTTAGAAAAACGCATCTACAACCGAGGGCCTGTTGCTCCCCAACAGGCGATCGAGTGGACGATCCAAACCTGTGAAATTTTGGACTACATTCACTCTCAAAAACCCCCGATCGTCCACCGGGATATTAAACCTGCTAATTTGCTAGTGCGCCACCGCGACAATCGCATTACAGTGCTGGATTTTGGCGCCGTTAAAGAAATCGGCACTCCTCCGGGCACTCGCATCGGCGTTGAAGGTTACACCGCACCAGAACAAGACCGGGGACAGCCTCTTCCTCAGTCAGATTTATATGCTATTGGGCCGACTTTGATTTTTTTGCTGACAGCCCAAAGCCCTCAAAAGTTTTACGGAAAAATTGCTAGAGGTTACGGGTTTAAACTCGATAATATTCCGACAATCGCCCCGAAGTTGCGGGAGGTCATTGTGCGAACCACCGCAGCTAAACCTGGGGATCGCTTTCAAACTGCTCAACAATTAGCTAGAGCTTTAGCAGCTTGCCTTTAACAGAAGTCATTAGTCATTAGTCATTAGTCATTAGTTATTAGTTATTAGTCAGTAGTCCTGTTGTCAGTAGTCAGCAGTCAGCAGTCAGCAGTCAGCAGTCAGAGGGAAGACTTTGGTGTCTGGGAGAAATTAAAAGCCGATCGGCTAAATTCTCTAAATAAATTTTCCGTGGCTAACTTCTTCCCTCTTCCTCTTCCCTCGGGCCTCTTCCTAGTGACACCATTTAAAAAAAATAATGCAACTGCTTTGCCCCTGTGCCCAACCCTTAGTTTATCAGTCATTGCCAATTATTTAATCGAAAATCCCCAATCGAAAATTGTATGACGAATGACGAATGACAGCGGACTTTTTCCTTCTGACTAACGACTAATGACTAATGACTGCTGACTGCTGACTGCTCCTGTGTTATTCCTCGTCCCAAGCTTCTACAGCTATCAACTCGCTCACGGGGTCTTGCATAGAAAAATCAAACTCTAGGAGTTGCTGTTTCCAGTAAGGCCATTCATCCCCATAAAGCAGAGCTATTTTCCAAATACTGTCTGTCGGCTTGATAATGCCAGACGTGACGAGAGAATGCACCTGACGTTGGAACTTAACCATCGGCTGTATAACCTGCTGGCTCATAATACCTCTTGAATTGTTTAAATCTTGTGTAATTACCACTTCCCAGCGCACACTTTTTACCGCAGTTTCGCCAAGAACAGTCTCGCCAAGATACGTGTAGATTTTTGTCGGGAAGCTACATATTCAACTTGTATCTTAACACAGTTCATTTTGACAAGGGGCTATAAGCAGGACTGAAGAGTCAAGACCGACTGCAAAGAATTAATCATCTTTGGAATGTCCCGCTATATGCTGTCGATCGGCAGTAGGAGGTTGACCTCCTCGATTATTTCCACATAATAGCAGATGCAATGGCTGCTGAAGGCTGGTTTTTGACAAGGCTGAGGTTCCGAGAAACTGCAATTACTGCTTGAGCGCTGCTACAGCTTAATTTCCGCTTTCGGGCGAGTAAACTAAACCCCACGCACTTGTTTCAGCTTCAACGCTGGCTTTGCTGTAAGAGGGGAGTCCGATCCGCCATCTACCTAATTATAACTCAATACAGTTTACTTAACACTATTTATGCGCCGGAGATCCCCCTCGCATCCCCCGATCCCTTGGGGGACGAAAGAGAGCATTCTTGCCCCACCCCCTACTCCCCTTTTTTAAGGGGGGCTAGGGGGGATCTCTTAAGTAAACCGTATTGAATTATAACTCTATTGACGGCAAAGGTGGTCAAAAATTGTTGGATACTGTTGATCGGCATCCCCGCGACTGTCGATCGACCATTGTAGACCGCCCGACACAGGCGCGCAAGTAAGTTCCCAACCCATCGTCCTAAATCTCAAATCTCAAATCTAAAATTGTATGACTTGGAAAAGGCGACACATTCTCACTCTGGCTGATTTTACCTCCGACGAATACGACACGGTGCTGCAAACTGCCGCCAGTTTTCGGGAAGTGCTCGGCCGCCGCACCAAGAAAGTGCCCGCCCTACAGGGTCAAGTGGTCGCGAATTTGTTTTTTGAACCTTCAACCCGGACTCGCAACAGTTTTGAGTTGGCGGCGAAGCGGCTGTCGGCGGATACGCTGAATTTTACCCCAGGCAGTTCTTCTCTGACGAAGGGGGAGACTATTCTGGATACGGCTAAGACTTATCTGGCGATGGGAACGGATTTGATGGTGATCCGGCACGAACAGGCTGGAGTTCCCAGTACAATTGCTTCAGAAATGGATCGCTTGGGTTCGAGAGTCAGCGTTCTCAATGCTGGAGACGGCCAGCACGAACACCCGTCGCAAGGTTTGCTAGACTTATTTACTATTTGTTCTTTGTTAGATGCCGAACGTCCGCGACTGGAACTTTTAGCGGGCAAAAAAATTGCTGTGGTGGGGGATATCTTGCATTCCCGGGTAGCGAGGTCTAATATTTGGAGTTTAACGGCTTCGGGGGCTGAGGTTCATTTAGCCGGGCCGCCGACTTTGTTGCCGCTGTTGTTTGCTGAGTGTGGCAATGGTAGGGAAGGTAAGTTATTTTTGCACTGGCAGCTTGAACCTGCTTTGGTCGATGCTGATTTTGTGATGACTTTGCGGCTGCAAAAGGAACGGATGAGCCAGCATTTGCTGCCGAGTTTACGAGAGTATCATGCTTTGTATGGAGTTACGCGCGATCGGCTGAAACTCTGCAAGCCGGATGTGAAGGTGTTGCACCCAGGCCCGGTCAACCGCGGCGTGGAAATTAGCTCGGATTTGATGGACGATCCGCAATTTAGCCTGATTTCTCAGCAAGTTACCAGCGGCGTAGCGGTGCGGATGGCCTTACTGTATTTGATCGGTGGCGGTAAAGTTTAGCTAGACAGGCGGGAATCCCCGCGTCCATACCCGATCGAGGGTTGGCGTGGGATGAAAGCTGTGTAAGCTGACGATTGCACCTGCTCACAAGACGCTCTTGTCGTAGCCTGCGGGAGATGCGCGGGTGTATGATGATGCGAACAAATCCCTTGCACTTGCCAATGTTTTCAGCTACAATATTCTTAGAGCAATCAAAGAAGTAATCTAAGTTTCGTGTTAAAAGCTGTCAAAGTCCGAATCTATCCTACCGTTGCCCAGCAAGTACACCTGGCTCAAGCTTTTGGTTGTGTTCGTTGGGTCTGGAATCAGTCTTTGGCTACGATGACAGCGACCTATCAAGAGACTGGTAAGGGCGTTACAGCTATGACAATGAAGAAGTCCATACCTGTGTGGAAAGCTGAATTTGAGTGGTTGTCTGAGTGTTACTCACAATGCCTTCAACAGTCAGTTTTGAATCTGGGCGTGGCTTTTGGCAACTTTTTTGATGGTCGATCCCTGTACCCAACATTCAAGAAACGCCAAGGAAAACAATCTATTCAATACCCTCAAAACGTTAAAATCTTGAGCGATCGTGAGATTAAGTTCCCTGGTAAATTGGGTGTGGTTAAAGCCATAGTTCATCGGGATATTGAAGGCAAAGTTAAAACTGTGACTTTATCCAAAAATCCTGACGGCAGATATTTTGCTTCGATGCTATTAGATGATGGGACTGAATCGCCAGAATCCAGTAGTGATGGGAATATAATTGGGATAGATCTAGGTCTAACTGATTTTGCGGTGACATCTAACGGCTCTAAATATCAACATCCTAAAGCAACCCAAAAACATGAAAAGAACCTAGCTCGTAAGCAGAAAAAACTAGCTCGTAAAAAGGATAAGACGACTAACAAAAGTCGCAAAGCAAAGCTGGCGGTAGCTAAGGTTCATTCTAAAATCAAAAGAGTCCGCGAGGATTTTCTACACAAACTATCGCGCAGGATAGTAGACGAAAACCAAGTCATAGTAGTAGAAAATCTGGCAGTGAGAAACATGGTAAAAAATCATTGCCTAGCCAAGGCAATATCCGATGCTGGCTGGGGAATGTTCTGCACTATGCTTAAGTACAAAGCCGAAATGGTGGGCAAGATTTATCTAGAAATAGGTCGATTTTTTGCCTCAACTCATCTTTGCTCGAATACCTTGAAGCCATTGCCAAAAATGGATCTGTCTGTGCGTGCATTTGATTGCCCGCACTGTAAACAGCGACATGACAGAGATATCAACGCGGCGATAAATATCAAAAATGAAGGCTTGCGCGTACTGACGTTGGGAACCAGCGTTATTGCTCCTGAAGGCTATGTAAGACCAAAACAGTATGGGCGTAAGTCTACTACTGTGGCGGCTGTGGTTGTTGAAGGGAGAAGCCCACACTCTACCCGATCGAGGGTGAGTGTGTGGTAGTTCACGTTGTCAGTTGTTAACGATATATAGCGGATCTAGCGAAAGATTCGCGGACGTTGTTGCCAAGAGAACCCTATACGTTTAAGGCTTATATAAGCTGTCAGTCATACCTCATCTTTTTGAGAAAGGCTATAACTTTGGATCTTCGATTATTTGTCACCATCAAGGGCCTCATGAAAAATAATCGTTACCAAAACCAGCTTGGTAACGATTCAAACTCTTTCTAGAAATGTAAATTACTCTAGTTAAGAATTAGTCAAGCCACGCAGTAGAAACCCAGCCCCCACCTGCAAGTTTAGCCCAGCCGTGCTTGTAATGACCGGTCAATTTCACATTGTCTCCATTGTGTAACTTGCCGATGATATGAGAACAGCGACTGGCCCGGTGGCGGATATTCAGTCTGCCACCATTGGTGGCAACTTCGGCGTAGCTGTGATGGCTGCGACCGCCGCCGCAGCGCTTGTAGTGGCAACCTGCCTGTGCTTCGCCACTCACACTCAGAATAGACAGGGCTACTGCCAGACCTGCAACGCCTACCACGGCAGATTTAGGAATTTTCAATTCCAGTTGGAGCTCGGACTCTGGAGATTCATAAGCAACAAAAGAGTGGCTCAATGCTAGTGCTTCCATAGTTTCCTCGTGATTGTGATTAACGTTTTTTCGTGCAGACTCATTTTATACTCCCCATGCCTAAAGGCGAAGGGATTCTTGACAAATCCGAATCTGGATTTTTACTCGTGGCTATCAAGTCGCCCCTACCCGCTCAGTTTAGATTTCTCCAAACATTGCGTATAGTTTTTTGACGCTTTCAGACCATCGCTAGCCGATCGCTAGCCAACAGATATGCTACGCTCTACAACCTGCCATTATTTGCCCTTTAACTATTCCGAATCTTCTTGGGTCGGATAGGTCAGTTGCCGGGATTTCTCCGTACTAGGATGTTTCAACACGTAGATGGTTTCTCCTACTTGCTTTGGTGACTTTAACACAACTATTTCGATTAGTGTGTAAAGAAATATTCAAGAGGGTTGAAACCGCAACGGAATTTTCCCGGTGTCGGTAGCCCGGGGCTTGCATCTGGTTCTTTGGTAAGAACAGGCGCAAGAGGTTGTTACCGTCTTGCTTTTGCCGAGTATAGGCCTGCTTTGGCTCAACTCTGCACAGGTACATCATGTCATTTAAGTAGCTTGGTGGAGCAAAAAATAAATAAAGTTTACATTTTCTGCTGAAAATTTGGACGGCGCCGATCGCGATGAGGGTAGAATTCAACTTAACTGTGTCATTCAAAAGGGAACGCAGTCATCGCTTTGAGTTGGAGATAGCTGACAGCGACTTGGGCATGATACTGCTTATTTTGGTGTGGTTACTGATTGAGTTGCTACAGCCAGATCGACTGTTCGATCGCACAAGTCTCGTACTCACCTTCCTGCACCGTGTGAATTTGGTTCGTGTGAGTTATATTGACCCGATCGCACTGTTACAGCCCTTCGGGGCCATCGACATCTTGCTAAAGATTGACCTTTGTGTATCCATGACAAAGATGCAAGATCGATCGCTCGCAACTTGATTTGTGTCAAGATCGATCGAGTTCTCTCGCACCATTTCTTTTGTAATGAACTCTCTTTCTGCACTCTCGACCGGCACAATTCCTCAACGGAATAGTAAAGACAGTTTTGCCATTACCTTAGCTCCTTTGTCTGTGGAGGAAATCTACACTTTGGCAGATGACCCAGCGAACGGAGCAGTGGTAATGATGAGCGGTACAGTCCGCAACCAAACTGACGGTCAAGCTGTAGTTTCCCTAGAATATCAAGCCTACGAACCGATGGCGGTGCGAGTATTCCAGCAAATCGCTACAGAAATCCGCCGCCAGTGGCCTGATGTCAATCGGGTCGCCATTCACCACCGCGTCGGACACTTGCAGGTAGGGGAAATCAGCGTAGTGGTGGCTGTGGGCTGTCCCCACCGGGGCGAAGCCTTTGCAGCTTGCCAGTACGCTATAGATACGCTCAAACACAATGTACCGATTTGGAAAAAGGAACATTGGGCAGACGGTTCTAGCAGTTGGGTTAGTATTGGAGCGTGCGAAGTTACCGGTCATTAGTTAGAAGTCGATCGCAGTTTCCGAGTGCAGGAACCAATCGCGATCGGGCAGCGTCAAAAACTGTGGAATGTTCGATGAGCCAATTCCACACATGAGCGAATTTATTTCCGTGTCCTGGTCTGCGGTTGTGGCGACCGTTCAAAGAGTGCAATTGCCATCCGAAAAACTGTCTAATTATGACTTAGTGTTGCGGTGTCAGGAAGGAAATCGACCTGAGAGCACTGCCTTTGCAGAACTTTTGAAGCGGTATCAGTCCCACGTAGACAGGGTTTTGTATCACCTGGCCCCTGACTGGCAAGACCGAGCAGACTTAGCTCAGGAAGTCTGGATTCGAGTCTATCGCAATATTAACCGCTTGCAAGAGCCTGTTAAATTTCGGGGCTGGCTGAGCCGCATCGCCACTAATTTGTTTTACGATGAGTTGCGGAAGCGCAAGCGGGTGCGAACTCCGCTGTCGCTGGACGTACCCCGCGCTCTGGAAGATGGGGAGATTGATTGGGAACTTCCGGCCGACAGTCCCGGGCCTGATGAAGATTTGACAACCAGAGAATTTTACGAGCAGTTGCGAGTGGCGATCGCAGATTTGCCGGAAGTATTCCGCACGACAATTGTGTTGAGAGAAATTGAAGGTTTAGCCTATGAGGAAATAGCCGAAATGACCGGAGTTTCTCTGGGAACGGTCAAGTCAAGAATTGCTAGAGCTCGCCAAAGGTTGCAGTTGCAATTGCAAAAATATCTCGACGGTC
The DNA here is from genome assembly GCA_004293365.1 of Oscillatoriales cyanobacterium. Lineage (GTDB taxonomy): Bacteria > Cyanobacteriota > Cyanobacteriia > Cyanobacteriales > Microcoleaceae > Microcoleus. The sequence continues at coordinate 27,492 of RDYN01000055.1, read as the reverse complement.
ATTAGCAAGAGTGATTTCCGAGGCGGGTCAGTTAATTTTAGATTTTAGATTTTAGATTTTAGATTTTAGATTGAAGAATTAAAGTCTAAAATTAGGGGCGATCCGGGACTAGAGTCAGCGACTTATATCCGTTGTTGGGTCTGGTAAAGAAGATTTGGTGAAGTTTGCTGTGACATCAAAGCTTCTATTTTACAATATAAATAAGCAGTAAATCATTCTAATAGCCAACAGGTGCTGACGCTAATTTTACAAGTGGTGTGAAATATGAATTCTAAATTTGAATCGGATAAAAATCAGAATCATCAAGGTATTGGGGATTCCCTCGCCCAAAGTCAAGGTAACAACAGTTATCCCCAAGGGAATGTAACTACTATGATGCGCGATCGCTTTGAATTGCTAAGTGCCTACATCGATGGCGAAGTGACGGCGGCAGAACGCCGGGAAGTTGAGGGATTGCTGACAAATGACCCCACGACGAAGCGTTTGTACTCGCGACTGATGATGATGCAGCAGGCTTTTGGGTCAATGCCCGTACCTGCTGCGGAACAATCTGCACAGGATTTGGCTGCAAAGATTGTGCAGGGGGAGAAACGCCAGACGAAACGGACTTGGGTTTTGGGTGGAGGTGCGATCGCAGCTTTGTTGATTGCAGCAGTGGCTGGTGTCGCTGGCAGCCGTCAATTGTTTGCTCCCCAGTTTGCTACATCCCCCGTTCCTGCTGAATCTGACGGTTTGATTGTGGCTTTGAACGAGCCTGTACTGGAGATTGTTAATCCCAACGATTTGATGCTTGGGGTGAATGCACCGGTGATGGATATTCCGAAAGCTGTAGCAAGCCCTCACAAGTCATTGCCCAAAGCGCAGTAAAATTCTTGTTTTGAGCAATAACGGAAGTTGTTAAGCTCCCTAAAAAGGGGGCTTTTTGCATTTATTCCAAAATTTTCAACGTGGATGCATCCTTTTACAATCTCTCATTCTTCCCAATTCAAGCGCAAAACCGTGCAGAAAGCCTTGAAAGTATTGGCTTTAATGGGTTCTTGTCCTCCTAAAAAACGCCTCGAAGTTGGCAGCCAGAGGCCGTCGGCATAGGGCTTGCGGGCCTCTGTCCAAGCGCGATCGCCCTCTACCCTCTAACTCTTGAGTCGCTTCTACTAGCGATCGGGGGTCTTCTATAGTGCATCCCCTCTCACTTCTAGCTTGCTTAATTCTTTCTCGTCCCTCAGAAGAGGCTTTGAGGGTCGTCATTGTATAATTTACTTATTTATTTGTCAATGTCAGTTTTCGAGCAGTTTAGCGATGGCCAACTGAGTTTGTCAAGACGCGAGCAACCAAGAGACAATGATAAGGACAACAACGGGAGCATCCCCATTTCGTAAAAACCGTTCGTTTTTTGTGCTTGAGTGCGATCGTCCCTCACAGCTAAGCCTGTATATGCCAAATTGGCTCTATATTTCCAGGGATCGAGATGTTCGCACTCCAGCCAAAGAAAGCCACTCCTTTTTTAACTAAAAAATTACCCATTAAATAATGACAAAGGATAGCAACCAAATGAGAGATAACATGGATGAAATTCCGTCAGGTGGGATAGGCATAAAAGTCCTTGGCAAAATAGCCGATGAGCTAAGCTATACCCCCACTTCTGACAGTCGAAACTGTTTGTTCCTGATGAAACATTATCAGCCCCAAGACAGCACTAAAGCTAGTGGTGTTAAGCGACCGAGCGATGTTTTAAATAAATGGTTTCAAAAACAACGAGATACCCAATCCGAGGCCAGTTCAAACCAGCCACTTCAAAAAATCAGCCTTACGAGCAATTCTGATATCAAGGCGGTTGCTAAAGTTTTAACTTGGGTCGATCAATTAGAGGCTCTACCGATTCCAGAAGCAGTTTTTCACCAATGGAAACTTGCCACAATCGAAGGATTTACAAATGCTGTTCGCCATGCTCACAAAGACCTGCCATTAGCAACTCCAATCGAGCTAGAAATAACAGTATTTCCAGCTCGCCTAGAAATCAAAATCTGGGATTATGGGAAGCCCTTTGACTTGGAAGCGAAATTGCAAGGAGAATTGGCAGAAACAAGTCCGTTTAGCTGGAACGAGCTGGGATTTACCCTTCGCTAACATGACTGTACGCACGGGTGGCCAGAAACCGGGTTTTTTTACAAAAAGATACGTTGTAACCTGCATATAGCACTTCTCAAAAAGGTGAGGTACGTTGTTGGGCTTCCTAAGGATTCAGGTCTAAAAACTTGCGGCTCCAACGATTGTCTAGCAAGGGTTTTAGGGCAAAATAAGGGTTTTTGTCTTTCGCGATAGATTATCAATAAACGGCGAAAAATGACAGTTTTTTGCGGTTTATTGAGAATAGAGATTGATTTACGATGGAGATCCAAATCTAAAGTCTTTGCCCAGCAAGGAGTTATGTTACCTGAATCCTTACAAGTTAACAGCGATGGAATTTAAGATATTGCATTTTTTGGCAAGTCATCCGGGTGAATCTTGGAGTCGCCAACAAATAATCGAAAAAATCTGGGGTTGGAAATCCAATTGCACATCCGAAGAGCGAGTTGTGGAGGTGCATATCGGCCAGATTCGCAAGAAAATGGCTAAAGTCGATGCCACTGTGCCAAATTTTATTCAAACTGTTCGGGATTACGGTTACAGGTTCGATCCCAATATGCGATCGGAAGACCGGGCGGTTGAAACCGCGTCGATACACACAAAACCCGGATGGTGCGCGGGTTGAAGAATAAGAAAACGACCGTTTTATCTTATTTTGTCAAAAACCGATTTTCCCACGTCCCATCGGGCAGCCAGATGCCTCTTAGAGCACGAACGCGATCGGGTAACATAAAGTATGCCCAAGCCGTGCCCAAGGGTTTGAGGTGTCGATCGCAGATTTCGATTTCTTCCCGCTGATATTCGTTTTCCGTCGGTTCCCGCAGCGGATGATAGTCTTCAAGCCTGTCTAAATCGTCCAAAATAGCGGAATTTGCGAAACAGAGCAGAAAACCGCAGACAGTGCCCTCTCCGGCCACCATTGCAGGATAGCCGATCGGCAGTGCAAAAAGTTGACCGCGGGCGATCGCGGGCAAAGCATCCACAACCTTTCCCTCGCAGTAGCGCAGATAGTTGCACTCCCCCGGTTTGAGAGTGCCGTAGACAAAGACTTTCATCTGGCGCGGGCCTAACCGCTAGTTTTTGCTATATTAGATGCCTAATAGTTTAAGTCTCGCGGGCGATCGCGACCGCAATCTTGATAAATTTCGTTGTTTACCCTTTCTTATAATTCATGACTCTAGCAGTTAGTTTTATTGCTTTTAGACTTGGGCCTTTGTACTTGAGCTCTTTTTTGCCCGCTTTGGACGGCCTGTTTTCGACTCAAGGGATCATGGTGATGCTGCTGGCCGCCTATGCGGGGGCGATGTGGATGTTTCTCACCAGTGCTCCCAAGGTACACACGGTGATGGTATCGGATCTCGCACAAGCCAGGGAGTTCTATGAAGGTATGCTAAGCCTCCCCGTAGCAGAAGTGCCGCTGCATTACTACTACAATTACGAGCAAACCTTGGGAACAACTGGTATCGATCCGCTGTATTTGTCGCCGAATGTCGGGAGGGGAACGAGTTCTCAAACGATGGCGAGTCCCGAGGGTTTGTGGTATCAGTTGATGAAAAATACCCAACTGCACATTATTAGCGGGGCTGGTGTAGGGGAAAAAAATCGCGAACGTCATGTTTGTTTCGATCGCGATTGTTTGGATCAGCTATTGATGAGAGTGCAAACTCGCGGGATTAGTTATAAAATTCGCCGGGAAAAGCCGCTTAATTTCTTGGTTAAGGATTATGACGGCCGCGTGATTGAAATGGCTGAGGTTAGTAATTAATTGCGATCGATTTTAGACATTTCTAACAACTATTGTAGGGCAGGTAAAATATCTGCCCTTTGCTTTTTTTTCAAATGTGCGGGCGATCTAGATTGTCAACTTTCTAAGTTATACCAAATGCAAATTAACATCTGACACAGGGCCACAGCCATAGTTAAAACCAACGCAGGTATTTTAATTGTCGAAGAAAACAATAGTTTTTATAACTTACCGGGTGGTGGAGTACACCAAGGTGAATCACGGGAAGCAGCCGCAATTCGATAACTGAAAGAAGAAACAGATTTGGATGCTGTTTCCGTGCGATTTCTCTTCGAGCATTTTGGCAGGATACACTCTGTTAACAATCGACAGTGCCAAAATCATCATGCAGTATTCTTCATCGAGGCTATTGGCACTCCTGAACCCAATGATGGCATCTCGCAAATCCGTTTTTATCAACCGAGCGATAATGTCAATATGGGTCGATGGGCAGGACAAATTATTGAGAAATATTTGGCATTAAAGCTAACAGCCTAGTGGCCAGCACTGCGGGATTTTAATTCTCTACATCGCCCAAAGATTGAGATAATTGCTGTTGGTTTTTCTTGCGTTTGAGTGCTGCAAAACCTGCAAATGCTAAAGCCGTACCAGCAACAGTCATCGGTTCGGGAACTGCTTCGGCAGCTATTTCACCAACTGCTCTGGCTGGGCCTGTATAAGTCACTGTACCTTGATAAGGTCTGTTAACAGTGGCAAAGTGATTGAGCGATTCATTAAGACGGCCGTAAATAGCATCAGTATAAGGATCGATCGTCAAATACAGACTGTCGGAAAGGTAATCTACAAGTATTATATCGAAGTACCTCCTTTCGTACCGATGGCGAAAACTATTTATTAGTGACGTAGTAGAGAAATTACTATTAGTCGATCGCCCAAAAGAAAGTCCCAAAAAATTCCCGTCGAGCAGGTATGCAGCAATCTCTACAAATTCTAGGCCAGGAGCTGCCCAAAAGCCAACCCCGCCTTGAAAATTTGATTTTTTTGCCGACTTAAGATTGTAAGAATCCGGCTTGTTTTCAGCATCGACAAAATTAAAAATGCCTTCTGATATAGGAACAATTTCTTCGCCGATGCCCGTGAGGGATGAGTTGTCAAACTTAAAGAAACCGCTGTAATTACCTGTAGTCCATCCGGTTGTGCTCGCCGTGAAGTTGTAGGTGAGAACTGCTGCTTGTGCTTTGGGGATTTCGGTAACTAATCCAGCCGCGATTGTCAATATAGTTCCGCTAATAATTCCGAATATTTTGTTGAGTCTTTGGTTGTTCATGGTAGCTGTCCCTAATGGAGTAAATTGACTGTTTTTGGCTAAAAAAATAGCGAGTCACGGATATTTGCTGCGATCGATCGAACTGCAAACTTGAACTCCGATCGCTTCCGGTCGATCGAGTGTACTAGACTGGTGTCGGTTGAGTCAATTTTTCGCCGATCTTGTATGCCGGACGCGAACTCACCCTACAGTATTTCTAACTATTTAACCCGAGTCGATCGACTTTTTCAATTTGAAACAGTACCTGACGGACGATCGCGATTTTCGCCCGACAAGCATTCCAACAAACACAACCCCTACTTAAACTTTTCACCTTGGCTTTGCCGCAGTCGCTCGCTCGCCTGTTACTGCTGCAATGCTCAATGACTTTAATTTTTAATTGTTTAGCAGAATTACTATTCTGTCAAGACAAATTTATAAAGATTCTCTGGGAATTCCCAGATAAATTGTAAAGATTCTGTGAATTTTTTGTTGCGATCGTCGCTAGCTATGAATTTTGCGATCGGACAATTTAATTTAGGGGCTCGACATTAGCAGCCTTGTAACAGACTTTGAACCATGCTTATCTAACAGTTTGCCTTGCTAACATTTTGTAAAGTGCGCTGCGCGCACCCTACAAATAGATGCGCCATTCCGATATCAATTAATTTTTGCTTCAACGCTGGATTTTTCCGTCGCTTCTTTAATTTCTAAAATCGCCTTGCGGCTGAAAATTTGGAAATACAGAGAAACAAAGAATTCTTTAACTGGGAAAACTATCAAAGTTAAAGGATTGATTGTCACAATGATATTGCGGACATCGGCTTTAGCTTGTTTGACAATTTGCTGCGCTACCCAGTCAGGAGACATAATGCCGATCGGGTTTAAATTACTTTTGAACGGCCCTAAAATCAGTTTGCGGACGATACAGGGCGCATCCAGCCGCCGCAGAGTGACTAAATCTCCCAGGGCGCGTTTGCTGAGTTCGTACAGGGGACTGACGGCGGGAATTACTTCGGCTTCGGAAGTGTTGATCCAGACTTCTTTGCAAGCTATATTTTCGTTAGTGCGAACTGTTAAGAAAAATAGTTCCATCAGCCGCCACGCAGAAAAAGTGTTAATTTCGTAGGAATTTGCGATCGCCTCTCCGGTTCTTTCTTTCTGTACGTTAATCCCGTGATTGATGACGAGAATATCGATTTTTTCTAACAATTTAGCTAAATCTGCCTCTTCGCCAGCGCGCCAAGTTACGGTTTTTACAGGCAAAATCTCGCCGTCTACATTCACAGTAATTTCCTCATTTCCAGAAGAAAGGGCGATAACTTTTGCACCAGCTTTGTGCAGGTGTTTGAGAAGCAAACGCCCCAATGTTCCCGATGCGCCGGTGACGGCGACAGTTTTGCCTTTGAGTGAAAGTGCTGTACCCATAAGTTTATCTATTAAGGTGAAAGTACCGCAATAGTAAGCATTTTGATTGTCGAAATGATGCTTCCAGTGGTAAGGTTTATTCACGAACCAGTTACCGGGGATAGTTTGGAAGTTTCCGGGTTGGTGGGTGATGTCGGTTAACTCGTCTGCGCCTTTGATGCCACACGCGCGGGCGATCGCGCTCAACAAAAAGCTTAAAGTATAAATACAACCCGCTGCTGCGCCCCAGTGATATTCCGGCAACGCAAAATAAGCTAAAACCCACAGCAACAAGCCCAAAACCATCATTGCCGCAGCTTCGGGCACATCGTGACGCCAGTGTGCTTGCTTGTAAATTGTCTCGCTGACGGGGGTCAAATTCGGGCGGAAAACCCGGTGATGCCAATTGTGCAGCTTTTGCAAAGGCGGCACATAATGAGACGCGACGTGATAAAAGTCTCGGATGATTTCTGCCCAAAAGACAGAAGCTATTGCTACAGCGCCGACTATCCAGTAATTTACCATGCTCGCAGAATTTATAAATTTGAGATATTATATCATGTCCGGTTAATTACCCATCATAAAAACCGTTTGTAGTGAGGACTTTAGTCCTCTGATTGATGCGGACTAAAGTCCTCACTACAAACCAATTTGATGGTTTTTTTAGGATACGAGCTGAGATATTGTCATTTTTAAATGATAACTCAAAATAATTTTTATGGCTATTGTGGCAGTTGGCTCAGCCGTTTTAAAATCTGCAAAACGCGGTACAATTCATTGCCGGGATTGCGGATTATAAATTCGGGAGATAAGGCATACTGAGGAATTTCCCCTCTGACTAGCTTGACAAAAGTAAAGTTAGCACCTGTGGAAACCATCCCAAAAGTAGGAGTTTCGGGATTGGGATCTGCCAGCATATATGTCAGTAGTTGGGCAAGTGCTTCGTCAGTTGAAAATGAAAGTTGTTTGGATTCAATTACTGTCACCCAAAAGTTGTCTTTCATAATCAGAATATCTATTCTGCCTTCGATGATTCTGCCTTCGTCTTCTTCTTGAATCGCGATAGACTTTTCAGCTTTGAATTGAAAAGGAGACTCGTACAGACCGGCAATAAATAGAATCGGGCTGACAATTGTTAGCTTGACTGCATTTTCCAACACGGGCGGGGAGTCTACCAAGTTGTAGTAGATTTCTTGCACGCGATCGAGCAATTGTTTCTCGAAATCAGTTACTTCTGGCAAGATTTCTTGCCATTCTGGGAAGAAATCATCTTTCCGAACTCGCTGTAAGCCGAAGTTATCGATTAAATAGCGGAGGTTGATTTCTCTTGCTTGAAGTTTTTGTACCATAAATTAATGCTATGGAGTCAGAGGAGAATATTATATCAAATTTATTTAGGTTTTTGGTCGGCAGTTTGCTGTTTTTGGGATGCTTGCATTTGCAGCAATTGTGGCACGGTTACAAAACGGTATCCCTGCTGTTTGAGTTTGGGAATAATTGCCGATACGGCCTCGACTGTTTGCTGGCGATCGCCCCCGCCGTCGTGCAACAATACGATCGCCCCCGATGTCGCTTGAGACAGCACGCTGCGGGCTATAACAGCCGCCGGAGGTTGCGAAAAGTCCTTAGGATCGATCGACCACATCACCACCACATAATTTTTCTTTTTAGCATAATCCGCAAAACCGTTATTCAAGCGCCCGCCGGGGGGACGAAACAACAAACTCTTCGCGCCAGTCGATCGATAAATATGAACGCCAGTATTATCTATTTCATCCGCTGCTGTTTTTTCCGTAACATTGTGATAGAAATGATGCCAAGTATGATTGCCGATCGCATTTCCGGCTTGCACAACTCGCTTCGCAATTTCTGGATTTTCTCGCAAATTTGCACCCAAACAGAAAAACGTAGCTACCGCCTTATGTTTCTGCAATATTTTTAATATTTGCAAAGTTTCCGCAGTTGGGCCATCGTCAAAAGTCAGGGCAATAACTTTTGAGTCGCTGATACTTGCTTTATAAACAATTTGGCTGCGAAATTGCGCCGGCGGTGCGAATACTAAAGGTTGTTCGGGAGGTTTGGGAGACGGAGTTGGGGCGCCAGAAGGAAGTATTTGGGGTTTCGGAGGTTTCAGGAGGTTGGGCGGAGGATTGCCAAAACGGGGGATTTGGGCTAACGAATTTGAATTCGCAGTTTGTCGGATTTCAGAGAAAAGTGAGATAAGTGCGATCGATCCGATAATTATCAAGATTTGAATTGCAGATTTTTTAATAAATTTGGAAGTCATGCACTGTAGGATTTGCTGTTAACGATTTAATTATCGCTTACAGCTATGTCAGCTTGAGAAACTTGGGGTATTGGCAAAGGAATTTTGAAAGCACAGTCACAAAAACCTTTACCACCTTCAGAGCCGATTAGACAGCCGATTGACGTGGATTAAAAGCTTGAGCTTACTTATAGCCATGAGGGGTTGACTGAGCTAAAAGCTTTGTCCATCAAGGTTTGAGAACTCTTAACCGTCCTGTAAATTATGGCTGCGTAAATTTTTAGCAGGGAGCTGATACGTAAATGAACACGTAACAGCCGTGAGGCTCCCAAAGCTTTATGTCCCCAGCTTCAAGACGCACTAAGAGACGCCAACTTCTGGAACTGTACGGAAATCACTGCCACTGGTGCGACAAACCGATGCAGAAATCTGAAAGAACCATCGAACACTTACTCCCGAAAAGCTTAGGCGGATCTAACGCGCTCTCCAACCTGCGTTTAGCCTGCTTTAGTTGCAATAATTCGCGCGGAAATAGCCTCTTCCCTCCTCCCGGCAAGAATTTACGCACACAAGGAACTCAACCATATGAGAAAATAGCTTAGGATTTTCGCACGATCGCGAATTTTCATAGCTAATAAACAAACTAACTTGCTCCTCAAAAAAGTCGCATGGATGACCTAGATCGACGGTTAAGCGCTCTAATAGCAGAGGTACGTCAAAATTCAGCTAACAGTAGAAAATGGCGAGCGGCCATGCACAAGCTCTTATTGGAAATTCAACAACTACCAGGACTCAAAAAGTCATCTCATCCAGATTATCCTGAAGCCCTCAATCGTACTTTTGAATGGGTTAGTCGCGAGATTGCTAAATTTGAGCCGCGCCCGCCTTCTGTTTCAAAAAGTTTGGTTAACTGGATTAACGGTTATCTGGGTTGGCGAATTAAAGATTTGTATTCTCCTGACAAAGATGCTCCTATTAGTTTAGATGCTCCGATTGCGATAGATGCTGGGGAAACAACTCGGCTCGAACTATTACCCGATTTTACGCTCAGCGGGTTGGATGGCGCGATCGAAAACGCTCAGAAAGAAACCACTCAGCGAATTGGTCTCCAACTAGAACTTTACATAGAGCAAGATCCAGAAGGCAAGCTAAAAAATAGCTACCCTCGCTCTTACCCGGAGTGCAACTGCCAATTTCTCAGCATGAGAAGAGTGTTAAAAGAACCCCCGGACAAGTTTAAAGACTTAGCAAAAGAGTTAAACGTTAAGTACACAACTCTGAATTCTCACTGGGATAGAAAATGTGAACCTTCGTTGCAAGAAATAGCCCGCACTCTAGGATATGAGCAGGAACCAAAACCATGAACATTGCAGAACTCCCTCTATTAACAGTACCGCTAGAATTAAAAGCTCACGAAATGGCGCGACAGTTGGCTGCCGTTCAAAGTACAGTCCAAAAAGGAAAACGAGTTTACTTGAATGCACTGGCAGTTTACGCAGTTCACAGCTATTTAAAATGGCTGCAAATTGAAACCGATTTGGAAGCTTCTGATAGCTTCAATCAAGTAAAAACAGCGCTAGCTAATATCGCGGATTTGCTAATTCCTGGCATTGGCTCCCTAGAATGCCGCCCAGTTTTACCTGGTGAAACAAGCATCTTCTTACCCGAAGAAGTAATAGAAAATCGGATTGGATATGTGGGAGTACAATTTAGCGATCGCCTTGACTCCGTGCAACTATTGGGATTTGCTCCCAGCTTAGATAGCTCAAATCCACCGCAACAACTCGCGGTAGCAGAACTGATGCCGATTGACGCTTTAATTGAACAGATTACTCGTTTAGAAGAAGCGATCGCCTTCTTAGAAACAGACGATCCAGTGGCGGTAAAGGTGCGCTCCACGATCCAAACTCAATCGCAGAGCAATATTGTTGCCCAATTAGAGCGTATTTATCGAACTTGCGAGGAGTACGAGTGGCGGTACGCAGGGGGAGAGATGTTAGCCGGGAGTACCGCAGGAGGGGAGTTTACTCGTGAAAGTGCCGATAGCGCCGACACTGATTTACAAGATTTAGCCGAAGCACTGCTGGAAAAGTTAGCAGAAATATGGAGAGATGCTGCGTAATTTTGGAGCGGATGGCTGATGTATATATGTAGTCTCCCCTTCGTAACCTGTAAAGAATATGGCAAAAGGATTCGGCCCGAAGAAAGCTCCCCAAACGACAAAACGTCAGACAGCTTATTTCAAGCTGATTCAAGCGCTTCTCAAATGTCCTCGCGGTAAGGAACTGAAGATTTTAAGGAAGCACCCGGATTTGGTAGATGTTGGTTTGGTGGAAATGATGGAAATGGTAGCTACAATTCTGGTAGGACAGAGGGAGTTTTATAGTGCTGAATTTTTAATTGATTTGGCTGATTTTTTATACAGTTCTTACATAGAAACAGATGGGTCGCCAGTAACAGGCACTTTTGTTAAAGCTCCGGCTTTATTGTGGGAAGTATTGCGAGCAATTTTATTAAAAGGGGACGAACAAACAGCTTACCAGATACTAGCAATTAACTCAGACAAACTGAATGAATATTTTTTGCTGCAATTTCGCCTCTGGATAGATTGTACGCTCCTGAGAACCCAGCAAAAACTAAAAAAACCGATCGCACTTTTTCTGATATCTTTCTGCAAAATGCTCTGGCTGTTTCCACTGGGCAATAGGGCAATTAACCTGGAAATTGCGATCGCAGGTTTGGAAGGATCTGCCAAAATTTTAACTTATGAGGCTGACCCACAAGTGTGGGTGCAAATCCAAACTGATTTAGCTCCAGCATACCGCCATCGGAGGAGGGGCGATCGCTCCGAAAACCTTGAAAAAGCCCTCACCGCTTGCACCAATGCTTTGCAAATTTCCACTCGCGATACTTCTCCCCAAGAGTGGGCGATGGTGCAAAATAATCTCGGTAATATTTACAGAGACAGAATCGTCGGAGATCAAACTGAGAATCTAGAAAAGGCGATCGCCTGTTTTGAAGGAGCCTTGCAGGTTGTTAGTCGCGATCGAGCTCCTGAACTTTGGGGAACACTGCAAAATAATCTCGCAGTTGCTTACACTCGCCGAGTTGAAGGAGATCGAGCGCAAAATTTCGAGAAAGCGATCGCCTGTTATCAAGTTGCCTTAAAAGTTCGCACTGATGCCGATTGGGCTAGCAGTCAATGGCACCTCGGCACTGCTTATAGCGAAAGGATTTTAGGGGATAAAACGCAGAATCTGGAACGGGCGATCGCGGCTTACCAAGCAGCCTTACAAATTTATACTCCCGAAACCTATCCAGAAAGATGGGCTAATACCCAGTCTGATTTGGGCAAAGCTTACCGCAAAATAGGACAAATTGCTAACGCTTTAACCTGTTTTGAAGCAGCATTAACTGTCTTTACTCCTGATTCGTTCCCTAGAGAGTGCACCGACACCGGACTTGAGTTGGGCAAGCTAACATTGGCTGCTGGAAAAAAGGCGGAAGCTTTTCAATGTTTTGCGACGGTTATTGAAGCTGTAGAGACGCTCGACCGCTGGGGTAATTCTGAATATTTACATCAAGAAATTCCCGAAACAAATTTTACTTACCTACAAATAGTAACGCTTTGCCTTGCCTGTGGAGAGCGCGAAAAAGCTAGAGAATATGCCGATCGCTCCGGCTCTCCTTTGATTGTAGGCCTACTGCAAGATGTTCAAATCCAGCAAATAACTTCATTTGGGCAGTTTCTCGATCGAGCTTTGCAAACAGTTGTCGAAAGCGAGACTAATCCGCAAGCCTTCTACCAACTTCTGGAAGATAACCTAGAGCAACTGAACGACAGTTTAGTAGAAAGATTAAACACTATAAAATTATTTTTATCTGAATTGGGGCCAGCCGAAGAAATCAATATAGCAGCCGCAATTCTCAGTTTTAGCAGGCTGGTTCAACATTTTGATAAAGGTGATGAAGAGAACAACTGGAAGATTGCTAAGGCAGGCTACGAAGTTGCTGCCAATGTTTTTACCCAAGATAAATTTCCCGAACAGTGGGATGCCATCCAAAAGGAAACTCGCGATCGTTTATTGTTTCAATTATTCAAAGCTCTTAATGAAAGTGAAAGGAATTTTCATGAAAGTGAAAGGAATTTCCCAACTGTCGATCGATTGGTGGAAACAAACTCAAATAGACTCGACACCGCTGACAGATTGGTGGAAACAAACTCAAATAGACTCGACACCGCTGACAGATTGGTGGAAACAAACTCAGATAGACTCGATACCGTTAACAGATTGGTTGAAACCAATGCAGATAGACTCGACAAGCATTTTTTCACGGGAATGCCAGAAGTTAACGTCGTGCTTGAAGCTAATCAAGCTCAACTCGACGAACACTTTATTAAGGTGTTGCGATCTCGCTCGTCTGCGATACTATCTGAAGTGCCACCAGAAGATAAAAAAGCACTCGCTGCTAGCATTATAGGCTTAAGCCTGTGCATCCATGAATTTAAAAAAGGAAATCAAGCTAATAATTTAGAGATTGCGATTACAGGTTATGAAATTGCTGCTACTGTCTTAACCCGCGAATCTACTCTAGAAGGATGGGCACTTTGTCAGATGTTTTTTGGCAATGCTTATCACCGCCGCTTTAAAGGAGATTGGGCCGAGAATCAAGAACGATCGATCGCCTGCTGTCAAAATGCCCTACAAGTATATACCCGCGAAGCATTTCCCGAAAAATGGGCAGCAATTCAAAATACTTTGGCTCTTGCTTATGGCAACCGAATTCGCGGAGATCAATTAGAGAATGCAGAATTGGCAAGAACCGCTTGTTTTGCAGCAATGGAAGTTGACACCCGCGAAGCAAATCCGAAATCATGGGCTCAACTTCAAAACAATCTGGGTATTATTTACCGCGATCGCATTTGCGGCGACAAGGCCCAAAACTTGGAACAAGCGATCGCCTGTTATGAAAATGCCCTGTTATTCCGCACCCGCGAAGATTTCCCGGAACTTTGGGCGCAAACTCAAATGAATCTTGCCTCTGCTTACCGCCACCGACTTCATGGCGATCCGGTAGAAAATGTTGAGAAGGCGATCGCAGCTAACAAAGCAGCATTGCAAGTTTACACTCAAGACGCTTTTCCCGCAGATTGGGCAGGAGTGCAGACGAATCTGGGCAACGCTTACGTGCATCGACTTGAGGGCGATCGAAATGAGAATTTAGAAATGGCTATTGCCGCCCATCAAGCTGCTTTACAAGTCTTTAACCCGGATGAGTTTCCTAGAGAGTGGGCTATGGCTCAAATGAATCTTGGTAGTGCCTACTTCATGCTAGCGTTAAACGAAAAGGCGATCGCCTGTTATCGAAAAGCAATGGAAGTCTTCACGCCAACTGCTTTCCCAGTTGATTGTCTGAAGGCTGGCACAACTCTAGGAAATGTATCGTTTGTAGCTGGAGATTGGAAATTAGCCATTGAGGGATACGGTATCGCGATCGAAGCCGTAGAAACCAGCCGTACTTGGGCAACTTCCGAATTTCGCCGCCAAGAAATTATGGAAGAGGCGATCGACATTTACGCAAACATCGTGCAAGCTTGCATCAATAATAAGCAGTTAGATAAAGCCCTTGAATATGTAGAGCGATCGCGCTCTAAACGCCTCGTAGACTTGATGGCAAGCAATGATCTCTACTCAAGTGCAGAAATTCCTGCTGAAATTCAACAGTATTTACAAGATTTTGAACAGCTACAGCAGCAAATTGACAAGGAACGAGGGCGCAATCAACCTAGCAACGACTTTGATAATAGCAAACTTGATAACAGCCGTGCAGCCCTAGCAGCTTACAATCAAATAATAGCTGATCTTGAAGCTGAAAAACTCCTAATTTGGGAACAACTCCGCCGCCTAGATCCAGTGCTTGCCGGTCAAATTCGAGTTAATCCTCTCAAATTCCCATCCATCCAGCAGCTTATCGACAAACCCACCACTGCAATTATTAGCTTTTACACCACTGTTAGCGACACCTTTATCTTCGTCGTGCGGCAAAACGAGATTACCCTGCAAAGTTGCGCTGAGTTAGGATTTGAGGCTTTGCACGGATGGATTTTCCAAAATTGGTTAGGACAATATGTTAAGGATAAAGATTCTTGGAAAGAACAGTTAGTTGGGATGCTAGCTGAAATCGCCAAACAGTTAAATTTGAATGACCTGATTTTGTGGCATTTAGAAGGAATTTCTGAACTGATTATAGTTCCTCATTTTGCCCTTCACCAAATCCCCTTCGCTGCACTGCCCATTGGAGACAATCGATATTTGGTAGATAAGTTTCTGATTCGTTACGCACCGAGTTGTCAAGTCCTAGAATTCTGCCAGCAACGCCCTTCATTAGGCAATAACCTTAAATGTGGCACTATTGAAGATGCGACGGGCGACTTGCCTTGCGCCAGCTTTGAAGGAGAGCAACTGGCAGTTCTTTATAACATCCCGGACGATCGACGTTTAAAAGGTCGCGGTCAAGCAACGGTTAGTAACTATCGAGAACTAGCGCAAACCGTGCAAATCCTCCACTCTAGCCACCACGCCCAGTCACGCTTTGACAATCCTTTAGAATCGACATTAATTTTAGGAGATGGCTGCATTACTTTAGGTCAGCTAATGACTCCTGCATGGCGTCTCCCTCAGTTGTCGGATGTATTTCTTTCCTGCTGCGAAACTGGATTGGGTGTGAGTGAAATTACTGGTGATATCCTCACTTTTTCAACTGCTTTTTTGTCGGGGGGAGCCAGAAGTGTTATCAGTACACTTTGGGCTGTAGATGATTTAGCAACAGCGCTTTTTTCGATTTTTTACTATCAAGAATGGCAGCAGGGAAAGAATCGTCTCGAAGCTATTAGAGAAGCTCAAATTAAATTGCGATCGCTTGCGGGCAATACCTTAGCTGCTAGTTACAAAACCCAGCTCACAGAACTTTTGAAACAGAAACTTAAAGAAATAGATCAAATCCGTAAAAAAGCCAAAATAAAGCGAGATACCTATCGAGTAGATTGTGCGATTTATCAGCAACTGGATGAAGAGTACAAAAAAATCGCCCAAATTGCTGACCAAGTTTATAAAGCTCTCAGAAATTTAGATAAATTTTGTCAAGAATCAAAGCCTTTCTCTCACCCTTTTTACTGGGCCGCTTTTACCTGCACCGGGGTTCGGTAAAATAGACTACTAAATTTATCTGTTTCATAAGTTTCGTCACCGTGCGTCTCAACACGGATAACGAACCCCAACCCGATGCTGTATTGCTCCGACATGGCGGTCAAACTCGCCTCAGCGATGATGGCTACATCGAAGGCGCGCCGGAATTTGTTGCCGAAATTGCGGCTAGTACCGCGACGATCGATCTGCGCGACAAAAAGCGAGTTTACCGCCGCAATGGAGTCAAAGAATATCTGGTTTGGCAAGTAATACCATTTTTCTAAAGATCCGATAGAGATTGAGGGCGACAAGACATTGAAAATTATAGACTTTCCCTGTTTTCTCAAGTCTGTCATAACTTTAAAAAAATGGTATAATGAATCGCCGGATCGATTGGTTTTCCTTGCAGGAAGAAGAATATATGGCTCTTCTACCGGATGCTGAAGGAATTATCCGCAGCATAATTTTTCCGGGATTGTGGCTGGCAGCCTCAGCACTTCTAGATGGAGATATACCAAGTGCGTTAGCGAAGCCCTCGAAGAGGATCGCAACTCTTCAAGCCGGATTAAACAGTGACGCACATCAAGAGTTTGTTCAACAGTTAGCTTCCTTCCCAAAGGCTACTTTATAGAGACGCTACGAATTGCGTCTCTACAAATAATTCCACTACATCCGGCAAGTTTGCCGCGCCCTTTCATCCTCCGGTTCTTGCCAGCCAAAAGAAAAATGACTCACCGCATTAATTTGCGGTGTTGCAGCACGAATTGCCCGCATTTGAATCTCTAAAGACGGACGATTTTTCAGAGATTTTCCCCAGTCTCCGGCGATCGCCGGAATGATTTTTGCTCCCCGAGGTGCTAAACTCAACGTCCGCTGCACCTGTGGGACAATACAGCTTACATTCCCACAATTGCCGTAAGACATCGCGTGAAATTCCACCCCAGCCGGAAACCTGTCCCAAGGCTGCAATCTCGAATCAAATCCCCCTTGATTTATCTTTTCATTTCCATTAGGAAAAAACACCGCTCCTACAGGAATCCCCATCCTTTGAGCTGGTTGAGTTGCCATTCCAAAAAAATCTAAAATTCCTTGGACTGCGTGAGCAACGCTTAGTTGCCAGAGGTCTTTTTGCAGAAGGCCGGTATCGGGAAGCGGCGGTGTTGGTGTCGGTTTTGGTGTGGGAGTTGCAGGGTTTGGCGATTTTGTAGCGGGAGTTATTGAAGCTGCTTTTGATGCGGCATTCCCCCTTCTAGAAGCTGGAGTTGCTACTGGTATTGGTCGCGGAATTCGTCCCTGCCAAAGAGGTTCTTGCTCTGTCGGATACTGTTTGACTACTGCTTGAACGTCATTAGTATTGATAAATCCCTTAGTCAAATATCGCTGAATTAAATCTCGCCCTTGTTGATTGTTAGCCCGCTGCAAAAGCATTTGCTGCGATGCTGTGCCGTAAATCCACAAGTCTTGAACTTTGGTAGCAACTGAAGCTGGCCCGACGCCCCGCACATAACGAATGTAGTCGAATAACATTCCTTGCGGCTTGCGCTTGACTATTTGATTTACTAACAAACTATAGTCTTGCTTTGCTTGCGGATTGTAGGGGTCGATAAAGGCGTGGGTGGCGTGACTTTCTCCGGTTTGGTCGTCTAAACCAGCGTCTTGTATTACTGTTAAACTTGTCTGATTTTTACCGTTGACGGCGAGGGTTTGCTGTCTGTCGGAACGCTGAGAATAGGTATAGCCAAAGTTCATGGTAAACAACCAGGCGTATACTTTTAACCCTCGCTGTTTGCCTTTGGCGATCGCCTTTTCCAACAAATCATACTTTTCGTAGCCGCGATTTCGCAAAACCGAAGGCCAAACAGTCGGATTGTCAGCGGCTGGGAGCAGCACTTGACCGTCATAAAACACTTCCACGTAGACTTGATTGTAGCCTTTGTTGACAACTTTGTCTAATACGCGATCGAGCTCTCCAGGCCTGACATCGCAGGGATACAAACGCAGCCAAACTGCTTGGGTTTCGGGCCAAGTTTTTTGGCGGCATTCTGCGATTTCCTGCGCGTGTTTGCTCAAAACGGCAAAATATGCTTGCTGGGATTCTGGTTTTCCTGACAGGGCGGCGCGGCGCAAGTCTTCTTTTTGATTTACTTGCTCTTTGGATAATTGACAATAGGCTGATGTTGCGGCAAAAGCTGGTTGATTTTCGATAAAGGGCAAAACAAGCTGGCTGATGAAGCTACTGGTTAAAACAGCAGTTACCGCACTTAAACAGCGTCGCTGGTGTTGAAAGTTCGCGATGCGAGTTGGTGCAATTTTCATGGGATAATTGAATCGGGTTTTTTAGTTGAAATTGGGTGGCGATCGCATTTTTGGCGATCGCCCAGACGCACAGCTACAAATTTTCTACTTTTTTTAGGTTAACCCCGCCCAAACACGGGTACAAGCCCCCGACTTAAGTTGTGGAGATCCCAAATTTTAGACTCCTGTTAAATCTCCCAGATTAATCGGTGGAGTCAATCTAAAATCTAAAATCTAAAATCTAAAATCGACTGACCTAGTTATGGCACAAGTCGATCGCACAATGCAAATTTTGTCTGCCGGCTATTTATATCGCGTGCGATAAAATAAGGATAAGACGGGCGCGGTTGAAACCGCTGCTATACAAACGATGTCCGCCTGCGCGGACTAAAGAGTAAAAAGGTAAAAAATCCGGATTTGGTATCATATTCAGTTCAATGTTTCAGTATTTTTTCAGTAAATGCAGCATTCGTAGGGTGCGTCGCCTTAAATATCGCTTGCATTCAATCGGTAATCTCACGGCGACGCACCTTACACGTGAGTCGGTGGAAACAAACTCCCAACTTTTTTTCTAACATAAATTTTTATAAATGGTATTAGTTCAACCCTGTAAGCAAAGGTGCGTCGCTCGCTCGGTTGTCGATTTTTATTTATGGGTTGTCGATGGATCCGCACCCTACAGCTACAGCAAAATCCAGCAAAAAAGCGCCTGGGTACACTGGGCGCTAAAAGCAGTTGATATTTCTACTAAAAATTGTTAACACTCAAATATCAAGGATGAAAGATGAATTCTTCAAATTATCTTTTATCCCTAATATTTGAGATTAAGCTCCTCTGGTTAGAGCAGCTTCTACTTGCTGAAATTCTGACTCAAGACGTTTTTTCAACTTTTCAGGAACTGGACGGTTGGGATAGGAACTGTAATGTCCAGCCAAAGAGTTTAATGCCGTCCGCATTGTCGTGAAAGATGCCAGCTTGGTAAGAGCGGGATCGCGGCGGTATGCTGCGAAAAAATCATTGATACTTGTGCGAGCAGCGGCTTGAGCGGCTGCTTTTTCCGGCGCGCCCTCTGGCAAAGTAAGCGCTGTTCTCAAGCTGTTGACTAATGCTAAGGTGTCTTTGCTGTAGTCTCCGGTGAGGGTGGCAGGAACATTGGTACAGCCTGCTACGCCGATGACAACAACTAATACCAGGGCTAACAGACGGGAAATGTAATGCTTCATAAGGGTTAGAAAATTGGAAGCGAAAGCGGCAATCAAAATTAACCTTTATCCTATCTTGAATTGAGCTAATCATGTCAAATTTTCATTATTTTTCCAGCAATACCATGAAAAGTAATATTTGTCAATCTCACATAGATTGATATCATATCCGAGCGAATGACCACAATCAAATTGGTTTGTAGTGAGGACTTTAGTCCGCATCCAAGAGAGGACTAAAGTCCTCACTACAAACTGTTTTTATTAGGGTAATTGAGCGGACATAATATGATTTATAAATATCAATTCTCAAATCTAAAATTGATTAATTTTCCCGGAAACGACGGAGAGAATTTGAGTTTGGCGCAGCCACTGACTGTCAAAAGCACCTAGGTGAGTTGTAGTAATTAGAGTTTGAAATCGTTCTTGAATTGTTTCTAAAAGTTGATTTTGGCGGCTCAAATCCAGTTCTGCAAGTACGTCGTCGAGCAACAGTAAAGGTGCTTCGCCGACGACTTCTTCAATAAGCTGCAATTCGGCTAATTTTAATGCTAGTACAAGAGTTCGCTGCTGACCTTGGGAGGCGTACTGACGCGCTGGAGTGTTGTTAATTGTAAATGTAATGTCGTCGCGGTGGGGGCCGACTAAGGTGGTTCCTTGAAACTGTTCTGCGATCGCCCTTTTTTGAATTTTCTCTAAAAATGCTTGCCGCACTCCTTCGAGATTGTCTTGACCGATTAATTCCGAGCTTACTTCAATATTAGCATCGTATTTAACATCTAAAATTTCTGTGGAACCGCTAATTGAACCGTGCCAATTTCGAGCTAATGGCATCAATCGTTCCAAAACTCGATCGCGCCTGCGGATCACGCGAGCACCCGCTGTCGCCAACTGAGCATCCCACAACGCTAATTCTGAACTGGAATTCGGGGATTGGGAGTTGGGAATTGGTGAGTCTTCTGTATTTTCCGGTTCGGGATTTTCTGCTTCCAGAAATCGCATTGTGTCCAAACTTTCCGAAAATTCTGCTTTCCTGACTGCTCTAGAACGTTTTAACAGAGCGTTTCGCTGGCGCAAAATTTGGTTGTACTGGTGCAAAATGTGAGCGTAAATCGGCTCTAGTTGGATGACTAGCCGATCGATCCAATTGCGCCTTCCTTCTGGCCCCCCGCGCACTAAGTCCAAATCTAAACAAGAAAATTGTACTACATTGAGAACGCTCAAGAAGTCTAAATGGCGGCGCAGCGGTTCGCCGTTGAGCTTCAGGCTGCGGCGCGCCCCGGAGCGCAGTGTTAAGGCTAGGTCGATCGCTCCGGTTTGACGTTCGAGTGTAGCATCTATTTGGGCGATCGGCTTTGAGTCGAGGATTAAATCGCGATCGCGCGATACTCTGTGGCTTTTTAAGGTGGAAAGCAACTCTACCGCTTCTAACAAGTTAGATTTTCCTTGGGCGTTATTTCCTAGTAATATGGTTTTGGGAGCGTCAAACGCTACT
The DNA here is from genome assembly GCA_004293365.1 of Oscillatoriales cyanobacterium. GTDB lineage: Bacteria > Cyanobacteriota > Cyanobacteriia > Cyanobacteriales > Microcoleaceae > Microcoleus. Next base: position 6,469 of record RDYN01000055.1, on the reverse strand, counting down.
TTTTGATCGTAGTAGTTCCGAAACTGCCGTAGGTGCAGCGTTTTCAAATACATAATATTAGTTATTGGTTATTAGTTATTGGTTATTAGTTATTGGTTATTCGTTATTGTAGGGTGCGCATTGCGCACCTTACTGGTTGGTAACAGTTATTCGTTATTCATTATTGTAGGGTGCGCATTGCGCACCTTACTGATTGTAGGGTGCGCATTGCGCACCTTACTGGTTGGTAACAGTTATTCGTTATTCGTTATTGTAGGGTGCGCATTGCGCACCTTACTGGTTGGTAACAGTGAATCTCTTTTACGATTTTCGCTGCGGATCGTTGCGCTTGCTATCACTTGATGATGTTGAGAATCTTGCCCAATGCCAGCGGTCTAACGAATAATGAGAAATCGCTCATTATCCGTCAGCCGTTAACACTATTTACGAGCTTTGTACAAGCGCACAAACAGTTTTTCCATTTCAATCCAGACAAACATTAGGGCGCTGAAACCGAAGCAAATCAGCAATTCAAACGGCGTCAAATAGTGAGTCCCGAAAAATGCTCTCAGTGGCGGAACGTAAATTAGCATCAATTGCAAAGCAGTAGTCACAATTACAGCTCCCCACACAAAAACATTAGTCAAGGGGTTTAACTCAATAGTAAGCTGAGTGTTAGACCGAATGGCGATCGCGTGACCCATTTGCGCCAAACACAGAGTTGTAAACACCATTGTTTTCCAAGCATCAGGATCGCCGTGTCCGGGAGTGTGAGTATATCCGTAAGCCCAGGACATCATCGCGATCGTCAAAATTGCAAAGATAATCCCGATCCGAATCATGTAAGAACCCAAACCCCGCGCAAAAATGCTTTCTCGCGGACTGAAAGGAGGCTTTTTCATCACGTTCGGTTCGGCAGGTTCCACGGCCAACGCTAAAGCTGGAACGCCGTCTGTGACTAAGTTCATCCACAAAATTTGCAGCGGCGTCAGCGGTACTCCTCCCAAACCCAATAAAGGTGCGGCCGCAATTGTCAAAACTTCGCCGATGTTACTTCCCAAAATGTACTTAATAAACCGGCGAATGTTGGTATAAACGACTCGCCCTTCTTCGGCGGCGGCGACAATAGTTGCGAAGTTGTCGTCGAGAAGCACCATATCGCTAGCTTCTTTGCTGACATCGGTGCCGGTAATCCCCATGGCGATGCCGATATCGGCTTGTTTCAAGGCGGGGGCGTCGTTAACTCCGTCGCCGGTCATCGCGACAAATTTGCCTAAACTTTGCAAAGCTTGGACAATCCGCAATTTGTGTTCCGGGGAGACGCGGGCGTAAACGCTGACGTGCTCGACTTGTTGTTTGAGTTGTTCTTGGCTGAGCTTTTCTAATTCTTGACCGGTGAGAACTCGATCGCCCTCTGTCGCAATACCTAAATCATAAGCGATCGCTTTTGCCGTCAACTGGTGATCTCCGGTAATCATCACCACTCGAATCCCTGCATCGCGGCACTTCGCCACAGCTTCCCGCACTTCCGGGCGCGGGGCGTCCAGCATACTGACGAGTCCCAGCCACACCATCTGTTGTTCGCTGGTTTCCTCGGAACCGGAGGGCGGCAAGTTTTCCCAGATTTTGTATGCAAATCCCAGGACTCGCAAACCTGCGCTGGCCATGTTGTTGTTTTCGGCGAGGATGCGATCGCGAATTTCCTGGTTTAAAGGTTGTACTCGATCGCCGACTATAATGCCTTGACACCGCTCCAAAGTCAACTCGGGAGAACCTTTAGTCAGCATCAAATAATTCTGCTGCTGTCCTGGTTCTGCCGGAAATCCCGAATGTCCGGAATGTCCGGGAACTTCGCAAATCACGCTCATCCGCTTGCGTTCGGAAGAAAAAGGAAACTCGGCCGCGCGCGGCAGCAATTGAGATTGTTTTTCCCTATAAATGCCTGCTTTTCCCGCTAAAGATAGCAGAGCTCCCTCCGTGGGATCGCCTAAAATCTTCCATTCTTGCTGTTCGTGCTGCAATACTGCGTCGTTGCAAACTGCACAGGCAATTAATAAAGATTCGAGTTCTGGATATTCCTCTAAATTAGTAATTTGGGTCGAGGTATGGCGATCGATAAAATCTCCGATCGGGGCATAGCCATCGCCTGCAACGCCGATCGTGCAGTCACCCGTAGACACTAGCTGCACTACCATTTTATTTTGAGTCAGAGTACCTGTTTTGTCGGAACAAATAGTAGTAACTGAACCCAAAGTTTCGACAGCCGGAAGTTTGCGAATCAAGGCGTTTCGCTTCACCATTCGCCTAGTTCCGAGTGCCAAAGTAACTGTCACGACGGCGGCGAGTCCTTCGGGAACCACAGCAACTGCCATGCTGAGAGAAACTTCTAACAAATCTTCAAATCTGCTGGTATCGAACCCAATACTGCCGTTGTCTAAGGTAATCATGCCGCCGATGACGACAATTGCCACTAAGCCTAGGGCGCCGGAAACTAGAACATTTCCCAACTGTCCCATCCGCTGTTGCAGGGGAGTCGGTTCGGTTTCTACTGACTGAAGCATGGCAGCAATTTTGCCTAGTTCAGTTTGCATTCCGGTGTTGGTGACGATCGCCTTGGCCCGTCCCTGAACAACTTCTGTACCCTGAAAAATTAGGTTAAGCCGATCGCCCAAGGAAGCATCTTCGGGAAGTTCTAGCTCTGCTTGCTTGGTAGCTGCGATCGCTTCTCCCGTCAAAGCAGATTCTCTAACTTGTAAATTGTTCGATTCGATCAAGCGTCCGTCTGCTGCTATTTTTACCCCAGCCTCCAACAGCATCACGTCTCCGGGTACGAGTTCCTTGGCTGCTATTTCCGAAGTTTTGCCGTCTCGCAGGACTCGAACTAGGGGGGAAGCGAGGTTTTTGAGGGCTGCGAGGGCTTTTTCGGCACTTTGTTCTTGGAAATAGCCGAGAATGCCGTTGAGTATGACGATCGCAAAAATGGCGATCGCATCTTTGGGAAAAGTATTTGATTTGATGTCTAAGAATCCAGAAATCACGGCCACACCCATCAGCATCAACAACATGATGTTGGTGAACTGATCGACAAAAATCGACCAAGAACTGCGGCCTCCTGTTTCTTCTAGTTCGTTGGGGCCGTATTGCTGCAAGCGTTCTGACACCTGTTGGCTGCTCAAGCCCGCGTCTTTGTTGCTGCTGAGCTTTTCGAGAGTTTTGTCAATTGCTACGGTGTGCCAAGAAGAGGGAGAATTTGAAGACATAAATTACGATCGAGCATGGGGCAATTAGGGGACTGCGGCCGAACAAGCTACAGCCGATGAATGTGGCTGATGGCAGTAAAAGAGTTTTTAGTTTTGAGTCTGAATCAAAAACTGCTGAACTTGAGACTCGTATTGGGCAGCGGTTCGATGCCGAGAGAGCAGGAAGCTTTTAACTTTACTGCGTCTGGCGGATCTCTCGCGCCGTTTGTAGACCTACCGCTGATAGCACTTATCCACCTTACCAAAAACTTGGGTTTAAAGCCCCGTCCTTCTAGGACGGCTTTGTGTTAAACTTTTAACGTAGCGAGTTCCCACGTAAGATGTTCGTTCTAGAGTTCAAAGCTATCCGCTAAACACTCTTTCAAAAGTGGACGAGATAGCCAGTCTAAGTCTTTAACTAGGCTACGTTAGTAAGGTCACGACACCTACGAGTGCTTTCGGGCTTATAGCTATGTCGCCGGAGATTAAACATCTCTATTTAGCTAAGGAAGTGTTTCCGGCACGACAAGCCTCGCTAACATTGACGAGGAAAACATTACCGGAGAAATCCGAGGGGGATTTATCCCCAAGAAACGCCCCATTGAGGCGGGTCTTCACAGAACAATATCAATAGCCTCTATCCTGTGATGCCAGCAGGTATGCCAAAAAGAATGACCACTTTTGAGGTGCCAAGGTTTTCTTTTGTATGCTGAGTCCACGTTTGTCCAATTAATTGGCGATTAGAGGCGTAGCGATCGGCAAACTAAATCAGTACGCAGCAATAGACGAAGCAATCAGAACTGCTCAATTCGTTCGGAATAAGTGCGTCCGTTTCTGGATCGACAACCGAGGAGTAGGACAGAAAGACTTGTACCGTCACAGCACTGCGCTCAGAGAAGAGTTTGCCTTTGTTAAAGACTTGAACTCTAGTGCCTGCCAAGCTTCTGTGGAAAGAGCGTATTCTGCAATTGCGCGATTCTACGACAACTGCAAAAAAGCAGTTCCTGGAAAGAAAGGCTATCCGACTTTTAAGAAAAACCGTCGCTCAGTTGAGTATAAAGTCAGCGGCTGGAAACTCTCAGAAACTCGGAAGCAAATCACATTTACCGATAAAAAGGGAATTGGCAAGCTCAAACTAAAAGGAACGTGGGATCTCAATTTCTACCAAATCGATCAGATTAAACGAGTTCCTTTGATACATCGCGCTGATGGTTACTACGTTCAATTTGCAATCAGCGCCGACAACAAAGTAGATGCAGCACCAGCAGGTAAAACAGTTGGATTGGACGTTGGCTTGAAAGAGTTTTATACAGACTCTGACCGTCGTACTGAACCGAATCCCAAGTTTTATCGAACAAGCGAGAAACAGTTGAAGTTTCGACAACGCCGTGTTTCTCGCAAAAAGAAAGGCTCTGCCAACCGAAAGAAAGCAATTAATCGATTAGGACGAGTACACCTCAAAATAAGTCGGCAACGTGAAGAACACGCCAAGAAACTGGCGCGTTGCGTAATCCAATCTAAGTGCGATTCGTTCTGGAGAAACCTAATAGGAAGATTCCAGGCTTCAGTGGAGTAACCCAAAAGGGTAGAGTTCGCACTTTAATCCTCCACTGATGACAACTTACTATCCATGTAGGTGAGGAAACCTAGCCAAGCAAAAGCGAAGACAGCTAGGGGAAGAAAGGGAAATGGAGGGTCACACCGACATCATAACCTAATCCAGAAAACACCAAATCCTACCGCCCAGGTGCGGGGTTGAAAGCACACAAACTACCAATTAAAGGTAGCCCCTACAGAGGAGACTGACCATCAAATTTGTAAAGCGGGGGTGAAAGCAGGAACAAGTGGTAATAGCTGAAAGCACTTACTGCAAGCAAGAGTTCTATGGGTAGAACAAACGAAGTGTCGATGAGCCATCGAAAGGATTAGCCAGGGGATATAAGCTAATAGAGAAATCTAACTCCTGGGTTGGAAATAGCCAACAAGGGAAAAGGTATATCCGTTTCTTAGAACCGAGATATCGCACTACCAAGAACCCCGGTGGAGAGACACGCCCTAAAGACTCAAAACAAATGGATAGTAGGAACGAAGTAACCTTCCAACGCTCCTTATCAAGGTCGATTGATAAGGTAGGTAGTCAAACCAGATGCAATGGATAGGTGGGATGGTTCAAGAAGCAAATGCCCAACCCGAAACGACGGGTAATGCCTGAAAAGGGATGGTGTAATTACCGGGATAAGCAGACGTGAGCCGCAATGTGTGAAAGCTAGAGTCACGAGTAGTGATGAATAAACCTAAATCTGATTCACAACTGAATACAGAGGGATGGAAGGCTATCAATTGGCACAATGCCGAAAGGTACGTCTTTAAGTTACACAAGCGAATCTACGCTGCTTCACGTCGCGGGGATGTCAAGCTAGTTCGTAAGCTCCAAAAGACGTTGATGAGGTCTTGGTCTAATAGGGTCTTATCGGTACGACGGGTAACACAAGACAATACTGGCAAGAAAACCGCAGGAGTGGACGGGGTAAAATCCTTATCCCCAGCAGCACGTTTTGAGCTAGCAAGTCAACTCAAATTAACCGGAAAATCCCGCCCCACTCGTAGGATATGGATACCAAAACCCGGAAGAGATGAGAAGCGACCATTAGGAATACCAACAATGTACGACCGAGCCTTGCAAGCGGTTATAAAAACCGCCCTACAACCAGAATGGGAAGCGGTTTTCGAGCCAAGTTCCTATGGTTTTAGACCAGGAAGGTCATGCCACGATGCGGTATGGCAAATAAAAAATGCCATCAAGGATAAAGCTAAATTTGTACTAGATGCAGATATAGCCAAGTGCTTTGACCGCATCAACCATGAAGCCTTGCTCCAAAAGTTGAACATCAAAGGAAAGGTCAGGCAGCAAATTAAAGCTTGGCTGAAATCTGGGGTAATAGACCAAGGAGCATTTACTGCCACATCTGAGGGAACGCCGCAAGGTGGAGTGATTTCTCCGCTACTGGCAAATATTGCCCTCCACGGTCTGGAAAATCACATCAAAAAGTTTGCAGAAACTCTTAATATCCGATACCCCAATGGGGAGAAGATGTGTAAACGGGACAGCGCGCAATCCCTTACCTTAGTGAGATATGCAGATGATTTTGTGGGCGCGACACGATGTCGCATGTTGTGAGTGAGGAGGTAACTTCTCTAGGCTAGTGTCCAAACCTATCCTCAATCTCCAAGGGCATCACTGGTAACGGTGG
>RDYN01000189.1 GCA_004293365.1 Oscillatoriales cyanobacterium | reverse complement strand
AGTTCGCGGTGTGAACCGCTCTCTCTCTGGCGCTTTATTAATATACTTATTTCGCAAGGGCTTGTCAAGCTTTTTGCGAAAATATTTTTGACTTTTTTTAAAAGCCATGCACCGTATGGGTTTCGACTGTTAATGGATGCTCCGGTGTCCGATCGCTCGTTCCTCTTTAACGCCACAACCTGCTTTTTTACCCCCATCTCGTTTTTGACAGCCGTCTGTAGAATACTTCAGAGGTGGATATAATTGGATTTAGTCAGAGCTACTAAGACTTTGGTTACGGTGTCAGCTCGATCGCACCCTGTTCACCACAGCACTAGGTGATGGGTCAATCTGATTCATATATAGTAGTGCCTGCATTCGCTGCCGTTGACTCAGGGAGATTGGGGTATGCGATAGGATCGATCGCCCACCTGCAAGTCCTAGCCCCACACAAATCCATCGCCCGCAACTACAATCTCCTTAATTACAGCCACCCCCAAACATTTTCAGTTAGACCATTTATCAGCCTTTGAGATTCGATCGCGGGTTAGTCTCCTCAACATCTACATCTAAAAAGTGCAAGTGAGTCTCGGACTCAGTATTGGCAGCAATCACCAAACCAGTGTTCCCCCAAGGGGCGATCGCCCGAGGTGAAGCAGGCCCACTAAAATTCCCTACTTGAATCCCTTGACTGTTTAACACTGCTATCTGCCCCCCAACATCTGCCAACACCCATCCCCAATTAGTCACACAAGCAGACACGGGCAAACTTTCAAGAGGAATTCGCGCTAGCTTGAGCGGCCACAATTTCATCGACAACACAGCGGCTTTACCACCTTGGGGAATTCCCAGCAAGGTATAAGGCTCAGGTGTCAACAGCATCTGTCCGACGCTGGCAGACAACTTTACAGAACCCACTGATGTGCCGCGACGAGTGTAAACTCTAAAAATAGTTTGGGGATTTTTTGGTTCGTTGTCTGGCCAAACGGCTAAAACGTGTCGCCGATCCAAAAACGTTAATTCTGGTAAATAGTGTTCCGGTAACGGCACAGTAGCGATCGGCTTCAGGGCTTTTTCTCGATCGCCCGCAGTGCTGTTACCAGCTAAAGCATAAAAACGCAGCTCGCCGGGAACAGCTACCGTCAACCAGCGACCGTGAGAATCAATAGCAGCTTTAAAAGCATCTGCACCTTGCCTTAAACCCATATCCAGTAGGCACTGAGGCTCTGAGGATCGCTCGCCCTGCCAGTAAAGTTTTTGCTGAGTGAGAACGCAGCAGCCGTGAGAAGCAGGTAAAATGCCGCGCACAATTTCCGGCATTAATATAGAAGTCGGCATTTCTTCTGTTGTAACTAGGTGTTGTCCCGGCTGACACCAAACCTTCACCTCTTTACCTACAGCAGCGTAGAGATACTTTTCCGTGGCAATTAAAGCAGTCAGCGGTGCAGGAAATATGAGCGGCTTTGGCTGCAAAACCGAATAACGAACAGCTCGAAGTAAATTAATAGCCGGCTGCGATGATTTTTCCTCTTCGACTTCAAGGGCAGAGTCAGTGTCCGACTTCAGGCTTTGAGCGCTGTTGCTTGTGGGGTTTTCCCAAGGAACAATGCAGTCGCCCAATTGCCTGACAGCGGGGTCGTACATGATCAGCCGCAGAGCTTGAGCCATTTGGGAAGCACTGGCAAAACGGCGGGCGGGCAGCTTTTCCAAAGATTTTTTGACTATTGCTTGCAAAGGTTCGGGGATGGCGTCGGGAAGTTGCAAGCGTTGATTCAGGTGCGCCCACCTCAAGTCTCCGGGGGCTCCGCCGAAAGGGCGGTAGCCCATGAGCAACTCAAACAGCAGAATTCCGACTGCATATATATCTGACATGGGGGAATAAAGACCGTAAAACCTCTCTGGGGCCATGTAAGCGGGGGAACCTACGGTAGCGTCGGGAGAAATTTCTTGGTGGAGGCGAGTTGTACCGATTTCTGGAAGTCGGCGGGCGATGCCGAAGTCAGACAGCCTGGGTGACCAACCTTTGGAGCCTAGAGTGAGGAGGATATTTTCGGGTTTGATGTCGCAATGAACCACGCCTCGGCGGTGGGCGTAGTCTAAGCCTGCTAAAAGTTCCATGACTAGCTGTAAACCTTCGAGCAGGCGCAAGGGGCGGTCTTGTTTGAGCAGGTTCCGGAGAGTTCCTCCCTCGCAGTAGTCCATAACCAAGTACCTGCCTGTGGCTGTGTGTTCGAGAGCTCGGCAGGTGACAATGTTGGGGTGCTGCAAGGTGATCAGAAACCACAGCTCTCTCAAGAATTCGCTAGTTGGGGCTTTTTGATGGCTGAGTTCTTTGAGAGCAACCAGTTGGCTGGTGAGGCGGGAGTCCTTGGCGGGAGTTTCTCGAACGCTGGCACAAAAAACTCGACCAAATTGCCCTTGTCCGACTAGCCCTAAAATACGGTACTTAGAATGTTGCATCGGTCTAATTATAGAAAAAGCTTGAGCTAGTATTAAAATATGTAAAGAATGCTGACAAAAATTCAATTTTTTGAATAGATCGCCAGGTACTGCTATGTTATCTCAGGTTCATTCTCAGCCTCCTCGGAGCGATCGCACGGTCGCACCTACCAAAATCCTTGAGTTTCGCAGTCAGTATCAATCTTGCCGGATTCGGGTGCCGGATCTGGAACTGCCTGTGGCTGCTATTTTAGTCGATTGTGAGTATTACAGTTTTTTCAAAGCCGTCCAAGAACCATCGAAGGTTTTAGCCATCGTGGCTAAGTTGGGGAATAGGGGTGACTCAACGGTGATTACCAAAACAGCTAGCGGTTATGCAATCTGGGTTAGAGAGCCTGAAGTTGATGCTGTCGTCAAGCCATCTTAGCTTTTTTGAGTGTTAGCCAAATTTTTTTTGGCTTTGAATATGTCGATCGCACTTGCTTGCATACTGAACTTGACCAAAAATTTGGGTGCAAGCCCCGTCCTTATAGGACGGCTTTAAATTTCTTTAAACTTCCCTAATTTTCTCAGCAAAGTCTAGTACAATCTAGTAAAGCAAGCAGCAAAAACAATGAAAGCAAGGTATCAGTACAGATTCTACCCAACCGACCGACAGAAACAGAGCGCTTCTCAATTGTTTGGTTGCGTTCGAGTAGTTTGGAATGATGCCCTTGCACTTTGCAAGCAATCGGAGAAAAAGCCTTCTTCAACAGAACTCCAAAAGATAGTAATTACTCAAGGAAAAAAGACTCAAGAAAGGGCTTGGTTAAGCGAAGTATCTAATATCCCTTTGCAGCAGTCTGTAGCCGATCTAGAAGCTGCTTTTAAAAACTTCTTTGAGTCTTGTAAAGGCAAAAGAAAAGGTCGCAAAGTTGGTTATCCCAAGTTCAAAAAACGCACAAATAGCCAGTCAGCAAGATTAACTCGCGGGGGCTTCTCAATCAAGGGAGACGGGGTTTATTTAGCTAAAATTGGTGTTGTTAACCCTATATGGTCTAGGGCGCTACCATCTGAACCTAGCTCGGTCACAATAATTAAGGATTGTGCAAACCGCTATTTCCTGAGTTTTGTTGTAGAGATTGAACCCGTTCGAGTCGATGCTAAAAACCACAGCGTTGGCATCGATTTGGGGATTAAGACCTTTGCAGTAACGAGCAATGGGGAGAAAGTCAAAAGTCCTAGCTATAAAAAACTAGACCGGAAAGTTCGCAAACTGCAACGCAAAGGGGCCCGCCAATCTAAAGACTCCAAGCGCCGGAATAAAACCCGCATTCGGATTGCTAAATTGCACAACCAAATTGCTGATACCCGTAAAGATTTTCTGCACAAACTGTCAACCAAGATAGTTAACGAAAATCAAGTAATTGTTTTGGAAGACCTGAACGTGTCGGGCATGGTCAAAAACCGCAAGCTTGCAAGGGCAATTAGCCAGCAGGGATGGTATGAATTTAGAGTATTGTGCGAGGCTAAATCCGAGAAACTGGGTAGAGAATTTCGGGTAATTAATCGTTGGGAGCCAACTAGCCAAGTAGGCGCGGATTGCGGGTTTAAATGGGGGAAATTAGACCTCTCTATTCGTTCGGTGCTGTGCCTCAATTGCGGCACCGAACAAGAC
>RDYN01000054.1 GCA_004293365.1 Oscillatoriales cyanobacterium | reverse complement strand
TGGATTTGGAGTTGGATTTGGAGTTGGATTTGGAGTTGGATTTGGAGTTGGATTTGGAGTTGGATTTGGAGTTGGACTGGGAGTTGGATTTGGAGTTGGGTTGGGATTTGGAGTTACACTCGGAGTAGGAGTTGGTGTTGGATCGAGCCCATCATCAGTAGGAAATACAATATTAGGGACACCACTAGCTGTACGGGGAAACGACTGCGATGTAATGCTAGATTCTCCAGTTGTAATTGCAGCCGCCGTACCATTTATAGTCGCATCTCCCACGACAAACGGTTGAATCAGCCCTCCTCCATCTCCGCCAGCGTGAGCAATTGAAATATTTCCCCCACCAGCGCCGCCAGCAGTGGAAATACTAGCAAATCCCGTCGGCGAAAAAGTTGTTGGGAAAGAATCTGTAGCGCGGAAAACTGTTCCTGTGATGGCTGTAACATTGCCACCCCTGCCGTTAGTACCGCCTTGGGCATTGATGAAACCGACTTGAATATCGCCGATCGGATCTAAGAACACATTTCCGCCATTTCCGGCTGTACCGCTGGAGTTAATTTGTCCCGCCGTAATTGAAGTTATCGCCTTAACAGTGATGTTACCGCCAATACTTCCCGATGTATTCAAATTACCTGCTGTGAAAACGTTACCGCTGTCGAATAAAATTTCTCCACCATTAGTAGTAACGTTTTTAACGCTGATATCGCCAGTGGCAGTAATATCGACTTTGCCGGCGGTGATATCTCCCGATAACTTGACTTGTTGCGTGTTTTGTGATGTGAATTGTTGCGCGTTAATTGTCGAGTTTCCGATCGCATTGCCAGCATTTTTAATCAAAATATTTCCTAACTTGCTGGTTGCGCCCACCGATCCATTGAAAGTGATGCTGCCGCTACCAGAATCCAGAGTTAGGTTCCGGGCCGCATCTATACTGTCGATCGCGCTTCCAAACGCAATATTCCCCCCAGCCGTGCTCAATACAGCATCTTTCGTCAGCCCCAGATCGCCGTTAATATTGATATTGCCGTTATTGGTAGTAACATTACCACCCAACTTAGTATTTAAGGCAGTAACATTCAAACCTGTCAGCGGTGTTGTGTTTCCGATATTTCCTTGCAGCAGCACGTTGCCTTTAGTAGCGTCGATGTTCAAGGGCCGAGATCCATCGATCGCACCTGCGATACTAACATTACCGACGGCACTGCTGAGATTGACATCACTGCCGAGTTGGACTTTGCCATTGAGAGTAAGACTGCTGTTGTCATTTCCGGTAATATTGGCGTTAAGGGCGATCGTACCACTTCCCGTTTGAATCGTGACTGGTGACGAAAAATTGAGATTGTTAGGAATAGTAATATTGCCACTGCCATTCAATTTCCCGATCGCGATCGAGGTAAATCCATTTTGAATCAAATTAATTTCCGATGCCGTCAAATCTAAAGCCGGAGTATTGTTGTCAGTGCCGCCGATCGCAATATTTTGTCCTGCCTTTGTCGGTTGCAGAGTTAGCGTGCCCGTACCAGAAACTTGCCCGGAAAAATCAATTTCACCTGCTGTCAAAGTCAGCGGGTTACTTCCTGCCGACAAACTCGAACCAAAAGCAATCTTTGCATCTCCCAGTGTAAAATTTAGAGTCTTTGTTAATGTCACGGGCCCGCTAAAAGCAATGTCATCATTGGTTGTGGTAATATCTCCGCTAACTGCGACATTTCCCCCGCCCTTTTGCGTAAATGCACCATCTAATTTCACGCGCCGTCATTGGTAGTTGTGACAATTCCTTTGAGATTAACATTGTCAGCAGCAATACCGAGATTGCCAGCCGCGTCAACAGTCTTGTTGAAAGTAATTTCCTTCCCTGACAGAATCGGATTGTTGGCAATCGTGACAGCATCTCCATAGGTTTGAGCGCCCGTTGTCGCGACATCTCCCTTCACTTGAGTTGTGCCGCCCGCAGCATCTACAGTCAAATTCACTGCACTGACTGCTTTACTAAATACGGTTGTTCCTGTAGATTTAGTTGTTAAATTTGCGATCGGGTTGTTGATAGTGGCGATCGTACTATTGAATGTCACATCACCAGTACCCCCATCCACAGTCAAACTGCTGCCGGTGTTATTAAGGGGGTCAACAGTCTTGTTGAAAGTAACGCCTTTGCCGATCAGAGTCGGATCGTTGGCAATCGCGACAGGATTATTATAAGTTTGAGAATTAGTTGTAGTGACATTTCCCTTCACTTGAGTTGTGCCAACCCCATCTGCTGTCAAACTCGCTGCATCGACTTTTTGATTGAATGCCGTTGTTCCTGTAGAATTAACTTTCAGATTGCCGATCGCACTTAAAGCCCCAACTGCACCGCTGAATGTAATATTACCGCTACTAGCATTCACCGTCAAATCGCTGCTACCGTCAACTGTCTTGTTGAAAGTAACGTCGCTACCTGCGAGAGTCGAATTCTTGGCAATCGTGACAGCATCGTTATAGGTTTGAGTACCGGTTGTCTTGACATCGCCATTGAGTATAGTTGTGCCACCAACATCTGTAGTTAAACTCGCGGCATTGACTGTTTGATTAAATGCAGTTGTTCCTGTAGAATTAACTGTTAATTGACCGATCGCCTTAGAACTCCCAACTGCACCATTGAATGTAATATTGCCGGTACTCGCATCCACAGTCAAATCGCTGCCGATGTTATTGGAGTCAACAGTATTATTGAAAGTAATGCCTTTGCCGGTCAGAGTCGGATTGCTGGTAATAGTGACAGCATCATTATAAGTTTGAGCGTTAGTTGTCGTGACATCGCCATTGAGTATAGTTGTGCCGTCAACGTCTGTAGTCAAAGTCGCCGCATTAACTTTATTAAATGCAGTTGTTCCTTGAGAGTTAACTTTTAAATTTGCGATCGCACTGACATCTCCAACTGCCTTACTGAAAGTAACATCCCCCGTACCTCCACTGACAGTCAAATCGCTGCCGCTGTTACTGGGGTTAACAGTATTGTTGAAAGTAATGCCGTTGCCTGTCAGAATCGGATTTGTGTTGGTAATTGTCACTGCATCGTTATAGATTTGAGTGCCGGTTGTCGTGACATTGCCACCTAAAAATATCTTGCTGTTGGCAGTTAAATTTGTCAGCGGAGTTACAGCACCAACTGCATCCTTGAATGTAATACTGCCCGTGCCAGCCGTTAAAATCAGGTCTTTGGTTCCTGTCGGTGCGCCGTTGACTGTGCTGTTAAACAGAATATTTCCTGCACCTGCACCTGTGCTGACAGAAGCATTATCTTGGACGAGTACAGGACTGTTGAAAGTGATATCTTGCTTGATGGTGCTAACGCCTGCGTTGAGTGTTGTCTTGCCGTTGAAAACGATCGAAGCATTATCTTTTCCGGTGAGTGGTTGATTGACAACGATATTACCATTGCCAGATTGAACAGTCAGCGGATCTTGGAAACTGTGAGCTCTGTCAAAGGTAATTTTACCAGTGCCGTCTGTTCTGCCGATCGCAATTTTAGTAAATCCATTTTGCAGGGCATCTTGAAACGGCTGTTCCAGATACATAGTATTAGCAGCAGGAAGATTAGGTTTTACTTTAAAGCTAATATCACCATTTGGATCGAACGGTTGCAGAGAAAAAGTCCCCGTACCTCGAACAACCCCTTTAAAGTTAGCATCAGTCCCAATCAAAGTAATATTTCCCGTACCCGAATTTATATTCTTTACGTCAAGGTTATTAAAAGCTTTGAGAGTGATATCTGCGCCCGTACCCGCAGAACTCGTATCAAGGGAACCCAATACCGTTGTAATATTGCCGTTATTGCTCGCAAGCGCGATCGCCCCTCCGGGATTCGTAGTAGTAATATTGCCCGTGGCGATATCGCCAGTTGTTTTGATACTTACAGCATCTATGCTGGTAATCTTGGTCTCTGGATTTACTGTAAGTGCAGCCAAGGGATTAGTGTCACCGACAGGCCCGTTAAAATTGACAGTACCAGTACCAGCGGTAATATTTAATTTATTGTTGCCGTCAACAGTGCCGCCAAAGGTAATATTTCCACCGCTGAGGTTTTTAGTGTTGAGAGTGACATCATTACCGAGGGAAACATTGCCTAAAAACGAGATCCTCTGGTCTTGAGTAGTAATGTTTTTATTCAGTTGGGTCGATCCGTCCAGCGTCAATGTAGCGCCGCCTGTGGCCGTAATTGGGCCGTTGACGGCGATCGCGCCTCCGCTGTTTGGAGATTGAATTGTGACCGGCAATTTAAAAGTAACACCAGCGGCATCAATGGCGATCGTCCCCTTCCCGTCAGCCCGTCCAATAACCATGTTAGAAAAGCCGATTAATGCGTCGAGTTCTGGCAAGTCTAGATTCAAACTAGAAAGATCGACATCGGGGTTTTGGAGAGTACCACCTACAGTAACACCAAAGTCCGACTTCAGCGGCTGCAAAGTAATTGTACCAGTACCGTTGACTTTAGTCGGGCCTAACAGTTGAATTTCATCACCAGTCAAAGTGACATTTCCCTCCTTCGTTTCCACTTGATTAGCACCAACATTCAGAGAAATGCCGTAGTTCTTAGTTCCTGTCCCCGCACCTGTGCCAGTAATCGTGATATCTCCTTTCTGCGATCGCACCAGAGATCCGGGGCCCGTAACCAATATCCCGCTGTTGTTATCTGTGCCCGCACCGGCGGTACCGCTGAAAGTAATATTTCCGCTCTCTGTTGATTCCACCTGCCCTTGGATATTAATGCCGGTGTTGTTATTCCCGCTTCCCTTACCTGTTCCAGAAAACGTGATATCCCCTTTCTGCGATCGAACTGTGGCAGGAAAAGCAATATTTATCCCTTGATTATTGTTATTCCCATTCCCATCACCGCCAACGCCGTTTAGAGTCACTTTCCCGATGCCTGTGGATTCCACCAACCCTAAAATCGCAATGCCTGTGTTGTTATCCCCAGTCCCCGAACCTGTTCCAGTCAGGGTGATATCTCCATCCTTCGATAGAACCTTCGATCGAACTGGTAAGGCGTTGTTAGCAATAAATATCCCTCCAGTGCCACCTATCCCATTACCACCCGTACCCGTCAGACTGACTTTTCCCGTCCCCGTTGATTCCACCAAGTCGTTATTCACTAACCGGATGCCGTATTTAGCAGATCCGCTGCCACTACCAGTGAAAGTAATATCGCCATTGACTGAAGTTATCGTAGAGCTACGCAAAACTATCCCGTCACTATTGAGACTACTACCGCTAGTCCCAGTGAGAGTAATTTTTCCTGTTCCAGTTGTTGTTAACGTGCCAGTAAATATCTCAATACCAGTGTTGTTTGCTGTGTTTCCTGCACTACCAGTGAGGTCAATGTTCCCACCAGCAGCATTGATTGTTCCACCAATATAAATCCCTGGTGCAGTGGCAACATTTGCGCGACCAATACCTGTAAAATTCCCGCCATTTGTATTAATCGTCGCATTGCCAATGGTAAGACTACCACCATTGAGATTATCCGCATCAGCATTCAGAGTAACGTTGCCTGCTTTAGTTGTAATATCAGCCTTGACATCAATGTTGTTATTAGCTAAAGCCGTCAATCCAACTCCCGGAGTAGTTATATTGACCGGAGCGCTAAAAGTAATATTATTCGTAGCTTGCAGAATTACATTAGTCGCAGCACTGTTAATCAGAGCAGCATCAATCGTATTTCCCCCAAGGTCAGGATCGGCAAATTGATCTGCCTGAGTTAATGCCGTAAAAGTTCCCGCGCCATTTTGAATAGTAATATTTGTTGGATCGAGCAACAATAATCCTGGATTGCCGTTAGCTGCCAGAGTATTAACATTGCCTCGGAAGTCTAAAAATTGTTTTCCCGACACCTCCACAAACCCGCCATTCCCCGACAACGAGCCACCTCGGGCAGTAATATTGCCATTAAAGCGAGTAGTTTCATCCGCCCAAACAATCACTCGCCCGCCATTGCCGTTGCTAATAGCATCCGCACTAATTGTCGAGTCGGCGCTGACAAATGTCCGCAAAGCATTGGGTACAGCCCCCAAACCCTGAAAATCTCCCCCAATCAGTACATTACCTCCGCCGCTGACACCCGAAGCATCGATGTTACCCGCGATCGCACCTACACGATCGCCCAATATGCTAACATTACCCCCAGTATTGCCCGAGACATTGATACTGCCGCTGGCGATCGCAGTTCCAGCCACAACAGGCACAGCAACATTCCCCGTCAGCACCACATCCCCATTCGGATTTACCGTCAAATTCGTTGCTTGCGCCGCACCTTTACCCGTCAGCAACTCCGGCAAAGATAACACCGGTTGCGTCCAATTATTCGGCAGTGAGTTTTGAGTTACTACTGGTTGAACATCCAAACTCAATAAATTTCCCGCTTGAGAAATCCGCACCAAATTTTGACCGGGTACAGCCGCAATCAGAACACCGCCTCCTGGCGCGTTTAGCTGGCCCGTATTCACCACCGTACCCCCCGTCAAACTTAAGGTTTGACCCGGTGTCACGGTCAAATTTCCGGCATTTACAATGCTTCCTGCTTGCGGACTGGTAAATGCGAAACTGTTCGGATTGCCGATTAAAGTTGCCCAGTTGTTATTGCCGATCGCGCTAAACCAGCGATCGTTCCCAAAACCGATCCCTGTAGCCGCCGTCGCATTAAAAGAACCAGGCACGTTGAGACTGGCACTCGGCCCGAAAATTATCCCCGCAGGATTCATCAAAAACAGGTTAGAATTGCCGCCTGTAACTTGAATTAAGCCGTTAATTAAAGAAGGATTTCCCCCGTTAATTCGTCCTAAGATATTTTGAATATTGGGATTGGTTAAAAAATTAGCCGTTTGACCTTCGCTGAGCCCAAACTGAGTAAAACTGTGAAAAAGATTAGCCTTGTCACCGCCCAATGACCCCCCGGTAATATCGTAGCGGTTGCCGTTGGGTGTCACGACTGTGTTCGTACCGTCGGGTGCGGGGGCGATGGGTTGCGCCGAAGCAGAGCGAGCCGCTGCATTAAGCCAGCCAACTATGAATAAGCATCCGAGCCAAGGTAGTTTGTTAGATCTCATTGTGGTTAAAAATTTGTGCTAAAAGCGCGATGTATTTATCTATCCCTAGTCTTACTCCTCAAAATTCCTCATGTCAATAGGAGTGTCCTATGTTTTATTAGATAATTAGAAAAATAAGCTGAAAAAAATATATGGAGCGAGGCACGTTGTTGCGCGAAGAGCGCTCTTTCCGGCGTTACTGATTAACGGAATGAATTAATACTAAATCCGGGTATCATACCCCCTTTATAATTTTACTCTCGTAGGGTGCGGATCCACTCAAGGGTTCTGGCTATTTACAACGATTTAGTAGCGACGCACCCTACCATCTCCCTTTGCCATCCGAAAATGATGGTGCAGATGCCAAGCATAAATGGTGCGGAGCGAATGAGATTAGGGGTGATATGATGTCCGAGCGATTACCATAACAAAAACGGAACGCACGTGTGGAATGCGAGTCCGCAAAAAGAGCGGACTCGCATTCCACACTACGAACTTATTTTATCGCGGTCAATCGACCGGACATGATATGATGATTGAAAATTAGTTTTCCTGACGCACCCTACCCTTGAATTATTCTATCAACTATCAACTACCAACTATCAACTATCAACTACCAACTGTCAACTGTCAACTACCAAGGACTGCCGATGAGGGTGAAACTGCTCCAGTAGTAAGGATGAGAAAAATCTTGGTTTTTTTGTTTGATATTAGCTGGTAAATTCAAATTCCCTGCTGTTGTCACTAACTGTTGGTTTTTAATTCCAACTTGACGAGCAATCATTGCTTGTTGGGCAAGTTGCAGAGTTTCTGCCTTAGTTGTGCCTCCTCGAAGCTGGTAGTAAAATTCGCTCATCAGTCCCAAAGTGCCTCCATCGTCAACATACCACAAACTCCCCAAGGCAGATGCAGCGCCGGATTTGACCGCTAAACCTCCAAAACCTAACTCTGCTTCGCGATCGCCCAAAGCAGTTGTACAAGCACTCAATACTAACAAGTCTACCTGCGGATTGCCCCAATTTAAACTTCCCATCTCGTTGAGTCGCAATTTAGAATTCCAGAGTTGAATGTAGGAATTGCTTGCTTTTCCCGGTTGGAATTCCGCATGGGTTGCTAGGTGAACTATCCGAAATTCTCCCTTTGCGTATTCCGAGTTGAGAGTATCTAAAGTAAAAGTCGAGTTGAGGAAAAATGGCCCGCCCAAATGACCAGAAATCGCCTTCAATTCGAGGGGCACGCTGGGTAAGGGCTTTTTGTCCACAAATTCCGATCGTCCCATTGCTAGCACTCTGGTGTTATTAACCGATTTGTAATTAGTGTTAGTGGCACTAAAACTCGGAATTAGGCTGAAACTGTATTTTTGAATCAAGAAGCCTTTACCGTCGTGCAAAGCTGCAAATGGTACACTCCGCAATCCCGGATCTACTGACAGCAACAAAGTCTGAATTCCTAAGCTTTCTAAGTCTTTTTCGAGGGGTGCGATCGCCCATTTATACAGTTGCTGGGCCCAGGGGAGATAACTGGTAGTACCGCGTTTGGCGGGAGTGGTGATTTCGTCCCGCAACTCTTTGACAACGGGGAAAAGAGCTGCTCTGTTGGCTTCGGGAACGCTGTAGTGAATCGATCGCCCTACGGGAGGAATTAAAATTAGTTCCAGTCGATCGACTCGCGAGACCATGTAAATAATACCAGACCGCTTCCCGGTTTGCTGTTCGATATTTCTCAAGGTTTCTTGGAATGTCGGAACCAAGAGTTGTTCGTCTGGGACGTTGCTTTTTATCCCCAGGTATGATGCAAATTCTTGATTCCTCAGTCCTTCGACTCCCCAGACTATTTTCTGGATGTCGTTAGTTTCAAAAAGTCGATCGGGAGACGAGACATATCCCAGGGCTAAACGAGAATTAGAGTTGGCTGCTGGCGCTGGTTCGCTACCCGGAACATTTAGTTGTAATTCGCTGGAGGGCAAGTTACTGATGATACTCGAATCAAGTCTTAAAATGCGATCGTTAGCAACACCGGAAGTATTTAGGCGCGGAACGTTTCGGGGTTGTAAGTCTTCTCCTTCAGTGGTTGAGGATTTAGCTGCGGGTGTGGGTGTAGCTGAGGGTGCGGGCGATGCTGCTGTTCCTGCTGTGCTGCCAGGTGCGATCGACAATGGATTAGAATCTATCGCAGGTACTGCTGGTTCGGTTGTCGTCGAAACTGTCGATCGATTTGTGGGCGCCATGGGTTCAGTTGTCGTCGAAACTGTCGATCGATTTGTGGGCGCCATGGGTTCAGTTGTCGTCGAAACTGTCGATCGATTTGTGGGCGCCATGGGTTCAGTTGTCGGCGTCGAAACTGTCGATCGATTTGTAGGCGCAATAACGCCTCCGATCGCCCCTGGTGTCGGCGCAATAACGCCTCCGATCGCCCCTGGTGTCGGCGGAACAATGCCCGTTATCGGCCCACCTGCGATCGGCCCTGGTGTCGGCGGAACAATACCTGCGATCGGCCCTGGTGTCGGCGGAACAATACCTGCGATCGGCCCTGGTGTCGGCGGAACAATGCCCGTTATCGGCCCTGGTGTCGGCGGAACAATACCTGCGATCGGCCCTGGTGTCGGCGGAACAATGCCCGTTATCGGCCCTGGTGTCGGCGGAATTACTTCTGTTGTCGGCGGAATTACTTCTGTTGTCGGCGGAACAATGCCCGTTATCGGCCCTGTTGTCGGCGGAACAATGCCCGTTATCGGCCCTGTTGTCGGCGGAACAATGCCCGTTATCGGCCNNCAATACCTGCGATCGGCCCTGGTGTCGGCGGAACAATACCTGCGATCGGCCCTGGTGTCGGCGGAACAATACCTGCGATCGGCCCTGGTGTCGGCGGAATAACTTCTGTTATCGGCCCTGGTGTTGGCGGAATAACTTCTGTTATCGGCCCTGGTGTTGGCGGAATAACTTCTGTTGTCGGCGGGATTATTGGCCGAGTTATTGGCGCTGGATCTTGACCGTCGTCAGTCAACAACACAATATTACCGACTGTACTAGAACGCGGAAACGATCGCGATGTCATGCTAGATTGTCCAGTAGTAATTGCACCCGCCGTACCATTTCTAGTCGCATCTCCCACGACAAACGGTTGAATCGGCGGCCCTAGATCTCCACCAGCGTGCACAATTGTAATTTTGCCACCACCGGCGCCGCCAGCAGTAGAAATACTAGCAAATCCCGTCGGCGAAAGTGCGGTGGAAAAACCACCCGTAGCCCGGAAAAATCCCCCCGTCGATGAAGCAAACACATCGCCACCAGTGCCACCTGTACCGCCTTGGGCATTAATTGACTCTACTTGAAGATCGCCGATCGGATCTAAGAACACATCGCCACCATTTCCGGCTGTACCGAAGGAGGTAATTTTTCCCGCCGTAATTGAATTTAAAGCTTTAACGGTAATGTTGCCGCCAGTATTTCCCGCCGTATTCAAATCTCTAGCATTCACTTTGCCCGTAGGGCTCGAAAGCTCGATTGTCCCTCCATTTCCCCCATTTGAAGCAGTAACATTTCCCAACAAATTGATATTTCCGGCGCTATTTACTTG
Source organism: Oscillatoriales cyanobacterium (assembly GCA_004293365.1). Classification (GTDB taxonomy): domain Bacteria; phylum Cyanobacteriota; class Cyanobacteriia; order Cyanobacteriales; family Microcoleaceae; genus Microcoleus. The sequence goes on along the minus strand of RDYN01000054.1, from coordinate 36,236 downwards.
CAAGCTTTGCGCGTTAATCTTCGATGTTGCTGTCACATCCGCAGCGTTGGCTACCAGATTTCCTAGCTGTGCGGTTGCGCCCACCGATCCATTGAAAGTGATGCTGCCGCTACCTGCTGCCAGATTTAGATTCCGGGCGCCATCTATACTGTCGATCGCACCGCTAAAGCCAATATTCCCCCCACTCGTCTTCAATACAGCATCTTTCGTCAACCCGAGAGCACCGTTAATATTGATATTGCCGTTATTAGTAGTAACATTGCCACCCAACTTAGTATTTAAGGCAGTAACATTCAAACCTGTCAGCGGCGTTGTGTTTCCGATATTTCCTTGCAGCAGCACATTGCCTTTAGTAGCGTTGATGTTCAAGCGGCGAGATCCATCGATCGCACCTGCGATACTTACATTACCGACGGCACTGCTGAGATTGACATCCTTGACATCACTGCCGAGTTGGACATTATTGCCCTTAAGAGCAATACTGCTGTTGTCATTTCCGGTAATATTGGCATTAAGGGCGATCGTACCACTTCCCGTTTGAATCGTGACTGGTGACGAAAAATTGAGATTGTTAGGAATAGTAATATTGCCGCTGCCATTCAATTTCCCGATCGCGATCGAGGTAAATCCATTTTGAATCAAATTAATTTCCGCCGCCGTCAAATCTAAAGCCGGAGTAGTGTTATCAGTGCCGCCAACTACAATATTTTGTCCTGCCTTTGTCGGTTGCAGAGTTAGCGCGCCCGTACCAGAAACCTTATCGGAAAAATTAATTTCACTTGCTGTTAAATTCAGCGAATTAGTTCCTGCTGCTAAAGTCGAACCGAAAGCAATAGTTGCATCTCCCGGTGTAAAACTTACAGGAGCTTTTACTGTCACCGGCCCGTTAAAACTAATATTATCATTAGTTGTGGTGATATTGCCGCTAACGGCAACAGTTCCCGCCCCTTTTTGACTGAATGCACCGTCTAACGCGCCGTCATTGGTAGTTGTGACAATTCCTTTGAGATTAACATTGTCAGCAGCAATACCGAGATTGCCAGCCGCGTCAACAGTCTTGTTGAAAGTAATATCGCTGCCTGACAGAATCGAATTTTTGGCAATTGTCACTGCATCTGCATAAGTTTGACTGCCCGTTGTCGTGACGTTGCCGCCCAAAGATGTCTTGCTGTTGGCAGTTAAATTTGCCAGAGGAGTTGTTTTGCCGATCGCACTTGTGAAGGTAACATTACCGCTAGCCGCCTTCACAGTCAAATCGCCACCGCCGTCAACAGTATTGTTAAAAGTAACAGCACTACCTGACAGAATCGGATTGTTGGCAATCGTGACAGCATCTCCATAGGTTTGAGAATTAGTTGTAGTGACATTTCCCTTCACTTGAGTTGTGCCACCCGCATCTGTAGTCAAACTCGCAGCCCTGACTGTTTGATTAAATGCAGTTGTACCCGTAGAATTAGCTTTCAGATTGCCGATCGCACTTGCAGCCCCAACTGCACCGCTGAATGTAATATTGCCACTACCCGAATTCACAGTCAAATCGCTAGTGCCGTCAACACTATTATTGAAACTAACAGCGCTGCCTGACAGAATCGGATTGTTGGCAATTGTGACAGCATCTCCATAGGTTTGAGAATTAGTGGTAATGACATTGCCCTTGAGTATAGTTGTACCAACCGCATTGGTAGTGACGCTGGCAGAATTGACGGTATTAAATGTGGTTGTACCTGTAGAGTTAGCTGCCAGATTGCCGATCGCACTTAGAGTCCCAACTGCACCGCTAAATGTAATATTACCGCTACCCCCATTCACAGTCAAATTGCTGTCACCGTTCACAGTATCGTTGAAAGTAACGCCGCTGCCTGCGAGAATTGGATTGTTGGCAATCGTGACAGCATCTCCGTAGGTTTGAGCGCCGGTGGTAGTCACATTGCCATTTAATTCAGTTTTGCCGCCAGCATTGGTAGTGAAACTGCTAGCAGTGACAGCATTAAAAGTAGCTGTACCACCACTATTCACAGTAATCTTTCCTAAGGGTGCAGTATTGCCTACAGCACCTTTCACTGCAATGTTTACCGTACCTGTTTCTAAAGTGAGATTGCCGCTGCCATCAATATTATCATTCAACAGAATCTTGCCGCTTGCTGAATTCCCATTCCCAATTAAGACGCTCTCTCCAACTAAGATATTGCCCTTAATTGTGATATCTTGAGCGTCGGTGGTAATATTTCCTTTCAGGTTATTAGTAGTAGCGTTGAGCGTAACTGAAGCATTATCAGTTCCCGAAATTGCTTGACCTTTATTTACAAAAATTGTACCTTGAGTATTGAAAGTCACAGGATCTTTGAAAATAGCCGGCAAATTGTCTACCGTGATATTGCCTGCGGTAGTATTAGTTCCGATCGCAATTCCACTAAATCCATTAGCCAAGGAGGATAAAAATTGTTTGCCTAAATCGAGATCCTTCGGATCGTCAGCAAGTGCATCCTGGAAGCGAATTCCGACATTGGGCGAAGACGGCGCCACGGACAAAGTACCTTTACCCTGTACGGAATCTGGGCCTCCCGAAAAGCCAATCTCATTACCGCTAATGCTAATATTTCCCGTACCGGGCAATCCCCTAGCATCAATGATATTTATCGCCACTTGATTGGGTGCGGCGATCGCGATATCCCCGCCCGCACCGGAACTAGAACTAGAGTTCCAAACTACTCCGGCATCTGCTAAAATGTTGCCAGTTTTGCCCGTGAGGGTGATTTTTCCACCATCGCCCGCCGTGGAACTTGAGTTGAGATTACCAGGAGTAATATTGTTGGCACTCAGTGCAATCGGGCCGCCATTCCCCGCAGTAGAACTTGTATCGATCGCCCCTGTGGAACTTCTCGTAATGTTACCATTGTTGCTGGTAAGCGCGATCGCCCGTCCGGGATTCGTAATATTGCCTGCAGTAATATCGCCCGTAGCGGTAATCGCGATCGGACTGGTACTGGTAACATTCAGAGAATTAGCTATTGTCAGGGAACTCAAAGGCACAGTCGCCCCAATGGGCCCCTTGAGATTAATAATACCTGTTCCCGAAGTCAAAGTTAGCTTCCCGTCACCGTCAACAGTGCCCCCAAAATTAATATCGCCTGCCTTCGTCAACCCAGTATCGAGAGTGACATTAGAACCCTTAACGAGAGACACCTTACCACCAAAGGTAATATTCTGTTCGTTGGTGACAACATTTGCATTTAAGTTAGTAGTGGGAGCATCAAAACTAATTGAAGCGTTATTTATACCTTTAATATTGCCATTGACTGCAATTGTGCCGCTAGTTGTGGCGCTAGTTTGGGGAGAACGAAATGTGACTGGAAAATCAAAAGTAACAGCAATGGGGTCAGAAATTGCGATCGTCCCACTGCCATCAGCCCGCCCGATAATCATTTGGGAAAATCCCTTGAAAGCTGCGAGTTCAGCAGTGCTGAGATTCACATCAGCAGAATTACCAGCAGTGCCCACAGTAATACCTAAACTCGGAGTCAGAGGTTGCAACAGAATAGTACCTTTCCCACTGACTTTAGACGTGCCTAACACCGTAATTGCATCGCTCGTCAAAGTAACATTATTGCCACTTGCCGGAGTCAGGTTGATCGAGCTATTATTCAGGTTAATTTCATTAGCACCGCTTGGCCCATTACCAGTCAGAGCAACATTTCCCACCGTAGATTGTAGCGAACCATTATTCAGATAAATTGCCGCCGAACCGATTGCTGCCTTACCAGTCAGATCGATATTTGCCGCCGTCGATTCTACTGCTGAATTACTCTCAACAATAATGCCGTAATTTGTTTTGGTGATACCAGTCCCCGCACCTGTACCAGTCATGGCGATATTTCCACTTGCCGATCGCACATTAGAATTAGAAAGCGATATCCCGCTGTTACTATCTGTACCCGCGCCAGCCGTACCGTTGAAAGTAATAGTTCCGCTTCCTGTGGATTCAACTAGCGATCCATTTAGAAGTGGTACCTCTGACGACGGCAGGTTTTCCATGCGAATGCCGAAGTTATTGCTTCCAGTGCCACCGCCTGTCCCTGTGAAGCTGATATTTCCATTGTTTGATAGCACTTTGGCGGCGTTAATCAATATCCCGGAGTTATTATCTATGCCAGCACCGCCGGTACCGCTGAAAGTAATACTTCCAATACCTGTTGATTGCACTAAGGCCGCGTTGTCGATCGCAATACCGTAGTTACTGCTTCCACTGCTGCCACCTTTTCCAACAAGACTGATATCTCCATTGAGCGATCGTACTATGCTTTTGCTCTCAACAGATATCCCTCTATTGCTGCCATTAATCCCATTGCCGCCCGTACCAGTCAGGCCAACTTTTCCCGTCCCCGTTGATTCCACCACGGCATTACTCAAAATCAGAATGCCGTTACCAGATCCGCTGCCGTTACCAGTCAGTACAATCTCACCATTGGCTGAAAGTATAGTAGGCCCGCGCAAAATTATCCCGTCACTATTGAGGCTGGTACCGCTAGTGCCAGTAAGGGTAATCTTTCCCGTTCCAGTAGTTACTAAAGTAGGTGTAATGATTCCGCCAGATACCTGAAGACCGACGTTGATTGCCGTATTTCCTGCACTACTACCAGTGAGGTCAATATTCCCACCACCAGCATTAATCGTACCACCATTAATATTAATCCCATTTCCATTGACAGTATTCCCGCGGCCAGTACCGGTAAAATTGCCACCATTTGTATTAATCGTCGCATTGGTAATGGTGACATTACCACCGCTGAGATTGTCGGTATCAGCATTCAGGGTGATATTGCCTCCCTGAGTTGTGATATTGTTGTTAACAAATATGCTGTTATTAGCATTCAGAGTCAAAGAATTTTTATTAGCCCAAGAAATGGGAGCGCTAACTGTAATATCCCCTGCACTCGCACCAATAGACAGAGTAGAAATAGTAACATTACCTAAACCCAATTGGGTTTCGAGCGTCCCGTTATTGATTGTAGAAGTAGCGGCGGCGATACCGGGAGCAAACACTCCTCCCCCGAAGGCACCGGCTGCATCCGGAGCTGTGCTAATAGTAATATTAGTAGGATCTAACAATAAGGTTCCGGCACTGCCGACAGTCGATCGCAAATCCACCAAACCAGCAAAATCCAGCCATTGTTTTCCCGACACCTCCACAAACCCACCATTCCCCGACAACGAGCCACCTCGGGCAGTAATATTGCCATTAAAGCGAGTAGTTTCATCAGCCCAAACGATCGCTCGCCCGCCATTCCCACTACTAATCGCATCCGCATTAATTGTCGAATCACCGCTGACAAACGTCCGCCCAGCATTGGGTACAGTCCCTAAGCCCTGATAATCTCCGCCAATCAGTACATTCCCGCCGCCGTTAGTACCCGAAGCATCGATGTTACCCGCAATAACTCCGACGCGATCGCCCAATATGTTAACATTACCCCCAGTATTGCCCGAGACATTGATACTGCCGCTGGCGATCGCAGTTCCCGCAGTTGCAGGCACAGCCACATTCCCCGCCAGCACCACATCCCCATTCGGATTTACCGTCAAATTCGTTGCTTGTTCCTGGCCTTTACCAGTCAGCAACTCCGGCAAAGATAACACCGGCTGCGTCCAATTATTCGGCAGCAAACCCCCAGTTGCTGTTGGCCCAACATCTAAACTCAATAAATTTCCCGCTTGAGAAATCCGCACCAAATTGTGACCGGGTACGGCCATCACGGTAATATTGCCAGACGGCGCAGTTAACTGACCGGTATTGACAACCGTACCGCCAGTCAAACTTAAACTTTGACCTGGTGCCACGGTCAAATTCCCGGAATTCACAATACTTCCGTTTTGCAAAGCAGTAAATGCAAAACTGTTGGGATTCCCGATTAAAGTTGCCCAGTTGTTATTGCCGATCGCGCTAAACCAGCGATCGTTCCCAAAACCGATCCCTGTAGCCGCCGTCGCGTTAAAAGAACCAGGTACGTTGAGACTGGCATTCGGCCCGAAAATTATCCCCGACGGATTCATCAAAAACAGGTTAGAATTGCCGCCTGTCACTTGAATTAAGCCGTTAATTAAAGAAGGATTTCCCCCGTTAATTCTTCCTAAGATATTTTGAATGTTGGGATTGCTTAAAAAGTTTGCCGTTTGACCTTCGCTCAGCCCAAACTGAGTAAAACTGTGAAAAAGATTAGTTTTGTCACCGCCCAATGACCCCCCGGAAATGTCGTAGCGGTTGCCGTCGGGTGTCACGACTGTGTTCGTACCGTCTGCTGCGGGGGCGATCGGTTGCGCCGAAGCCGAGCCAGCCGCTGCATTGAGCCAGCCAACTATGAATAACCATCCGAGCAAATGTAGTTTGTTGGCTGCCATTGTGGTTAAAGATTTGTGCTAAAAGTGCGATCGTATTTATCTTTCTCTATTCTGACTCATCAAGGTTCCTCCTGTCAATAGGATTGACGTAATTTCGTTCAAAGAAATATACTAAATCCGCAGGGAATCTATCTATTTAGTAATGAAGATTTAATAACTTACACTTTGATGATTGTTGTGGGATGGGCGTCCCGCCCGTCCTTTCTGCAAGGGCGGGACGCCCATCCCACAAATTTGCTTAAGTTATTTAATTTCTATTCCTTAATTACTCTAATTTACGCACAAACAGTTTTTTTGCCATAACTCAGGCGCGGGCGATCTGGGGTATAAAATGAGAGTTTATTGTTTCGATTATTACCAATTTCATAAAGCAATTACTACAAAGAAGCGGATTGATGTGTCCGGAACTGTTGACCCAAATATGGCGCCCAACAGCCGGGTGAGGGGTGGAACAACCTTGACTATTAGCAGTCAAAAATGCTTAAGTACCGATCGCCTGTGAAAGCAACTTGCTGCTAGTGCCAAACAACTCGCTCCAATCCCTACTCCCAACCGCCGCTGCATCTGAGCCTGCTAAAGCGAGCAACTGACCCAACAGCCGAATTGTTCTGAGAAACTTTATAATTTTGGGACGAGCTTTACCCAAAATTTACAAAAATTGATGAAAAAAATTTATATATTTTTGATGAAAGCCAATATTTGCAAGTCTTTCAGTCAATTTGAGACGGTTGCCGATACCAATAGATGTAGTAGCTTGGAAATCTATACTGAGTGAAAATCTGGCTGTGACAGATGAAAGTATTCTGCCACTAGAGTGTCAGTGAAAACTCTTAGAACAAGCACTCATTGACTTAAAAACACACCTAAGTGATATCAGTCTGTGGAGTCACTGGTGTAGAGTCTGTTTTGTCGGTTTGACGATCGCCCTCAATATCCGAGAGTGGCGATCGTCTATTTCCGTCTTGACAAGATAGCATTGACCAGTTTACTAACTAACAATACCGGAGGAATCAGGGTTATGGCTACCTTAACGCTAGTCAAAAAAACATCTTTCACCGTTGCCAGTTTGGCAACGACAATCTTGCTCAGCACCTGCACGCCCGCCCGAGCTTTCATGTTTGGCACCACTGGCATCCAGTTCGATCGAGATACAAATATCAACTTTACATTCGACCAATCTCACGGCGCTTACCAGTCCAGCTTGTGGGTAGCCCAAGCTCAGACAGGAAGCAATGGCTACAGCAACATCACCCGGCTGTTTTACGAGTTCAAACCCTCAGATAACGGGAGCGCCGATGAATGGAAAGGAACCTTCGGCAACTCAGTCAGCTCTGACAACGGCTCCCCAACTCAAACCTTCACCTTTTTGCAGGATCAGGTTTATGCCCTGCTGCTGTGGAGCGACAGCGGCAGCGGCAAACAATTCGAGCAGTACGCCTCCAGCACCACCTTCATGAACAGCCCCGAATGGTTTGCCGCCAACACCCAGTTTCGCAGAGATGACTGTGCGGTGGCGGGATGTCAGCAAGCCGTATTTGGCGACTTTCAGCTCAACCCCCGCTCCCCCGACTTATTTACAAGTATCAACGGCGGTAAAGGCCCAGAGCAATATTCATCGCTCACAATGGCCCAACTGGCTCAGGGTACAAAAATATCCTTCGATGATGCCGGACAAGGAAACGATCGCGACTTCCAAGACTTCACCGTCTCGGCAGAGCTCGCACCCGAGCCTGTGACAGTATTCGGCACCATGCTGGGGATCGGGGCTTTGGCGGCGGCTCGCGGGAAAAAAAAGCGACAGCAGCAACCAGAAAAATGACCGAAAGACGAGCCCGCCGGGCCCCAGGCTTTAGACATGGGGATAAGTCGGTAGCGGTTTCAACCGCCGTGTACAATCAGCACAAGCGAAAAGTGAGTAGGAATAACCTTCGGCCCATTGAAGTACCCTAGTAGGTCGCAATCCCAGCAACGGACAGATCCAACTAGATTTGGAATAGTTAAAGGGCAAATAATGGCAGGGTATGGAGCGTTCAAACTTAAACATAGATCGGACTCAGAAAGTATACGCAATCTCAGCTTTAAGCTGTTTGAGTGAGTAGAGGGATACTTGAATGTCCCCTTAGAGCCTTGATTGGTGGGCAAGAATCCCCCGGATGCCAGACGTGGGGAGGTTCAATCTTAAGCATCCCCATACAAATCTAAATAGTGCGTCTGTTCAGTGGTACTCTGAGAAATAGCATTTCTAAATGTTAAGACTTTTTCCACCACGGGAAAAATAGAATCCTAACAAAGGCACTATTCATGGTATCCACTGCAACAAAAACGAACGTAGGCTACATCACCCAAATCATCGGGCCAGTTGTAGACGTAAAATTCCCAGGTGGCAAACTGCCCCAAATCTATAACGCTCTGACAATTACCGGCAAAAACGAAGCAGGTCAAGACGTTTCCGTTACCTGCGAAGTTCAGCAACTCCTCGGAGACAGCCAAGTGCGCGCAGTTTCCATGAGTACCACCGACGGTTTGGTGCGCGGCATGGAAGCAGTAGATACCGGGGAATCGATCCAAGTTCCGGTCGGCATCCCAACTCTCGGCCGTATTTTTAACGTCATCGGCGAACCCGTAGACAACCTCGGCCCGGTCAATACTTCCGACAGTATGCCCATCCACCGCAACCCGCCGGCTTTCACCGAACTGGAAACCAAACCTTCGGTGTTTGAAACTGGGATCAAGGTCATCGACCTTTTGGCTCCCTACCGTCGCGGTGGCAAAATCGGTTTGTTCGGCGGCGCAGGCGTCGGCAAAACCGTAATTATGATGGAACTCGTGAACAACATCGCTAAGGCTCACGGCGGCGTGTCCGTGTTCGGCGGTGTGGGCGAGCGCACCCGTGAAGGTAATGACCTTTACAAGGAAATGATCGAATCTGGGGTTATTAACGAAGAAGACCGCAGCAAATCGAAAATTGCCCTAGTATACGGTCAAATGAACGAGCCGCCTGGTGCTCGGATGCGCGTGGGCCTGTCGGCTCTGGCGATGGCCGAATACTTCCGCGATGTCAGCAAGCAAGACGTGCTTCTGTTCATTGATAATATCTTCCGGTTCGTACAAGCTGGTTCTGAAGTATCCGCTCTGTTGGGTCGGATGCCTTCGGCTGTGGGATATCAACCCACTCTCGGTACAGACATGGGCGACTTGCAAGAACGGATTACTTCGACTACTGAAGGTTCGATTACTTCGGTACAAGCTGTGTACGTACCTGCGGATGACTTGACTGACCCCGCTCCAGCTACAACGTTTGCTCACTTAGACGCTACAACTGTGTTGTCTCGCGGTTTGGCTGCGAAGGGTATTTATCCGGCTGTTGACCCGCTGGATTCTACTTCTACAATGTTGCAAGTTAGCGTTGTTGGCGAAGAACACTACGGTGTTGCTCGTGAAGTGCAGTCTACTCTGCAACGCTACAAGGAATTGCAAGATATTATTGCGATTTTGGGTTTGGACGAGCTGTCTGAAGATGACCGCTTGACTGTTTCTCGCGCTCGCAAAATTGAACGTTTCTTGTCTCAGCCGTTCTTTGTAGCGGAAGTGTTCACCGGTTCTCCCGGTAAGTACGTCAAGCTGGCAGATACTATCAAGGGCTTCCAAATGATTTTGGGTGGCGAACTTGATGAGTTACCTGAACAAGCTTTCTATTTGGTTGGCGATATCAGTGAGGCGATCGCCAAAGCTGAAAAAATGAAGGCTGACGCTAAGTAATTTTAGTCAGTAGTCATCGGTCATTGGTCATTAGTCATTAGTCATTGGTCATTAGTCATTAGTTAATAGCTAACACCTAACACCTAACAACTAATGACTGCTGACTAATGACTGCTGACTGCTGACTAATGACTGCTGACTAATGACTGCTGACTAATGACTGCTGACTAATGACTAATGACTAAGGACAATTTATGACATTAACTGTGCGCGTTGTGGCCCCAGGCGGGCCTGTTTGGGATTCTAATGCTGAAGAAGTAATTCTGCCAAGCACGACAGGTCAATTGGGTATCTTGACCGGTCACGCTCCGATGTTGACGGCTTTGGATACTGGAGTGATGCGCGTCCGTCCTGGTAAGGAATGGGTGTCTATTGCTCTGATGGGCGGCTTTGCAGAAATCCAAGAAAATGAAGTTACTATTCTTGTCAACGGCGCTGAAAAAGGCGAAACGATTGATAAAGAAGCTGCTCGCGCTGCTTACACCGAAGCAGAAGCTCGTTTGGAAAAGTCCGCTAGTGGCACTGACCAAGAGCAAATTAAAGCTAAGCAAGCAATCAAACGCGCGAGAGCTCGTTTTCAAGCGGCGGGCGGCACGATTTAGTCTTCAGGGTAGGGACACGGTGCTTTTGTATCTCTGGTTTGTATCAAGCGTCTCGATCCCCCCTAACCCCCCGTATAGTCGGGGGGGGACAAGAGTATTCTTGCGTCCCCCTTCTTAAGGAGGGGACAAGAGTATTCTTGCGTCCCCCTTAAGAAGGGGGATTTAGGGGGATCTGGCCTCAGGGAGAAAGGAGATTTCTTAAAGGTTTTAGACGATTGTTGAGACCAATCAACATTGTTGTGTTCCTACTTTATTGCTAAACTCCAGCCTCGGACAAGAGAAATTGCATTGTTTCCCAAGATAGCCCCTGCTCGATATAGCGGGGGTTATTTGGATTGTAGGGACTCTCCACGCGATCGACACTGACAATTTTTGCTCCCTCCGGCAAAACTGGCACTTCTGGATCGCTCGCGGTCGATCGCACCAGGGAGCTAGAAAAGCCTTTAAAAATAGCAATTTCGTCGAATTCGCCGTCTATTTCGGCCTTCACGATTAACACTTCGTGCGATCGGGCGATCGTGTATTGTTCCAAGCGGCGAGCAATAGAATCAGCCATAGCAAATCTCACATTTCTGAAATCTGCTATAATATAGCTTAATTTTGCCGCTAATTTCACCAACAGCCAGCCAATTTTTTATATTTAATTCTACCTTTTTTAATAGGAGGAAGTCAGCGGACATAATATAAGTCTTGTCAAAAACATCTGGAATATATTACTCCTGCCAAACAACTTCGACGATATTTTATGAGCCACAAAAAGCCTAGGTTTCAATTATCGTTTTTCAGTCAAAATATTAGACGGCGTTTGGCTTGGGGATATTCGCTGCTATTGATACTATTTTTTTGCTTGAGTTTAACTGTAGCAAGTTGCAACTCCGAGCTGATAAATAGCTTTACAGCAAAAAAACAAAACTCATCCTCAAACTTAACAAAAATAGTAAGAATCGGCCATCAGCCTTTCGGAGCGCTGTTGTATCTCAAAGCTAAAGGCTCTTTGGAAACCCGTTTAGCAAAAATGGGATGGTCTGTAGAATGGACGGAATTTGTCGCAGGGCCGCCAATTTTAAAAGCAATAGGACAAGGAAAAATCGATCTGGGTTATGCAGGAGTTGCCCCGCCAATTTTTGCCCAATCAGAGGGCGTACCTTTCGTTTATATTGCTAATGATTCAGCTTTACCTGGCAGCATTGGCATCATAGTTCCTGAGAATTCTCCTATGCGGACTCTGGCAGATCTCAAAGGCAAGAAAATAGCAGCAACTCGCAAAACCTCAGCTCACTATTTGTTAATTCGGGCGTTAACTCAAGGCGGCTTGCAGTTAAAAGATGTCGAGTTAGTAGATTTGCTTCCGCCAAAAGCTCAGGAAGCATTTCTCAGAGGTGAGGTTGATGCTTGGGCGGTTTGGCAGCCGTTTTTAGCTAAGTTACAGGAAATTGTGCCTGCTCATTTCTTGACTGAGAGCGAGGGGCTGATCAATGACAGAAACTTCTATTTAGCAAGTCGCTCTTTTGCTAGCGACTTTCCCGATATTGTTAAAACAGTGATGGGAGAAACGCGACAGATGGCTAATTGGATAACTAAGAATCCCGAGCGAGCAGTGGAATTTATCAGCGCTAGAACCGGAATGAAAAAAACCACAGCTAGAAGTTTAACTAAAAGCCGTACCTACGATTTATTGCCAATTCAAGACAGGGCAGTTGAAGAACAACAGCGCATTGCTGAAATTTTCTTTAGGTTGGGACTCCTGCCGGATCGAATTTGGATTGAAGATCGGATCTGGAAACAAAAATTAGATTTATAGCAGAAGGAAGAAGGAAGAAGGAAGAAGGAAGAAGGAAGAAGGAAGAAGGAAGAAGGAAGAAGGAAGTAAACTGACTTCAGCTTCCTTTCGGCTGCGCTTAAGGCTACACTGGCTGACAAATTGCGAGGGGTGAAAAGAAGGAAGAAGGAAGAAGGAAGAAGGAAGTAGACTGACTTCAGCTTCTTTTGGGCTGCGCTTAAGGCTACACTGGCTGACAAATTGTGAGGGGGTGAAAAGAAGGAAGAAGAAAGAAGGAAGAAGGAAGAAGGAAGGCTTTAGTTATCTAGCATCGTGAAATCAGAAGCAATCGATCGCATGGGGAGTCGGGCTATTAAGAAATTTCTAACTTTTTAGCGGTTGCTAGATAATATCAGAAGTTAGCCAAAGGTAACGATAAATCAACGGTGGCGATTGTACCGCTACGAAAAATGAAATTGGGTGTATCCTAGAGAGAGAGTTAAAACTGTTAATTAGCAGAATCAAATGTCCTCAATTGCCAATCAACTGCGTTATGGTTTTGTCTCGATTGTTGTGGCAAGCGTATTGATGGCAGGGAGTACGTTAGCTTACCTCAGCTTTCGGGGACAAATAGAACAGACAAAACAGCTTCAGTTCGAGCGATCGCAAGCTGCGGCCGCCCAAATTAGCGCTTATCTGGATAACTTGCAGCGCCAACTCAATTATTTGTCAGAATTGCGTGGCTTAACAGAATTCAATGCTGACACTCAGCGCAGCATTCTTGAAGGATTAATCAATAGCAACAGCGCCTACGAAGTGGTGGGAATTTTTAACAGTAAAGGTCAAGTAGTACAAGTAATGTCGCCTTACGAACCCTACTCTACTTCTAGCTTGAGTTTAGCAGGTATTTCGGGAGATGCGCCTATATTTTGGGAGACGTTTCGGCAGGCTCAAAACTATGTGAGTTCAGTAGATGTCGATATGAAGACAACGGTTAATGTTGTTAATTTAGCCGTGCCTATTCGCGATAGCAAAAACCAAATTGCTGGAGTATTATTTGCTAGAGTTAGTCTCAATTTTTTAATTCAAATCGTAGCAAGATCGCAAATTGGTAAAACGGGCTACAGCTATGTGATCGACAACCGCTCAGTGCTGATTTCGGCAACCGGAAGCAAAATTAATCCGTATTTACTCCCAGATTTGAAAGGGCGATCGTTTGTGGGAGAGTTATCCAAATTAGCTTTAGCTTCGGGGATTCAATCTGGGCTGGTTTATCGAGGTTGGCGCGGGGTGGAAGTGATGGGTACGGGTGCGATCGTCCGCAGGGTACAGTGGATGGTGGTTGTAGAGCTACCGACAGCCGAAGCTTACGCTCCGGTGCGATCGCTCATCTACGTCATGGGTGCAGTTACCGCCGTCAGCGCCCTCGCCGCCGTGGGCTTGGGAGTCGCTTTTGCGCGATCGATCACAAATCCTTTGAAATCCCTAACATCCGCAGCTACTGAAATGACTAGCGGCATATTGGAAACTCGGGTAAATATTGCCGCATCTAACGAGCTAGGAAAATTAGCTAATGCCTTCAACAGCATGGCCGGTCAATTGGAAGTATCTTTCACAAAATTAGAGCATCAAAATTCTCAATTGCAGCGACTTGACAAACTCAAAGACGAATTTTTAGCCAACACTTCTCACGAACTCCGCACCCCGCTTAACGGGATTATCGGTTTAACAGAATCTTTGATCGACGGTGCTACAGGAAAATTACCAGCACAGACTATTTCTAATCTAGAAATTATTGCATCTAGCGGCAGAAGACTGTCCAATCTCATCAACGACATTCTCGATTTCTCCAAGCTGAGACATAAAAATATTGAACTGCAAATCAAGCCCGTCGGCATCCGAGAAATTGTCGATATCGTGGTAACTCTTTCTCAACCTCTAATAGGTACAAAAAACTTGCAGTTGATTAATTCAGTCACTTCCGACATTCCCCTGGTGGATGCCGATGAAAACAGGGTGCAACAAATTCTTTACAACTTGATCGGAAATGCGATTAAATTTACCGACAAGGGTACTGTAGAAATTTCGGCAAATGCGATTAGCTTGCAATCGCCACAGTTGGCAAACAAAGAAAGTTCAGTGACGAACCAGATTCTATCTTTAATTGTGAGGTCAAAACTCCAAATTACCGTATCCGATACGGGAATTGGTATTGCGGAAGATAAGTTAGAAAGAATTTTTGAATCCTTTGAACAAGCAGACGGCTCCACTGCTAGAGAACACGGAGGAACAGGTTTAGGATTGGCAGTTACAAAGCAGTTAGTCGAGCTGCACGGTGGAGAAATTCAAGTATCTTCAGAACTCGGTGTTGGTTCGCAGTTTACCTTTAGTTTGCCAATTTCTCAAAATCAGTATGTTGAACACAATCAGTTGCCAGCAACGGCTAGACAGTCTTTAGTTTTAAGAACAGACGAGCGTAAGTTGATAACTAATGAAGCTGCTCCACCAACTTTTAATGATAATAGTTCGAGTGTGCTTAAATGCCCCTTAAAAAACAATCAAGTAAAAATTTTGATTGTAGATGACGAACCTGTAAACATTCAAGTATTAACTAACAATTTAGTTCTCGAAAATTATACGATCGCCGAAGCTAGCAGCGGTAGAGAAGCTTTAGCTCTTCTCGACAGAGGCTACAAGCCCGATCTAATCTTGCTAGATATCATGATGCCACGGATGACTGGTTACGAAGTTTGCGATAAAGTCCGGGAGAAATTCACGGCTAGCGAATTGCCAATCGTCATGCTAACCGCGAAAAATCAAGTATCTGACTTAGTGCAAGGTTTCAATGCAGGAGCCAATGATTTTTTAACTAAACCGTTTCTCAAAAATGAATTGCTAGCCCGAATCAAAACTCACATCCGTCTCACAAAAATCAATGCAGCTTACGGTAAATTTGTTCCCCACGACTTTCTCCGATTTTTGGGACACGAAAGTATTATTGATGTCCAACTGGGCGATCAAATTCAGAAAGAAATGACAGTTTTATTTTCTGACATTCGCTCTTTTACGACTATCTCCGAAGCGATGACTCCCCAAGAAAACTTTAATTTTCTCAACAGCTACCTAGGTCGAGTCAGTCCAGTAATTCGCGCTCACCAAGGTTTCATTGATAAATATATTGGTGATGCGATTATGGCACTATTTCCTGAGTCGGCAGATGATGCTGTTCGCGCGGCGGTGGAAATGCAAAAACAAGTTATTCTTTACAACCAGCACCGACAACGAAGCAATTACGCACCGATTACGATCGGCATCGGTTTGCACGCGGGCACTTTAATGTTGGGTACGATTGGCGAGGAAGAACGGATGGAAAGTACAGTGATTGCTGATGCGGTGAATCTCGCTTCTCGTTTGGAAGGATTGACTAAGGTTTACGGCTCGGGAATTCTGGTAACAGAATCAATTTTAGAGCGTTTGGGCGATCGATCGCAATATCTGTGCCGATTTGTCGATCGAGTCACAGTAAAAGGGAAAACATCTGCAGTCTCGGTGTTTGAAATTTATGATGCAGAAACAGAACAAAGCATTCAGCTAAAACAAGAAACTGCTGCTGCATTTCAAAAAGGTCTAGAGTTTTATGTCGAGCAAAAATTTCCTAAAGCACAAAAAATCTTTAAGAATATTTGCGAAACAAATCCTCAAGATAAGTTGGCAGCAATATACTGTCAGCGCTGTCTGAAGCATCAAATGTATGGAGTGCCAGAAGGATGGTCGGGGATAGAATGTTTGGATGAAAAGTAGTAAAAGTAGCATCAATCTGAAGTCAGACATTTTTACGTGTTTATCTGGTTTTTTGGAGTTCGTCTCAGTCATAATATATTCAGACCCAACCCTGAAAGCCCAAAATGGGGAATTTTCCCGAGAAATCGCTGTAGAGTTCGCTAGGTTTGACTTCACAATCGAATATAATGCGGAAAGCTATGCGAAAAAAAACCTGGTTTCTCTAAAAAATCTCAGGTTTGACGCTGATTCAGGAAACAACCTAGAATCAGGCTGTTCTTGTGTAAGTTTTGTTTAACTAGAACAAGGTTTACAATACTTAACAGCGGTGTAGCTTGGCTCCGAGTATCAACTTTGTTTTTTAATCTAAATTAATGTTATGTCAACTTTTTCTCTCAATCGCTTAGCTGGCAAACTTTCAGGAAAAGCGACGCTGCAAACTGTAGTCATAGTTCCGTTTGTCTTGCAAGTATTTGCGGCAGTGGGAATTGTGGGATATTTATCATTTAAGAACTCTCAAAGAGCCGTGAACGATATTGCAGATCAGTTAATGGGGGAAGTGAGCAATCGCATTGAGCAAAATTTGAGAACTTATTTGCAAACTGGGCACCAAATCAATCAAAGCAAGCTAGATGCACTGAAGCTGGGTTTTGTGAACATCAAAGACTTGCCAGCTTGGGAAAAGTATCTCTGGCGGCAAGTGCAATTATATCCTTATATCAATTTTACATCGATCGCCAATCGCAATGGAGAATACCGCGCTGGCGAAAAGAAGTCGGATGGGACTTTGTTGATTAACGCCTCGGGCCCGTCTACCAAATTTAATTTTTCTTCCTACAATACTAATGATAGTGGCGATCGCACAAAATTAGCAGCCACCATCAAAAACTTCGACATCAGACAGAACTCTTTATACAAAGATGCGTCTCTAGCAGGCAAACCCACTTGGAGTTCAATTAATGTCTCCTTGCTAGAACCCACACTCCTCGTCAGCGCGCTGCAACCAGTTTACAACAACCAGAAACAGCTAGACGGAGTATTAATTACTGCTTTGCGTCTGGACAGTATCGGTCAATTTTTAAACAGCCTCAAAATAGGCAAATCCGGTCAAACTTTTATTATCGAAAGAAAAGGAACCCTGCTGGCAACTTCCACGCCGGAAAAACCTTTCCGCAACAAAAACGGTAAAAAACAACAGTTTCAAGTCAAAGAAAGCAGCGATATCGTAACGCAGAGTACCGCTAAATACTTAGAAAGTCACTTTCAAGATTTGCAGCAAATTACCCAATCGCAACTAATCCATTTTGAAATCAACGGCAAGCAGCAATTTTTAAAAGTTATGCCATTCCAAGATGGCAAAGGTTTAGATTGGCTGATTGTCGTCGTCGTTCCAGAAGCCGATTTTATGGAACAAATCAATGCCGGCAATAGAACTACAATCTTGCTATGTCTGGCAGCTTTGGCTGTAGCTACTGCGATCGGAATTTGCACTTCTCGCTGGATTACCAAACCAATTTTAAAATTAAAAGATGCAGCAATAGATTTGTCTCAAGGACAATTTGACAGAGCTGTCAAGCTCGATCGTTCCGACGAGTTGGGCGTGCTTGCTACTGCTTTTAATAGCATGGCAGCACAACTGCAAGCATCTTTTAGTGCCTTAGAAAATAAAAATACCGAATTGCAGCGACTGGACAAACTGAAAGACGAATTCTTAGCCAATACTTCCCACGAACTCCGCACTCCCCTCAACGGCATTATTGGGATTGCAGAATCTTTAATAGACGGTGCTACCGGGAAACTGCCAGAAACAACCAATTTCAACTTAGCTTTGATTGCATCGTCAGGAAAAAGATTGGCTTCTTTAATAAACGATATCCTAGACTTTTCTCAGCTCAAACACAAAACTCTTGAACTGCAAACTAAGTCCGTCAACCTCCGAGAAATAGTCTTTGTAATTCTCAAATTATGTCAGCCATTGGTAGGTACAAAAAAATTGCAATTAATTAACTCAGTTGCTCCAGAATTGCCACCAATAGCGGCCGACGAGAATCGCTTGGAGCAAATACTTTATAACTTAATCGGCAACGCGATTAAATTTACTGAAAGCGGCACAGTTGAGATTTCAGCAGCATTGATAACGAGCCACGAAGAATCATCGCCTAATCCCCAATTGGCGATTACTGTATCCGACACGGGAATTGGCATCCCCGAAAATAAATTAGAGCGAATTTTTGAATCTTTTGAACAAGCTGACGGTTCCACTGCTAGAGAATATGGTGGCACGGGTTTAGGGTTAGCTGTTGCCAAGAAATTAGTGGAATTACACGGCGGTAAAATCTCGGTATCTTCAAGTGTAGGCGTAGGTTCCCAATTCATATTCACTTTGCCCGTGTCAGAGAGTCAGCCGGAAATTAGCAGCAAACAACCGGGTTTAACCGAGGGTGAGGGGATTTTAAGCGCTCCTGAATTAGAACCAGAATCATCTCTAGTAAATTCTACTTTTTCTGCCAAAAACGAGCTGATAGAAGAAGGGGAAAAAATAAAAGTTTTGGTGGTAGATGATGAACCAATTAATATTCAGGTCATTACCAATAATCTCGCTCTGGAAAACTATGCGATCGCTCAAGCGATCGACGGCCCACAAGCTTTAAATCTGATTGAATCAGGATTTAAGCCCGACTTGATTTTACTCGATGTAATGATGCCGCAGATGACTGGTTATGAAGTCTGTCGAGCAGTTCGCCAACAATACTCGGCTTTAGAAATGCCGATTCTGATGCTGACGGCAAAAAATCAAACGAGTGACTTGGTAGAAGCTTTTAACTCAGAAGCGAATGATTATATAACTAAACCTTTTATCAAAAAGGAATTGTTAGCCAGAATCAAGACGCAAATTAGTCTGGCAAAACTGAATGCAGCTTACGGCAAGTTTGTGCCGCACGATTTTATAAACTTGCTGGAAAGACCCAGCATTATTGAAGTCAAATTAGGCGACAATCAGAAAAAGGATATGACTGTACTCTTTGCTGATATTCGCTCTTTTATGGTGCTTTCTGAACAGATGACACCTGCTGAAAACTTTGCATTTATCAATAGTTACTTGGGAAGAGTTAGCCCTGCAATCAGGGAAAATAACGGGTTTATTAACAAATACATTGGGGATGCAGTCATGGCTTTGTTTCCGACATCTCCATCAGATGGTGTGCGAGCAGCAATTGATATGCAAAAAGAATTGAGTATCTACAACGAGGAGCGAGAACAAAACGGCTTGTTGCGGATCGCGATCGGCATTGGTTTGCACGCGGGCAATTTGATGTTGGGTACAATTGGCGATCGAGAACGGATGGAAAGTACCGTGATTTCTGATGCGGTGAATCTCGCGTCTCGTTTGGAAGGATTGACTAAGGTTTACGGCTCGGGAATTCTCGTTAGCGGTGAAATTATCGATCGCCTGGACGATTCAGAGACATATAACTACAGATTTGTCGATCGAGTAACGGTGAAAGGAAAGACAACTGCTGTGTCGGTGTTTGAAATTTATGATGCAGAAACAGAGAAGAGCATTCTCCTCAAACAGCAAACGGCGGAGCTTTTTCAAGAAGCTCTCAATTTTTACTACCAGAAAAAATTTGTTGCTGCTCAAAAAGTATTTGAGAATATTTTAGAAATCAATCCTGACGATCTGGTAGCAACGCTGTATTTCAAGCGCTCTCGCAAGTATCGAATGTATGGAGTGCCCGAGGGGTGGTCTGGGGTGGAAGACGGGGCGGAGAAATAGGCGGCTTTTCTAAGGAATGAAAATTAAATAACTTACAATTTTTATTGTTCTTATGGGATGGGCGTCCCGCCCGTCTCTAAAGGACGGGCGGGACGCCCATCCCACAAATATGTGTAAATTATTTACAGGAGCGATCCTAAGGAAGAGGGTTCGCTTCGGCTTTGCTCTTCTGGTAAAAACAGGGATTCGGGAAGAAGACTTTAGTTGGGGAGCATCTCAGTTTTGCAAGAAGCATTTTTTAAAGAGCGGACTCTACTGACGTACTACGAACCTTTTTTGAGCGGGGACAGCACTATAATAAAAAATGCTTTTTTCAAAAATGAGATGCTTCGGAATCGATCGCATTTGGTGTCAGCAATTAAAAACGTCCTCAGCGTCGGGCGCGGTTGCTATAAAAAATAGGGCGCGCACGGCACGCCCTACTCTGTCTAAAATATGGTAGTACAAACTTTAAAATACAGTTGTACAAACGCCCAATTTATTCCAAGTTTTCGGGCCGACAATGCCATCAGCAGCGATTTTTTGTTTCTGTTGAAAACTGATGACTGCTTGTTGGGTTTTCGCGCCAAACGATCCATCAGTATTTAGGGAAGCTCCACTGACATTTAAAAGCCGTTGAAGGTAGCGGACATCCTCATTTTGGGTGACAGCATCGTTGCGTTGGAGTAGGGGAAAATAACGGCAGGAAGGTAATTCAAGGCGAGTTGCGTTTGTGGTTTGCATGGTGGGATTCTCCATTTATTGTTTGCAAGTTGCGATCGAGACAGAAGTGCGGGAAAATGTTGGCAGTGATTTAACAAGCAGGTTCGCTAACGCAAGCGCCTAATTTAGTCCAAGTTTGCTGACCAACAATGCCATCTACAGCAATCTTATTTTTCTTTTGAAAGTTGATGACTGCTTGCTCGGTTTTGGCGCCGAATAATCCATCAGTTGCTACGGGATATCCTTTTTTAACTAAGGATTGTTGGAGATAGCGCACGTCTTTATTGGGGGCAGGGCTGCTATCATTTCGTTGCAATGTGGGCAAGGAATAGCACATAGGTAATTGAGCTTGAATTTGGTTTTTGGTTTGCATTGTTTTATTGGGAATTAGTGGTTTACAAGTTGTTTGGAAAGCAGAGAAGCGAAAGAAAATGTTGGCAGTGTTCTAACAAGGAGGTTCGTTAACGCAAGCGCCTAATTTATTCCAAGTTTGCTGGCCAACAATGCCATCTACAGCAATCTTATTTTTCTTTTGAAAGTTGATGACTGCTTGCTCGGTTTTGGCGCCGAAGAATCCATCATTTACTACGGGATATCCTTTTTTAACTAAGGATTGTTGGAGAAAGCGCACGTCTTTATTGGGGGCAGGGCTGCTATCATTTCGTTGCAGTGTGGGCAAGGAATAGCACATCGGTAATTGAGCTTGAGTTTGGTTTGTGGTTTGCATTGTTTTATTGGAAATTAGTGGTTTGCAGTTGTTTGAACCTGCTATTCCCTAGTTGTAGCTGTGGTGGAAAGTGGTTTAACAGTCGCTTTTTGTAGTGACGCTTGTTTGAGGTAGCTTAGATGAGTGACAGCAGAAAGGAGGTTCGATAATGTATTTAATGGATGTAACAAATGGATGTTGAGGGTTGAGGGTTGAGGGTTGACTTAATTAGACATTCTACGAGGCAGAACTTGATTATGTAAAGTTGCAGGGAATAATTGTGTAGCGGAGATTTATATCATGAGGTACAATGCGTTCTATCGGGGAATTTGCCTATATTTGACTCGGTGCTTTTTATTACATCACGCAGCCGGTATTGCTAATTTGGGCGGAATTCGCGATCGCCAATTAGCTGAAACTAATTACTAATTACGCTCAAATGCAACAATCTGCGGATTTGGGCTGGATCTCTGAGAAGTTAGACTATTTATTATGTTAGCGAAAATAATTAGCAGATCGATCGCAAAAATATCTGGTACTATGCCCCTCCGTTTAGCCCTGACATTGCCATTCGTGATGCAAACTTTCGCGGTAGTCAGTATAGTTGGATATTTGTCGTTCAAAAATGGACAACAAGCAGTTCAAAAACTCGCAGACAACTTGCAGGGCGAAATCAGTGGGCGCATTCAAGAACACCTCGCGCATTACTTAGAAAAACCTTACAATATCGTCCAACTCAACGCAGGTGCAGCTCAACTGGGGAAACTTACACCACAAAATATTGGAGAAACTGAGCGATCCTTTTGGCAGCAGGTAAAAATATTTTCATCGGTGCGTCAAATCTATTTAGGGACGAAAGAAGGTCAGTTTATTGGAGTTAGTCGAGAGGAATCGGGTCAATTAGTTACCAGAATTACAGAAGATTTTCCCCGACGTTCTTTTTATGAGCTAGATGCTTTCGGCGAGCGAACGAAGCTGTTGCGTTTTGAACCAACTTATGACTTGCGAACTCGCCCTTGGTATATTGGTGCAACCGCAGCAGAATCACCGATATGGACTGCGATTTATACATTTTTTCAAGGCGATTTGGGAATCACGGTGGCTCAGCCATTTTATGATACTCAGGGCGACTTTCGCGGCATCATGGCAGTCGATATTCTTTTGGGTCAAATTAGCGATTTTCTTAGAAAAATCAAAATTAGTCGATCGGGTCAGGTATTTATTATGGAGCGATCGGGCGCAATAGTTGGCAGTTCGACGGAGGAAAAACCCTACATTACTGACGCCAGCGGCAAGTTTCAGCGCCTGCAAGCACTTGATAGCACAAATCCCTTAACTGCATCGGCAGCAAAGCACATCATTAGTAGTTTTAAATTGAGCTTAGTTGAGCCACCAAAAAAGCTACAATTTAAATTTAACAATCAGTCTAATTTTGTACATATTCTGTCCTATAAAGACCAGGTAGGACTGGATTGGTTGGTGGTGGTAGTGATTCCCGAAAACGATTTCATGGATGAAATCAACAGCAACACCCGCAGCACTATTTTACTTTGTATCGCTGCTCTAATTCTATCAATAATTATTGGCAGTTTGACAGCGCGATCGATCGCAAAGCCAATTCTGGGATTAAACGCAGCAGCCAAAAACCTTGCGGGAGGAGAATGGGATCACAAAGTTGAGCTGGATCTCGATCGCGCCGACGAAGTAGGCCAGCTAGCCAAATCCTTTACCAGCATGGCATCTCAACTGCAAATATCCTTCAATACCCTAGAAAATCAGAATCTAGAATTGCAGCAACTCGACAAACTCAAAGACGAATTCTTAGCCAACACTTCCCACGAATTGCGAACGCCCCTTAACGGAATGATCGGCATTGCCGAATCAATGATTGACGGCGCCACCGGAACGTTATCCGAAATTCAACAACAAAATCTCTCAATGATTGCCAGCAGCGGCAGGCGGCTCAACGAACTTGTTGACAATATTCTCGACTTTGCCCAACTCAAAAATCAGAAACTAGAATTGCAGATTCAGAGTGTAGGATTGAGGTCGATTGTCGAAGTGATTGTTACCGTTTGCCAACCTTTAACTGCTGGCAAAGATTTGCAATTAATTAATGCGATCGATTCAGATTTACCATTAGTTTTGGCTGACGAAAACCGCCTGCAACAAATCCTCTACAATTTAATTGGAAATGCGATTAAATTTACGGAATCCGGTACAGTAAAAATATCAGCAGCAATTGTAGATACCAACGGCGAAACATCTCTGGGAGTCTCCCCGTCAAATCTCCCAGCATCAAGCCCAGATTTTCAAATAGCTGTCACGGTTTCCGACACAGGAATCGGAATTTCTGTCGCGAATCTCGATCGCATTTTTGAACCATTTGAACAAGGCGACGGTTCCACAATCAGGCAATACGGAGGCACAGGCTTAGGTTTAACACTCTCCAAACAATTTGTCGAACTCCACGGCGGCAAAATATACGCAGAATCCAAAATCGGCATGGGTTCGCGTTTCACCTTTACCCTGCCTGTTTCTCCCGAAACCATTCATCCTAGCGAATCCGGAATCAATCAGCAGCTAGCAGCGCCAACTCAGGATTCTGAATCAGAAAACAACAGAAATAAAACTTATTTATCCTGCGATTGGAATTTGCCTAAACCCGCTCCGAATCCATTAGAGCAAGCCACTGCGCTATTAGAAGTCGAAAAATTTAAACTTCTGATAGTTGACGACGATCCGATTAACCTGCAAGTTTTAAACAATCAGCTTTCTCTACAAAATTACAGTGTCATTCAGGCACTCAACGGCGAACAAGCCTTATCACTCTTGGAAAGCGGGGTGCATTTTGACTTAATCATTCTTGACATCATGATGCCGAGAATGTCGGGTTATGAAGTCTGCGCCAAACTCAGAGAGAAATACCCATCTCACGAGTTGCCCGTAGTGATGCTAACTGCCAAAAATCAAGTATCAGACTTAATATCAGGATTTCAATTCGGAGCGAATGACTATCTAACTAAACCCTTCTCGAAAGACGAACTGTTAACCAGAATTAAGTCTCACATTAACTTATCGCAAACTAATAGCGCCTACGGGCGATTTTTCCCCGATGCTTTCTTAGACTTTCTGAAAAAAGAAAGCATTGTCGATATCCAATTAGGCAATCACGTCAGCAAAGAAATGGCAGTCATGTTTAGCGATATTCGCTCCTTTACTGCTCTTTCCGAAACGATGACTCCGCAGCAAAACTTTGACTTTGTTAATGCTTATTTGCGAGAAGTAAGTCCGAAAATTAGAGAACATCAGGGCTTTATTGTCAAGTATTTAGGAGATGGGATGATGGCTGTTTTTCCCAACGGTGCTGACGATGCTGTCAAAGGTGGAATTGCTAAACTGCAACAAGTGTACGAATATAATGCCGATCGCGCACGCAGCGGCTTTCAACCGATTCAAGTCGGGGTAGGAGTGAATTTCGGGCACATGATGGTGGGCATAGTTGGGGAAGCGGAGAGAATGCAGGGAGATGCTTTTTCGGATAATGTCAATTTAGCCTCTCGTCTGGAAAGTCTTACTAAGTTATATGGAGTATCTTTGATAATTTCGGAGAAAGTTTTGGATAATTTGACGGATCGCGAACAGTATCAAATCCGTTTTTTAGATAGAGTAATTGTTAAGGGCAAACAGCAGCCAATTTCTATCTATGAAGTCCTCGATGGGGAAATAGAGTTGCTCAGGGAAATGAAGTTACAAACTCAGACTGATTTTGAACGGGGTTTAGAACATTATCGCTGTCACGAATTTAAGGCGGCTAAAATCTGTTTTTATCAAGTTTTAGCCGTTAATCCCGACGATAAAACGGCTGCACTGTATTTGGAGCGAGTCAACAATTTGATTGAGAGGGGCGTACCGGAGAATTGGTCTGGGGTTTGGACTTTAACTCAGAAGTGATATCGTAGTATCGGTAGATAGTAGATTTGCGGCTTTCAAACAACTTGAGAATTGAGTCAACGACAATTTCTGTAACGATGGGGTTAAAGTCGGTAATAAAGTCATCGGCTGCCAGATTTGCCCTAAAAAGTTCCTTAGCCCGATCGCACTGATAGCGCATTTCGTCAAAGCCCACAATTTTGACCATAAACGTTGCTAGGGGGGAGTTTTCCAAATCGGTATTAGAAGTGCTTTTCGCCCGCCCATTTTCTAATAAATTGAATACTTCTGTTTCTAAAGCAGTTTGAGGTTGGTGAGGTTTGTCTATTTCTGGAAAAAAGCTTTCCAGACGGATGCCTTTATCGGCTCTATCTGGCAATTCTCCCATCATCATCGCCAGAGAAACATCGAGTCCCAAACCTGAAGAAAGGGCTTCTAGCAGGGCGATCGCGACAAGTTTGCACCCCAGATAAAGCTCGGCAATTTCGAGATTGTGCCTAGCGGTAGTTTCCCAGCGTTGATATGTGCGATCGTCTGGGGAAGCGTCAAACTGCCGAAAAATCACCTCGGGCTTGAGATAAGTCAGAAAACCCTCCATCTTCAGCAAAGCAACTCTGTAGTCGCGAACCGTATAAAAACCGTAGCTGGTAATATTGTGATTAGTTTCCGGTAATAAATTCCAGGTATTTGCCAAAAAATGGGCTGAACTTTCGTGAGCAAAACTAATTACATCTCGGTTGGCAATTCGCACAGCTTTTTTCACGGTTTCCCGCATTTCCTCATCAGTTAAACTGAGGTGAAATAGGCTAGTTATTGCTTGCAAGCGGTCATAAAGGCGCCCTGTTGGGGTTACTCCCCACTCGGCGGAGCGAAACGGAATTGTTTCTTCTATGCAGGCGACAATTTGAAGCAATTGCTCGGGCTTGAGAAATGGTTCGAGAGCTTTTGCTGCAACCAAAGCGCTGAGAAATTCGTTTTGTCCGGCGAAGGGATTGAGCACTTCTCCGGGTACAAAACCGAATACGAGCATTACCATTTCTAAGGTAGCATCGGCAGAGAGTTCAGATTGCTCCCGAATCCGTAGCTGTTTGTTAACCTCTTTGGTGACAGGAGTGATGTAGTAGCTGACGTTAAAGTTAATGCTGCGATCGACTTGCACGTAGACGATATCGTGAAATAAAGCGGCCAAAACCTCGATCGCATCTTCATTTCCCCCGACTTCAAAAATATGTTCGGGAGTATGGAAAAAGCGCCAGGGCCCGGTCATCGGCTGAACGATCAGTTCGGCAATCCGAGCTAGTTCGGTGGGTTCGACTTCTACCTTGAGGCGAGCGATCGCCCAAATTAGCTTTTCTAAGCACTGTAAATACGCTTCTTTGCTATCAATCACAGTCTTTTCCACTAACATTACACCCACTTCAACCATCCTATTCTTCTCTTTATTTTTTCGTAAATGTACCCCGTTTTTTGTTTTTGAGTTTTTTTGAAGACTGACACCGAAATTTAGAAAGCAAATACTTCCTGTAAAGCGATTTAATTTCCTGTGGCAGATCTGCCTTGTTTGCCCAATCTAATTAGGACAAAGTATGATAAGTAAACTACATAAATTGCTAAACCTGTCAAACCTAAAAATCCCAAAAATTGAGGGTTTGCTTTAGCATGAAACATCTGTTTGTACAGCCAAGGCGGGTCAAACCAAACGCTGCAAAAAGGTTCGTCGATTACTTGAATTTGAGATTTAAAGGCACAGGTTAAGAAGGGAATTTGAGCTAGAGCGCCCAAACCGCTGTAAACAGTAATCGCCCACCGCCAAGCTGTAAAAGCCAGCTTTAAAGACGACTGCGGTCGATCGGCAATTTCGTCGTTTAAATCTTCCCAAAACCA
The DNA here is from genome assembly GCA_004293365.1 of Oscillatoriales cyanobacterium. Classification (GTDB taxonomy): domain Bacteria; phylum Cyanobacteriota; class Cyanobacteriia; order Cyanobacteriales; family Microcoleaceae; genus Microcoleus. Next base: position 8,940 of record RDYN01000054.1, on the reverse strand, counting down.
CAGACAAGCAGGAATCAAAGCCCTCCCCATCACCGACGACACAAAGCTGATAGGCAGTGCAGCCATCATCAGGTAAAGTGTAATTGCCAACAAACTCGCCACCCGCCAATAAATCATCAACAAACGGGCGATCGCATCAGCCTTGGCAAAAACAGCCCAAATCACCACTACCAGGGGGATCGAAACGGTTAATAACACAGATAACCGGTAATCCATCCACACAAGTGGTTGAAACCAAGGCCCGGTGGCTGCCAATAAAAGACTAAACATCTTTGGGAAAATATACTCACTTATTTGTGACAGATTTTACTATAAAAAAGCTCAAAAAGCAGGGATAGGATCGGACGGCGGTTGAAACCGCGTCTATAAAAACGTAGGCGTTAGCCTTCCCGAAGGGTAGTCCGCCGGACGCCGACTGAAGAAAAAGATCGCGTAATTTTCAGCGTCGGTTCTTCAACCCGCGCACCATCCGGGTAAAGTCTCGTGTAGACGCGGTTTCAACCGCCCGGTCTTCTTGTCAAGGTAATTGATAAACCGATGAAAAAATCCCGCGCCAAAAGTTAATTTCGGCGCGGGATCGAAGGGATAGAGCTAAATTGCTCGTTTATTCGTCGTAGATGCGGCACTCAGCAGCGTCAGGATTGTCATCGCAATATTTTTCAAAAGAATTCTTAGGTTTGACTTGCTTTTGGTGGGAAGCTTCAGCTTGCAGTTCTTCAACTGCGTCCCACGCTGCTGCACATTCCCCGGAAGTGGCGCCCTTCAAGTCACAGACGCTACGAGCGCTTTCTAGTTCTTCTTCAATTTTTTCTTCGATGTTGCCTGCGGGTGTTGTTGTCATAAAGTTGTTGGTATGAAAGGTTTTCTTTTTGGATGTTAGCTTGTGTTTGACTTGCCGTTTCTGTCTGGCGACCTCAACTAATATTAGCTTGAGATGCGCTGCTGTGGCAGCCCAGATAGAAACCATCCATAACTGCGATCGCAGCAGCCGTCTTTACGTCCTGCTTTACCCTGATCCCGTCGGCGGGTTCTAGTCCACAGGCATGAATGCAGGTTGAGCCGACCTGACTTTTGATGAAAACATTACACGAAGTTGGTGTGTCAAACTGTATTGAGCTTTATCTTTTAAGATTTCGCTGAACGCGGCTTTTAACACTAAACAGATTGATTCGAGACTCATGTTAACTTATGTTAACACGATCGCGGACTGCCAGGGGAGTCGATCGCCCCAGAAAACCGTCCCGCCAGTGGCCTGTTCCGGTTAGCCTAAGTAGAGAAATAGTTTTTATAGAGAAGTTTGCCTTATGTACGAAAACCAAATGCAATGGGTCAGCGCCTTATCAACCCGTCCGTCTTTGGAATCAGCCCTGAAAGAAGTTGTAGAACAAGCCGATCGCGAATTAGAGGGCCCGGCAGATTTAGCGCTGATCTTTATCTCATCTGCCTTTGCTAGCGAGTATTCTCGGCTGATGCCTTTACTGCAAGAACTGCTGCCCGTGCCCGCAATTTTGGGGTGCGGCGGGGGAGGAGTCATCGGCACCAACCGGGGCGGGTTGACCGAAGAAGTAGAGGGTTCTCCCGCAGTCAGCCTGAGCTTGGCTCGCTTACCGGGAGTAAACGTCAGAACATTTCACATTGATCCAGAAGATCTGCCGGACTTAGACAGTCCCCCGGATACTTGGGTGGATCTATTGGGCGTGCCTGCCCAGGAAGAACCGCAGTTTATCATCTTGGCAGACCCATTTTCTTCAAAAATTAACGATTTGCTGCAAGGACTCGATTATGCCTATCCGGGGGCGCCAAAGGTAGGGGGACTCGCCGGCGGGGACGGTGCCGGCAGGGGCGCGGCGCTGTTTTGCGACTATCAGCTTTACCGAGAAGGGACGGTGGGAGTGGCTTTGAGCGGGAATATAGTTCTGGAAACGATCGTCGCGCAAGGCTGTAGACCGATCGGGCATCCTTATCGGGTGACGGAAGGAGAGCGCAATATTTTGCTGAAACTCGAAGAACAAACCGATGATACCGGCAGCAGGGGCATCGAGCGATCGCCCTTAGACGCCCTGCGAGAGTTAGTTCAAACTTTGAGCGAAACAGACCGAGAATTAGCGCAGCACTCGTTATTTGTCGGCTTAGTCAGCGATGAATTCAAGATGAGATTAGAGCCTGGGGATTTTTTAATCCGCAATTTGTTGGGAGTAGATCCGAAAGTGGGGGCAATTGCGATCGGCGATCGAGTCCGTCCCGGACAGCGCATCCAATTCCACCTGCGGGACGCCCGCACCTCCGCAGAAGACCTAGAAATGCTGCTCGACCGGCATCAGCGATCGGCCGAGGACAGGGGTACATCCAGCGCCGGCGCCTTGATGTTCTCTTGTCTGGGGCGCGGCGAAGGGCTTTACGGTCAATCGAACTTTGACTCGCGACTGTTCGGCAGATACCTCAACAACATCCCCCTGAGCGGCTTTTTCTGCAACGGCGAAATCGGCCCCGTCGGCGGCAGCACGTTTCTGCACGGTTACACATCCGTATTCGGGATTTGCCGCCAAAATTCCTAATTTTGTTGGCTCAAGAGCTATCCAATTGGTTGGTAGTGAGGACTTCAGTCCTCTCTCATTTTATGAGGACTGAAGTCCTCACTACGAACCTATAACGGTTGACTGATGACTAATGACTAATGACTGATGACCAATGACTAATGACTAATGACTAATGACTAATGACTAATGACTAATCACCAAAAACTAAAAGCGGCAGTCACCTGCCGCTTTTAGCTCTAACTAGATATCGGGAAACCTTAGAAACTAAAGGTAGTCCGCAGGACTCCTACCCAGATATCATCATTTTGTTTGTTGTGCTCCGGATTCAGAATCACGTAAACGCCCGGTGTCACCGAAATAAAGTCATTAACTTGGAAGCGATAGAAACCCTCTAAGTGATAAGAGGTGTCGCGGTCTCTTCTGACATCGCTCTCAGTAACTTTTGGCGGTACGCCGGCAATAAAACCGAGGAGGTTTCCAGGCTTGCCAAAATCTGGCAGGGCCAAGAAAAGAGCACCATTCTGAACAGTAGCGTCATTGTCGGCACCGCGTTCTTGGTGAGCCTTGGTGTAACCGTACCAACCGCCAAACTGGAAGCGCGAGCTGGGTTTTAAGTTAAGTTGTACCCCAAAGTTATCTGATGCGGTGGATGATTGACCGAAGGGACGGTTAGCCAAGGAACTGCCTGTATTGCCCATGATTGCAACATCGCCACCCCGATTGTATTTCCGGGTGTAAGTTGCACCAATGTCAATAAATTTGCCCAGGGAGAAGTTGAGCTGACCCAAAGCGCTGAAAGAACCGTCGAAAACGCCCCGGCCATTAGCTGGGTTTGGAGCATCGCCGTCGGAGGCAAGATAGGCTACTGTGGCTCTCACGGCGCCGAAGTTGTATTTGATAGCAGCACCTGCTCCTTCCGGGCCGCGGAACACTGCGGGGTTGTAACGTCCAAACGCCGAGATAGCGCCACTTCCAGGACTTTCTAAGGGAGCAGACAGCTCAGCAACGTCATCTAGTCTGAGTCCTTTAGGCCCGAACCAGACTGTAGCTTTACCTGCGGGGAAGCGATACCACAATTGATCGAGGGAGAATTGGCTGCCGTCTTCGCCGGTGATAGCGACGCGAGCCATGTTCGTATTAGTGGCAGTGGCTGCACCGTAGTTGGCGACGTTTCTAGCTTGCAAGCGGGTTCTGAGCAAGTCTTTGCCGGTGAAGCTGGTGTTGAAGTTCAACCGCACCCGGTAGCCGAGGTTTGTGGCAGTTTTGTCGTCGTGCTTGCCGACACCATCTCCGAAGCTGTCGCTGGCGAGAAAAATGGCTTCTCCTGCCAGTTTGGTTGTGGTGGAGAACTGGTTGGCTTCGAGTTCTGCGGTGCGAGCTTCTAGGCCGTCTACTCGTCCGCGCAGGGTAGCGAGTTCCGCTGCAAATTCTTCTTGCAGGCGTTGCAGGATGGCTAAGTCGTCTTTGGTGACGAAGGTCGATGTTGCCGAGCTAATTTGCTTGGTTACTTGGTCTAAGCAGGCGTTGACGCCGGCTGCAAATTCGTAGCGAGTCAGGGCGCGGTTGCCGCGGTAGGTGCCGTCGGGATAGCCTACGATACAACCGTAGCGTTCGACTAGGGATTGCAGGGCTTGGAATGCCCAATCTGTCGGCCGCACGTCGGAGAGTTGAGAGACCGATGTCACTTGGGACATGGCTCCAGATGGTTCGGCGGGGAGGGCTTGGGGTGCTGCTGGGACGATCGGGCCGCCCATGCCTGCGGGTGCTGTCTGAGCAATTTCTACCTTGGCTGCTGGGGTGCTAGCAATTGCTGGCACTTCAGTTTTGGCGGTTGCTGTCGGGGTGCTTTCCACTGCCAAGTCTGAGGCTTGGGGCGATGGTTCGGCTGTGGTGGCAGCAGCTAGGGGTTCGATCGCGGGCGCTGTGTTGGCGGGGGCGATGGGGGCTGCTGCATTGATGTCGATCGCTGCTGTTTGCAGTTCTGCAGCGCTGGTTTCTGGTGCGATTGCTGCCAGTTTTTCGGCGTCTGCGGAGTTGGCGATCGGGGTTTCGGCCGCCGGAGCGATGCTGTTTAAAGCCAGCTTTTCTGGGGCAGCAGGGGTTGCTGCAACTGGTTCTGCAACTGTTTCTGCAATTTTTGACTCAGATGGCTGAGCTGTGGCTACCTGGTTGGCCTCAGCGGTTGCGGTCGCTTCAGTGGCGATCGCAGCGGTACTGACGACTGATGATAGCCCCAGAATTGCCGGGGATACTAGAAGTAAATTCCAAAAAGTTCTGTTCATTTTCCTCACACCTTCACACTCTATTCAACTCGATTCAACTCGATTCAACTCGATTCAACTCGATCGGCAATGCCCAACTGATACTTTTTGTGGTTCATTGCCTGTTGACATTGACACTCCTCGACTATCAAGGTACGAGGATTCTTGGGCTGAATCGTGCCTCTACCAACAATGTCAGTTTTGGTCTTACAGTTTCATGTCTAGTCCGACTACACCTTTTACAGCAAGCACTCTTACGGACTACTCCCCAAGCGTAAATTCGCGTGTGTCCCACGCTATTTGATTTTTATTTGCTCTTACCGTGTGGATTTGGTTTTTACCATTGACGGTTAAAGATTTTGAGATCGCGGAGTAGGACGTTCAACCTGTTTCCTCACGTTCTCACGGTCAGCAACCTACGAATACTATAGCAGAAAGCCGTCGAGGGAAGGACGGGGTTTTAAACCCAAATTTCTGATAACTGACAGAATAGAACCTATCGATAACTGTTGATTCACAGTAGGCGTGTATAGTTCCTGCTTGAACGTAGAAGGCTGGCCCTTTTTACAGCCCAGACCCCAATTTAGGTCAAGCCCACTTTACACTACGGCTGATTATACCATCACTTGCTAATTTCATCTCTCGATCGCCAGACTTGCTGGAGTTGCTTTCTCCGACAGGGCGATCGACAACCAGTGGTATGGGTTAGACCACAATCGCCTCAAACTGACAAATACTGATAGTCCTTGCTTATGTCTGAGTTAACACACACTTATAGGTAGGATTAGGGCTGCTTGTCGCATTCCTTATACAGCTTTCGATCCTATTATGTCAAGCTTTTTAACCTAACTTTAAACCTCGCGGCCCGGACGGGGTTATTTTTGGGCCAGCAGTGGGGATCGGAAGGTTAAACGCTGCTAGATGCACCCGTGGGGGCAAAATTCCTGTCTTGACCAATGTGGGTGTTCTGATGCCCCCACCAGCCGAGACTTGCCAGCGCGATCGGCATTTTTGAGATTGCCGATCGGCTGGTTTAATTTGCCACTATTTTAACACAATTTTTTGTAGTCTGACAGCGGCAGCCGACTGAATGTCTGTTACCTAAAATAAAAGTTTTGCTCCCTCACTGCGAAGGAGTTTTACAGCCAGTTATTTTTTGGGCACAGCCGATGTCTTTCAAATCACCTTTTGTATGTGATTTATGCTACTGAACAAGAATCTATTGAGCCTCCAGTATTCTCGGACGCATCAACCCGGTCAAATAGACGAAAATACTTGCTTTGATGCGATCGCTCGCAGTAAAAAAACGGTGTATGAGAGTAAGGAGTGCCTCCAGGACTTTCCTCATTTGCTACTAACACAATAAATCAACGCCACTAATTATTAGAGGGCGATCGAACAACCTGTAGATTTGCAATGCACTCGACCTCGCTCTGGTATGTTACATTGAGGCGCAGCATCTATATTTTTTGACACCATCTATGACTTCGAGCAAAAGCAAACTGGGCTTATTGGTAATTATCTTATTGATATTAGGATTGTTTTTTCGCTTCACCAACATCGACAAAAAGTTTTATTGGTATGATGAAGTATTTACTTCCCTGCGGGTTTCGGGATACACGCAAACAGAAGTGCTGCATGAAATAAGCAGCGTTCAGTTCTTAGGGGCAAAAGATTTGATGAAATATCAGCGCTCCAATCCCGCAAAAAATTTTGGCGACACAGTTAAAGGTATTGCCATTGAAGAACCTCAACTGCCACCTCTATATTTTTTGGCAGTCAAGTATTGGGGAAAACTATTCGGTGATTCTCCTTTATCGACGAGAATTTTCTCAGTTTGGATGAGTTTGTTAGTGTTTCCCGCTCTGTACTGGCTGTGCCGAGAGTTGTTTCCAGCACCAGAAGTGGCGTGGATAGCCATGGGATTGGTAGCAGTTTCTCCCTTGCACGTGCTTTACGCTCAAGAAGCGCGTCCCTACAGTTTGTGGCCGGTGCTGATTTTAGTTTCTTGTGCGTCTCTGCTGCGAGCAATGCGCCTTCAAACTAAACTGAGTTGGAGCATTTACGCAGTGGCAACTATTCTGGGATTTTACACGCACTTGTTTAGCCTGTTAGTTGCCTTAGGACACGGAATTTATGTATGGGGAATGCAAGCTTATAGGTTTAATCGCAAGTCAGTTAATTATGTAATTGCAACTGGCTTGTCTTTTGTCGCTTTTCTGCCTTGGATGGTGATTTTAGTAATAAACAGAAAGGCGGCAAAGGAGGCGACACTTTGGGCAAATGGAGACAGTAGTTTGATGTCTTTGATTAATAATTGGAGCGGAAATATCGGTCGCGTTTTTTGGGATTTTGGGCTAACTTCTCAGGCTACCTCAATATATTTGATTGCCTTGATGGCAGCGACTTTGATTTTATTGGCAATCCTAGGGTATGCAGTTTATTTTCTGTGTTGTGATACAAAAAAACAGGTTTGGCTGTTTGTGCTGGCGTTGATGGCGGTGACAGCAGTGGCAGTGATGCTGCCAGATGTTATATTGGGAGGAATCCGATCGACTAAACCTCGCTACCTATTTCCGACTTATTTGGCGATGCAAATAGCTGTTGCTTACCTGTTAGCGACTAAAATTAGCGCGCTGGGCGTGCCAAGTTGGAAACGGCAGATGTGGAAAGTTCTGACAGTTGTACTGCTAACGGGCTCTGTGGTGTCAAATACTGTTAGTTGTCCAGCCGAGACTTGGTGGACTAAGGAATTGGGCCGGGAAAATCCTGCAATTGCTCGGAGGATCGATCGCGCTCCCAAGCCGCTGGTTGTCAGTGATATCTCGGAAGTCACTCTGGGAAATATACTGTCAATGAGTCATTTATTAGAGCCGAAAGTGATGTTGCAATTGGTGTTGATTGACCCCCAAGGGCGCAGTCAAGCTCAGTTGCTGAATCCACCCGCGATACCCAAAATTCCTAGCGGTTTTAGCGATGTTTTTGTTTACGGGCGAACGCAGAATTTTAGTGCTAAGCTGGCAAAAATGCACAACTCGAAAATAGATGTGCCGAAAAAACAAACAATCCAAATGTTGTGGGTTGGCAAGTTAGAAAAAGAGTGAGAGTTATGGAAGATTTTGGTATTATTATTGCCTGCTGCGACCAGGATTATCTGTTTGCTAAGGGTTGCTGTGCTAGCATTCGATATTTCCTGGGAGATGTGCCGATTTGTCTGTTGATTGACGGTACGTTTTCTGTGAGTGCTTTAGAAAAGTCCTACGGGGTACGAGTTATCGATCGCACAAACGTTTCCCAAGAGGTTCTCAGGAAAAGAAGTTTTGGTTGGGGCAAAACTAAAATGATTGCTTTCTGGGAAAGCCCTTGGTCGAATTTTATGGTTTTGGATGCCGATACGATCGTCTGGGGCGATGTTCTGAAATTGGCTAATTTTAAAGAATTTGATTTTACTGTAGACAAGCCTTGTTACGATTACTCGGATGCAGATGTTTCGGAATTTTTCTTTGATATTCCGGGCGTTGAAAAGCATTTCCCGATGTTTCGGTGGTCGGAATCGCGATCGAACTATTTCTGCACGGGTACTTTTTTTGCTAAACGCGGTGTTTTTAGCTTGGAAGAATACATAGAAATTTTAGATTTTACAGAGGCAAATCCGGGGATATTTAAGTACGGAGAAATGGGGTTTTTGAACTTTATGATTTTCCGGGCTGCTCAAGAAAATCGGCTGCGGGTGCAGAATGTCGATATGCAGTTGTTGGTGCCGGATTTTGACCAGGATTTGCTGAGAAAACGGTTTCCGGTGGCAGAAAACGGGCCTGCGGGCGATCGCCCTGAGGCTACTGTGATTCACTGGTGCGGGCCGAAGCCGACTTTATCGACATCTAAAGTTTACTCGGAACCGATGAATTTTTGCCGCCGCAAATGCCAGGAGGATGTTTGGCACCGCACGGGTTTGGCGGCCGAGATGTCGCTGCAAGTTGAGGATTTGCAGCGATCGATCTACGTGTACAAGAATAAGTTTAAGAAGAAGTTTCGGCAGTTGGTGCGATGGACCTGAAAAAATACCACAATTAAGTTTGTAGTAAGGACTTTAGTCCTTATATTATGTCCGGTAGATTACCGATAATCCAATTAGTTTGTAG
>RDYN01000188.1 GCA_004293365.1 Oscillatoriales cyanobacterium | reverse complement strand
GTGGAATTTGGATCTTGATGATTTGCTGGTGAGGGGCTGCGATTGGGTGGGGGATTATCTCAGAACTAATCCTAATGTGAGCGATCGCGATCGGCGTCTCTGCGACGGGGTGGCGGCAAAACCTTAGTTTTAGTCATTTGATTGTTGACGGTTGACTGTTGACGGTTGACGGTTGACTGTTAAGCAACGGAGGACACGGAAATGCCGTTTCCCTACCGCAAAATAATCTATCGCGATGCCAGAGATGTAACTATCGCCCGATTAATTGTAGGGAAACGGCACTGCCGTGTCCTGACTTTGCGTAATATTAATTCCGATGCCACCGGATTTGATATCATTTGCCGATCGGGATTTGTGTTAAAAATCCCGCCTCTCTTAGGAAACAAAGTCCCCCGATATGGATAATTTTGCTATTAACAACTGCCATGAAATACACCAGTAAAGTTGCTATTATTGATAAGGCAAATAGATATAGCAGTCCTAAATCAGTGGCAAATTTATCGAGAGTATAATCCTTGTAGTACAATCATCTTTCTCGCGTGTCATTTGGGAAATAATTTAAAATTGCTATATAATACAAGATCTAAACTAATTTAGACAATAATTATGAGTCTTCAAGAAATTGCCAAGGGACGCATCGCTGGAGCTGATATGATTCAACGGTATAGAGCCGGAGAGCGAAACTTTACAGGGATTGATTTAAAATCCGCTCGTCTTCAGTGGCCTTGTTTCATTGATATCAATCTCAGCCAGGCCGATTTGAGATGGGTAGACTTTGAGATGGGGCGGACTCGCCTAATCAATGCCAATATGAGTGATGCCAATATGGAAAAAGTTTCTTTAGTATCGGCTTTCATGCTCAATGCGAACTTGAGAGGAGCTAATCTCAGAAACGCTAACTTAACTAATGCTGACCTAACTAATGCTGACCTAACTAATGCGGATTTGAATGGTGCTGATTTAAGCGGTACTGCTCTCATTGGGGCTAATCTAACATGAGCTAATATTACTGATATTAAAACGACAAAAGATACTATTTTTTGTCAAACTATTATGCCTAATGGTCAGGTACAAACCGATCCTCACAGACTGACAGATGTTCAGGAATTTCTCAGACTTTATGATGAAGGTGAAAGAGAGTTTCAGGATATAATTTTGCATGAAGTCGATCTCAGTAATGTTAGTTTATCTGGCGTTAATTTTTTGTGGCAAACTCGCTTCAGCCACGTAAATTTGGTCGGAGCTAAATTGACTGATTGTAATTTTGGTGGCATTAAACGTATTGTTTTTAGTGACATGAGGAATACCAATTTAAGTAACTGCGAATGGCGCGATCCTCAAATAATTTACTGCGATCTTAGAGGTGCATATTTGGGATTGCTTGATATGTATGCTCCTGATTTTACAGGAAGTAATCTTGAGGGTATTCAAAATTTTTTTGGTGTCGAAGAAGATATGTATTTCTGTAACACCACTTGGGTAAGTGGAGAATTTATCCCCGGACCAATCAATTCTAGTGAACGTTGGATAGAACGCCCGCAAAAGATTAGGAATGATAGATTTTGAAGAAGTTGCCATGTGAATATATCGGTTGAATAAAATAGGACTTACGCAGAGCATTGAGGGAACAGTCATTTTTTGAACATTTTTCAAAATAGTTCTGCGTAAATCCCAAGCGAGTTGGACTTAGGGAGGTGGAAACTGGAAATCGCTTTGTTGTTTAATTCGATTCCGAACATCTTCAGGAAGATTTGACAAAAAGTTAAAAACCTTGTCAGAACCCTGAGTATTCAGAAGACTTTCAAGCTGATTAATAGAAATCTTCCATGTATTTGGTCTTCGCCATTGTTCAGCACTTGTTATGGGATCGCGGCTTTCACCTAACAGTTGATTAAGTGGATTCGGGACTGCTGGTTGCCCGATCCAGTTCGTGTAAGGTTCTGGTATGTTGGGCGTAATATAGGTGTAACTGCCAAGAATATCTTGTACCCCAAGATTTGATTTGTTGGAAACCAAAATTGTTTTCCATGTCCACCCAGGAATGCGAATTCCGTTAGCTTCTAAATTTGTAGGATTTGTATTTCCCTGATTTTGCGCTTCCGTAAGTGCTTCAGGTGCTCTAGTTTTTGGCTGAACCGACCAATTCTGTTCTTTAGTATCAAAAACACCAGCAGTAATATCAAGTTTTTTGTTGTAATCAAAAATTAGCTGGTCAACTAATCCTGATTCTATTGCAGACCATGCAGGCGAAATGTCTGGGTCTAAGCTACCTGTGTTATTGCGGAAACCAACAAAATGTAGCGGCGAGTTGAAAACAGATCCTTGATTGCGGATTAACTTGCCCGTACTATCATAAAGTTTACCCTCCTTTCCGATAGAACCGCCCTTCTCCAAATCGAGTTGTACCATTGAGGCAAATAAAACATCTGCGGCTGCCTCAGCAAAACCCGAATTGTAAAGTGACGATGCTATTGTTGATTGTGTAAATAGATGCAGGAGTCGAGTTATGGACAAAGAAAGTATTGCTGTAGAAGAATTACTCAGACGATATGTGGCTGGCGATCGAGATTTTCAAAACATCATTTTGGAGTATGCTGATTTGAGCGGGGTTGAACTGCAAAATATCGACTTGACTGGTGCTCAATTTAACTACGTTAATTTGAGCGGTATCAACTTGAATATGTGTAAGTTAGGCTCGGCTGAATTTTGGTACTGTAACTTCAGGGATGCCAAAATATTGTCTTGTAATTTGGAAAGCACAAGGTTTTTTGACTGCTATTTTAGAGGAGTTAATACCAGCGCGTGCAATCTAACCCGTACTCATTTTATTAGAATTAATTTTGAATACGCTAAGATTTATGGTTTTGGTGATGAACCTTGTGAGTGCTGGGACATTACTCGGGAAGATGGAGTTTTCATCCCTGGTTTTGCTTTTAATCCCTTCTTATCTTCTTATAAGACTAGCAGGTAAGTATGAAATTATAACAACTTCTTAGGACGTTGTTATAATTTCATACTTACCCTATCGAAGAAGCAAAATGTCAAGAAGGAGGAGAGGATATACTTCGCTCCTTCAAGGAATTTTTAACATTTTATGATAGATTTGAAAGAAAATCAAAATTAAACTCATAATTACGAAGCCTGTTCCTTTCGTTAAGAATCTTTGTGAGTTCTGGAAGAGTAACTAGCCAAGTATCAGGATTTCTCCAAACCGTTGCATCAGTTATGTTAGGGCGAGCGCTGTCCAAAAAGGGAGAAAACACATCATTATTAAGCGGATTTGCAACCCCATCTAAAAATAAATTCCAATCTGGTTCCGCTACATTAGGCGTCATATATGCGAAAGTTTCTATGTTTGACGAAGTAACTTCGGCTCCTGGTTTTTCCACAGCCATGATTGTTTTCCACGTCCATCTAGGGATGTGAATTTGTCGGTTTGACAAATTGCTAGGTCTTGTATTTCCCTGATTGATATATGCTCCATCTACAATCTGATTAAGCAGCTCGGGAACATTGGTTTTCTTTTGAGGATTCGAGTTGTTGCCAATACCTCCAGCGAAAATGTAAAGCTCTTGCCCCTGTTGAGTAGCTCGTTGAAATAATCTATTTTCTATATTTGACCAAGCAGAAGTATCTTCCTCAATAAAATTCGGGACAAAGAATCGATTATTATCCATCGACTGGGCAATCAAATTAGTTGTTAAGTAGGTTGCTAGCTGGTCTTTGGGGTGTCTTCTTCTATCTCTGTCAGAAGATAAGTGACCTCGATCCATTCCCAAGCCAGTAAAGATATTTCCATCATAGGTTGACAAGCCACCAGATAAAAGATCCGGGTCTGCTATAAACTCAGGTCTTTCTATTAATCCTTTTGGTAATTCTCCTGGTTGTGGTTGCGGTCTTGTTACCCATGTTTTGTCTACTTTCCAACCAACCCAGTTGGCAATTTTGGTATCAGCATTGTAAGACACTGTGTACTGTGGCTTTTCAAGCATCAAGTTGTTTTTATATGTACTGTTGCTAGGATTCCATCTAGCCGAAGTTGGATTGCCAAATTTGAGATGGTCGCTCTTGAAGAAAACATTATCTATGTAAACGGAATCACCGCCGTTTAAAGAAAAGGTTAT
>RDYN01000187.1 GCA_004293365.1 Oscillatoriales cyanobacterium | reverse complement strand
TTTAGTCCTTCCAGGTTCGTAGTAAGGACTTTAGTCCTTCCAGGTTCGTAGTAAGGACTTTAGTCCTTCCAGGTTCGTAGTAAGGACTTTAGTCCTTCCTTAACGGAATCAGTAGCAAGGGCTGAATTCCTTACTAATAAAATTTTTGAGGACTGAAGTCCTTACTACAAACCTTAAACTATTTTTAAGGGAATCAGTAGCAAGAGCTGAATTCGTTACTAATAAAATTTTTACGGACTGAAGTCCTTACTACGAACCTTAAACTATTTTTTTTCATCTGCTACCAAAATTATTCTATTTTCATTTTCGCCAATTTTCCCCAATTCTTCCCCGCTAAAAGGATTGTAGAAAAACGAACCTGTTTGCGGAGGTAATTTGGGATTGAGTACAATTTCCACGATACTTTTGACTACCCCAGTTAGCGGAATTGCCAGGATAACTCCCAACAATCCTCCCACTCTACCTCCTAAGAGCAAGGCTGTAAAAATAATTACCGGACTCAACCCCGTGAGATTGCCCATGATTCGGGGTGCTACTAAATTATCCTTGATTTGCTGGAGGCCGATCGCCACTACCAACACTTGCAGCGCCAGCCACCAATCGATAAACGCTACAATTATACTAACAGTGCCAATGCCCAGCGTCGCTCCGATAAAGGGAATTATTTCTGTCAATCCGATAAACACGGCAAACAACAGAAAAAACGGCACTTGCAGCCACCAAAAAGCGAGAGTTAGCGACAGCGCCATAAAGAGTCCCAGCAATAACTGTCCCGAGACAAATCGCTGGAGGTTTCGCTGCAAAGTATCGGTTAAAACATAGCGAATATCCGGCGAAAAAATGCTGGTCAAACTCTGCCATACTCTTTGGCCGTCTAGGAGCATATAAAATGAAATTACCAGAATTAGAGTTAAGTCGAGAAACCAGTTGACAGTGCCTAGAACTAAGCCTAAACTTGTACCTGCGATCGCCTGTACTTGCTCCTGCACTTTCGCTGACAGTTGCTGTTCTAATATTTGCACGTCAAAGGGCAAATTGCGATCGGCACTCCACGCTTGAAATTCGCCTAACTGCTGCCGCGCCGACTCCAGCAAGTCCGGGAACCTCACCCCCAACTGCCTCGCTTGACTGAACACTGGCGGTACAATAGTTAGACCGATGACTACTACTACCACACCGGCAGTTAGATAAACTAGCCCCGCAGCTAATCCCCGCGGCAAAAATACTTGCAGTCTAATTACTGCATAATTTAATAAAAATGCAATGAGTCCCGCTGTTACTAAAATGCTGACCAGTTCCCCAACATAATTGATAGCAGTCAGGGTAAACCATCCTGTCACTAGCACTAGCAACCAAGTAATTAGAAACTGTTGGACGGGAGTAAATACACTATTCATTGTGATTTTGTCAATTAAACTGGCACATTTTTTTGGCTGCTGTGCCGTATTATACAACACACATATTAGAGTATAGATTATATCAAGTTAATTGCGGATAAAACCTGTACGGGCCTAGGGCCTAGGGCCTAGGGCCTAGGGCATGGGTCGAAAAGCATTGTCTGGGGAGAAAATTAGTATTTCAAAGTTTCTTCCATCGGGCTTCTTCCTTAACTGAGAACCCGCACCCAAAGCGAATCGAAATTGCGCCACACTCACCCAAAAGGAGGACGCGGTATTGCTGACGGTCTCCGCTACAATGATATGAACATTTAAAACCGCAATCTTTCTTTACAATATAAAAAACCCAAGGCTCAAACCGGCGGGAGGAACTACCGTGACCAATCAAGTTTTTTCAGAAGCGGAAGAACAACAACCGCTTTCCCCCGTGCAGAGCGGGCGCAACAGGAACTCAGCAGTCGATGCGCCTGAAAGTGGGGTGTCAGACAAATCTCGCTGGCAATTCTCGCCAGAGGAAGATGAGCGAGAAATAGCCTTAGAAGTTCCAGACGAACAATCAGAAGTTTGGGAACCAGAAGAGCCAGAAGTAGGGCCCAGCAAAGGAATTCGGTGGCCTGCATTGTTGGCGGGCGTCGGAATTGGCGTAGCTGCAACGCTGGCGGGGGTACACTTAGTTTCGGGAAAAAAGGCGCCTCCTGCTGTTACAGCGCCAGCGGTGGCTCAGCAGGCGACGGCTCAAACTGTGACGGTGGCGCCTGTGGAATCGGCAGAAGTAGCTCAAACTCTGGAAGCGACGGGGACTGTGGCCCCCTACGATTTGCTGCCGGTGCTGCCGCAAGCCAACGGTTTGCAAATCAAGCAGGTTTTGGTGAAGGAAGGGGATGCGGTAGAAAAAGGTCAGGTGATGGCGGTTTTGGATGATTCGGTGTTGCGATCGCAAATTGCCGCAGCCGCTGCTAAAGTACAATCGGCCGATTCCACGGTAGAACAAGCCGAAGCTCAGGTGCAGCAAGCTCAGTCAGCGCAACAAGAAGCCCAAGCAGGCGTTGCTCAAGCCCAAGCAGGTGTTGAAAAAGCCATCGCTGACGCAGCGCAGTCCAAAACAGGTGTAGGCCAAGCTGAAGCTGGCGTGAATCAAGCTAAAGCTGGTGTCGAGCAGGCTAAGGCTGGCATTGCTTCGGCTCAAGCTAAATTAGCTCAAGCCCAAAGAGAAGTAAGTCGCACCCAAAATTTGGCTGCTCAGGGAGTAATTAGCCAGCAAGATTTGGAAAAGCGCAAAACCGAGCGCGAAACTGCTGCTCAAGATGTGAATAAGGCTAAGGCTGATTTGAATAGAGCTTTGGAAGAACAGAACAAAGCGGCGGAAGAAGTGCGATCGGCTCGAGCTAAAGTAGCTAATGCCGAAGCTAATATCAGTACCGCGCGAGCCGCCCTCAGCAGCGCCCGAGCTAAGGTGAATACGGCGGCCGCAACTGTCAGCAGCGCCCGAGCAAATGTGGGAAACAACGCAGCAGGTGTCCGCAGCAATAATGCACAAGTCCAACAGTTACAAACTCAATTGGAACAAACAATTGTCCGAGCGCCGGACAGCGGTATTGTATCGGAAAGAATTGGTCGAGTTGGTGATGTTTCTTCGGGAAGTCAAAAACTATTTTCGATTATTCGAGGAAACAAGCTGGAACTGCAATTAAAAGTACCGGAAACTCAGGTTTCTCAAGTTAAGCCGGGAACGGCGGTGCAGATTACTTCGGATTCTGATAAGCGGATTAAGTTGTCGGGAACTGTGCGAGAGATTTCGCCGTTAGTTGACCCGCAAAATCGGCAGGCTACGGTGAAGATTGATTTGCCGGCAAGCGAGTTTTTGCGATCGGGAATGTTTTTGCGCGCCTCGATTTCGACGGCGACGGCTCAAGGTTTGAAAGTTCCTGCTAAGGCTATTTTACCTCAGTCTGACGGCACTTCTATTGTTTACAAACTTGTGGGCGAGGATAAGGTGCAGGCTCAACCTGTGGAAGTTGGAGAGATTACTGGGGGGGCGGTTGGTGATTTGACGAGTGCTCGGGTTCAGATTAAGAAGGGGCTGAAGGCGGGCGATAAAGTGGTTGTTGCTGGGGCGGGTTATCTTAAGGATGGCGATCGGGTGAAAGTTAGCAGTCAGTAGTCAGTTGGCAGTTGGCAGTTGGCAATCGAATTCTTTTGTGGTGCGATCGAAATAAGGAGATAGCACTGCCGTTTCCTCGTGCTGTGTCGATCGCGATCGGGCGCTCTCGTTGCTAAATTCTTTTAATTGATATGTGCGTATTTAGAGATTGTGTCGATCGTTCAAATATGCAGATAGAAACAATAACATCTTTTGGCGCAAATTCCACAAAAATTGTCGCACAAAAAAAAGTTTGAAAAATTGCATAATTTTTGAGGAAAAGCCCTGATACAGAAATAAGGCTTGGTGCAGATGTCAAAATCGCCCTCGCCTGTTATTACTAAGCAGGAAAAAAGATGGCAGTAATTTTCAGTACATCGTCAAGTGACACTCTGATCGGCGGCACGCCAGACAATGACAATATTTCTGCCCTGGGCGGCAATGACACCCTCAGTGGCTTAGATGGTAATGACACCTTGCTAGGCGGTGATGGAAACGACAGCCTCAGTGGAGGTGGGGGGAATGACTCCCTGATTGGCGACAGTGGCACTGACACCCTCGATGGAAGCTTAGGCAATGATTTTCTGAAT
>RDYN01000186.1 GCA_004293365.1 Oscillatoriales cyanobacterium | reverse complement strand
CCATTGTCGGATTGCACTTTAATGGTCTCTGGGATGTGATTGCTTTTGGCTTGCATATTCTGTTTTCAACGTTCTGTAAGGGTTTGGGATTTCTATCAGGTTTCTAGCAAATATCCGAAAACCGAATCATGTGCATAGTTAGATTGAAGCTGTAAAGCAGTATAGCAGGATTATATCAAGATTTCTCACAAAGAGGAATTATTAAAGGTTTTCCCGATCGCACTTTCCGCCCGGATGCACTGGTAACGCGGGCAGAATTCGCGGCAACGATCCGGTGAAAAAGGCGAAAACTCGCGCTGCTGTAGGTTTTGTCGATGTTCCGTCTAATTTTTGGGCGCGGGGGGCGATCGCCGAAGCTTATGAAATGGGATGGATGTCTGGCTATCCCGGCAATGTTTTCAGGCCATCACAGCAAATTCCTCGCGTTCAAGTTGTAGTCGCTTTAAATAACGGACTGGGCTATGAACCTACTTGCAATTTTCAAGATGTTCTCAGCTACTATAATGATGCGGGTGAAATTCAAAGTTATGCTGTCAAAAGCGTTGCTGCTGCTACTGAAAAACAGTTGGTTGTCAGCTATCCCAATCCTAAATCTCTCAAACCCAACCAGTCAGCCACGCGGGCTGAAGTAGCTGCTTTTATCTATCAAACATTAGTCAGTACCAATCAAGCAAGAGCAATTAATTCTCCTTACATTGCTAAGATTGATATTGGCTAAAGTGTTGCTGTGAAAATTCCTAGCGGGGTGACTATTCCTATCGAGTACGCAAAAGGCAAAATTTTGCTCGCCCCCAAGGACAAGTCTCCGATTACGCTGACTGTGGCTGCGGATATCGCAGGTAATAATGGCAAGGTTATGATACCCGAGGGCTCGAAAATTAGCGGCGAATTGCGATCGACTGCTGAGGGCGTTCAGTTTGTGGCGCAAGAATTGAGTATCATCAACGGTAGCAGAGTGCCTTTGAATGCTACTTCGCAGGTGATTACTCGGAAAGAAACTGTGACTAAGGGCGTGAATGTTGGTAATCTGATTAAGAACACGGCTTTGGGTGCAGCAGCGGCGGCGGCAATCGCAGGAGTTACGGGCGATCGGGCGATCGCAACTGAAGAGGTGCTCGGCGGTGCGGGAATCGGCACTTTGGTAGGAGTATTTTTGGGTAGAGATAAAGTTGATTTGTATGCAGTTAATCCCGACACCGATTTAGATTTGTTGTTGAATTCTGACTTGGTATTGGGTACTGCAAATACAGGCATTTGTAGCGCTCGGTAGAAGGAAGTTCGGCAGCGGATTTTGTAGCGGATGTAACGGATGTAACGGATGTAACGGATGTAACGGATGCAGGTTGAACTCAGAAACCGGGTTTCTTTGTAGATTTTTTGTTACTCAACCAAAAAACTCATAGAAACCCGGTTTCTCGCCCCTCATAATTTATCTAACTTTGAATTTCTACGGACATCCCAGACTTTCTCGCGTAGAAACTCCCGTCACGGGATTGACACCATCTGCTTTTTCGCACATCATTGTTACTTGATAAGCATCGATAATTGCGTCGGTAAAATCAGCGCCGGAAATGGCAGCATCAAAAAAACGACTTCGAGTCATAATTGCTTCGGTGAAATTAGCATTCGTCAAATTAGCGCCGTCGAATGTAATTCTATCGGCTAAAGCACCGGAGAGATTTGCGCCTGACAAGTTGGCCTTCCACAAAACTCCCTTAGTTAAAATCGCATTGGTTAAATCAGCGCCTTGAAAGTTGGTTCCCCGCATCTCGGCGGCGACGAATGTTCCCCCGGCTAAGTCTGAGTTGGAAAAATCGCGATCGGACAAATTAATATTTGTGTAATTAATATTGGCTTTCGGCAGCGCAAATGCCGGAGTAGCGCTCAGCAGCACCCATCCAAAGGCCAACACTACACTTAAAATTATGCTCAGGACTATTCGGAATATACTTTTCACAGATGTTGCACTCATGGTAATTAACTAATAACTAATGATATTATGTCCGAACATAACAACAACCATAAAATCGGTTTGTAGTGAGGACTTTAGTCCTCATAAAAATCAGAGGACTAAAGTCCTCACTACAAACATTTTTGACTAATTAAAATCGCTTGATCCAATCTTCGCCGACGCGAAGTGTCAAGTCAGATTCGATTTCACCAGTAGAAGATGCTTCTATTTTACCGTCGCCGATCGCTTTTTGCAGAAGATTCGCTGCTTCTAAATCGCCTTGCTGCACAATAATTTGACTTTGACGCTGTTTGTCGGGCCAATCCTTGACTACAGATACATTATCAAAGCCCTTTTTTCGGAGAAAGCTAGCGACGGTTTTGGCGGTTTTTGGGTTGCTAGAAGCGTTTTGGACGGCGATTTTGAGGTTGGCGGGCGAAACTGGCTGGCTGGGATTGCGAATTCGCTCTTGGGCAAAATCAGCGGCACCTTGCTTGAAATATTGGGTCATAATTCGATCGCGCCCAGCAGCATCTAAAATCCAATAACTCCTCAAATCCCCTTGCGATGAGCTAGAGCGTCCCGGTAACATCACCATTTTAAAATTATCTCGCTCCAATTGCAAACCAAAATTTGCGATCGTCAATATTTCCTCAAAATTTAGGTTTGTATCCACATATTTTTGCATCAATCGCACAATTTGCGGCAATCGCACCAATACTGATGGACTTGCGAGGCGGTTGCGAATAGCTTGAATTAAAGATTGCTGTCGCTGAATGCGCCCGATATCTCCCAAACCGTCGTTGCGAAATCGAGCCAATTGTTCTGCTTGTTCTCCGTTGAGAGTTTGCCATCCCTGTGCTAAATTTATACTTAACTTTTGCGCTCTATCTGTATAGGACATCGCCCGAGGTACAAATACCTCAACTCCGTCCAACAAATCGACTAATTCCCGAAACGCACCGCTGCTGACTCGCACGTATCTTTCAATTGTCGCATTGTTCGCGATAGTGCTCACCAATCGCGCCGCCAAAACTGCTCCTCCTCTAGCATTTGCTTCGTTAATTTTGCTGAAGCGAATTCCGGGAATTTCGACTTTTGTATCTCGCGGAATTGAAAGCAAACTAATAGATTTATCTCTAGGATCGAGGTGAAATAAGAGTATTGTATCGCTGCGGCCGTTAAAAATATTGCGGGAATTGGCGGCCGCTTTGGGCACGCGGTCAATCCCCAGAATCAATATATTAACAGGCCGCGACAGGCGGTATCCAGAGCGGTTGGATGTATAGTTAAAGCCTGTAGCGTCTAGGACTCTACTGATAATTGGCGGCTCCACGGGGGCTAACAGGGCGGTAATTGCCCCGATTGCTGCGGAGATGGCTGCTGTAAAAATTAGCACAAGTAGCCCCAATATACATAGTGCTAATTTGGGATTTTTTCTAGATTCGCGATCGACTGGTTTAACAAAGTTTCTTTTAAAGATTGACCAGTTTTTCATTTACTTGCTGTTGATTATTACATTTTTTCAGCTTTGCAGTAAAACTTGGGCCCTGCTTCAGGAAAGTATTTGAACAAAGCCGGACACAGCCAGCCTTCGAGATTTTTCGCTTCCCACCGATACCAGTTACCGCCGTATTCTGCTTTAAACCACACCATTTCTGCTTGATATCCGGGAAATGGATTGGCTGAAAATAAGAGTCGGAAACCTGTTTCGGCATTGGGAATGTCTGCGACGAGCACGTTAATCATTTCGGGGACGCCCTGAACAAATGGTTCTCGGACAAGTCCAGCTCGTTTGTCGTCAAAAACCCAGGTGTACTGTTCGCGATAAGGGAAAATTACCATCATGGCATTTGACATCGTATTCTCTTTTTTAAATTTCTGTTGTTTGGGCTGGGAAAATGCCTGTCTTGATACATTATATTCGGCGGCGCGGAAGTTGTGTAAAATCTGATTTTAGCGCGCTGTTTTAAGACCCATTAAAAAAAAATGCTACAATTCTTAATTTTATACAAAATATTAAAAGTCGCTGCTTTGCGCGCCGGACACTATTAGGTTCGTAGTAAGGACTTTAGTCCTGATTTTTGGTTCTTCCTTACTTGGTATGCTAAATCAATAGCTAAATCAGTCAAATAAATTGAAAAAGTATGTCACTTCGTCAGATCAAGTCCTTGTCAGGCTTG
>RDYN01000053.1 GCA_004293365.1 Oscillatoriales cyanobacterium | reverse complement strand
GTCACTTGAATACCCCATTTCTCACCTCAATTTACTCAAATTCACCTACTCTGCCTTGATTCTACGCTATCGCCCAAAGATCTCAAATGGGTTCTATAGATCGGAGCGCTTTCATCGCAACTACGTACCGGCCCAGTTTTTTGTCTCAACCGGCCCCTACAAACCAAAAATTCCCACTTATCGCTGTGCGTGTTCCTCCAGTAAAGCCTTCGCTCTCGGCTTGTAAATCAGATAAAACAGCGCTTCTATGTAGCGGAGCATATCTTCGCGGTTTTCCTTGGACGAGTAGTTCCAGAAACCGTAAGTCCGGGCCAGAGTCAGCAGTTTGGTAGTGTGAATTTTCCAGGTGTACGTGCTGTAAACTCTGTCAATTCCTCGCGTTGAAATTTCATACCAATAGTTGGGATTTTGTTCGCATTTCGATAAAAAATCGAGAATTTTTTGGGCGGTTTCCTCGTGGTTTGTCGGGTTAATATAAAATCCGTTTACCCCATCTTGAATGATTTCCAGCGGGCCGCCAAACTGCGTCCCGAAAGTCGGAATCCCGGTAATCATTGCTTCGAGAATTGTCAAGCCGAAAGCTTCAAATAAGGCTGGCTGTACAAATATACCTTGGCCGTCGGCGATTACCCGGTAGATTTCGCCGGACAGGCTTTTGGACAGCCGCACTCCCAGCCAGCGAATTTTACCGTGCAGGTTGTATTGCTCGATAATTGCGTAGAGCTTTTTAATTTCTTCGGCTTCTTCGTAGTCTTCGGTTTCTTCGACTTTCAGCTTGCCGGCTACTAGAATTAAGTTGCATTTTTCTTGCAATTCCTTGCTTTTTCCAAACAATTCTGCTAAGCCGGTCATGTTTTTAATGCGATCGAGCCTGGCCATGGAAAATAAAGGGCGCTTTTGCGGGTCGTCGAGTGTTCCGAACACTTGTTCGGGGTCTTCTAGGGTAAACAGCAGTTCGTTGAGCCGATCGCGATCGCCCTGCACCCTATCTTCGTTGCGCGTGTAGGGGAAATACACGCTTTCGTTCACTCCCGGCGGCACGACGTTAAATTTAGGGCTGAACAGTTCAATGCCGTTGACGACGTGGTACAAATCCGGCATAGTAAAACAATTGTAAGATTCGTACTGGCCGACACTATCCGGTTTGCCGACAATCTCTTGATAGGTGCTGCTGACAATACAATTAGCCGCATTCATGGCAATGATATCCGCAGTAAATTGCAGGGCAAAATGGTATTTTTCTTCAGATTCTTGCCAGTAGAGATTGCTGAACAAATATTTAGACTTTTCCAGGGCGTGGGCAATATTGCACTGAGTAACTTTGAGTTTGCGAGACAGCAAAAATGCCACTAAATTTCCGTCAGAATAGTTGCCAATTATTAAATCTGGCTTGCCCTGAAACTCAGCCAGCAGTTCTTTTTCCGCATCGATCGCGTAAGTTTCCAAATAAGGCCAAATCTCGAACCGCGAAATCCAATTTTGAGTCAATTTGGGATTGAAATCGCGGAAGGGAACCCGCAAAATCCAAGCATTTTCTGTGCCGTGAACTTTTTCTAAACGTTCGTTGCAGCGCGTGCCGTCGCTGTTTGGAATTAACCTGGTGAGAATAATTACTTTGGGTTTGACGCCTAAACTATCGAGACCGGCAAGATGAATGTCTTCTTGCAGTTGTTTCTCTAAATTCTTGGCTTGATCGAGGACGTAAACTACCTGACCGCCCGTATCCGGCCGCCCCAAAACTCCTTCTTGGCCGAACCAGCCGTGAGGAGAAACTAGGACGATTTTGAAAATCATCGGAATCCGAGAAATAAATGCTTCTAGGGTTTGGGGATCGGGGGAATCAATTAATTCGTCTAGAATTCCTAGAGTTTCCTGCACGCGGGCTGCGGTATTTCCCCAACCTGCGTCCAAACCCATCATTTGCAGGACAAATCTAAATCTCTCGTAGGGTTCATCTTCAGCAAGTTCGCTGACAAAGGTGAGGGCTTTTTTGACTTGTTCTGAAAGTTGTTCTTGAGATTTTATGCGATCGTTAATTAGTAATTGTACGCCGTTGTAGCGGTGAATCCGCAAGAAATTAAATAGAGTTTCCTGCCACTGTTTGGAGTCTTGAAACAGTTTGCTGGACAGGTAGCGGTTGAGGAATTGCACTCCTTTGCCGATGTTTTTGGGGTCGCGAATGGAGGGGGAATAGTCGTAAAACGGGCCGAAATCTAGTTCGAGGATGTCGCCTTCTTGGGGGTGAAAGTGGTTGACGTAGCGATCGCGCACGTCGAGCAATTCTTGCACTGTCATCCGCTCCAGTGTCAAGTCATCTCCAACTCGCACTATTTCCATTGTAGCAATTTTGGGCCGCAGCAGGACGCAAAGGCTGCCTGGTTCGAGAATAATTTCCTGAACGTAGTAAATCAGTTTGCTCAAATGAGAGGATTGATGAAACTGTTGGGACTTTTCGTATTTGGTGCAGTAGGCGGCAAAAGCGCTAACTATATCGTTTCGCAGTAAATATTTGTTTCCCAAAGCCCGCAAATCGCTGACAAATTGTCGCAAGTCGGTTTTTTCGTCGCTGCTAATAACAGCCTCAAAGAGTTCAGACATAGATACTCCCTTATTTGAGATTTTTGATTTTCGCTGTGAAAAAGGGCGATACTGTATTAGTACCACCCTTTTTTTAGGCGCCTACTTTTTTTAATCTCATTTTAAAGTCTGCAATAGGAAATTGCTCTCCCTCAAATGACATAAAATTCGCCGTATTTGTGGCGAATGTAGCGCACAAACGGATCGATAGTTAAAGGTGAACCGGTGACGCGATCGATCGATTCGACGGCAGTGTATTTGCGGCCGTGGTCGTAGATGTTTTGTTTGAGCCAGTCGTGGAGTACGCTAAAGTTTCCCTGTTCTATTTGTGCGGGAATTTCGGGATGGTTTTTGAGTGCGGTTTCGTAGAATTGAGCGCTCATTAAGTTGCCGAGGGTGTAACCTTGAAACATTCCGCCGATCGTCCCAACGTACCAGTGAACATCCTGCATCGCACCGTCGCTGTCAGTAGCGGGGACAACGCCGAGGTCTGTTTTATAGCGATCGTTCCAGGCTTCGGGGAGGTCTCGCACTGCTAATTTGCCTTCTACCATTGCCAATTCTAGGTCAAAGCGGATGGCGACGTGGAGGTTGTAAGTTACTTCGTCAGCATCGGTGCGGACGAGCGATCGCGAGACCTTGTTAATGGCGCGGTAAAATGCGTCTGCGGATACTGCGCCCAACTGCTGCGGAAATAGGCTTTGCAATTGCGGGTAAAAATACTGCCAAAAACCGCGGCTGCGCCCCACTAGATTTTCCCAAAGCCGCGACTGGCTTTCGTGCACGCCGGAGGAAATGCCACCAGCGAGTAGCGTACCTTCAAATTCCGGGGAATTGCCGAGTTCGTAGAGGCCGTGTCCGGCTTCGTGGATGCTGCTGAAGAGTGCTTGATCGAGGTGATCTTCGTA
Organism: Oscillatoriales cyanobacterium; assembly: GCA_004293365.1. GTDB lineage: Bacteria > Cyanobacteriota > Cyanobacteriia > Cyanobacteriales > Microcoleaceae > Microcoleus. The sequence goes on along the minus strand of RDYN01000053.1, from coordinate 40,734 downwards.
GACGCGGGTGGTGATTCGCACGTCGTCTATCGAGAAGTTCGTCATGAAGGGGTGCAGGGTGGTGTCTTGGCGTCCCCGTTGGAAGTCATAGCCCATGCGTTCTACGACTGTGCGGGTGAATTCTAGCTGTTGAGCTTGTGGGAAGTGTTGGTGCAAGCAGGAGTCGTCGGCGGGAGGCTGTGAGGTGATGGCTTCGACTATTGGCACTAATTCTTGACGCAGTTGGGCGAACAGCGGGCGCAGCAGGGATACTTTCATGCCGTAGTCGCTGCGATCGATCAAAGGATCGGCAATGTGTTCGTATCCGGGGAAAAAGTCGGCGTACTGCCTGCTTAATTCTAGGGTTTTTTCGAGATAGGGTTCGACGGCTGCGAAGTTGTTGGCTGCTTTGGCCCTGGCCCAAGCTTCGTAGCAGTCGGCTTGGTGGCGGCAGAGTGCGGACATGAAGGTGGCGGGGACTCTGGCGGCGCGATCGTAATCTCTGCGTGCGATCCGGATCAGGCTAGCTGGGGTGGAATCGTAGGGGAGGGTTTGTTCGTAGAAACGCAAGTCTTCTAGGAGTTCGCCAATTTTGGGATCGGTAAATTTTTCGTGGGATATTTGTTTGAGTGTGGCCAACTGACGGCCTCTAGCAGTTGCACCTTTGACGGGCATATAAGTCGCCTGATCCCAATGCAGCAGCGATGAGGCTGATTCAATGTCGGTAACTTCGCCCAGATGCGCTGCGAGTTGAGCGAATTTTGCTTGAGTTTTGTCTAGGGTTTGCATGATTGGGAGTTGTGGTGCTGTTTTGCCTACAAAGGTTGCAGTGCGGCATCGGTATCCATCAATCATTGCTACCCTGAAATCAAGCTAAAAACCGCACTTCTTCCCGTATTGTACGCAATTTAGAGTCATTCTGGCACAGTTTCCGGTATTTTTCCGGATTTAGCTCGATCGCCTTTGATAAGTTTTGGATCGCTTTCTGAATGCTGGTTGCTACAGCTTTGGGGCTGTTTTTGCGATCGCCTGCTGCTTTTTCTAGGGCGTAGACGCAAGCTTTTTGATAGTAAAGATTTGGATCGTCGGGTGTGATGGCGATAATGCGATCGTAGGAAGCGATCGCTTCGGTAAAGCGATCGATTTTTTTGAGGGCGACAGCGCGGTTGTACCAGGCTTCGATGTTGTTGGGCTGCAACTCTAAGGTTTTGTCCCAGGAAGCGATTGCTTCTTTAAAGCGTTTTAAGTTTACTAAAGCTAAGCCGCGGTTGTACCAGGTTTCGCTGTCATCTGGCTTGAGTTCGATCGCTTTGTCCCAGGACGCGATCGCGTTTTTAAATTGTCCCATTTGGGCGATCGCCGTGCCGCGTTTGTTCCAAACTTCGGGGGAATTCGGGCGCAATTGCAGGGTTTTGTCGTAGGAAGCAACCGCTTCGGCGTAGAGTTTTTCCTCCGCTAGGGCCAAGCCGCGGTTGTACCAAGCTTGGTGCAAGTCTGGTTTTAGTTCGATCGCTTTGTCGTAGGATGCGATCGCGTCCGATATTTGCCCCGACTGTTTCAGCGCAAATGCCTTGTTGTACCAAGCTTCCGAGTAGTCTGCTTTGATGGCGATCGCCTTGTCGTAGGATGCGAGGGCTTCTGAGAATTTTTCCAAGTTGACGAGGGTGTTGCCGCGGTTCGTCCAAGCTTCGTGATAGTCTGGCTTGAGTTCGATCGCCTGTTCGTAGGAAGCGATCGCTTCTGAGAGTCTGTTGAGCTTCCGCAAAACATTCGCGCGATTGTACCACGCTTCTGTATTTTTTGGTTGAATTTTTAAAGATTTGTTGTACGCCGAGATTGCCTCCGGTAGCTGTCCCAACTTTCTGAAGGCTACGCCTTTGTTGTACCAAGCTTCGTGAAATTTTGGTTCGAGTTCGATCGCCTTTGACCAAGATTCGATCGCTGCGGACAAGCGTCCCATTGATTCTAGGGCGTTACCGCGATCGTACAGCGTTTGAGCGTTTTGAGCGTTGGCTGATATGGATTGTTCCCCAGAGTCGATCGCTTTTTCTCTGTTAGCTAATTTTTGCAAGGGTTTTCACCTCATTATGTAAAATTGTCGTTTTTTCTTTTATATGCGATGTTTTTCGCCATCTGCCATCTAATGGTGGCGATTGTACCTTGTTTTGTTATTGTTGACAATTTTATCTAAACTGGGGAACTTTTTCAATTTTTTCTCGTTGAATTCTAAGTGATTTTGTCGGCGGTGTTGATTTGAATGTATGTATTTTTACTAAGCTTTTTCTGGAATTGCGTAGAAGAGAGCAAAGGGCGATCGGGCTGAGGTGTAAAAAATATCACCCCAGACAGATAAACTTTCAGTCTATCTATTTATTCTTGAATCAAGGATTGAAACTGAGGGTGCGATCGCACTCTGTCAAAATCCGAGTCATTTTTTGCCATTTCTCGGTATTTGTCAGGATTTAGATTAATCGCGCGCTGCAAGTTTTGAATAGATAAGTCAGCTTGACCGTGTAACGCATAGCAGCAAGCTTTATTATAAAATGCCGATGTGTCATCTGGTTTGATTTCTAAGGCTTTGTCGAAGGAGGCGATCGCATCTTCAAGCCTGCCTAAATTACCCAGTGCAATGCCCCGATTGTTCCAGGCTTCGTCTTTATCTGGTTTGATTTCTAAGGCTTTGTCGTAGGAGGCGATCGCATCTTCAAGCCTGCCTAAATTACCCAGTGCAATGCCCCGATTGTACCAGGCTTCGTCTTTATCTGGTTTGATTTCTAAGGCTTTGTCGTAGGAGGCGATCGCATCTTCAAGCAAGCCTAAATTACCCAGTGCAATGCCCCGATTGTACCAGGCTTCGTGTTTATCTGGTTTGATTTCTAAGGCTTTGTCGTAGGAGGCGATCGCTTCAGACAACCTGCCTAAATTACCCAGTGCAATGCCCCGATTGTACCAGGCTTCGTGTAAATCTGGTTTGATTTCTAAGGCTTTGTCGTAGGAGGCGATCGCATCTTCAAGCCTGCCTAAATTACCCAGTGCATTGCCCCGATTGTTCCAGGCTTCGTGTTTATCTGGTTTGATTTCTAAGGCTTTGTCGTAGGAGGCGATCGCCTTTGCATATTGTTCGGCAAAGTCATACAATAAACCTTGTTCATAAAACAACTCAGCTTTTTGTTCTGGTGTTTGCCCATCCTCATCAATTAAACCTTGAATCCTCACCAATTCCCGTTTCCGCGCTTCGGGAGTCAAAGCTAGATATTGTTCTAACTTCCATCTTTCCGAACAAGCCAGCATTGATTCGGCTTGCAAGCTTTCCTTATCCATTGACAACTTAAATAAACTCGATCGCCAATCAAAAAAGTCCGGCGCGCGATGAATAAAATATTCAATACCGAACTTAGGCAAAAGAAAAACAAAACAAATTTTAAAATTATCTAGAAAACGCTCTCGCTGCTGGTTAATATTCATTAAAACAGGTGGCACTCCCCGCCAACTGTAAGAATAAATATCCTTGCTTTCCCATCCGATCGCCCTTTTTTCTCGTTCGTATTCATCAAACGAATATTCTAAGCCTGTCACAAACAAAATATTAATTTCATCTCGTTTTGGTAACTCTTCAATTAAATTATAAAAATTATAAACCGACTCATCCAGCGGCAACACCTCAACCTTTTTCCGAGGGAAATCTGCTTGAACTTTCGCAATCAATCGTTTCCCCTCCGACGGCACACACTCCACAAACAACAACCGGAAACCATTTGTCCGTCTGAGAGTGCGTACCAGAGATTCATATTCTTCCTCCGGTGTTGCTGGTGGCAAATCTTCGTCCCAATCAATGATTTCCGATGTCATGGCTCAAGTTGTGCAACTGCTTCCTTAAATTCCAGAATGCCTTTAATTAGCGGGTGAACGTTATACCAATTCTGCATTTCTTCTTCTTCATCATAGTATCGATATTCCAAAATACAGCGGTTAAATAGCAAATCGCGGTGCTGTTTGTCATTAAGTATCCGGTGAGAGACAGATACTTTCGCTAAAATTGACCATTCTTCTTTATTAACGGTTCTTCTATAAATATTCCGCAAGTTCGTAATTGCCCTTTGCACCGCTTTTGCAGTAATTGGCAAATCTTGGGTACGATTTATAGCTTCTTGCAACATCGACAGCAAATTCCTGACGTGTCCCCCACTCATCAAACACAGCTTTTCTAGTGTTTCTCTGTTTTCAAACCATTGTGTTTCTAATTCTAGAGATAAACTGGGTTCGACTTGTTTCACCCGTTTCTCAATCACCTGTTTCATTTTAGCAAGTCCCGCTTGATTAACTTCACCGCTGGGATTGTTTACCATAATCATCGGTAGAACTTGCGGAGCGTTATTATAGTTATTGCTCAGATCGGCCGCGCGATTGGAATGCACCATCGAAATTGGTACTGTATAAACGATATGACAATCTAAAGCTTTGAGTTGTTCGCTGCGGTCTAAAAAAATTTCGTCGAGATTGCTGCGTTCTCCTCCGTCTTTAGAAAACTGCACGATCTTATCTAAATTATCGGCAATTATTGCCAATTGCGAATATTTATCGGGCAACTTTTTTTTAGCATCTCGAATAAACTGATTCAGCGCCTCAATCAGACTGGTAGTGTGAGGATTAACTTTTTCTCTAATTTTTTGGCGCAGACTAGGTTCGGTTCTCACATTCGCCGTCAGTTTGGCAAACTGAGCAATTTGCATTTCTAAGCTCAATGTTTCAAAAGATACTTCTGTCAAGGCTAAATCTTTTAAATCGTTCCAGCGGTTTTTCATCCAATCGAGTAAAGGTTTTGAGTCCGCATCTTTAATTGCTTCTAATAAATGTCTGGTACAAGCCAGCAAAATATCTGTATATTCCGTATCTTCGGTATTGATATCTTGTTCCTCAGCCGCGAAATAAACTACAAAATAACCTTGTTCTTTCAAATACTGTTCTAGTCGCCGCAATTCGGTTGATTTTCCTGCACCAAAATGTCCGGCATACAACTGACAAGTCATCTCTTGGGAACGCTGAATATTTAGGCCCAGGTCTACGGTAATATTGTCATCTCCTCGCACTTCCCGACAGTCAACATATCGCGGGTCGCCTGCGGGTAAAGGATTGTAGGGGTTGGAAAGATTGAATAGATTTGTTAGTAATTCTTCAGAATTTTTAGTCATAATTTTATATTGTTTATACTTGATTTGTCGTTGGTGCGGGCGGGTTTTATCTTATTGTCGGTTTTAGGCAATTCTTGTTTGTAAAACCCGCCCTTACAGGATTTATGAGACTTGATACTTTTTCAGAATTGCGACTTTTTCGGGGTAGATGTCGATCGCCATTTTGTCATCATATCTCGTCGCGAGCGATCGCCGCACCTCGCCCAAAAACAGCGGCTGAGACAGACCAGGCTCAGGATGTACCACCGTCCGAACGCGGATTGTCATGTAATCTCTTCCGCTTCCCGATCGCCCTGGAGAGTACAAATCCGCAGCCACTTGCTGCATCGTTGCTTCTAACTCCGACTCAGTAATCGAAGGTGGCACGGTAACTACTGTTTGAGCGCCGCCAGTATCGTAAACCAAAGAATAGCGCACTGCACCGGGAATTTCGGTGCGAGTAAACAGTCCTAAACCGAGACCGAATATACTCGCAGCAATTACTACCATAAAACTGCTCACTCCTACCAATCGAAAGCGAAAACCCCATTTGAAGATAAATGCTACGATCGTTAAAACAAACAAGGCTGCTGATAGAATTCCCGCCCATTGGGCGTACATTAAAAGGTTAGAATTTACGTTCATTTGATAATTTGTTGACTGTTGACTGTTGACTGTTAACTGTTGGCTGTTGATATTAGTTACCAATGCCCAATGCCCAATGCCCAATGCCCAATGCCCCATTCTATTCGGACTAATTAAGCCTTTCTGCTCACAAGCAGATAAGTCATCATATCGCCTTTGCCTTTCACCGAAATCACGCCGCGCTCTTCAAAAACATATTTATTCCGCAGGCGCTCGTAGGTAGCAACTGTCACCTGAATGCCGCCGGGGACGCCTTGAGATTCCATCCGGGAAGCTGTATTTACTGTGTCTCCCCACAAATCGTAAGTAAATTTTTTAGTGCCTATGACACCGGCTTCTACCGGGCCCGTGTGGATGCCGATGCGGATGTTGAGCGGCTGTCCTCCCTTGGTGCGGATTTGAGCCATTGCTGCTAGAATGTCGATCGCCATTTCAGCAATACTTTCGGCGTGGTTGTCGCTGGGCTTTGGCAAACCGCCAACCACCATATAAGCATCGCCGATCGTCTTAATTTTCTCAAGTCCGTAGCGCTCGGCCAATTCGTCAAAAGCCGAAAAAATCTCGTTGAGCAATTCCACCAACTCCGCGGGCGACAAATGAGCCGAAAGCTTCGTAAAACCGACCAAATCGGCAAACATGACAGTAACTTCCGCGAAACTGTCGGCGATCGTATTTTCTCCTTCTTTGAGGCGCTGCGCGATCGGGCCCGGCAAAATATTCAGCAGCAAACGCTCGGACTTTTCCTTTTCCTCGGCCAACTCCCGCAGATAAGTTTGTTCCTTATCCCGCAGCCGCTTCTTTTCCAGACAGGCACTAATCCGAGCCTTGAGCAATACGGGATTGAACGGTTTAGAAAGATAATCCTCCGCCCCTAATTCAATACAGCGGACAATACTGTCGATATCGTCCACCGCCGAAATCATAATCACTGGGATGTGGCGCAACTGCTCGTCTGCTTTCAGATGTTCCAGAACTTGATAGCCGTTCATTTGCGGCATCATAATGTCCAGGAGTACCAAATCAAAAGGCTCACTACGCATCAGTGCCATAGCTTGGAGACCATCTTCAGCAACAGTCACCGCGTGGCCTTGACGCTGAAGTCGGCGGGCCAGCAAATCGCGGTTTACCTCATTATCGTCAACAACCAGGACGTTGCCCTCGTCAGTTTTCATTGCACGGCCTCTTTCAGAAGCAATTCAATCTTACCCAGAAGTCGGGGAAATTCCACAGGTTTGGTGTCGTAATCGTCGCAGCCTGCCGCCAAACACTTTTCGCGATCGCCCGCCATAGCATTAGCCGTCAGCGCAATCACCGGAATCATTTTAGTGTCGGGATCCGCTTTAATTTGCTGGGTTGCTCGCCATCCGTCGAGCACCGGCAGGCTCATGTCCATCAAAATCAAATCCGGTACTTTTGTCTTCGCCATTGATACCCCCTCAGCGCCATCAACAGCAATCAACACCTCGTGTCCTTTGCGGGCGAGGCGCCTCGAAAGCATATCCCTGTTCATTTCGTTATCTTCTACCAACAGGATTTTAGCCATTGGTTGCCTGCTTCATAAAACTTACCTAAACCTATCTAAAGCCATCTTTAGATACAATTACGAGTTTACTTCCTACGCTGTTGGGTAGTCGGCTATCCCAAGATAAGTAGGCTATCCCCCTCAAGCCGAGGGTTCCCAATTTAAAATGTTAATGCTGGCGTTCCAATCGCGATCCAAATATCTGCCACAAACAGGACAGTCAAAAGTCCGTATGCTTAGTGGCATATCTTTTTTTGTGCCGCAATTTGAGCAAGTTTTGGTACTAGGAAACCACTGGTCTACCAATACCAAGTTAGCTCCATACATTTGACATTTATAGTCGAGTTGACGTTTAAACTCATAAAAACCAAGGTCAGATATTGCTCCCGCTAACTTGTGATTTGCCATCATTCCTTTGACGTTCAAATTTTCAATCTTAATTAACTTAAAAGTTTTAGCTAAATAAGTTGTTAACTTGTGAAGGAAATCTAGGCGAATACGAGCTATCTTTGCATGAATCTGGCTAATCTTATTGTAAGTTTTACGCTTATTTCGAGAGCCTTTTACCTGCTTTGATGCTTGGCGCTGTAAAGTAGCAAGCTTGGTTTTCGCACGGGCTATTAACGGCTTCGGTGCATCAAAAAACTGCCCTTTTGAGAGAGTGGCAAATGACTTGATACCAACATCGATTCCCACAGAACTTTCAGACTGCTGAACCGGGAGACGCTCTGCATCAACGCAGATAGAAACAAACCAGCGATTCCCTTCTTTTGAAATCGTAAAAGTTTGAGAAATAAAACTACAATCTAGGGCTTCGTAAAGCCGAAAAGTTCCCAGAGTAGGAATCTTAATAGTGTTGCCAGCGTTTAACAAAACTTTGCCGTTAGATGAATCAACCGTAAAAGATTGACCGTCTCGACGACTGGCGAATTTTGGATGACCTGAAGAACCAGAACGATATCGGCTAAAAGCATCTTTCAAGTCAATCAAAGCGTTTTGGTAAACTCGGCTAGACAATTGGTTCATCCAAGCGAATTCAGGCTGCTTTTTGACGTAATTAGTGAGAACTTTTTTAATTTCGTTAATCACCTTTGAGTCTGTAAGTTTCCCCTCACTGTACATTTGAGTCCGCAAACTTAACCCCATGTTAAATACCACGCGCCGAAATCCTGCGTGTTTCGCCATCAAGGTCGCTTCCCTATTATTCAATTTGAGCGCTCGTTTGACGGCAAACATGGTTAAACCTCGTCTCGGTAATTAACTGTGGATAAGTTTAGCAAACTATTTGGTACTTAAGTCCGACTCAAAGTCTACTGAGGCTTTAATGTCTTAAGAATCCCGATCGGTGTTACGGCGGGGACTCTCAAGTCATAGCCTCTTTCAGAAGCAATTCAATTTTACCCAGAAGTCGGGGAAACTCCACGGGTTTGGTGTCGTAGTCGTCGCAGCCGGCTGCGATACACTTTTCACGATCGCCCGCCATGGCGTGAGCCGTCAGCGCAATCACCGGGATCGTTTGAGTTTGAGGAGCCGCCTTAATTTGCTGCGTGGCTTGCCAGCCGTCGAGCACTGGTAGACTCATATCCATCAGAATTAAATCCGGTACTTTGTCGAGGGCCATCGACACTCCCTCAGCACCGTCCACAGCAATAAAGACCTCGTGTCCCTTGCGGGCCAGACGCCTCGAAAGCATATCCCTGTTCATTTCGTTATCTTCGACCAACAGGATTTTAGCCATTGGTGTTCTCCTTGCCTTTCGAGTCATTCCTGCGATCGAGCCTGTCATTCACTATAGAACGAACATCGCGCAGCAAAGTATCGCAACTGTAGACTCCTTTTTGTAACACCCGATCGACATAGCCGTTGAGTTGCTGACTTTCTGCGGGAGTCAGGTCTTTGGCGGTAATTACGACGATCGGTATAGGATCTTCAGAATGCGACTTGCGAAGTTCGGCGATCAACTCAAAACCATCCATTTCTGGCAGCATCAAATCCAGCAAGATCAATTGCGGGCGAGCAACTTCTAGCTGTTCGAGAGCAGTGCGTCCGCTGTCAGCTTCCGCCACAGCCCAGCCTTTTTTTTCTAATATCCGCCGCAGTATTTTGCGGGTGGCATCGTCATCTTCCACAACTAATATCTGACAGGGCAAACTGTGAGCCGCAACGCCTTCTTGGTCGCGTCGGTACTTGTTCAACAAAGCAACCAGCCGTTTGCCGTCCACTGGTTTGGTGAGGTAGTCCGAAGCGCCCAATGCAAAGCCGAGGCTTTTGTTGCCCACAAAGGATAGCAGGATTACGGGAATTTCGGCAAGGTCAGGATCTGCCTTCAGGGCCGAAAGCACAGCCCAGCCGTCCATTCCGGGCATGATTACGTCCAGGGTAATGGCGTCTGGCCGCAGTTGCTTCGCGAGCATGAGGGCTTCCTCGCCGCTGCCTGCGACTTCTATGTGCAGTCCTTGGCGAGCCAAGGCGCGCTCGATCAAATCCCGCGATATGGGGTCATCGTCAACTACCAGCACCGTACCGACGGCAGGTGCATCCAAAGTCCTAGTGCTGTCGCCGACTTTTTTGTGGATTTGTGGCTGTTTGATGGCGCTGGGCAAGAGTACGGTGAAAGTAGTGCCTGCGCCCAAGGTGCTGCTTGCCTCAATGCTGCCGCCCATCATCTGGCAGAAGCGCTGGCTGATAGCTAGTCCCAAACCGGTGCCGCCGTACTGCTTGGTAGTCGAGGCGTCAGCTTGGGTAAAAGGTTGGAAAACTCGCTGCAATTGCTCTTGTGTCATGCCGATGCCCGTGTCGGTGACGCGAAAACTTAAAAATTCGGAGTTGGAAATTAAAATTTGGGCAGATTCCTCTTGATTTTTCATTCTTAATTGTTCGTTGGTAATTCTTTCAACTCCGATCGCAATTTTCCCGTTTTTGGTGAACTTGGCAGCGTTGCTGAGCAGGTTCAGCAGCACTTGCCGGACTTTGGTCATATCCGCGTGCATGGTATCGAGGTTTTCTGGACAGTAGACTTCTACCGCGTTGCCGTTTTTTTCCACCAGCGGCCTGGCCGTCTCCACAGCGCTTTCAATCAAGGCATGAATGTCGAAGTTTTCTAAGTAGAGATCCATGCGACCTGCTTCAATTTTAGAGATATCTAGGATGTCATCGATCATCGACAGCAGGTGTTTGCCTGCGCCCCGGATTTTTTCGAGATCTGGGAGGAAGGTTTCATCGCCGGAGTCTTCGGCTTCTTCTTGGAGCATTTCGCTGTAGCCGATGATGGCATTCAGGGGCGTCCGCAGTTCGTGGCTCATGTTGGCGAGAAATGTACTTTTTGCCCTGTTGGCGGATTCTGCTGCTTCTAGGGCCGACTGCATGGCGGATTCTGCCAGTTTGCGATGGGTGATGTCGGTGACTGTGCCTTCGCAGTACAAAATGCTGCCGCTTTCGTCCGAGACGCTGCGGGCGTTTTCGGAAATCCAGATCGTGCTGCCGTCTCGGCGGTATATTTGGGATTCAAATTTTGATACTTGGTGGCGCGCGGCTAATTGGGCTAGAAACTCAGCGCGCCGGTTGGAGTCAACGTAAAGTTGGCTGTTGAGGTTTGCGAGTTCGGCGACCATTTGGGCGACTGTTTCGTAGCCGTAAATCGCGGCTAGTGCGGGGTTGGCGGTGAGGTAACGTCCGTCTGGGGTGGTTTGAAATATGCCTTCGACTGCGTTTTCAAAGATGCTGCGGTATTTGGTTTCGGCTGCTTTCAAAGCTGTTTGAGCCCGCTGCCTTTCTAGGGCATGGGCGAGCATTTCTCCTACCATTTTGAGAGGAGTTGATATTTCGGTCGATCGACCCGCAGCAGGTTTGCAACTGTCGCATCCGAGAAATCCTACTAAGTTTTTACTGCAAATTAGGGGAATAATTATTAGCGATCGCAGATTTTTTTGAGGTTTGTTTAATTTGGTTTTTGCCGAATGTGCGATCGCACCTGTGGAGTCCCTTGCTGTTTTCGATGGCGAGTTTGCCAGAAATGTTGCTAAATTTTGGCCTGTCAACCGGGCTATTTCGGCTTGATTTGCGGGCGGGAGTTCGCGGATTTCTCTGATGTGCAGGCCTTCGGCGCGATCGAGCTTTTCTGCAATCCAAGGGATTTGGGCGATGTCTATTTGTTGGTCTGCGCTGTCTTTTATTTGAGCCGGAACATCCTCGGCGCACCATTCGTAGGTTTTGTGAGCGCGAGTTTTGTCTGCCGATAACAAGTATATGTAACTGCGGTCACAGCGGCTGAACTGGGCAATGGCTTCGAGAGTGCGATCGAACCCTTCATCTATGTCCGCTCCGGGCACAGCGATCGCATAGGTTGACAAAGTGGCAATCAACGCCTCAAATTCTACTCGCTCCTGCAAAGATTGTGCTATTTTTTGGCGATCGGTAACGTCTCGAAAGCTCCATGTTCTGCCAACTGTGTTTGCTCCAACTTTTGATGGCAGTGAATTTAATTCGATAACTCTTCCGTCTTTAAATTCTAATAAGTCGCTGATTTTCGCATCTGGTTGGGCCGACACTTTCATCGCGTGTTCGATAAATCTTTGGGGGTCTTTTAATTGTTCCCTAGCGAAGGGGAATTCTGTGGCGATGTTTTTTTCACTATTGCCTGCGGGCGATCGGCTCAACTTTTCTGCTGCGTCAGACAAACCCCATATCTCGACAAATTTCTGATTGTAATTGCATACATTGCCCTTAGTGTCAACCGCGATAATTCCCGCATCTGTAGCGTCTAGAACGGCTTGCAGCATCGAGATATGCTGGTGTTCTCCCTGCTCAAAAAATACCAAGACTGATATTTCGTCGCCCTCAATTACAGGATTGAAAAAATAGGAAACTAATAAAATTTTGCCGTCGCGACATAGAAACTCGTCGTCCCAATTGCTGCAAGGTTGACGGTTGGCGATCGCCTCTTGTAAAGATAGTGTAGGTGCGATCGCCCCATCTTGATTTTTGCTGTTTTTTTGTTTCCGAGCCTTCAAAACTGGGGATTTCTTGCCTTGCGAATGCTGGGGATCAATGCGCTTTAGCAGCGAAATGCCTGCAAGTTCCGACTCTCGCCACCCCAGCAAGCGTTCGGCTGCTGGATTCACCGAGATGACCAACCCCTTGCCGTCTAGGATACACAATCCCACCCCCAAACTGTTGACTGTCGATCGCAGGCGATGGAATTCTGAAGCTGTTGGAGAGTCTTGAGGTTCGGGGGGCGAGGAGGTAAAATCCTTTAGTGCCGAGGGTTGCGGCCCACTTGGAGCGCCGTCGTAGCTACAACTTACCTGCTCTAAGAATAGCTGCCACTGCTCGGCAGTGGGAGGGGGAGACTCGCCGGCTAAACCGAGCTGTTCGAGTTGGCGCTGGAGGTAGGGATGCATAATTTCGGGCGCTTTGTAGGCAACTTTTGACAGTATATCTTTTTAATTAATAGTATATATAGCTGGTAAAAGTATAGTCATTTATAGGCATGGGAGGCTTCAAGTCCCTCCCCCTTCACTTTCACTTTGAGCGGATTAACCCGCCTCGGCTGAGCTACGCAGCTCCCTATCCCATTGCCGAAGGCATTTGGGATTGCTTTTCTGAGGATGTTGTACGAAGCGTTGATATCAGAATTAATTAACTGACCAGTCGATGTTTTGTACAAACCTCGCTTAATACGCTTACCAGTAAACATTGGCTCTTTTTCTGTTTTCCCATAGACAGGGATTGGGTCTAGACCCACGAAGTTAGCCCGCGATGTGTAGGATTCTTCCTGCACTATTACTGTGATTCCCACCAACCGAGCTTTGTACTCCAACATTTCAATTAATCGAGAGTGAGGAATACTAACAAAGTTTTGGTTGGTTTGCTTCCCTAGATCAATTTCAGTTTTCCACTGTGCATTCTTGCCAATTACTAGCGTCCCAATTTGTTTGGTATTTAAAATCGCAACAATCAGGCGACTAGCATGATGCAAGTAATTATCAACTTTTTGGTTGCGACAACGAGTTAAGCGCTGAATCCTGGGTGAGGTTTGACGATTCCCTTTGAACTGGGATTGTAATCGGGATTTGCGTTTGTTATAGAACTGGTTAATCGATTTTAATGGTCGCCCGTTAATCAACAAAGGGATAAATCCCGGCTGATTTGAAGTTAACGCCACTAAATTATCCAGTCCCAAATCAATACTAGCTACAGAGTTGGCATTGCCAAGGGTGGACTCCGGTTCACTTCGACTACACTCAGTACAAGCATCATAAATCACCTCAATTACATAGGAATCACATTTCGGAACCACTCTAACTTGACAAATCTGGTTGGGATTGACTTGGGTTTTAATTGAAAGTTCAGTGCCGGAAAGTTTAATGATTCCTTTTTTCAACTGTTTGCTGCTAATTGCTTGAATCGTGTAGACGAGAAGATTTCGCCCTTTAGTCTTATCTTTGTACTTTGGCAACTTTGGGCTACCCGTGAATTTTGAAGAGTCAGCTTTGTAAGCTTTAACGGCTTCAAAAAACGATTTCCAATTCTTGTCTAGCACCATCAAGATTTGCTGACTTACTTTAGCTGGCATTGCCTTATATGCTTCGTGAGACTTCATCAATCGGTTCATTTCGTTGTAATTGACATAGCCCCACCCATAAATAAAACTCTGACGAATGACGTAATTGGCGGCATTGTAGAGGTTTTTGGACTTGAAAGCTAGTTCGTCTATTTGGGCGAAACGGTGTTCCGTTGATTTAATGATGTGCCTCTCTGTTAGTTGCATTTGAGACTTGCGTTTTTTGGGCTATGCGTATTCCTTGTTCAACACTCACAACAATATAATACCATTATTGTTTATAATTGCTTATAAACTCAATGAAGTTTTACAATACCCAGGTAGACAGTTCGTGAAAAGGTACGCGCTCAAACTCTATCACAAATTTTATCGAGAAGGCTATCTGGAGCATCTCTAAGCTGTTGCGGCATTTAAACTGTATGTCAAGAAATAATCCAAGTCTTGTGGGACGTGGCTCTGAGCAGCGTCCCGAATATGCAATGTTTATTTGCACGACAGCTTATCATCCAAAATTTTTTAAACTGCGCTAATTATATTTAGTATAAAAAAAATTAGATTGTCAACAAACTCATGCTCTAAATATCGGCCCCCTACTTAAAAAGTGTATCATATTATCACCGTGAACTAACGCTGAAAAACTCGGTTTCTGCCAAAACTAGGTTTTTTGAGCCACCAAAAACTGATACAGTCCGAGGTACTGCTTGATTGTTACAGATCGCGCTGAGCGCGATCGTACTTATTTAATACCATTTTTATAAAGATCAGATAGAGATAAAGGAGGACAAGACGTTGTAATTCTCTCGTTTCCCTAGTTTGCGAAAGTCTGTCATAACTTTAAAAAAATGGTATAACTTAGGATCGCGAATTAAATAATTTACACATATTTGTGAGATGGGCGGGACGCCCGTCCCACAAGAACAATAAAAATTGTAAGTTATTTAATAATCATTATTTATTTAAACGAATTGATTTGTCTCGCGACGATAACTAAAGCCTTTTGAATTCTGAATTCTCCTTAATAAAATTGGCAGCAGCCAACAACAACTAGCAAAATTTCTTATTTATCATACTTTTCTAGGAACAACAAAATTTAGTTGATAATAGCTGGCAGTCGAATTGTAAAAGTAGAACCTTTCTCCAATTCGCTGGAAGCGGTAATATCTCCGCCCATCATTTCGCAGAATTTCTTGGTAATTGTCAGCCCCAAACCAGTGCCACCGAACTTCTTAGTAGTTGAGGAATCGGCTTGGGTGAAAGGCTCGAAGATTCTGGCTAACTGTTCGGAACTCATACCGATGCCGGTATCTTTGACTGTAAAAACAATCCAATCTTGTGGAGAAGACAAGGAAGACGAGCTATTGTCTGATAGACCAACTCCTTTATAGGCTCCAAGTTTTTTGCGTCTCTGGGAAGCCTCGGCGGGGGTTTCGGGGCAGCGGGTTACGCTGAAACTAATCGCGCCCGAGGAAGTAAACTTCGAGGCATTGCTGAGGAGGTTGAGCAGGGACTGGCGGAGTTTAGTTAAGTCGCTCTGCATCGAGCCAATATCCTCAGGGCATTGTATTTCTAAGATATTGCTATTTTTGTCGGCCATGGGCGCGATCGTGCCGACTACTTGTTCGACCAGATTTAAGATGGTGAAGGTTTCGATGTGCAGCTCGATGTGACCTGCTTCAATTTTAGTGATATCGAGAATATCTTTAATCAGCCCTAGCAAGTGGTGGCCGGCGGTGTTAATTTTTTGGAGGTCGTCAATGAACTCTTCGGCACCTAAATCTCGGGCGTCTTCTTGCAGGAGCTCGCTGTAGCCGATGATGGCATTGAGGGGGGTTCTGAGTTCGTGACTCATGTTGGCGAGAAAGATGGTTTTAGATCGATTTGCAGCTTCGGCTGCTAGTGCGGCGCGGCGGAATTCTTCGGAACGCAACCGTTCGGTGATGTCGCTGGTCATGATTAAAACGCACTGAGTGCTGCCGAGGTCGATGAGTTCTCCTGACAGCAGCCAGTCGCGCACTTCGCCGGCTTTGGTGCGAATTTTGATTTCGGCGTTGCCGATCGAATTTTCTTCCTGCAACACCTTGGCTAGCCGCCGCGCGTCTTCTGAATTGACCCACATTCCTAAATCGGTGGGGGTGCGGCCGATACATTCCTCCCGCAACCAGCCTAAGGATCGCAAAAAGCTGTCGTTGGCATCGAGGAAGCGGGCGTCTGTGAGAGTGCAGATGCCGATCCCAACAGGAGAAGCGTGAAAAGCCTTGGAAAATCTTTCTTCTGAAGAATGCAGGGCGGCTTCGGCCCGCTTTCTATCTGTGATGTCTTGGACGGTGCTGGTGATGTAGAGGGAGTTGATGGCGGCTTGTTCGCAGACTGTGCGGCTGCTGCCGTCGGGGAGTAGCAGCCTGTAGTCGATGCTGTAAGGCTGTTGCTGAAATAAAGCTGCTTCGATCGAGCTTTTGACCAATTCTCTATCTTCGGGATGCACGTATTGCAAGAAAGCTTCGAGGCTGGGATCGAAAGTTCTCGGGCGTTCTCCCAGGATGCGATAAATTTCTTCTGACCAACGCAATTGCTGCGTGTTGCGATCTAAGTCCCAGTTACCTAGCTGGGCGATGCGCTGGGCGTTGGCGAGGCTGGCTTCGCTGGCGCGCAGGGAGGCTTCTGCTTGGTGGCGTTCGGCGACGGTGGCGGCTAAAACTAAGCCGGTAACGGCGATGACGGCGATGAAGGCTTGCAGGGATAACAGTGCTTGGGGGATGCTGCTGGCGTGTTTGAGAAAGGGGCCGCTGCCCCGGGCGATGCCCCAGATGGCAAAGCCGCAGAGGATGAAGTTGGCGATGGCCGTGTAGCGCTGGCCGAATCGAAAGGCTGCCCAAACTACTAGGGGAAATGGTAAGTATTCTAGGGGATAGCGAGCGTAGGCGGCCCGGGTGCGGGAACAGAAGACTAGCCAGCCGATTGCTAGCAGCAGCAGCAGCCAAATCACTCGTTCAGCTATCTGTTTGCGAGGGGTGGAGATTTTGGGCAATTTGTGCCACGTCAGCAGCAGCGGGGCGACGAGCAAAATTCCCATGGCGTCTCCCACCCACCAAGTCCCCCAAATCGTGCCAAAATTGCTCCAGCTAGATAAACCGCTCAGGCACACGATGATGCTGCCGGTGGTGGAGTTGATGAGGGTAGATCCTAGGGCTGCTAGTCCGACTATTCCTAAAACGTCTTTGAGCCGATCGAGTCCGGCGCTAAAGTTAATGCGCTGTAGCAGATAAGTTCCCGTCCACGCTTGCAGGGTTCTGGCGCCCGCTGAGATCAAAGCAGTGCCGATGTTGGCCCCCGGTGCGCTCATGAGGAACAGGAAGGCGCCGATCGCAATTCCGGGCCACAGTTGCCGCCCAAACAGCAGCAGAGCGACTTGGGCAATTCCTGCTGCTGGCCACATGGGGTAGATTTCTGAGCTCAGGGTGAGGGTGGCAATGGCGAATTGCGATGCCAAATAGTAGATCGCGGCGATCGCCCCTACTGCGAAGAAGTACCGCCAGGAATGTCCTTTGATTGCGTTAAGGAACTTTTTCTGCATTGTCGTTTGGGGAAAAGGTGGATGCTGGTTTTGGTTTCTGTAGGTAGCACGGGACAGGCACGGGGTAGGAAAAATCTGTCTGTTAGGCGATCGTAGGTCATGGGTGGTAGGTAGGGAATAACCTGTTAAGATAATTTTTTGTGACGCCGTTGAGGGTTCGGTTTTTTTTGCTGTGCGACGGATAGCATCTGGGCATAAATTGCGGGAGCATCCCTTGTTTGCCAATATATCTGTGATGGCTAAGCATTCGGTCTGTTAATTGTTGGTTTTTGCTAAAGATTTATTACCGAGCGACTGCGGGTGTCTTTTCGTGTCGGGCGATCGCAACTCTATTCACTCTAACATCAGGCACCATGCTCAATAATATCTAACGAGCCGATAACACCCGCGCAACATCTCAGCTTTCAGGTAAGTGCGGGGCAAAAAACCCGGCTTCTGACTACAATTGCCTGAAAGCTGATTTTCACTGGATTTTCCACCAATTAATCCCGGCTTCGAGTCTGGCGATTGAATGCAGTCTAATAAACAAATACCCCAAAAAAAAATCATTCTGTATTTCATTTTTTTTGCTGAAATAGAGCCATTCTAAATTTTTGTCTAATCGCCATTTGTCTTGCCCATCACCAATCACCAATGACTAATAACTAATGACTAATGACTAATAACCTTCGCTCGAATGGGACAGCAAAACATGACCAATGACCAATGACCAATGACCAATGACCAATGACCAATGACCAATGACCAATGACCAATGACTACCTCACTTGACAGCAATATCTAAGGTTAATGTCAAACGCTCTTGAGCTTCTTTAAGAGCATCTTGGGGGTTGCGCCCGAGAAGAGTTGCTTCTATGGCGCGGCCGAGATTTTCTGACAGGCGAGAGTAACCTGAGATAATTGGGCGCGATCGAGCCGAGTTCATTTGTTCTAAAAATACTCCCAAAACAGGATTTTTTTTCACAAAACTTTGATAAGTTCGGCTCTGTCTCGATTTTAAGTTAATTGGCAAGTAACCTGTGTCCAAGGCCCAGGCAGTTTGGAATTCTTCACCAAGAACGTACTCTAAAAATTCAAGGGCTGCTTTTTCGCGTTCTGGTGAGGTTTTCATTAAAAATAGGTTTTCACCCCCAACAACAGCGGCGGAGCGCTTGAGGGCGGGTATAGGCATCACTGCGTAGTCGATCGCACTTTGCTGCAATTGTGCTAGAGTCCACGGCCCGGTGATTTGCATTGCGACTTTACCCGCGATAAAGTTGTCGAGTTCGTAACCGCGTTCGGGTGCTGACAGTATTGCTGAACCTTCTGTTAACAAGTCCTTCCACAATT
Source organism: Oscillatoriales cyanobacterium (assembly GCA_004293365.1). Classification (GTDB taxonomy): domain Bacteria; phylum Cyanobacteriota; class Cyanobacteriia; order Cyanobacteriales; family Microcoleaceae; genus Microcoleus. The sequence continues at coordinate 21,958 of RDYN01000053.1, read as the reverse complement.
CCAAGGCCGCGAGAGAACCCGGATTGTCTATTTGGGGTACAGGAGTTTGAGATGTTTCTCTCAGGAGTTCGCCGCCTGCGCTGAACATGAATGGCAGCCATGTAAATACTGTCCATTCTCCTTTGCCTAGGGGGAGCACTATGCCGTGTCGATCTGTGCGTCCGTCTCCGTTGGTGTCCTGTGCGAGCGATCGGGCTGTTTGCTTTAATTGCGCCCAATTCTGCGGCACTTCTTTGATTCCTGCTGCTGCAAACAAGCTGGGACGGTAAAATATGCCTGTGTTGCTAGTGCCTAGGGGAATTGACCAGATGTGTCCGCCGAGTTCCATTGACTCGAACAATGACGGATCGATTTCGGCTTTGATGGGGGATTTGTCGAGCCAGTTTTCTAAGGGTTGAATTCCTTGCATTTCTGCTAGTTTACCCGCAATTGTGGGATTGTTCCACAGCAAATCTGGCGGTGCGTTTCCTACTATTGATGTGAGGATTTTTGGCAGTTGTTGGTCAGGCTGACCGATGTAAATTTGTTCTACTTGGATGTGGGGATGCGTTTGGTTGAATTTGTCCGTGAGGGTTTTAAATACGTCGCGATTTGGCGGGGGATTGATGCCGTGCCACAGTGTGAGCTTGATTGTCTCGCTATTTTTTGGGGTGTTTTGACAGCCGCTTAATATTAGTAGATTTAAGGCAAGTAAAAGGCAGATTGCTAGTTTTAGTTGCTTTTTAAGGGCTTTGGCTAATTGGGATAAAATCATTTTTTAGTGTTCAGGGAAGATTTTTTTAACCGCAGATGAACGCGGATGGACGCGGATAGTTAGAGGTTGGTGAAACTGGTTGAATCTCAGAAGTCTGGGGGAGGTGTTTTGAAACAAAACCCTGAAAACTCCGCCTCCTAGTGTATCTTGCGGGCACATCCGATCGCAAGAAATTGCTGTCAAGTGCGATCGATATTTTGCCAAGTTAGGCATTTCGACGCGCCCGAATGCGGGAATTCGGTTAATAGGGAGCATCTCAGTTTTGTATTTACAGTGTTCCGCTCAAAAAAGGTTCGTAGTACGTCAGTAGAGTCCGCTCTTTAAAAAATGCTTCTTGCAAAATTGAGATGCTCCCGGTTAATAGCCATTGACTGACTTGTTCGTTATGAATATATTACTCTGGTTGTGGGGTATCTGCCAACAAGCTGCGACTGGCTGGCTGCCCCATATTCAAGGATTTTTTCATGTTTTGGCAGATATGATAAAATCGACATGGTAAGTAAAATTGGTGAATCAGATGACAACTTTTAGTGTAGAGCAATTAGATTTAACTTTGGAAGAATGGATGCAAAATCCTCCTGACGGGACGGAGTGGGCGGACGGTAAAGTTATAGTTAAACATCCTGTAGAATTTGTCAATGGAGAAGTAGTAGGGAAACCGGGAATGACTGCAAAGACTCGTCGCATTCAAGCCAGATTAGTACGGTATTGGGGCATTTACATGGACTCAAGCGCTCAAGGGGGCGAGGTTTATGTGGAAGTTACTTGTCAAACTCGGAAAAAAGGACGGATACCAGATGTATCTTATATTACTCCTGAACTGTTGGCGCAAGTTGGAGAGTTTTCAGTTTTGCCGCAGAGTTTTCCGCTGCTAGCTGAGATTGTTTCGCCTAACGATTTTGCTGATGATGTTTTTGCCAAAGCACAAGAGTATTTAGAGTCTGGTTGTTTGGAAGTTTGGCTGCTATTTCCGAAGAGTAGTTGGGTGTTAGTAATTACTCAAGGTGCGACAGTTTTATTTAAGCCTGGTGAGGTGGCGAAGACTCAGCTTGTGTTGCCGGGTTTTAGCGTGGCGGTGGATGAATTGATGGCATAATTTTATTGTTTTAAAAACAAGTTTAAATCGGGAGCATCTCAGTTTTGCATTTACAGTGTTCCGCTCAAAAAAGGTTCGTAGTCCGGACTTCAGTCCGCTCTTTAAAAAATGCTTATTATAAAAATGAGATACACCCTTTAAATCCCTTGTATAACTAATTAGATTCTCGACATCAAAGCATTGAATTATTGACACAAATAAATATCTATAGCAATTCTCAAAAAGGTGAGGTAGGTAGTTGGGCTTGGGCCCTATACGTTTAGTGGTTATATAAGCTGTCAGCCATACCTCATCTTTCTGAAAACCGCTATATATCTGTCATTGCGAGGAACGAAGCAATCTTAGTCTTGGTGATTGCTTCGGGCCTCGCAATGATACCAAATCCGGGTTTTAAACCCCCTTTATTTCGACCGTCGGCCGAGGACACTTTGTTTGTATAGACGCGGTTTCAACCGCCAAGTCATAAAGGGGCTAGGATACCCAGATTTGGTATGACACGCTTCGTTAACTGAACTTTATAGTTCTATATCTAGCCTGTAAAACAACTTTGCGTAATCCCTGTATGAATTTTAAAATTTCCGCTACGATCAAGACCTAGCTATTATTTTGGTAACTCGCCATGAATAATCATCTTCCCGATGCCGGACAAAATATCCCGCAATTTCAACTCAATGATTTTCTGCAATCTTTAGGCATCGACACGCCACACACCGTTCAACATTCAGATCCGCATTCCGACCTGAGCTTACCACAAAATCATTTACCCGATCGCTCTCAACAGCCTAATTTTGTTCGCACCAACCAACCGGATATTTTACCAGATTTCTCTCAACCTGGATGGGCAGACTATCCCCAACATCAAGACTTCTCTCACCAACACCACGACTTGCATCAAATATCAGCCCTAGATTCACAGCATCTAAATCACCCAGTCAACCAACCAGAAATCATTCCAGATTTCCACCAATCTGGATGGGTTGAGCACCCGCAACATCAAGACTGGCATCAAACATCAGCCCTCGATTCCCATCATCAACAAGCTTGGACAGTCAACTCATCCTATGCCACTGTTCCTGGGGGCGATCGTACCATGAACGACCCCCACATAGATATCCGGGACAACGGCCACATTTATCTGCATCAGCTAAACGGTCACACCGTTGATGTCGGTGATGTTCGAGGCCATGCAATGTATAATTCATCTGGGTGGGAAGTCGGTTACTTCAAAGACAATGGAGAAGTCTATAAATATAATTATCACTCAGCGGATAATTATATCGGTAAAATAGAGAATGGTCACATTTATAATGTAGACCATAAAGAAATAGGACGTGCCGATACAAATTTAGAAGGTGCAGCCCACCTATTATTTGCAGTAGGAGGCGGCGCAAAAACTTAATTGATTAATCATGGCTACACGGGAGATGAGAAACCGGGTTTTTTCCCAAATACTTCGTTATTACAAAAAAACTCCCAAAAAACCCGGTTTCTGTCGGGTAGACGAGAGGCCCAGAAACCGGGTTTTTTCCCAAATACTTAATTCTCACCCAAAAACTCCCAAAAAACCCGGTTTCTGTCGGGTAGACGAGAGGCCCAGAAACCGGGTTTTTTCCCAAATATTTGATTGTCCCCCAAGATTTCCGAAAAACCCGGTTTCTGTCGGGTATTAATACAACAGGGTTAAACCCTTAAACATACACCCTAGGAGCGATTATTTATGACCAAAGCATTACCAGGAAAAAAAGGATTTTGGAGTAACATAGGCGATGCTTGCAAATCCATATTTATGCCAGAAAAATATCGGCAAGACCGCATATTAGAAACTGGCATTGTTACTGCTACAATTAATTCAGAGACTGCCATTGAAAACGCCAACAAACAACGAGAATTACAACAAAAAATTACCATCGTCCAAAACTTGCAACATCAAGCCAGTCTTGATATCACAAAAGAACAAGGCGATTTGAACCGAGGTTTACAAAAATACCTCGCCGAAATGAATATCGCATTTCAAGCCCATGAAGGCACGCTGAATCGCGAATTACAAGACAAATTAGCCCGACTCAATCGAGATTTTCAAGCCAATGAAGGCAAACTCAACCGCGAACACAGCGCCCAAATTGAAGTATTGCGCGCTGAATTGCAAAAATTCTGCATCGCCGAACAGCGTCAACTTCAACTAGAATTAAAACAGTTAGACGCACTTCTAGCACGAGAAATTGCTCAGGTAAATCGCGAAACAGCAATTGCCGCCATTGTCAAGCAAAAAAACTTAGAAAATTCCCCGATTCTAGTCACCGCCGAAAACATTATTGCCAACATCAACCCCGAAGATACACCCACTTTACGAGTTTTCTTATCACCTCCAGTATTGACTCACGATCCGGCTAAAGGTAATCAAAACTTTCCGGTATCTGAGGAGTTTTTAAGCAACTATTTGCGAACCTTCCTAGATAAGTATATCAGCGATGGTCGGCCAGTACAATTTATGGCGGTTCTTGGCGGACTAATGTTTTTCGGGAAGAGGCGGCGGCGGAAAACTTATTTGCCGGTTTGCGCGTGATTCCTACCCTGATTCTAGACTCATCCGCTACCCATGATAAGTTTTACCTGCGTTTTGGCTTTTGGCATATTAATTTCAAAAAGTATCGCTACAAAACTCCCATCAATCAGTTACCTTGGGTTGAGATATTGTATGATTTTGCCAAACAACGGGCTGTGAATTGGCAAACAAAACGACAAGCGTATATTGACTCTGGTAAGCCTGTGGCTGATTTCGATCTTCGTTTTGGTGAGGAAACAGTTAAACGCTATCAGGAAAATTTACGAATCTTGGAAATTGAACGGGAAGCCCTAGAGGAAGGAGAAGATTTAAGCGAAATTCATCGCCCTTATCATTTTCACAAAAATGATTCCGATGATTTAACAAAATTTATTTGCATTTGCCATGCTTTGATCGCGGGGTTAATTGTTGATGAATATTGTCTGATGTTTTTGCCTCCAGATGAGCGAAAAACACCTTTTCTACCGCAGTTACTCCCGGAAATGTTGAAAAAAATGCCCGCTGACGAACAGAATATTCTGACGGAAATTGCGGTTGGTTATTATCAGCAATTATATGATTGTTTGGCTGAACAAGAGTCGGCACTGATTCCTGATTTGCGTTTGGATTTAGCTATATCTCTGTTGATTTTGGCTGACAAGCAGTGGGCTGCTGCACAGTTGTATTTGTCTGTTCAAGATTGGTTGAGGCTGCACGGTTTGCCGATTCCCGAACAAAGTCAGTTATTAAATGTTTTGGCGGCGGCTTTGACGATTGATGATGAACCCTATGTAACTAAGCTAAATGAATGTTTGCGAGTTTTGGGGGCGAGTTTGCAGTTAAGTATCATTGAGTCTTGTTGGCGGAGGGGTTTGCAACGGGCAAAAAATGGGGAATATTCTTCGGCGATTACAGATTTTCATCAGGTTTTGCAGTTAGACGGTTCTCGGTTTGAGGCGAATTTTCAGCGGGGTTTGGCTTATTATCAAATTGCAGAGTATCAGGGCGCGATCGCTGATTTTGACCAAGTATTGCGGCTGAATCCGAATGAAGCTAGTGTTTACCACCATCGCGGGTTAGTTTATCAGAAGCTGGGACAGTTAGAACGGGCAGTTGAAGATTTTAATCTGGCGTTGCAAATTAATCCGAGTTTACCGGGTGTTTTGCATATCCGCGATGTGGCTTTGGCTGTATTGGAGGAGAGAAAACGGGAGGCGGAAGCGAAACGTTTGCGTCAAGAAGCAAAGGAAAGGGAACGTCAACATCAGGCAGCCGAAGCGGAACGTTTGCGGCGGGAGGAAGAAGCTAGTAAAGGTAAAGCATTTACTTTTGAAATGATCGCGGTGGATAAGTACGGGAAACAAACTAGCAAGCAGTCGGGGAAAGCTTATCAAAAAGAGGAAGATTTGGGTAATGGGGTGAAACTGGAAATGGTGCATATCCCGGCGAGTAGTTTTATGATGGGTTCACCGTCGGGAGAAGGTAGTGATAGTGAACGCCCCCAACATCAGGTAACTTTTGCCCAGCCATTCTATTTAGGGAAATATGCCATTACTCAAGAACAGTGGCAAGCGGTGATGGGAAATAACCCTTCTGGTTTTAAAGGTGAGAAACGGCCTGTAGAAAATGTATCGTGGAATGATGCGGTAAGTTTTTGTCAGAAGTTGTCTGAGAAAACTGGAAAAACCTATCGTTTGCCGAGTGAGGCCGAGTGGGAATATGCTTGTCGGGCTGGAACAACTACGGCTTTTCACTTTGGGGAGACTATTACTCCAGATTTAGTTAATTATGACGGCAATAATCCCTACGGTTCTGCACCGAAAGGACTTTATCGTCAAGAAACTACTCCGGTGGGAAGTTTTCCCCCGAATGGGTTTGGTTTGTACGATATGCACGGCAATGTTTGGGAATGGTGCGCTGATCCTTGGCATGGTAGTTACAATGGCGCGCCATCTGATGGTACTTCGCGGACAACTGGCGGAGATAGTAACCGAGTGCTGCGTGGAGGTTCGTGGGACGGCAATGCGGTCGATTGCCGTGCTGCATTCCGCAACTACGGCTCTGCGGGCTACTCATACAGGGGCAGGGGTTTTCGTGTAGCGGTAGCTTTGGCTGTCCCTTCCTCCCTGTCTTCCCTGTGAGGACTCTTCTTTGCTCTTTTGCCCTTTTGCGCTTTGCTCTTTTTCCTTTTCCCTCTAGCGCGCTAGCGCTCAATTTTTTTTTCGGGGAAGTGGCGATGGGTAGGTAGAAACCGGGTTTCTTGGTAGATGTTTATACCATTTTACTAAAATCGCGCAACACTCTTCGACCCCCCCTAGCCCCCCCTTGCTAAGGGGGGGGACAAGAATACTGTTGCATTCTTTTTTTAAATTGGTATTAGTTGAGAAACCAAGATTTTTCGTAGAAACCCGGTTTCATTGCGTAAGTCATGAGAAAAAAGGTTGAGAAATATCCCTTTTTTTGAGATAGTAAATAAGTATCCATTTTTCTCGCGCAAGTGAGAGGGTGGAGAAGGGACAAGCACTTCCGAGTGCAGCGTGGAGGTTCGTGGAACAACAATGCGGTCAATTGCCGTGCTGCCAACCGCAACTACAACTCTGCGGGCAACTCGAACAGGAACAGGGGTTTTCGTGTAGCGGTAGCTTTGGCTGTCCCTTCCTCCCTGTCTTCCCTGTGAGCACTCTTCGCTATCGGAACTGGCAAATGGGAATTTGTCGGGCGTGTAAGAAGAGTCCAGACTTGTTCCTGTGATGGGGTGACTTCATCCGAAAATAAAACCAAATCGGGTAGCTTGGTAGGGATTCCGAAGAGTTGCCCGATTTATTAGATAAAACTATAAATGAATTACCAAACTTGTAACGTGTGTCAGGCTGATGATGTGCGAAATAGTTAAGATTTTGCCATAGTATAATACCCTAGTTCCTAGGCTAGCAAATTGGAATTTATTGGATGTATAAAAAGAGTTCAGGAATAATTTTCCAACCGATAATGGAGAAGGCGAGATAATGCCAGAAATCAGCCGTTTTTTAGGTATCATCATCACTATGTCCTACAAAGACCACCCGCCTCCACATTTTCACGTCCGCTACAATCAACAAAAAGCTATCATTGATATCGCAACTCTTTCGATTTTAGAAGGTAAACTTTCCCCCCGCATCTTAGGTCTAGTTATAGAATGGGCGGCTATTCATCAGACAGAACTAATGCAAAACTGGGAACTAGCTAGAGTTCAATCTCCTTTAGAGCCTATCACACCGTTGGAGTAGAAAATGCTTAAAGATATTATCTCGGTTAAACCGTTAGAATTCTATCAACTACATCTCAAGTTTGAAGACTGTATAGAGGGAGTTGTTGATATCAGTGAACTGATCGAATTCACGGGCATCTTTTCCCCCCTACAAGACTTGAGTTACTTTGTTCAAGTCAAAGTTAATCCTGATTTGGGAACGGTTTACTGGGAAAATGGAGCCGATTTAGACCCAGATGTTTTGTATTCAATTATTACAAATCAGCCAATCGCTACCTATGAAAAAGAATCTGTTAGTCGATTTTAGGAGCGAAAATTTAATAACTTAAATACACCTATAATCCTCTCTCATGTAAGCTGCGAGCTAAAAGGAGGCTCTTCCTCCGGATCTGCGTTACCAGGCAGAGCGAAAGTAACAAGCAACAATAGGTTACAATACAGTTCCGATAAGAGAGTCCTAGCGATAAAACACTGTGAAACATAGACAATGCGATTGCTTCGTTTCTCTCTTCGGACAACGCTAACTGAACCGTATTGTAATATATTATAGTTTTTGGGATCTTTTCTACTTAACTAAAAATTGATGAGAATTGTTTTTTTTGGCACTCCTGATTTTGCTGTTCCTACTTTATCCAGTTTGCTGAGTCACCCGGATTTTGAGGTTGTGGGTGTGGTGACTCAGCCGGACAAACGCCGGGGAAGGGGCAATAAATTGATGGGTTCACCTGTAAAAGATGTGGCTTTAAATCACAGTCTTCCGGTTTGGCAGCCGCGCCGAATTAAGAAGGATGTGGAAACGCTTGCTAAGTTGCGGGAAGCGGAGGCTGATGTGTTTGTGGTGGTGGCTTACGGGCAGATTCTGTCTCAGGAAATTCTGGATATTCCTAGTTTGGCTTGTGTGAATGTTCACGGTTCTATTTTGCCGAAGTATCGCGGGGCGGCGCCGATTCAGCGCTGTCTTTTTAATGGGGAAAAGGCTACTGGAATTACTACTATGCTGATGGATGCTGGTATGGATACTGGGGCGATGTTGTTGAAGGCTTTTGCTGGTATTTCGCTGTTGGATAATGCTGATTCTTTGGCGGATAGGTTGGCGGATGTTGGGGCGGATTTGTTGGTGGAAACTTTGATTAAATTGAGGGATGGGGAAGTTAAAGGTGTACCTCAAGATGATGGTGAGGCGACTTATGCGCCGATGATTGAGGCGGCTGATTTTGTGCTGGATTGGTCGAAAAGTTCGATCGCCCTTCACAATCAAGTTAGGGGTTTTTTCCCGAATTGCACGACGACTTTTCGCGGTAACTCTCTGAAGGTGATTGCAACTGTGCCGGTGGGGCCGGAATATTGGCTGCAATTACCGCCGGAGTTGAGGGTTTTGGAACGGGAATGGCCTGTTTTGGCCCAGTTGTCGGGCGCAAATGGGGAGGTTGTGAAGGTTGTGAAGGGCTTAGGGGCGATCGTCCAAACAGGCGATGGTTTGCTATTATTGCGGGAGGTGCAGTTGGCTGGTAAAAAAGTTCAGTCTGGGGTGGATTTTGCCAATGGTGCTCGGTTGACGGCGGGTGAGATTTTTGGGAAAGTTGAAGCTACAGGCTAGAAAGTACCTGGAAGGGTTGATTGGTTTTTTCCCAATCTTGAATGGCTGTGTAAAGTTGTGTCAGTTGGAAATGAGAGGACTCGTAAGCAAGTCTAAGGTCTTTTTCTAGTACATCTGGCTCAACTTGCTTGGAGTTGCAGGTGCCTAGGGCTTTGCAAAGTGCGATCGACAAAATACAAATCATATCGTGACCGCAACAAACATACCACATATCTTGAGCATTTGTTTTTAAGCTATCCATCTTTGCTATAATTTCTGCCTCATCAAGTCCCAGTTTTTGAGAGTTATTTTTCACAGTTTGCAGTAATTTTGACTCATTTAGTTCCAAGGTTTTATCGTCTACAAATTTACTAAAAGCTAAACCTTCAAATTTTAAAGCATAATTAAACTTTAACGAAACCCATCGTAAATAACCAATAACTTTGGCACTTTCCAGTAAAGTTTGGCGAATATCTTTACCAAAATTATTGATTTTTTGTTCAGAACCGTGTTCGGAAAGAACTTTTTCAAGTGCTGGCGATTTCAGCAGCATAGTTTCAAGATCGTGAGTATCAGTTAATAGTAAGTTAGAACTAGATGTAACAGTACCTTCTAGTATCCAAAAATCAGCATCAACAATAGCCAACACGCCCGCAAAGTTATCCTTTTCAAGGATATTGAGCACTTTTACAACATTGTCCTTATTATGGGCAATTTCCACACGACACTTTGTGGAATCTATCAAGTTTTTCCACACCCGCGCATCTGTATCTCCCTCAGCAATTACAAAAGATCCAGTATATTTAGATTGAGTTCTCAGCAAGCGAAGTTTGTTGGCAATACGATCCGGTTTAAGATTATTTGTCATTCAACTGGCCCTTTCAATTCCACTGTCAAATCCCAGCGATCGTCTATAATATCTGGAGAATGAGATGCGATAAGCACGTCAAAGTTTGCCAACTTAATAATTGCTTGCAAATCTTTGAGAAACTCAACTTGCCATGCTATGTGAAGCGAAATTTCAGGTTCATCAATGAGAACCAGTGAGTTAGGTTTAACTCTGAATAACAACTCGTAAAGCATTACCAGTTCGTGTTGTTCTCCGAAAGATAAGTCTGTCGCCAACAAAGGCTTACCATCAGCCGTTGTAAAGGTAAAACCTTTATCTTTGCTGATACTCATATGCTTGTATAGAAATCGCTGTTGAATAATTCTCGTAAAAAGTTCTATTTTAGTAGCGAGTTCCTTGAAAACCATGAGTTTTTGTTCTACATCTTCAACATAAACTGACAAAATATTTTTTGTGGTATTATCAATATGTTGTTCAATTTGAAAATCAGGATTTTCGTCTTTATCCAAAAGACCAATTTCTCTGAGAAGAGAACGCTTTTGCTCAATTTCATTTAATTTGTTATGCAGCGTTTTCTCTGTGATATTGGAGGGTGATTTGTTATTAAAAATTCTTGCGGGAAAGGTTCTTTCAAGGGATTGAGATAATGCACCGTATTCAGCCAGTTTTGCTTGAATCTCTTCTGCGAGTTCCTGGGAATAGATACTAACCGATGGAATCATTGAAGGGTGTTTTGTATCTACCGCTGGTTTAGGAAAACTTGAGGGAGTTAACAAACGTTGAGTTTCGATAAAATGAACATCGATAGAACTTCTTAGTTCTGACAGCCATTTTGGTTCTTTCTTAACGCTCTTTGCTAACCTTGATATTAACTGTCTAGCTTTAAAGACGAGAATACGTTCTAATTCTAATTCTGAAACTTGAGTTGGTGTGTCTATGTCACCTGATGACTGTAGTGTATCATCTGTGATATCCGAAGACACATTGATTCCCGCTGAGAAATCATCTATTGAGTCCATTATTAAATTCGGTGAGAATATCTCTTTTGCTGCACCAGGCTTAGCAAAGTAAAACATTAAATTTTTATCTTTCTCATGTTCAGGTGCATCGATCGATTTAGTTATTTGTAGACAACTACCATCATCAAAGTCTAACCGGAACTCTGTAAATGGGATAGTCCAAAGTTCTGAGTCAAGTGAATTGAAAAATCCATTAATTAACCTAAATAAGGCTGTTTTGCCAAATCCATTTGGACTATGAATAATCGCGATCCTATCTTCCATATTGAGCGAAACCGGATGGTTGAACACTCCAAAAAGTTTGGTGACAGAAATTTTATTTATTCTCATTTTTCCCTCTACTTATATCAAATCCGTTAGTATTGGAATTATTGATTTCTCTCTTCTCTTCCTCTGTGTTCTCTGCGTTCTCTGCGGTTAAATCACCTGACGGTACAGCCGGAATTGATATATAGCCTTTCTTAAAAAGATGACTGACGGCTTATTATAACCGCTTAGACTAAGAGGGCTGAAGCCCAACAACGTACCTCATCTTTCTGAGAACCACTATAACTTACTAAAATTCGACTAAAGCTTCTTCTTCAACTCCCAACAAATCCCGCGCGGCTTCTAACATACTCTCAGTAATATCTTTCAAATCTTCGCGACTTGCTAAATAAGTTTTCAAAGCATCTAACGGTTCTATACTATTATTAGCATTCAATTCCGGCAACCTCGGCCTTGCTAGCTGGCTGACTAATTCCGGCTGAATTGTGTAGCTGTGGGCTGCGCCGAGAAGTGCGTGCAATTCGGCGTTATCAATTAAGTCTAATTGTTCCGATCGCAATTGGTAGATCAATCTCACGACAGCATCTTGGATTTCCTTCTTCCCAATGGCTTTCACCAAGTCGGCTTGGGGACTTTCCGATTCAGATACGTTCACCTTAATCGTCTGAAACACCCGCACGGGTAAGGTGCAAAATTCCCATTCGGCTTTACCCCGTGACAAATTAATCAACACAAAGCCTTTGTCTTCTTTCTCTTCGCTAAAGTCAACTCGTTCGATGCTTCCGGGATAAATTACGGGCGGATTGTTGGAAGCGTTGAGATTTTGGTGTTTGTGGACGTGACCGAGGGCTACGTAGTCGAAACAAGGGCGTGTTAGCATGGCAACGGGTATGTTGAATCCTTTGCCGACTGCTAAAAAACGCTCGGCGCCCAAGCTTGCTTTATCTGCCATTAAGTGCGCTAATAGTACGGTTGGTATTTCGGGATTGAGGCGGCGGATTTCACCTTCCATGGCGATCGTCAGTTTTTCGGTTAATAATTGGTTAACGTCGCCTACAGACAGGCTTTCGGTTTCTGATTTAGTCATTAAGGTCGATCGCGTCAACCAAGGCAGTGTAACCACCTGTACGGCGCCGTTGCGGGTGTGTATGAGGTGTGTTTCCAGGCGATCGCCTACAATAAACTTAGGTATTCCCAAAGTCCGGTAAATTCCCAAACTCGCGCCGCCCTGTCCCTGGGAATGTTGGTCGTGATTTCCTACTAGCAAAACCGTCGGAATTTGCGCCTCAACCAAGCGGCTGAATTGGCGCGCAAAAGCCTCTTTGACAAACGGTGGCGGCGTTGAATCCGGGAAAGCATCCCCGCCGAATATGACTAAATCTACGGGTTCAGAAATTGCTCTATCCATACATTTACTCAGCGTCGCCGCGAAGTCTTCCAGCCGCGTATTTAACCCGGTTTCTGGATTGACGCGCCCGTGGGAAAAGCCGCTTCCCATGTGAATGTCTGAAAGGTGAAGAATTTTAATCATTGTTTTTGGGTTTGTGACTTGTAATTTAGGTTCGTAGTGAGGACTTAATTTAGGTTCGTAGTGAGGACTTCAGTCCTTCTTTTGCTTCTGAAGAAGGACTAAAGTCCTCATTACGAACCTGATGCTGAAGAAGGACTAAAGTCCTTACTACGAACCTGACTAAAGTCCTTACTACGAACCTGATGCTGAAGAAGGACTAAAGTCCTTACTACGAACCTGATGCTGAAGAAGGACTAAAGTCCTTACTACGAACCTGTGCGATAATATTTGTTTAAATTTGCAGATCCGCCTAGGACATCGCTGAATACCGGACGGCTAAAATTATGTTATTTTATTCAGTCTGCGGAGGCAGACATTGTTTGTATAGACGCGGTTTGAACCGCCGTGCTATTTTAACACAATTCTAGAAATCGGGCGTGCCACAGTTTGCCACTTTCTGTCAATCCCTGCGATCGCACTTTGATTTTGACTCCCCGGGGGTTTGCCTCGTGCAGTCTGGCGATTTCCAGCATTTCCCCGCTGCTAAAGCCCGTTCCCACTGTTCCGACAGGTACTAATTTGCCGTCGATTTCTTGCGCGACTTCGATCGCGCTAAACGGCCGCCCCGCAACTTTTGTCGGAGTCAATCCCACAATAAATAAGTCGTATTCCTGACAGTATTTAGTCCTTACCATCGGGAATTTCTTAACATCTTTGCCGCCTACGTAGCGGCAGTTGTGCAAAATCCAAACTTCGCCTTCTCTGTTTTCAGCTTCCTGTTGCTGCGCTAGCAAAAGTTTTTCGCCTGCGGTGCGAGATGTCGGGACAATTTCAAATTCCGCAGATAAACTTAACAGCATTTCGCCAACTTCAACTCCGGCGGCAATTCTTTCTGATTCGGCGGTTTTGGTCAGGTCATTTCCCTGGAAAAACAAAGCTTTGAAAATGGCATAAACTGCGGTGGGCTGGGTTGTCGGAAAACCGCTTTCAATATTAACTGTAGCAGCTTGGGCGCCCGTGCGGTGTTCGCTGCCCGTACAGCTTTTGTAATACAGTTCGCCGTCTAAAACAAAGATGCCAATTTTAGCTGCTGTGTCGGTTAAAGTGCGATCGATCGCAATTGACGCTTGTTGCCGCAGGTTAGTCGATCGCGATTGGTAGTATACTTTATCTAGCGTCGCCACGACCACAACTCGGTTGCCATCGCGTTTTGGCTGTCCCCAATACTCGGGATTTTCGATATAATAAGAACGTTCGCTGGGCGCGTCAACCGGCTGCATCGTCACAATCCTTCCCGGCTGCAAGTGCGGAGGTAATTCGGGGACAATTGGATTGTTGGCAGTCTCAACTTTAGCCGCGGCCTTTGATTTTGCCGCAGGAGCAGCATTGGTGGTAGACTTGTTTGGAGTGTTTTTAGCCGGCTTTTCTCCCGTTTCCAATTCAAACGCTCTTTTCCAAAAGCCGATCGCCATTTCTGGATATCCTTCCGACTCGGCACACAGTGCAAAACTGATAACTTTTGCCGTACCAATGCCGCGCCCGTAATCAGCTAAATACTGCACCGCCCCCGCTTCACCCATCAAGTGCAATCCCCGCGTGACGATGCGATTGTTCCAGCGTTCTCGAATATCGGCGCTAATTTTTTTGGCTGCTTTTCGCTTGGCTTCTGCGTATTCGGTGCACTCCATAATGCCTCCTTTTTGTAGGGCTACTTGTAAAGTATACTCAAGCTTGATTCATTAGTCAAGCAAGCACAAAACCAGGATTTATATCATGTCTGGTCGATTACTATAACAAAAACAGTCCGCAAAAAGCAGTTCGTAGTGCGGACTTCAGTCCGCTTTCATGCTGCGGACTGAAGTCCGCACTACAAACCTTGTACTTCAAGGCATTATGCCATCAATCATTGCTCATCTTCAATCTTAAAATCTTCAATCCAAAATCTAAAATCCAAAATCCAAAATAGTCCGATTATCCCCTTGCACCTGTGACCGTTTGAAAAAACCTAGGCGTATATCTTTGTAAAAAACTCCCCACCGCCAGCGTAACTAAAGTTGCCAGGATGATTGTCAACAAATAGTATACAATGACAGTTATTGAATTAGAAGGCTTTGATAACTTGTCAAAAACTTCCTTAAAAACTGTTACCGTCGGTTCGTGAATAGCATAAACAAAAAATGCCAAACCCGAAAAATTCAAACAAGCTTTTTCTAGCTTTCCCGACACTAAATCTGAAGCGCACCAAATCGCCGCCGTACCCATTACTCTCGTGCAGCATTCAAACTGGTGTTGAAAAGTTTTAATGTCTGCTGTTTGCGTCATTGCCAGCACAAGAGCCATCCCTAAGTATATACCGATAATCGCACTTTTTCGTCTATCGAGCCAAGTTAAATCCAATTTTTGAACAGCAATCAGACATCCCAAATAAAAGAACAACGGCCCCAACCACTGGATACTCAAACCAATTTGCAAATTCAGCAACCAAGGCGCGGCAAACAAAGCTACACCTAGATAAGGTATCTTTCTAGCGATTATCAAAAATATCGGAGATAGAATCACCATCGCGATTAAATCCCGGACGTACCAGAAATGAAATGCGATCGGATAAAGGCTTTTATATCCGGTCAAACAATCTATAAAATTAGCAAAGCTGTAGTCCCCAATATATGCCTTGTAATGCCCTTGGATAATTGCACTCGTTGCCGGTACGTTCATGACAATTAACACCACAGTCAATAAAGATAAGTTCCAAAATAAATAGGGAACCAGGAGAGTCCAAAACCGAGATTGGAGCTTTTCTTTATAAGAATTCAGCGATAAATTAAAATTTCTGAAAAACAGGAAGCCTGAAAGCATGAACAGAAAAGCCACGCAAGAACCGCCCCAAGTCCCCGCAATCAACGTCTGGAAAAATTTGTCAGCATATCCCACAGAATTGATGGACGAGTGAATAGTAACAATCCCAATGATGAGAGGCAGACGCAATAATTTAATTCGGCAAGATATTTCCGGCGTAATTTGCATTTTTTACAGAAAAAGTGTAGGGTTCGATCGGCTGGCATTTGCATTGAGATGGCAAATTGTAGTAATCGGTTCGCCACCAATGCTAAGATAGCCTCGATCGTGCGTTGAGGTCAATCATGCCAGGAGTTGCTTCTTGCGAAGTCTGGTTCGCCAACTTCCGTTAGCGAAGCCCTCGAAGAGGATCGCACTTTTCGCACTTTCGAGAATTTAATATCAAGTCTAATTGTACTCTGATGATGCGATTGATTTTGTACAGCAAACCCGGATGCCACTTGTGCGAAGGGTTGCAAGAAAAACTCGAACAGATTGAAAGCCTCAAGTTTCAATTGGAAGTACGAGACATTACCGAACGTGATGACTGGTTTCAAGCTTACCAGTACGAAGTACCAGTTTTGTTTAAAGTTGACTCCCAACGCAAAAATTCTGGTGGCGACGCTGCATTTTCCCCAGAAGAACAATTACCTCGTCCTTCTCCCCGCTGTACAGTCCCACAATTGGAGCAAATGTTACAGAAATATTTGCAAATAGATCCGTCACAATAATATGATTTACGCAAAAAATCAAGCCCTTCGGGTGCCGGGCCCGCACTCTGGGCCCGGAGAGTGCGGATTTCACACCGAAAAGGCTTGTAGATAGCGGATCGAACAATTTCTGGCGCAAGTCATATTCAAAACATCCAAGTGAGGAGTTTTTCAGATGAAATTGAGAGAATTATTAGCAACACTTCCCGGCATTTCCTTTGACATCCAACATCGGGCCCTCGATGCCGAAGTCAAGGGTTTATCTACTAATTCCCATGCTTGTGGGGCGGGGGATTTGTTTTTGGGAATGCCGGGAACTCGCGTTGATGGGGGAGATTTTTGGCAAAGTGCGATCGCCAGCGGTGCAATTGCCGCCATAATTTCCACCTCCTCCGCCGAGAAAACACCCCCCCAACCCCCCCTTAGCAAGGGGGGGCTAGAAGAGCTTCCCTGCGTCATCCCAGTAGCCGATATGGCTCAAATTTGCGGTCAAATAGCCACCGCATTTTACGGCAATCCTGCTAGCAAATTAAAACTTGTCGGCGTTACCGGAACTAACGGCAAAACTACAACAACTCATTTAATCGAATTTTTGCTCAATCAAATGCAGTTGCCGGCAGCAATTTTCGGCACGCTTTACACTCGCTGGCCTGGTTTTCAACAAACTGCTCTTTACACTACACCTTTTGCGATCGACTTGCAAAAACAGCTAGCAGAAGCTGTCACCGCCGGATGCAAATACGGCGTGATGGAAGTCAGTTCCCACGCTTTGGCACAGCAGCGAGTTTTGGGCTGTTCTTTTGAAGTTGCTGTGTTTACAAACTTGACTCAAGACCATCTCGATTATCACCGCGATATGGAGGATTATTTTGAGGCAAAATCTCTGTTGTTCGGTTCGGATTACCTCAAGAATTGCGCTGTAATTAATATTGACGACTCCTACGGACGGCGGATTGTTGAAAGCCTCAAATCCGAGCAAGTATGGAGTTACAGCACTACGGACAAAACTGCTGATTTGTATGCTTTTGATTTGCAGTATCAGCCCAATGGAGTTAAGGGAATGCTGCACACTCCCAAGGGCGAAACTGCTTTTGTTTTGCCTTTAGTCGGTCAGTTCAATTTATCTAATATGTTGGCTGCTGTCGGTGCTGCTTTACAATTGGGTTTAGATTTGTCCGCAATTGTGGAGAAATTAGCTTTGTTTTCGGGAGTTCCGGGACGGATGGAACGGGTGCAAATTAGTTCCGATCAAGATATTAGTGTAATTGTCGATTACGCGCACACTCCAGATAGTTTGGAGAACTTGTTGAAGGCTTCGCGGCCGTTTATTCCCGGTCAAATGATTTGTGTGTTTGGTTGCGGTGGCGATCGCGATCGCACGAAACGCCCAATTATGGGTAAAATCGTGGCAGAGTTGGCCGACTTAGCCGTTGTTACCTCCGACAATCCGCGTACCGAAAATCCCGATCGCATTTTAGAAGACGTGATCGCAGGCATTCCTGCCACCGTAAAACCCGTCGTGATGTGCGATCGCGCCGCAGCAATTCGCGCTGCTATTATCGACGCTAAACCCGGAGATGGCGTGCTGATTGCAGGAAAAGGACACGAAGATTATCAGATTTTGGGCACCGAAAAAGTCCATTTTGACGATCGAGAACAAGCGCGAGATGCCTTGACAGCCCGAATGAGTTAATTCTCTTAACTGTTAACGGTTAACCGTTAACAGTTAGCTGCTCGCTGGTTGGGAAATTTGTGGGATTTTTCAGTATTTATACGAGGGCAAAATCGGATTGTCAATAGATTATAATAGTAGAAAATTTAATTTAATAATAAAATTTTTTGCTATGATCGAACTAACAGGTTATCAAATTCTCGATCGCATTTATTCAGGGACTCGCACCCAGGTTTATCGCGCCCGCAGCCTCGGCGATCGAACACCCGTCATCATCAAAGTCTTGCGGAACGAGTATCCCAGCTTCAGCGAACTGTTGCATTTTCGCAATCAGTACACGATCGCCAAAAACCTAAATTTTCCCGGAATCATCCAAACCTACAGCTTGGAATCCTACCGCAACGGCTATGCGCTGATTGTCGAAGACTTCGGGGGAATTTCTCTGAAGGCATGGACGGGGAAAGGCGAAACAGTTAAATCTCTGGTGGAGTTTTTCCAAATTGCGATCGCTCTCGCCAATACATTAGATATACTTTACCGCCAGCGCATCATTCACAAAGACATTAAACCCGCCAACATTCTGATTAATCCCCAAACAAAACAAGTCAAACTCATTGACTTTAGCATCGCATCAGTGCTGCCGAGGGAAACTCAAACCCTGATGAATCCCAACCGGCTCGAAGGCACATTAGGCTATTTATCTCCCGAACAAACGGGAAGGATGAATCGCGGCGTTGACTACCGTACTGATTTTTACTCTCTGGGTGTCACTTTTTACGAGTTGTTGGCGCGTAAGTTGCCGTTTCAAAGCAACGATCCGATGGAATTGGTACACTCTCATATTGCCAAACAACCGCCATTGCTGCACCAAATCAATCCGCAAATCCCGGAGGCACTTTCAGAGATTGTCAGCAAATTGATGGCAAAGAATGCTGAAGACCGCTATCAGAGCGCTTTGGGGCTAAAATTTGATTTAGAATTGTGTGGGCGTCAATTTGCAGAAAGTGGGAAAATACAAGGCTTTGCGATCGCCAGTCGGGATGTGTGCGATCGCTTCCTCATCCCAGAGAAACTCTACGGTAGAGAAGCCGAAGTTGCTCAATTATTGGCTGCGTTCGATCGCATTTCTAATTCCGAAACTATAGCGAGGAGCCAGTCAAAGCGCGAGTTAATGTTAGTCGCGGGTTTTTCCGGGATTGGTAAAACCGCGATTGTCAACGAAGTACACAAACCAATTGTCGGAGCGCGCGGCTACTTCATCAAAGGCAAATTCGACCAATTCAACCGCAATATTCCCTTGGGTGCTTTCGTGCAAGCATTTAGAGAATTAATGGGACAATTGCTGAGTGAAAGCGACGCTGAATTAGCAAATTGGAAAACCAAAATTTTAGCGGCACTCGGTGACAGCGCCCAAGTAATTATCGAGGTAATTCCCGAATTAGAGCAAATTATCGGTCAACAGCCAACCGCCACAGAACTGTCTGGAACAGCGACACAGAACCGCTTTAATTTACTGTTGCCAAAATTCCTGCAAGTATTCACCACCAAAGAACATCCGTTAGTCATTTTTCTCGATGATTTGCAGTGGGCTGATTCGGCATCTTTGAAATTGATGCAGTTGTTGATGAGCGAATCAGACGGCGGATATCTCCTATTAATTGGAGCTTATCGCGACAATGAAGTTGCTGCCGCTCATCCTTTGATGTTGGCGCTAGAACAAATTCGCAAAGCACAAGCTACAATCAATACGATTAGATTAGCAGCGCTGACTGAAACGAGTTTAAATCAACTCGTTGCCGATACGCTTACCTGTGCGGAAGCCATCGCACTACCATTAACTCAACTAATTTATCAAAAAACCAAAGGCAATCCATTTTTTAGCACGCAATTTCTGAAACTGCTGCACGATGATGGGCTGATTCAGTTTGACTTTGCTGCTGGTAATTGGCACTGCGATATTGCCAAAGTCAAAGCATTAGCTCTGACTGATGATGTCGTTGAGTTTATGGCGTTGCAATTGCAAAAAATGCCAAAATCCACGCAAGAATTGTTAAAGAAAGCCGCGTGTATTGGCAACTCTTTTGATTTAGAAACTTTGGCGACTGTCACAGAAGAATTGTCAGCGGAAACAGCAACAAATTTGTGGCAAGCATTGCAAGAAGGCTTGATTTTGCCGACCACTGAAGTGTACAAATTTTATCTCGGACGAGCCAGAGAAGAGGCGCCGCAGACTGCGGAAATTGTCAGCTACAAATTCCTGCACGATCGCGTCCAGCAAGCTGCTTATTCATTGATTCCGGAAAACCAAAAACAAGCAACTCACTTGCAAATAGGACAACTGCTGCTCCAGCGTACATCTGCCGCAGAGCTAGATGAGAAGATTTTTGAGATTGTCAATCAATTAAACTATGGCGTTGATTTGCTAGTTGGGTCAGACAAACAGCAACAACTCGCTGAGTTAAACTTGGCAGCCGGACACAAAGCTAGAGCATCAACTGCCTATGTTACTGCCAGCAAATATGCCACAATCGGCTTGGGATTGCTGAACGCCGATTGCTGGGAAACTCAGTATCGACTGACATTAAAATTGCATAATCTAGCGGCAGAAACTGCATATTTTGGCGGAGATTTAGCAGCGATGGAACAATTAGTGCAAATAATTTGGGCGCAGGCTAAAACAGCGGTAGAGCAAGTCAAAGCTTATGAAGTAAAAATTCAAGCTTGTGCTGCTAGAAACCAAGGACAAGAAGCGGTCAATCTCGCACTTGGCTTGTTAAAAATGTTTGGCGTAGAGTTTCCTGAACAGCCAAATCCGTCAGATTTTCAGCGAGATTTTCAGCAGATAAGTGCAAAATTAGCCAATCAATCGATTCAAGATTTAATTAATTTGCCACAAATGACGGATGCTGAAGCTTTAGCAGCAATGCGGATGCTGTCGAACTTGATTCCGCTGGCATTTACCGTAACCCCAGCTTTGTTTCCGCTAGTTACTTTAAAACAAATCGATTTATCGCTTAAATACGGCAACGCTGCTGATTCTGCTTTTGGTTATGCTAATTATGGATTAATTCTCTGCGGAATTATCGGCGATCTCGAAACTGGATATCAATTTGGCGAACTCGCTATGATTTTAGTGTCGCAGTTTCACAGGCCGGAGATGAGAGTCAAGGTATTGTTACCAGTCGCCTCTTGCATTAAACCTTGGCAGCAACATATTAGAGATACTTTAAAATTTTTCTTAGAAATTTACACGTTGGGTTTGGAAACCGGAGATTGGGAATTTACAGCCTACGGTATAGCCGAGTATTGCAGCACTGCATATTTACGTGGTTACAATTTAGTAGATTTAGGGCCAGAAATTACCCAATACAATCATTTTCTCCGGCAAATCAAGCAAGAAAGAGTGTTGTACTGCAATTTAATCGCGGAGCAAGCAGTCTTAAATTTATTGGGAGCAAGCGCAAATCCCTGTTTGCTGATCGGTGCTGCTTATAACGAAGAGGAAATGCTGCCGGTTCACCTGCAAGCAAGCGATATGTTCGGGCTTTTTGACTTCTATCGTTACAAGCTTCAGCTTTGTTATTTGTTGGGCGAATACGGTGCGGCGCTGGAAAATGCAGTGCAGGTAGAACAATATTTAATGGTGGCTGTTTCTAAGGTCAGAGTTCCCAATTTTTACTTCTATGATTCGTTGGCGCGATTGGCAATTTATGCCAATGCTGAAGCATCAGAACAAATTCAAATTTTAGAGCGGATTAGTGCGAATCAGGGAAAGATGCAGCGGCTCTTCTGGGTTTGCGGTGAAAACTGTATAATATAGGAACTTTACGCTAGAGGCTAAGCTTATGGATTTTCATCTTGACGGATTACTCAATTTGCC
>RDYN01000203.1 GCA_004293365.1 Oscillatoriales cyanobacterium | reverse complement strand
CCCGATCTGTTTCTGTACTCCGGGTGGGTAGGTTTGGTACTTAGAATTCATGGGCTTACTTATTGCTTGCTACACATAAATGCTGGTCTCATGGAAGGGCTACTTATGTGTAGCTTCAGTTTCTGGAACAGTGCTTAAAAGCAAAAGCCAGCACCCCCCGCTGGGATGCTGAAGTTTTGGTGTTAGTGCCGATCGCGCAAGCTGTATTAGTCGTCAGATGGATACCGGGTGTCGTCAGGAACCCTGGCTACATCTATTTGTAATGAGCGGGTCAATGTTTTTAGTGACACCCCTAGCTCAGCGGCTAAGGCTGCTGCATTATCCAGCCGAGGGATTTTTCTCCTTTTTGCCCAATTTCGTATGGTTAGTTCGGTGACGCCCAGCGCGATTCCCAACTCTCGCTGAGTTTTGCCGCTAGTTTCAATCAAACTTTCCAAGGTTATTTCCGGTGCATCTTGCTTTAGGTCGTTGGCGTTCATAATAACATAAGTACCGAAACTTTAGTATTGACAGCAGCGCTGAAAGATACTAAAGTATCGGAAGGTAGACACAGTAAAGAGGCCCAGCAGGCTCGTTAGGTTATTCGGTTCTGCTGAAAACTCTGTGCTTAGTCTACTGAAGACTGTATCTGCATACCCTAAACGTGGGGGGCGAGCTTCTCACTCGCCCTTTCTTCCCCCCCCAAAACCCATGCAAGACCTAACCACCAAAACGCTCAAAGAACTCCGGCTTGTTCGACACCTCTGACTCCGCGTCAAAATCCGTCATCGAGGAGGAGGTTGAAAATTTGAACGGTGTAGAGAGAGCCCAGGAGCCGATCGAAAGCAAGCTCGATCGTGCTGTATTCGAGAAGTTAACTTTTTCTCAGGCTGTTTATGCTTGTCGTGCTGTGTCCGAGGCGCTGCCTGCCAAAACTTTGAGAGAGATTCAAGCGCTTTGGCCAAAAGTAGCCGATCTGGCTTGCCAGCCTAGCGCTAGTCTCTTTGACGGTCGCAGCAAGTCTCGTTGGATTGCTGAAATTCGCCGCCAACTAACTTACCTGCTTGAAATTCGCGCTATGACGCTCGCCCCTCCATTCGGTTTAGGTCGATCGATTAGTCCAGGCTGTTTAGAAAAGTCTTGGGCTATTCCAGCAGCCGAAAATTTGAACAGTGCCGAGAGAGTCTCCTCGGCGATCGAAGTTCAAGCCCCTGAGCCGATCGAACAGGTGGCTAAAAATATCCCCGGTGTCAAAACTGTCGATTGCGTTCAGGAGCCGATCGAAATTCAACGCCAGGAGCCGATCGAACTGACATCGGAAAATATCCCCGGTGTCGATCGCGTTCAGGAGCCGATCGAAAGTTCCATCCCTACTCCTACTTTTGGCGCTTTGTGCGATCGCCCCGCCCTCGGGCTTCAGGAGGTCATCGATCTTCTTGAGGCTCGGGGGTTTGATTCCTTGGCCGTTGGCGATCGTGTAGAAATGGGAGGCAAACCGTTCGTCAAAAGCCGCACGATTGTCAGAACTAGCGAAGACACATTCACTTTTTTCTGGGAGGGCACTGAGCCTGAGTCCGCACTGGCGGACATCAATGCAACCGAAAACTCGAACGGTGTCAAAAGCGTCACTTGCGCGATCGAACAAGCGATCGAGCCTTCCAAATTTGGCCGCATCGTTTATCCCAAGCCGATCGCACCCACGACAGAAAACTCGAACGGTGTCGAAATCGATCGCCCCTGGACTGACGCCGACAGGTGGAATCCAGCAGATTTCGGCGAAGTTCTTCACGCAGCAGAAGCCAGCGGCCAACTCAACCTACTGGAATGGGATGTCAGCGAGCCGCCAGACTCAGACGACTACGACTTAATAACAGACTTTCACGCCGCCTACGACCTATGGCTAGTCCGGGAACAAGTTAAAGAAGTTTTTGAAAAATCTGATGAAAACAATTGTGAAAAGGCTGGAAGAGTTAGTACCGAGCCGGCTGGAGCGGATGAAATTGCGATTGGTACTGGACTACCTTCAGAATGCGACAATCGCGCCCAACTTCATGGAACTGGCGGCCATAACCAGGATGAAGGACT
>RDYN01000202.1 GCA_004293365.1 Oscillatoriales cyanobacterium | reverse complement strand
GATGCTCTTCAATATGATTTAGTATGTCGCTCATGTTTCTGTGTTAAGAAAGCTTTGTGATGTCATTTTACCATGAATGTTACTATTTTGGAGATGTCTTGTGATTAATGCGCCGATGCCGCTTGAAACTTTACCGCCGATCGGAGTAGAATTGTCGTACATGAAATTTAGCTCGCCCCTAAGACGAGTCTGAATGTGGATAATTTCCAAAAAGCCGTTGCAAGCTAGGTTCCAATTAGATAGCAGCGGTTTTTTGGCGTTTACTTTTTTGGAAAATTTAGAGCATAGGTGGAACCGCCCGCTAGAAAATCAGCGAGCGGACAAGTAAGTCGCTGCGAGCGCAGCCACCTATTTCGACTTTCGGAAGACAGTTGTAGGGTTTAGGCGGGTCACGGGGGGCATAGACCTCGACTACCTCAACCTTTGGCTTAACAGTATTGAGAGCCTCTATCAAGGAAAAGAGCTGGGACAAGACATCAATACCTACT
This sequence comes from Oscillatoriales cyanobacterium, assembly GCA_004293365.1. GTDB lineage: Bacteria > Cyanobacteriota > Cyanobacteriia > Cyanobacteriales > Microcoleaceae > Microcoleus. Next base: position 853 of record RDYN01000202.1, on the reverse strand, counting down.
GGGTAGGATGCGTTTATTGCCTTGACCAATCGCTCTAATGCCTGCATTAAAGATTTGCAGATGTACCGCCAAAATATTGTAAATTTTGGGCGCATTACTCGCATTGCTTCAAAGTCCGATATAGAGTTCTCTCTCAGGAACTCTTTCAGACGTTTTGGATGGGTGTGTTGGTGAAGCGACTCTAGATTCATGCTGCTATGTTACTCGATTTCACAACCTTAGAATTTGGTCTCCTGGTCAAAAGCTATTTTTTTACCTCCTGAAACGAAACGAAAAACGAAACGCGAGCGTCCAGAAACTCACTCGTCGGGTTTAAAGGTAAAAGCACTAGACGAATGGCTCGCTCTGCGGGTTTCAGGACTCCCCAGTCAGTCGCCGATACTCAGCCTCAGCAGCCTTGTATTTCTCTGAGCCGCCTTTTGAGACTTGCCAAATCTCGCTGATGATTTTGCCCTTGCCGTAGCCGCGAGCCTGCAATTGCAGAATCCGTTCTCGGAGTTCGTCATCATCGTTCTGATCCCGTTGAACGTTCTCCTGTTCGTCTTCCTCAGAACTAAGCGCTAGAGCGCGTTCTAGGAGTTCTCTATCGCCACTAGACGCAATGAGTAGTTCTGCCTCGTTCCGCCGTTGTTGCTCAGCCACGTAAATTGAGGTGCTAAGTTCATCTGCCACGTCGGCATCAATGGCGCGCTCTTTCATGGCCTCGAATTCTTCAGCCTTAGCTACCTTCAGAGCACAGCGCCGTGCTTCAAAACAGCAAGCAAAGCCGGACGCCAGGGCAACACCCTGCATGAAATTGTGCAGGGGGATTTTCCGGGAAAAGATGAACGGCGGCGCCAGCCACAAACAAACC
>RDYN01000052.1:2677-98096 GCA_004293365.1 Oscillatoriales cyanobacterium | reverse complement strand
TTATATCGTGTCCGACGGATTAACCCCAATCAGATTGGTTCGTAGTGCGGACTTAAGTCCGCTCTCATGTTGCGGACTTAAGTCCGCACTACAAACCGTTTTTCTTATGGTAATCGACCGGACAGAATATTACAATCAAATTTAAAATCAAATCGGCCATGCACAGGACTCGATCGCTCTTAATTTTTCAGCGCCAGGGAATAAAAGTAATTGCCGCACCAACAGATTTTCAGATAACCCAGCAGGATATTGCAGCATCCCAAAGCAACGGGCTAGCATTCGCCCTGGATTTATTGCCGGATACCTATTATCTACACCAGTTTATATCGTGTCCGACGGATTAACCCCAATCAGATTGGTTCGTAGTGCGGACTTAAGTCCGCTCTCATGTTGCGGACTTAAGTCCGCACTACAAACCGTCCCACTAACCACTGTCAAGTGTCAACTATCAACTGTCAACTGCTATGTGTTAGCTTAAAGTCATTACATCAATATTTGCCACCGTCGCCCCCAAACAATTATGTTGCCCCACGAGCTACAAAACATTGTCCCAGAACCGACTCCAACAGCCGAAATTTTTCAGAGACACCAAGTTGTCCGCGAGTTTTACGACGAAGTTAAGTACCGTCAAGAATTTGAGCTTTATTGCCAGTGGTATTATGCTACAGCCAAGCAGCACCAACAGGAATTGGCAAAAATGCAGGGAGATTTTAATATATTCGCTTGGTTCCGTCGCGGACATAAAAATTAATAATTAAAAGCATTTTCTTCTTCCATCCATCTGTTACATCCCGTACATTGCGCGCGGCCGAACTTCCTGTCGCTATAGCAACGGTAGCGTTACCACACAGGTTGTGCCAATGCCGACTTCACTGGTAATCTGAATTGTGCCTTGGTGCAAGTCAACGCATTTTTTGACCACGATCAATCCCAATCCTGTGCCCGGAATAGTTCGGACATTCTTGCCTCGGTGAAATGGTTCAAACAACTGCTTTCGATCTTCAGGGAAAATGCCAATTCCTCTATCTTCAACCTGAAGGATAACTGCGTCTAACTGAAACTCTAGACCGAGATTAACATTGCCTCCTTTCGGGGAATATTTAATCGCATTCGATAATATATTAGATAGAATAGAACGCAACAACCTTTCATCCAAACAAACGGGAATGGGATTTCCTTCACAGGTAAATGTGAGGGTATACTGACTGCCAGTGCTGAGCCGAATCTCTTCGACAAATTGCTGGCAAAACTTGTCTAAAACTAAAAGTTTTGGATTAAAATCTAGTTTCCCTGTTTCGGCGCGATTGATGGTTAAAATATCATCGAGCAACTGCACCATATTCCTCACAGAATCTTGAATTCGATGCAGGTTTCTCTGTCGCTTGGAGGAGTCATTCCACGCGCTGGGACTGTTTTCTAGGACTTGAGCTGCTGCCAGAGCGGTACTGAGTGGGGTGCGAAATTCATGGGATGCCATTGAGAAGAAGCGGGTTTTGAGAATACTCAGTTCTTTTTCGCGCTCTAGGGCTAATCGAATTTCATCGAGTCGTTTGCGTTCGGTGATATCACGAGCATTGACTATAATTTGTGTGGTAGCGGCATTGTCTATAAAAGGCTGGCTGATAGCTTCCAAAGTTCTCCAAGATTTGTCTTTGTGACGGTAGCGGAACTCAAGAGGAGGGGTTATTTCTGCACTTTGTAGGGTATTGGTGAAACTGTGGTAAGTAGTGGTAAAATCATCGGGATGAATTGGCTCAAATATTTTCTTTCCTACGAGTTCAGAGACGGGATATCCTAAGACTTTTTCTACAGAAGGACTGACGTAGTGGATAGTGCCATCTGTATTGAGAATCATAATGATGTCTAGAGCATTTTCAATTAGCGATCGAAAGCGTTCTTCGCTATGTCGCAGGGCTTGTTCTGCTTGTTTTCGTTCGGTTGTGTCTCGCTGTATGGCGATCCAGTGGGTATACCAACCTGTGCGATCGGCTACGGGGACAATGCTGAATTCATTCCAATATTCGGAGCCATTTTTGCGGTAGTTAATCACTTCAACGGTGACAGATTCCCAACGGGAGAGCGCGCTCCGAATCTTGTCTAGTTCTGCGCGATCGGTTTTTGGGCCGTGCAAAATCCGGGGTGTTTTGCCCAAAACTTCCTCTGGGCTATATCCGGTGATCTTGGTAAATGCTTCATTGACATAGATAATACGGAGGCCTGGTTCGTCAATCGGTTCGGCTTCGGTAATGACGACGGCATCATTTGTGTTGACGACAACTGACTGGAGCAACCGCACTTGTTCTGCTTGTTGTTTTTGTTCGGTAATGTCAGCAATCACTGCGACAACGCCGTCAATCTGATTTTCACTATTTTTTAAGGGGGCGGCGGAAAAGATAATGTCGATCGCACTACCGTCTTTTTTGTGGCGGCGCATTTCGACACTATAGGTGATTCCTTGCAGGAGATTGCTGCGGAGAGTGGAATAATCTTCTAATGGATCGTCGATAAAAATTGGGTTGGGATGGTTGATGACTTCTGCTTCATTCCAACCAAACATCTGTTCGGCGGCGGGGTTCCAAATCTTGACGTACCCTTCTATATCCAGCGTGAAGATAGCGCGAGGAGAGGCGGTAATCAGGGTTTTTAGGGTGTGGTTGGTGTGGCGCAGTTCTACTTCGGTGCGCTGTCGTTCGCCAATTTCGGCTCTTAGGGCGACGTTGGCGCGAGCTAATTCTTCGGTACGCTGTTGGACGCGCTGTTCTAGTTCGGCATTGAGTTGTTGAAGCTGTTGGTATAATTCAGACTGTTGAATGGCGATCGCCACCTGTGTCGCTAGTTGCTGCATCAACTCCAATTCCCAGGTTTCCCAGACGCGCGGGCGATCGCATTGGTGAGCAATCAATAACCCCCAAAGATAGGGTACAGAAGGATTCCCCTCAAACTCCCGATTTTCTTGGATGATGGGGACAACTAATTTGGCTGTGACTCCAAATTGTTGGAGAAAATCAGTCAGACAATTTTCGAGATCGGCTTCTTCAAGATTGGCAATGAGGCGGGTTTTTCCTAAAGAATAAGCCTCATGGTACTCCTTGGGAAAGACTTCTGCTGGGAAGGATTTTCCTAAAATGACGGGATAAGGGGGTAAAACGGCTTCGTTAATGGCGCTACCCGTTCCGTCTGGCCACAGGCGGTAAATGAGAACGCGATCGGCTTCCAGAAAGCGCTGTACATCTGCCACAGTCGTTTCTAGCACTTCGTCCAAATCAAGAGACTGGCGAATGTGTTGAGCAATTTGATTGACTAACCGTTCGCGATCGGTTTGTTGTCGCAGCACCCCTTCCGCTGTTTGTCGTCGGGCTACTTCCTGTTTGAAGCAGGGGCAAATTACTACTACAAGTAAAATACCGATCGCAACTAGAAAAATGTTACTTAGCATAGAAAATGGTTGCTTAATTCCTAGGAAAATCAGGATGTCACCAACACGCAACAACAATGCTGCAACCATGCTAACCACTATCAGCCAGATCAAGAGCTTGGATCGAACCTAGTCTGGAAACTACCATATTTAAACCAGTATTGCTTGAGGTTGTGACAAGGCGTATGCAAACTGGCTTTGGCACGATATAGAATGACTTGACGGTGATCGCCCATCCAAATTTTGTCGATCGGCTGAACCGAGATTAATGTTCCTCCTAAAGCCGTAATCGACTCGGTAAAACGCTCAATAGCGCTATAGTCTATAGTTTCAAAGATGTAAAAATTGCCAGTACAAATTAAATGACGGCTGCGAATCCAGCATTGCAACTTTTTTTCGGCTTGTGGTGGCAACATTCTAATACGATTGAGCGTGAGACTCATGGTCGATCCGAGCAAATGCGATCGGGATTTCAGATTTATATGACTTACGCAAGTTGACAGTTTTGAAACTATTTGTGGGGGTAAGGTGCGCACTGCGCACCCTACAGATAGAGTGTGTGTGTCCAGGATCGATTTAGAGAATCTCAGTGATGCTGACAATTTTGCCAGAAGTGCGATTGATCCGCTGAATTTGCGGACTCATATTGTCTCCAGCCACAATGTATGTCGTGTTACTGAGGCGACGAGGTCTGTCGAATTTAGACCCAGTTACCACAATTTTGAACATTTTTTGGGGTGCGGAATAGGCGCCTCCTCGACTGGTTGAGGGCTTGATGGCGTTAGCGCTGTTGGTGGCAACGGCGTAGACTAACTGAGATGCCTTGACGGCACTGTCGATTTGGGCGAAACCCCGATCGAGCAGCGACATCCGATTGTAACCTAGTTGCTTGGTATTTGCTTCGCTGCTTCTGCCTCGGTAATAGGGAACAACGTTTTCACCAAAAGCGGTTTGATACTCGTCGCTGTCGAGATACGAGTCAATTTCGGCATCGTAGCCTTGCTCAACACAGCGGATAATGTGTTCAGAAATTTCAGTTTGATCTTGGGGTGCACGACCCAGTAGGTGCAGGAAATTGAGTTCGACAAATCGATAGGGAGCGCACTTTTGAAAATAGCGAGTGCTATAAAAATCAGATTTAGCAACCAATCGCACAAATTCACGCACGGAGATGCTGCGATCGCACAATTGAGATTCCGCAGTTACCAAGCGCTCGCTTTCCATCACGTGGGGATTACCCAAAACCTGCTTGTAGACGGCGCGAATCACAGCTTGCACATCATCTACACCGCTGGTTGGCCACAGTTCACATTTTGTCAAATCTGTCATTGCAATTAATCTCCTTGACTGATAATATTTGGTAGTAGCTGAAATCTTGCACCATTTTCAGCAACAGGCTCTCGGGCCTGTTCCACAAAGAGTGGATTTCTTGTGGAACCGGCCGGAAAGCCTGTTCGCACCATTTTCAGAAACAGGCTCTCGGGCCTGTTCCACAAAGAGTGGATTTCTTGTGGAACCGGCCGGAAAGCCTGTTCGCAAAAGGTTAATTGAGAAGGGCTCAATATGTCAGTAATACATGGCTTATATCAATTCCAGTTGTACCGGAATGATAGTTGATTTTTGATGATTGATTGTTGATTGTTGATTGAATAAAAGCTCCGAATTCTCATTACAATCCCCGAATAATTCTTCAATCTTCAATCTAAAATCTAAAATCTAAAATCCCTCGATCGATCTTCAACTAGACAGGGGTGATACTAGCGATCGTCCCACCTTGTTTGTGAATCCGTTGATAGGTTTCGGATAGCTCGTTAAACGACACCAAGTAAACCTGGTTGCTGCGGCGAAACTTGGAAATCCGATTCACCACATTGGCGCGATAGCCGGTAACTTCAATGCGATAGACTTTTCCGTTTTCATCCGATCCAGCACCGTGACGAGTCCGAGCGCTACCGGATGGATTGCGGAATGTCGATCCGCTGCTGGCTGGAGAAATTACGGCGGTTGGCGTGCTTTGAATCACTAGGGAATTCAAACGCGGACTCTTACCTGCCAGATTTCCCTTCAAGCTGCTGCTAGAAGCACCTCGCACCAACTCGAAGGTATGGGTAAACTGCACCATGCTTTGACAAGCTTCGGTTTTGTATCCCCGGATGTAGGGAACAATGTCATCTCCAAAAGTATTCTGGTATTCATCGCTATCGAGATAAGAATCGATCTCAGCCTCAAAGCCTTTGGTATCCAGAATGGTGCTTTTGCTCCGCATTTCTTCGAGATCCAGGGGAGGGCGACCGAGTAGGTGTCTGAAGTTGAGTTCGATCGCCCGATAACGAGCACAACTATCGAAAAATCGCGATCGATACAAGTCTGACTTTGCCACCTGTCGCACAAATTCCCGCACCGTCAGTTCATTGCGTTTAAACTGGGACTCACAAACGGTGAGGCGTTCGCTCTCCATCACGTAGGCATTGCCCAAAACTTGCCGGTACACTGCCTTAATGATGGTTTCCAGGTCTTCATTTGAGTTACCTGTAACCCGCTCGATTGGTGGGGTTTCATCAAACAGGCTCACTCCCAATCTTGAAGCTGGTCCAAAAGCCATTTAACACTAATCTCCCAAATTAACTATCAAGTGGGTGGGAGAATTTACCCCATCCAAATGCCGATCCCACCTACAATTACATAGAATAAGTAAAGAAATGAGTCAGAAAACGGTAAAGAAATCGGAAAGATTTTCAATAAGTAATAAATATTGATTTTTGGCAATATTTGTTAATAAAGCTTTGGCAAATGGTTTCAGAGCTTCCCTTGGGTCAAAACTTGTTGATATCTCGATCGCAAATCGGTACAAAGTTGGGGCCAAAATGCGAATAAAATGTTGAGGAGCAAGCCATGCCGATCGCCCTAGCCCTATTTGAATTAGACCGCTCTGGTTCGCTAACTCAATCTTGTCTAAAAGTCAATAAGTGGCTTTGTACTTTCCCCCAGCCTCTTGCTTATGAGGATTCTTTTGGTTGAAGACGATCTGCGCCTTGCAGAAACGTTGGCAGAAGCCTTGACAGACCAGCGCTATGTTGTTGATATAGTTACCGATGGGGAATCTGGGTGGCATCAAGCAAAGATGCTCAACTATGATTTGCTGCTGCTAGATTTGATGTTACCAGAACTGGATGGAATTAGTCTCTGCCATCGATTGCGATCGCACGGCTATACTATGCCTGTCCTGATGATCACAGCCCGTGACACCCTCAGTGATGAAATTAATGGGCTTGATGCTGGGGCTGATGATTATGTAGTCAAGCCCGTGGACTTGCAAAAACTATTTGCTCGGATTCGAGCCTTATTGCGTCGAGGTAATAGCACTTCGGGGCCGATTTTAGAATGGGAAGAAATTCGGCTCAACCCCAGCACCTATGAAGTCACCTACGGACAGGCTCCACTCCATCTGACGCCCAAAGAATACGCGCTTCTGGAACTTCTTTTGCGAAATGGGCGCCGTGTTCTCAGTCGAAGTGTCATGATCGAACACGTCTGGTCGTTGGAATCTCCGCCCGAAGAAAATACTGTCAAGGTTCACATTAGAAGTTTGCGTCAAAAACTCAAAGCTGCGGGAGCCGCTGAAGATTTAATTGAGACAGTTCACAGTATGGGCTATCGTCTCAAGCAATCAGATTCCACTACAAATGTGATGAAAACTCATCTGGAATTGAAAACTACAGGGTTTGAAACTGTCACTTAGTTGAGGGAGAGATGGAGAGGGGAAAAGAATTCTCGACCGTCATCGAAATATAGAATTGAACTGCGGCACGCAACAGCTTAGAATCTGAAATTAAATAATTTATACATATTTGTGGGATGGGTGTCCCGCCCGTCTTTAAAGGACGGGCGGGACGCCCATCCCACAAGAACAATACAAAACAAAAGAATACTCGAGCTAGGCTTCAGCAGAAACCAATTCGACTTCATCTTCTTTGAAGTGAGCTCGAAATTTTTTGTCAAACTGAACTAGCACCGGCCAATTGGCACTGACTGGTCTGCCGTGCCATTCGTGAACGATCGCCACGACTTCTCCTTCCAGACCCTTAATATCAACTGGTTGACTGCGATTTTCCGGGTGGTGGTAGACAACAACAGAGTTTTTAACGCAAACGCGATCGCCAATTTTCATAGCTAAAAAATTTAGTGTTCTTTCTTCAAAACTCTACAAAGCCTGCAAGTGCAGAACACCTTTAGGCTTTGGGGACAGTCTTTTCATCTTCCCACAGAAGTAGAGCGAAAACTCATAGTCCTGGACGCAGGGGTGGTCAGAAACCGGGTTTTTTACGAAAATCCTGCGCCGTAGCCCGCAGTAAGGGTAAAAAATCCGGTTTCTTTGGTCTGCGTGCGTATAGAACTGACTCAAAAAAAATTGGCGGTTGTTTGTCGGTACTTCGATTCCGGGAAACCTAAATGCCGATCGAGCCTCAGTCGATCCCCACCGTCCGATCGGCATTTGATACCATCTCCGACCAATTACCATCACAAAAACCGATCGCGCCGTGCGTGCGGACTGAAGTCCGCATAATGCTGCGGACTGAAGTCCGCACTACAAACCACTCTCCGCAGCAATCGATCCACCGGTGATTACATTTTCTGCCATCGCAAATCGCCAATCTAAAATGGGCTTAACCGATCCAACCAACAATCAACATCAACGGCGAGAGTTTGACCCAACTCCAGCAACTGCCGGATCGAAGACAGCTCCCAGCCGCCGTCTGAGCGGGCGATATCCAAGATAACGGGATCCACCTTATTGTCGCCGGTCGAGGCATCTTGCCGTTGCAGCCAGCCCAAACACAGAGGCACAATTTGACTGTACAGAGAATCAAAATACAGTTCCTGCGATTTGTCCAAACACAAACCGAGACTCAGCCGATCGCCCACAGCTATCAAACGCTCGATGTAGCGGATATCAGCTTCTAACTTGACAGGCGATGGTTCGTCCGCGCCCGATCCGGCTTGGAGCAGCGCGTCTAGCGATCGCCAAACCAGCCGTTCCAAAATTTGCTTGACTTCGGGAACCTTCAACCGGCTGCGGAGGTGGCCCGCTTCAGTGGCGATCGCTTCAATATCAGCCAGCAGAGACTCCGCGTCTTCGGTTTCCAGTTCCAGCGCCTTCGCCGCCGTCAAACAGCGGTGTCCCAAAGCCACCTCAGCAGCCACCTGCAACTCTACCGGCACCGGCAAATCGTCCCGGTGGAAAGCCATCATCACTCCGTAATTTTCCCGATAAACCTGAGTGTAAAGCTGATCCAACCGAGTCAAATTTTCCTGACTCAGCAACTGCACGATGCGGTGGCGTTCCTCAGCGAACAAATCCCGCAAGCTAAAAGACTGATCCCCAAACAACCGCACCATTTCCAGAATCGCGTGGGCCGCCGAAGCTTCTTCCAGAACTCCAAACAACCGCTCTTTCAGCATAGTGTAAGACCGTCGGCTGCCGAAAGGCTGAATGCAGCAGTGGAAATCCCAGCCGCCGAGGTGGAACGCAGCAAACACAAACACCTCTGTTTCCCGGGTAATTTCCGAGGTTAACTGCAATTGACCCACAGCCAGAGTCATCGATCCCATGCGCTGAATTTGGAAATCTTGCTGTTGGGCCTGATAGCAGTAAACTCGCTGTTCCCGGGGATATTTGGCAAACAGAGAACTAATCGCGTAGTGGGCGGCTACTTGTCTGAGACTGACTTGGGCCGTCGTCACCAGTTGGCGGTAAACTTCTGCGCCTGTTTTGAAGCATTCAACATTACTCGGTGCTTCGTCAAGTCGATCGATAAAATCCTTTTCTAGCTGCACGCCCGTAACTTCCCCCGCCAATTCCAGGGCCCTGGCCGCGTAGCGCAAAATTTGCACGCCTTCGGGGCGAGAAATTTCTTCAAAAAACCAGCCGCAGCTAGTGAACATTAACAAAGCGTGGCGCTGCATTTCCAGCAGGCGCAGGGCGTCTACCTGTTCGGCGGCGTCGAGTTCGCGAACTTGATGGCGTTGGAGGAAACTGTCAATGTTAGCGGGCGATCGATCGCGGATGACATCAATATATTCATCTCTAGCTTTCCAGGGATCCCGAAACAGATTGCGCCCCGCTTCCTCATAAATCGGAATCAGCCGATCGCGCAGCCAATTCAAAGTATCCCGCAAAGGTCGGCGCCATTTTTGGTGCCACCCGCCGCCGCCACCGCAGCCGCAATCATCTTGCCAGCGATCGACCCCGTGAGAACAACTCCAAGCCGTCACCGGTTTGAGTTCCACCTCCCAAGTGCTGGGATTTTGACTTAAATAATGAGCGTAATTCGTCACAGTCCAGCCCCGGCGGGGAAACTCTTCTGTGAAAGCGTAGGCGAGACATTTTTCGGTACTGTTTTTGTGGTGGCCGAAAGTTTCCCCATCTGTCGCCACGGAGATTAATTGGGCCGGTCTGTGGTCTCCCCGCACTGCTTGACCCAAGCGCCCGGCCAAGTGGTGGCTGCTGCTGAGAACGTCGTTGAAGCCCATATCCCGCGAGATCGGGCCGTCGTAGAAAAAGATATCGATGTAGGGAGTGTGAGGATTTGGGGCTGAGGACTGCTGGCCGTGTCCGCGAGTAAAGTGGTAAGTGCTCAGGGGCGAAAGTTGGTGGTCAGCCATCAACCGCATTTCCGGCTTCAAATAGCAGCGGTACGGGCGAGTCGGATCGATTTGGCCGCCGCCGACTTCGTGCCATTCGGTATCTGTTTGTTGGTTTCCTTCTTGATTTTGCCAGATTAGCGGGCGGCAGCGTTCGGCTTGGGAGGGGGCTAAGACAATGAAGCGGATGCCTTCAGCGACTAAAACTTCGAGGGTGGCATAGTCTACGGCGGTTTCGGCGAGCCACATTCCTTCGGGATGGCGATCGAATCTGGAGCGAAAATCTGCGATCCCCCAGCGAATTTGGGTGTATTTGTCTCGCTCGTTCGCCAGCGGCATGATGATGTGATTGTACACTTGGGCGATCGCGTTGCCGTGACCGTTGAGGCGCTGACAGCTTTTGCGATCGGCTTCCAGAATCCGCTGGTAAACTTCCGGATCGTAGCGTTCCAGCCAGCTCATCAGGGTCGGGCCGATGTTGAAGCTGAGATACTCGTAGTTGTTGACGATCCCTGCTACTTCGCCGCGATCGTTGAGTATGCGCGCAAAGGCGTTCGGGCGGTAGCACTCGTTGTCAATTCGTTCGTTCCAGTCGTGGAATGGAGATGCGCTGGCTTGGCGCTCGATCGCGTCCAGGTAAGGGTTTTCCCGAGGCGGCTGATAAAAGTGACCGTGAACTGTGATACATACTCCCGTTGCAGTAGCGGTAGCCGTGCTGCTTTGGGTTCCAGCCGTCAGGCTTGGCGCAGACACAGGGATCGCCTCGGACAGAGTTTTAGAAATCGAAACCATGCGATCGAATCCTCAAGTAGTTAATGACTATAAAATCAGCCTAATCAGTAAGTTAAACCTTACGCAGCAGGCGTTTGGACTAGGCATCTGTAGGTGCTAAATTTTGGCAGATAATTTTTGATTCATTTGTAAGTATTGCGAGCAAAGCATTCGTTGCAAGATGACAACCGTCGATCCCTGAGTTTTTCTGCCAATGCTTTGCTGTTGAAAGAGTTATAAAAGGTAGCTTTTGCTGCTTTGTGGCACTTGCGACCCATTTCGGGTTAGTGCTTGCAGGGCTGCTCGTTGAGAGTTTGGATTTACATTGCTGGATTCTAAAGTCTTATTCATTAAATAGCAAGTTTTCCCCGGAAAAATTTAATGTTTGGCGATCGATCGAGGGCAATTGTCCGGGTAAATTTAACAGCGCAGGGCGAAACCCCTCAACAGCCGGCAACGCTTTTGCTCAGAGGTGTGCTGCACCGCACGGCGCTGTAGTGTTGCAGTCCTCCTCCTTTGAAAAGTTGATTTGGATCGTGTCGGGGGCGATCGCAGACATTGCGGAGGACTGTACCGGATTAATCGAGAAAATGATTATCAAAAAATTGGGTTTAAAACCCCGTCCTTAAGGACGGCTTTAATTTTTTGGTAAATTTTACTGAGCCTGTTAGAATGGAATAGTAAAACAAACGACAAACAATGAAAGCAAGATTCCAATACAGATTCTATCCTACCACTCAACAACGCCAAAGTTTAGCGCAGTTGTTTGGTTGTGTGAGAGTTGTTTGGAATGATGCCTTAACTCAAAGCAAGTCAGGAAAATATCCCGGCTACAACACTCTATCCAAGTCTCTAGCTCTATCTAAAAAGACAGAAGAGAGAGCATGGTTAAAAGATGTGTCATCCGTGCCATTGCAGCAATCCCTCAAACAATTAGATGTTGCTTACAAAAACTATTTTGACTCCCTAAAAGGGAAGAGAAAAGGTAAAAAACTCGGTCAACCAAGGTTCAAAAAAAAGACTAACAGTCAATCTGCAACTTTTGTCAAATCGGGTTTCTCTATCAAAGGTGAGTCCGTGTATCTGGCAAAAATCGGAAATGTTAGTCCTATTTGGTCGAGACAACTGCCGTCAGACCCTAGCTCTGTCACAGCAATCAAAGATTGTGCCAACCGTTATTTCCTGAGCTTTGTTGTAGAGATTAATTCCGATATTGTCGAAGCTAAAAACCACAGCATCGGCATCGATCTGGGTATTAAAACCTTTGCAGTGATGAGCGACGGAACATCAGCTAAAAGTCCAAGCTACAAACAGTTAGACCGAAAAATTCGCAGACTGCAACGCAAGTTGGCAAGGCAGCCCAAAGACTCAAAGCGCCGAAACAAAACTCGCATTCAGATTGCGAAACAGTACAATCAAATTGGGGATACCCGTAAAGACTTTCTGCACAAACTATCGACCAAAGTTGTTAGTGAGAATCAAACTATTATTTTGGAAGATTTGAATGTGTCGGGCATGGTCAAAAATCGGAAACTGGCGAGAGCAATTAGCCAACAGGGATGGTACGAGTTTAGGGCTTTGTGCGAGGCTAAGTCTGAAAAGTTTGGCAGAGAGTTTAGGGTAATTAGTCGCTGGGAACCAACAAGTCAAATCTGTTCAAATTGCGGTTTTAGATGGGGGAAATTGGATTTAAAAATCCGCTCGGTTCAATGCTTGAATTGCGGTATCGAACACGATCGCGATGAGAATGCAGCCAAGAATATAAACAAAGTCGGGATAGGGCATTGCCACGACTCTAAACGGACACAGAGAGAAGGTAAGACCACTTGTGGCACATCTCCGTGAAGTGTCAAGAATCCCCGCGCGTTCACGCCGGGGAGTATGTCAAACTGCAACTGTCTGAAGTATTGGTTACATAGACAATGCAAGAATCCTTTTCCAACTCAGCAGGCAGGCATTTACAGGATGCCCAAATTCTCTTGCAAACCCAACGCTGGGACAACGCTGTTTACCTTGCTGCCTATGTCGTGGAATGTTCATTTAAACTACTTGTGGAGCTATACTTTAAAGATGATAAAGGTGCCGTAAAAAAGTATGGACACGACCTCCAGGAACTTGATGGAAGAGCAATGGAACGCTTGCGGGTTCTTTATCCCATTTTGGATCGGCAACTTCCTGCTTCAAGAATAGCTGGCACTGTTCTAGCCCAAGATCACCCAGAGAGGAGATACGCTAAGTCTCAGCTTTGGACTGAGGAAGAAGCAAAGTTAGCGGTTCAACGTGCCGAAGAAATTTACCGAGAAATCATCCCCAAATTAGTGCTAAATGGATCAATTCCCAGCAAGGATATTTAACACATGACGATCGCTTTTGGTGAAACATTTGAGCGAGTAAAGGAATGTTTTAGTGAACCCAGCATTGTATCTGAACTTGTGCCTCAGCTTCAGTCTGTCACCATTATTCGTGATGTTAATGGAAAAATTAGACTTTTTCTTAATTTATCGGAAGGTCAAAAACCACAAGAAGTTAATACTACTGACCTCGCGCAGCTTCTTTCTCAAAAACTTGGCCCTTATTACGGCACTGATATCTGGTTGCCCGCCGGAGAAAATGATGCTTACAAAGCCTTAATTGATACTATCGAGCAAGAAAGAGTTTTGGCCTCGTGGGATGATGAATTAGTTCTGCCTCGCTGGTATATTCTTGAGCGTCACATTGCTAAACAGGCCTGGACAGATAAGAAGGTAGGTGAACCACCTTGGAAAGAGGAATTAGTCTATGAAAAGTGTAAGCCTGCGATCGTATCTTTTTTCTCCTTCAAAGGAGGTGTCGGACGAACCACTACCCTCGTTGCTACTGCATTAACTTTAGCCCGTAACGGTCATCGAGTTGCCATTGTTGACCTCGATTTAGAAGCACCCGGTCTTGCTACAATTTTTTCACCAGACAACTCCAATAATCCTGGTGTAATTGATTATTTATTAGAAAAGAAGATTCAAGGAAACGATTGGAAACTTAGCACTCACATCAAAAATCTTACTGAACCAACTTTGCTAGGAGATAATGGCGAAGACCTGAAATTACTTCCGGCGGGTACAGTAGATCAAGATTACTTAGAAAAATTAGCACGATTGGATTTTCAAAACCTCGTCGATGGTGAACTGCGAAGTAGAATGGGAGATATGTTAAAAGAATTACAAAGTGCAGCAAAACCTTTAGATTTTATTCTGATGGATGCGCGGGCTGGTTTTCACGATATTGGTGGCTTGGCGATTGCCAATCTTTCCCATGCAGCAGTCATCTTTGGAACTCAATCACGCCAAAGTTGGGCGGGACTAACTCATGTAATACGCCATTTAGCAAGCCCTGGAGTCGATCAGCGTTTACCATTAATTCTCGTACATTCGATGGCTCCAGCATTAGGAATACCGGGCAGGGAGCAAGAGTTAGCAGGATTTCGAGAACAAGCCTATACGATTTTTCAAGATAACTATTATTCTGAAGATGAAACTGTTCCTAATTCAACTAATATAGGGGAGCCATTTACCCCTTTTGTTATACCATATCAGGAAAATTTACGAGGAGACATAGCCCTATTTATCCGTAATTTAACCCCTGAAGAATCAAGTCGGCTGTCAGACATTGTAAGGATAATGACTAATTCCCCTTATCAGGATATTGCCAAAAAAATATGCGAAATCTTTAATTTTAATCTTGAAAAAAGTAGATAAGCATCAAAAAAATGAGTGAACTTAACCAACAAGAACTACTACAATTGATCGGTGAAATTGCTCCTGGAATGGGTACGGCTGAGCACGAAAGTGATAATGAGGAGAAGTTCTTAAAAAATTTCTTACCGATTCCAAATTATCGCTATGCTTTAGAACCCGATATCTTGTTAATACTAGGAGGACGGGGGGTAGGAAAAACAGAATTATTCCGTTTACTAGCCATCCCTTCTGGACGGGAAGCCTTGGTTGAAAGTTTGAGAATTAGAGGATTACCTCCTTTGAGCCAAACGACGTGGATAGCTGGCTTTGGGCGGACTCGCACAGCAGAAAAGCGATTTCCCATACCAGAAATTGTTGAGCATCAAATGCAAGAAGCTACAAATATTGAATGGCGTAGCTTCTGGATCGGTTTAATGTTAGGTGTCATCCTAGAGCAAGAAGAATTTAAGCTAAAAGATTTTCTTCTTGAAGCAATAGAGCCGGAAATTATTAATGTCCTCAAAGGGAAATTATCTCTATTGTCAGACTGGCTGCCCCTAGTCAATAAAAATATTGAAAAGTTAAATTATGTCTTAGATAAATTAGACGAAAAACTTCTTGAGACTGATGATTGGTTATTTGTCACTTATGATGAATTAGATCGATTAGTTACTTCCTACATTGCCTTAGCAAATCCCATTCGTCAACTTTTAGCTTTGTGGCTAGATAGATGGCGACGTTGGGAGAGAATACGCCCCAAAATATTTTTGCGTACCGATCTATTTCGAGAGGAATTTTTGAGCTTTCTCGATGCTTCCAAACTGCGAGGTCATCAGGTTGAATTGGAATGGAAACCTTCATGGCTTTATCAACTTTTTGTCAAACGACTTGCGAACTCTGGCCCTGAAATGACAGAATATTTACAAAAAATCCCAGAGTTGATTATTGAAAACAGAACTAGCTTGGGATGGACTGCAACATCAAACGAGAAATTGTTTGAAGAACTTATCGAAAAGATGATTGGTAAGTATATGGGGGCTAATCCTAAAAAAGGAATTACCTATCGTTGGATTCCTAATCACCTTCAGGATGCTGGCGGTAGAATTGCGCCACGTTCTTTTCTGAAGTTATTTGCATTATCAGCAAAAGATAGAAGGGAATCGAACTCTATTGTGGAAGACACTAAAGAACTTTTGCAACCTTCTGACTTGCAGGCAGCTTTAACACGTACCTCAGAAGATCGAATCAGGGAATTGCAAGATGAGTATCCCTGGTTAGAATCTCTCAAAACGAGTTTAGTTGGTCTAGAAGCTCCCATACCAAGGGAGAAGTTTTTAGATGCAGTGAAATCAACCAAATGGAGTGAACAACGGGAAAAACAACCACCCACCACTAACCCTGAAGAAATTTTGCAATATTTACTTCTACTTGGGGTTGTAGAAACTCGTTATGATGGACGTATTAATATACCTGAAATCTATTTGTATGGCTTTCAAGTTAAACGGAGAGGAGGGGTTAAACGTGCAAAGTAATATTAACGATATTTGGTAAGCTATCTCTTACCTTACTTTTGAGCCTCAGTCTTTAACCGCTGAAATTATTACCAAAAGGACATCGCATTTAAAAGAAGTCAAATTGCCTGAATATCTAAGGAAATCACCAAACAAGCTTGCATTAGTGCCAATCATCCAATACAAAAACCTCCGATCGACTGTAACCGACATCATTTGGCCTGTGCATCGCCACACCCGTACTTTCAGTGCGAAAATGGCGATCGACCATCCTACCATAAGCAGCATCATGGCTCGCATTCACTCCAGCCCGGAGACGCAACATTTTTTGACTCGCCCCAAACGCTTCACAGAGATCGAGTAACTGTTCAAACAGTTCACACGCCTGCGTTCCGGGCCGCACAGCTCCAAATTTGACGTAACATACATCAGAACCAGCTTCGCTACCTGCACCGCAATGACAAACAGCAAATCCAGCCAAACCTTTGTCATCCCGCAGCAACACTGTATCGCCCAAGTTTTGAGCCTCAACTGCCAAAATCTCCTGCGATAAATCTAGCCCTGCATAAATAGCATCCGTCAGTTGGTAACATTCTTTGAGAAAGTGCGATCGCTCCTCTGAATTCTGTTCCGAATATTTTATTGTTGGAAAATCGCCATCAACTGGCTGAATCGATTTTACCATAATAAACGTCAAAAAACGCGGGTAAAATCCGAATTTTTGATAAAGCCCGTGATGTTTCGGACTGTTCGGAAAAGTAAATAAACCTGCCTGTCGAATCCCCCAGTCAGAAAAACGGTCGATCGCACATTCAATCAGACATTTTGCCACACCTCGACCCCAGAAGTCAGGATGAACGCTCAGCGGCCCAAAAAAACCGACACTGCCCCAACAAACAGCTATATTCGAGCCAACTAGCTGCCCATCAACCTCGGCTGCGAATGCCGCTGTCGGATCGATGTGCGATCGCGTTTGAACATAATTCGCATCACCACAAAAATCAGTCGGTTCAGGCAATCCAATAAAAGTACCAAAGGCAACTCTAAAAATATGTTCAGCCGTCGGTAACTCATCTTCTCGAAGCAGTCGAATAGAAATATTCATTGGGGTTGTTCCTGCACAGTAAATCCAATTTCTTGCCCGTAGGATAGTTCCAGAGTATGACCGTCCGGGTCTCGCAAAAAAGCCCAATAGCCGATCGGATACCCCGAATCTTTTGGTTCATCAAGCAATACAGCTTCTTGACGAGCCAAATCGCACAGATAATCCATATATTCCCGACTTTTGCAGCCCACTCCCAGATGCGCCAAGGGAGACAAAACCGGACGTACTGATTCTTTTTGAATTAGCACAATTACAAAAGGACGAGTGCCGTCAGAAAGCCACACTACAGCAACACCTGCGCCTGCATCAATGCGGCGGTGAACGACCTGCATTGCAGCATACTTGGAGTAAAATTCAATACTTTTATCAACATCAGAAACGGGGAGTGCGATGTGAGTTAAACCGATATCAATCATTTGTTATTTTCCTCCTTTTTCTGTGATAAGGTTTGTAGTAAGGACTTCAGTCCTCTGAAAGAGCGGACTAAAGTCCGCACTACAAACGGGTCGATCGACTGCGAATCAAGGTTTGTAGTAAGGACTTCATTCCTTCGATTATAATGAAATAACTTCGTAATGTTCCACTGTCGGAAATGGATCGTAAAAGTGGTGCAATAATAAACGCCACTTTTGATAATCTGGGGATTCTCGAAATCCAACAGTATGGTCTTCCAAACTCTCCCACCGCACCAGCAAAATATAGCGATTTTTGGTTTCTATACACCGTTGCAGCTCGTGGGAGATATAACCCGGCATAGAAGAGATAATAGTTGAAGCTGTTTTGAAAGCAATTTCAAACTCAGCAGCCCTATTAGGTTTAACATCAAGAATTGCAACTTCTAATATCATAGGTTTAATCAGATGCTCTCCACTTTGCAGCTTTCAGCTCGATGTTTTTAATCAACCCAGCTTTTCCGTGCGTGTACTCCTGACTATTATTATACTATTTGTTGGCTAATTCTTGTTTTAGTTCGCTGTATTGCTGCGCTTATTCAGATATACTAAAGTCAGATGAACCCTTAGCGACACTGATTTGATACTTGACACAGTATCCCAATGCTAGTATTATTTGTTAGTAAACCGTCGGGCAAAAATGGAAGATTACGAATCTGCTTTTTTACAGCGCTATCAGGATACCGAAATACTTTGTTACTCTGCCAGAAAAGTGGCGGCCATGCACTTTGCTGGTGTGACGATAGAATGTCGGCTAAAATCAATGATATTCGCTTCCCTACCCAAAAATGCCAAGCGAGAATGGAAAACGGATTATAACACTCCTGGTCATACACTTACTAATCCAGGACATAGCTTTCAAGATGCTTTGAGACGGCATAATAAGCTGCATGATAGGATTCAGAAATTTCCCGAGGTAATGAAATGGCTGGTCACAGTTGAAAATCCCAAAAATCAACATTTTATAGATATGCGCTACTCTGGTAGTGAACCTAACGATCCAGACTATAAGCAGTGGCTGTCTGCATATAAAAGTCTCATAAGTTGGCTACAGAAGCAAGCTACTACACTTTGAGGATACAGAGATGCAGGAAACCTGGCAAATATCACTGAAACGGGAGCTGACAGACAGTTATGTGCAGAGTCCGCAGGAATGGACTGACATCAATATTTCTACTTCTGGACTTCTGAATTTGACGATTGTGAGCAATACCTTTAATGGCTTATCTTTCGAGCGACGAAAGGAACGAGTGCATAGCATCCTTAGTAAATTGAAAATATCCCCAGGTTTTATTTCTTTATATACGGTAGACGAAGCAATTTCTCTAAATTTGTCACGCCCACAGCTTACCAATGGAAGTTCAGTGCAAACTTGGCAAGATTTAGCTTTGTGGGCTGCAAATCCGCAAAATCAATCCCAACTTTCTCAGCCTGAACCCCGCATTCCTCGAACAATCACATTCTATTCCTTTAAAGGAGGAGTGGGGCGAACAACTGCCTTAACCCATGTGGCTTGGATTTTAGCTATGCGCGGTCGCAAAGTTGTGGCTGTTGACTTAGATTTAGAAGCGCCTGGTTTAAGTACAGCTTTTAGCTTAAACCCACTACCTGAATTTGGTATTGTCGATTATTTTTATGAACGTTCTTATTTGCCTGAAGAGTTAGAACCCAATATTTTAATCACTAAGATATTTGGTGAAGTTACAATACCTGATGCAACCGGAAGACTCTTTATTGTTCCTGCTGGTTTTTTAAGTCTTGACTACATTGCTAAAGTTGACGATCTGCGAGCAACTACTATTCTGGACAATGGTGAAACCCTCTGGTCTATTTTTAGTCGTGAAATTCAAGAACAGCTAAAACCAGATGTAATTTTGGTGGATTCACGTACTGGAATCAATGAATGGGGTGCTTTATCTCTACTCCAAGCTGCTGACGAGGCAATTATATTTTTGTTTCCCAACGAACAAAATCGGCAAGGAATCGATCTTCTCTTAAAATCACTCAATTCTTTTGGCAAGCTGTCAATTAACTTTGTCTTTTCACCTGTTCCTGATATCAGCAGCGATACTGGAATGGCTAAAGTTACAGAAATTTGGCAGCTTTTACGCAAACTCATTGAGCGCGAAATAGAGCGAGATGAACTCAATGAAGATGGTGATGACTTAGATGAGTCTCAATTGGAAATACCAGAACCATTAATAGTGCCTTACCTTCCATCAATTGCTCTAGCCGATCGTCATCCTGTAACAGGCTTGTTAGATTACTACAATCGAATTGCTAACTTAATCGATGAAGAAACTAATCAAATTCGATCGCAGGAAATTTTAGCTGCAACAGATACTGAACAACGCTGGAAAATTATTGAAAGCCTTCAATTCCCAGCATTAAATGCTGCCGACCCCAAGTCAAATCTTCTGGCTTTATTTCAGAAGACTGCTAATTTTGAAAAATTTTTAGATGAAACAACTTGCCTGATCAGAGGTAGAAAAGGAACTGGTAAGACGGCACTTTACTTGCTTTTATTAAAGCATGAATCTAAGGCTAGACAGCTAGCTCGCGACCGATTAGATTCTGTACTTTTCCTCTCGGGTCATGGTGGATTCCAGAACAGTCGCCCAACACGCAATGAATTTCAAATTATCAATCAAAGTCTAAAAGATAATCAGGGAACTTGGGAGGCATTTTGGCGAGCATACCTGATATTTCGAGTTTATCAAGCAAGTTATTTAAAACTCCCAGATAAAGGGAGTCAAAAACCTAAATTTGAAAGTATACGCAACATTTTGAAGGGACTGCCGGGAGAAAACTGGCAGTCTGAACATACCCTCGCCTTAATTCAATTATCAACTGATTCGCAGTTGAGACTTGTTTTGTCGGATGTCTTAGACATTCTGAACGAACAGCAACGGGATAAAAATCAAACATTTTGGCTTTTATATGATGATTTAGATGAAGACTTCCCCGAAAAAGATGGAGTGAGACAGCAAGCTTTAAGTGGTTTGTTTCAACTTATTCAGGCTTGCGATGCCCGTCGATTAACATCAATTCGCTTTAAAATATTTATCCGAGAAGACATTTGGAATCGTTTAAATTTTGACAATAAAAGTCACTTCAATGGACGCGATCTTTTTTTGAAGTGGACAAGAGTAGATTTCTTGCGATTAGCTCTTCGCCAAGCCATGCAATCAGCAGAATTAAAAAATTTAGTCGATCGTTCTTCGCCTGTGGAAAACATTGATAGTGCCAATGAAGAGACCTTAAACCGCGCCCTAGACTTATTGTGGGGAATTCGTCGAAGAACCGGAGACAAAGCTAAATATGTTTATAGATGGGTTTACGAACGTTTATCAGACTCAAATAACACGGCTTTTCCCCGCAGCTTAAGTGCCTTGCTTGATGGAGCAAAAGAGCAGGAGCTAACTTACAAAGGACAAACATCAGTTAAGGCTCCAACCGATCGTTTACTACGGCCAACATCTCTGGAGATTGGTTTAGAAAAAGCATCAGAGGAACGTTGTGATGCGATAAAACAAGAATATCCTGACTTATGCCAATTTTTTGAAGCTCTAGAAGGTGTTCCAGCTTTACCTACCAGACAAGACCTTGAGAACGCATGGCATAAAAGTGTACGGGAAATATATCCTGACTTTGATGAATTTGCCAGTTTTTTAACGGAAATTGGTCTCGCTAAATGGCGGCTGAAAGAAAACCGTTATGGGTTTCCTGATATTTATGTGTATGGTTTCAAGATGATTCGTACAGGGACGAAGTAGCAAATTATAAATTTCATCGCTACTTCATCTACCATACCTAAACCAGCACGGTTAAATGACACCATCTTTCTATCCTCCCCAACAACCTGGCTCTTGGTGAAATCGTGTTCATTTCAGTTGAGGGAGGACAAAACAGCGGAATGGTGCAGTCTCCTGTGCTAGTTGGTTTCAATCATCGTCAAACTTCGATCGCCCGAATCGATTCCAACTCCCGTACAACAGGCAATCCCGATGCGACAAGTTCAGGCGGCACCTGATGGGTTTCCAGGTATTTTCCGTCGTGAATTAGCTGCACAACGTTCATCCGGTGAGGGCGGGTGTAATAGCGGTGGGTTGGTTCCGTCTTTTGCCTTTCTTGCAAGCTGTCGTTGGCAATTTTCTTGCGGAGTTTGACGATCGCATCCATAATCGCTTCCGGCCGCGGCGGACATCCAGGTAAATAAACATCCACCGGAATTAGCTTGTCCACACCGCGCACAACAGTCGGAGAATCTGCACTAAACATTCCGCCCGTAATCGTGCAAGCGCCCATTGCAATCACGTATTTGGGTTCGGGCATTTGTTCGTACAGCCGCACCAACACAGGAGCGTACTTCATGGTAATCGTGCCGGCGGTAATCATCAAATCTGCCTGTCGGGGAGACATCCGGGGAAATACACCTAATCGATCCAAATCGAAGCGGGAAGCGAGCATGGCGCTAAACTCAATGAAGCAGCAAGCAGTGCCAAACATCAGCGGATACAGGCTGGACATTTTTGCCCAGTTGTAAAGGTCATCGACGGTTGTGAAAATTACGTTTTCCGATAGCTGTTGCGTAACTTCGGGATAAGCAGCCGGATTGGCGATCGACAAATCTTCTGAAGCAATATCTCGTGTCATGTCAGGTGAATTCATGTTGACAAAACTCCTGGAACGATATAGCTGTTGGTTGTTCGTTGACACTCTAATTCTGGCATCGAATTTTAGCTCCCGCCACGAACTGTCAGATATCTTGATACTCGCGCACTCTCTCATCTTCAGAACAGGCAATTTATCTGTGTAGCAGCTTAGTTCTCGGCTGAGTCATTTTCAAATTATCGATCGACCTTTTCAATTTTATTAAGTATCTTCGCCAACTTCTGACCAAAAAACGTGAGTGCGATCGCCAATAGCCTTAAACCAGCATCCAATTCCTTTCCCCCTCCCCTTGGCTAAACTTGCTGGCAGGCTATGATTGACGGTTGGGAGCTTTTCAGAATTTAAATGCTAAACACAACCAACATAATTTCCAGCCTGCTGCTATTTATCCCAGTTTCGATCGCCGGACACTTTCTCGGCTGGGAATCCTCCACAATCTTCATCACCTCCGCCCTAGCCATCATCCCTTTAGCAGCCTGGATGGGTACGGCCACCGAAGAAATCGCCGTTGTCCTCGGCGCCAACTTGGGGGGTTTGCTGAATGCTACCTTCGGAAATGCCACGGAATTGATTATCGGCATCGTCGCCCTCAACGCCGGACTAATAGATGTTGTTAAGGCCAGCATCACCGGTTCAATTATCAGCAACTTACTGCTGGTGATGGGATTTGCAATGCTGCTAGGCGGCTTGCGCTACAAAGAACAAGAATTTCAGCCCACAGTCGCGCGGTTGAATGCTTCCGCGATGAACTTAGCTGTGATTGCCATTTTGGTGCCGACGGCTGTTAATGTCACTTCTATCGGCATCGCCCCGGAAACTATGCAAAATCTCTCTAGCGCTGTTGCGATAGTCCTGATTATTGTCTACGTGCTGACTCTGCTGTTTTCGATGAAAACCCACAGTTATCTTTACGATGTAGGGGTCGCAGAAGTCGAAGGTCTCGAAGAATTAGCCGAAAGTAACTTAGCACCAGACAGTCCCGACCACAAGGTGAATCTACCGTTGTGGATTTCGGTACTGTTGGCCTGTACCGTCATGGTGGCGATCGAGTCAGAACTCCTGGTTAGTAGTCTAGAAGAAGCGACGGCGCGTTTGGGGCTGACATCACTGTTTACCGGGGTGATTTTAGTGCCGATTATTGGCAATGCTGCCGAACACACGACGGCGGTGACGGTGGCGATGAAAAATAAAATGGATTTGTCGGTTTCTGTGGCTATGGGCTCGAGTTTGCAAATTGCTTTGTTTGTTGCCCCGCTGTTGGTTTTGGTGGGTTTTATCGTGGGCCAACCGATGGACTTGAACTTCAATCCGTTTGAACTTGTAGCAGTTACGGTGTCGGTGCTGATTGCGAATTCTATCAGTTCTGATGGCAAGTCTAACTGGCTCGAAGGTACTTTGCTGTTGGCTGCTTATGCGGTTTTGGCGCTGGCGTTTTTCTTCCATCCCGTAATCGAAGGACTCGTTTAAAAGGGTAAAGAAGTCAAGCGTGAAGTCGGAAGTTCGGCAACGAGAAATGTGCGGGATTTAACTCATGTAACGGATAGAATTCCCGATTACCCATCAGTTATGCCGTCATCGGGAAGAGGGAAGTCCTAGGGAAGAAAGCAGAAGGAAGTTCGGCCTTACTCGCAATGTGCGGGATTTAACTCATGTAACGGATAGAATTCCCGATTACCCATCAGTTATGCCGTCATCGGGAAGAAAGAAGTCCTAGGGAAGAAAGCAGAAGGAAGTTCGGCCTTACTCGCAATGTGCGGGATTTAACGGATGTAACGGATAGAATTCCCGATTACCCATCAGTTATGCCGTCATCGGGAAGAGGGAAGAAAGCAGAAGGAAGGAAGATGGAAAAGGCATTAGGCAGATGTTTGTCCCCCACTCTCCCCATCTCCCCCTCTCCCCCTCTCCCCCTCTCCCCCTTTCTCCCTCTCTTTTATTTCTTCCTTCCAGAGTGCTCCGGAGCGATCGTACAATGGAAAGCGGAAAACGAGCTAGAGTTCACTCCGCTTGACATTAGCGACGCGAAGGATTTAAATCAAGAGTGCTCATCAGTCTTGTACTGGGTGTGATACGATCGTCGCAGGTTGAAAATTGAGTATAACTAGACAACGTAAAAACTTAACTGGATTGTTGAGTACGCAGTCACACCGATCGGTGTTGCCGTCTAGGAAAACTCGCATTTGAACAAAAACCTGACTAGATCGAGACGATCGATCGAGTACGGTAGGGCATACCGGAATTTACGCTTCAGGAGAAGACACTTTTACTTGACCTGGAGTAATCCAGTCGCAAGCAAGTGACTTCGTTGAACCAAGAATCTCAGTCACCAAGAGTGCTGAGAGTGCCAAAGTAAAACTTGATAGAGGTTAACTTACAGGGCGAAATAGTTATCTAAACTTAGTTAAAGCTCGCTGGACAAGATAAGTCTAGAAAGGCTATGATATCTGCAATGCATTGGCTGAAAATAGTGGGTGACTCATGGCTAAAAGCGACCGCTAGAATTGTTTTTTGGATTAGGATGGGCTACATCCGAATTTACGCCTGTGGACAAGAAGGAGCCGACTCCCTTGGGTGAAGCAGGAAGCAGACCCTTCAAGAGCAATCTTGATTGAATAGTGAGACTTGAGAAAGTTTAGCTAAGTTTTGTGTAGCAGCAACCTCAATCAGGGTTATGTGGCTTCGTGAGTTATTGCCTCAATCCCAAATGCCCGAATCCCTCCGATCCAGCCAACTCTGGTAAATCCGCGTGTATCCACTGCGGGTCTGAACTTTTGTTGCAAGGTAGATATCGGCTAGTCGCGCCTCTCGGAGGCGGTGGCTTTGGCAGAACATTTGAAGTGGACGACAACGGCGCCCGAAGAGTGCTCAAAGTCCTGCTGAAAGAACATCCCAAAGCTGTAGAACTGTTTAAGCAAGAAGCCGACGTATTGGTCAGGCTGAGACATCCAGGTATTCCAAAGGTCGATCGCGACGGTTATTTTACATTTTCGCCAGCTCACAGCACAGAGTCTTTTCACTGTCTGGTGATGGAGAAAATTGCTGGGGCCAATTTGCAAGACTGGCTGAAACATCGGGGCCGCCCGATCAGTCAAGAACAAGCTCTGAACTGGCTCAAACAACTGTCGGAAATTTTAGACCAAGTTCACCGACTCAACTATTTTCATCGGGATATCAAGCCGCACAATATTATGTGCAAGCCGAACGGGCAGCTAGTGCTGATTGACTTCGGGACTGCTCGGGAAGTGTCGGCGACTTATTTCGCTAAGGTGGGCCAGGGGCAAAATGTCACTGGCATTGTTTCCCCTGGCTACACGCCGCCCGAACAAACTAATGGCAAGGCTGTTCCGCAGTCGGATTTTTTTGCTCTGGGGCGCACTTTTGTTTATTTGCTGACTGGGAAGCCGCCGACTGCGTTCCCAGAGAACCCCCGCACGGGCAGATTAATGTGGCGCAAAGGAGCTCCTCAGGTTTCCGACCCCTTGGCTAATGTCATCGATTACCTGATGGCGCCTTTTCCAGGAAATCGACCTCAAAGTCCGCAGATGGTTTTGCAGTGCTTGGAGGAAATTAATCTCGACGGCGCGGAAACTCAGTTGCCAACTCAGTTGCCATCGACGACGGGGCAAACTAAAATTCGTGGCGGAACTTCCGGGGCGTCTGGGGCGACGAAGCAGACTTCCGTCAACCGCCTCAGACCTCTGAATTCTGCTGGCTTGAACAAGCCGGAGCAAGAGGTTTTAGATTGGAAAAAGAAGTTGCTGGCGGGCGCTGCTGTTTTGATGCTGGGTATTGGCGCGTCTCAAATTTACGGTTCGCTGCGTTACGGGTTGTTTCCGGCAAATCCGGTGTGGCTGCTTTCTAGTTTGCCTAGCAGTCAGTTTTTGCAAAGAAGTTTGGATAATGTCGGAAGTGTAAATGCGATCGCCCTGTCGCCGGACGGTCAAACTTTGGTCAGCGCCAGCTTTGGGACGATTAGAATTTGGAATGTGAGGACGGGACGCCTGGTGCGGACTCTGAATCCGGTGCATTCTAAAAAATCGGTCAACACGCTGGCGGTGAGCCCGGACAACTCGATTTTGGCCAGCGGCGGCGGCGACAATAATGTGATTTTGTGGGATTTGAAGACGGGGCGGCGGATGCGGACAATTCCCGCTCACAAAGCCCCCGTCAACGCGATCGCCTTTAGCAGCGACGGTCAAAATCTGGCTAGCGGCAGCGATGACAAAACTGTTCGCTTGTGGAATGTCAGAACCGGCAGCAGGTTGCTGACTTTGACCGGCCACACTGGAGCAGTAAACGCGATCGCTCTCTCGCGAGACGGTCAAACTCTGGCTAGCGGCAGTGAGGACAAGACTGTGCGTTTGTGGAATCTTGACGCCGGAGAAGTCAGAAGAATTATCACCGGCCACGGGGGCGCGGTTAATGCTGTGGCTTTTAGCCCGAACGGGCGAGTTGTGGCTAGTGCTAGCAGCGACAATACAATCCGTTTGTCGAACGTGCAAGACGGGAGGCGCACTCGCACTTTTAAGGGCCATTCCAACTGGGTGAGGACGATCGCCTTTAGTCCCGACAGTCGCAGTTTGATCAGCGGGGGCGGAGATATTATAGTGTGGGATTTGAAGACGGGAAAAGAAAGAAACACTCTTTCTGGTCACGGCCAGTTTGTGAATTCTGTGGCTATTTCTAGAGATAGCAAGACTTTGATGAGCGGCAGTCCCGATCGCACGATTAAGATTTGGCGAATGCCATAATCGGTTGACTGTTGACTGTTGACTGTTGACTGTTGACAGAATTAACAATTAACAATTAACAATTAACAATTAACAATTACCAATGACCAATTACCAATTACCAATTACAAAATAATCAAGAGATTTTGCAAAGGGATTTGGTATTATCCGAAAATTCCTCGCCCGTTTTTGGCAAATTCATCTACTGTTTGCTGGGACAATTCGTGAACGGCCATTGCTTGCAATACGTCCAAAGGTAATGTCAAATGATGAGCGCCGGCTAATAAAGTCTTTACCGCTTCTTCCGGCGATTTAATGCTGGCTGCCAAAATCTCTGTATTCGTTCTCTGCAAAACATTTGCCATATCCCGCACTAAAGCAAAACCGTCTCCGAGGAGTCTGGTGGCGCGATTCACGTAGGCGATCGCATATTTAGCGCAGGCTTCTGCGGCAACAACGGCCTGGGCTGCACTGTAAATAGCCGTCACTGCACAAGGAATTTCCGGCGACAAATGGGCTACTGCTTGGAAGCCCGCCGCCGTTGCTGGAACTTTCAAAACTGTCTGTTGTCCAATTAATCCAAAAGCTGCCTTTCCTTCTACTACCATGCCATCAAAATCAGATGCTGTTAGCTGATAGTACACTTCTCCAGGAATCAGTTGTGCCAGTTGTTTGAGTGTCTCCTTAGGAGATAGCTCGCTTTTTGCCAAAAGTGTCGGATTAGTAGTAATTCCCGCTATCCACCCGAACTTGCTCGCCCGTTTGGCTTCCGCTACAATTGCAGTATCAACATAAATCGCCATCGGCTCTACACCTTCAGTTTCTTAATATTTTCCAGACCCTTGCTTTCAGCTTGAGAGCGATCGCAGTCAAATTAATTGTTAAGCTTTAACAATATCATAATTCCGGAAATATTACTGTTACGTAAATATAACAATTCAGTGATGTGCATCACCCGCAGTAGGGCTAATTTTGAATTCAATAGGATTTTACGCCAAAGAATTGGGTTTCTGATGGAATGTGCATAAGTGCTTTTGAAGATAACTCACAAATGAACTTAAAAGTTTGAAGTCAGTTGTTAATGCGATTGTCGGGTAGAGAAAAATTTAATTTCCAAATCCCGGATACACATAAATTGGATTTGTAGTAAGGGTTATGTATGCAATCACTCAAGGAGGTGACTCAGAAATGACCGAAGAACAAAATCAGCAGCCACAAGTCAGCCTTGAGAATTTTTCTGCACAATCCCAATCGGAAAAAGCAGCAGAAACCGCTGACGAATTCTCGGCAAAGGTTAAGTCTGAAACGGTATCTCAAATTATTGAAAATAGCACCCAAGAATATTTTAAGGCTCTAGAAAATTTCTTGATGGTGAGCATAAATTGGAAGCTCTCGGAACTTTATAAACGCAAGTAAGTTATGTAGGGCTACCACAACTGGCGAGTTATGAGTTGTGATTTCCGTTGGCTATTTTGTTTAAGTCCCAACTCACAACTCTTGGACTTACATGATTTTCGCTTATCTAAAAAAAAACGTTTGTAGTGAGGACTTTAGTCCTCTTTTTAAGAACTCTAATATTAAATAGAGCGCTCCTAAATTTTATTTTATTCTTTGATTAGGTTCCAAAAAAGTCGGTTTCGGACGGGTGGCGCGCACTTCCCAAAGCGCTTTCAGGACTGGAAAAAAATCGCGAAAACTGTAGCGGATCGTGCTAGATTGGCGAAATTTACCCCAATCTGCGGTTCTCAAATCGATGGCCTGTAAGCCCTGTCGATAGGCCTCTCGGTGTTATCCTAGAGGTTATGCCGATCGAGAGGTTTTGAGAGTGAGTCGAATTGTTTTCACTACAATTGGTTCTTTGGGCGACCTCCATCCTAAAATTGCGATCGCCCTGGAATTGCAAAAACGCGGTCAAGATGTCGTGTTTGCAACCCACAAGGAATATCAAACCAAAATAGCAGCCTTGGGATTCGAGTTTCAGCGGATGCGGCCTGACAATAGCGCTCTCGACGATCCTCAAGAGATGGCGCGGATGATGGATTTACAAACAGGCTCGGAATATATCGTGCGAAAGTGGGTTTGTCCGAGTTTGCGCGAAACTTATGCGGACTTGATGAATTGCGCGAAAGATGCTGATTTGATTTTTGCAGGCGAAGGTGTTTTGGCGGCTCGATTAGTTGCAGAAAAATTGGGGATTCGATGGGCGTCAAGTGCGATGGCGCCGATCTCGTTTTTCTCTGTTTGCGATCCGTCGGTATTGCCTATATTTCCAATTCTAGCTAAACTGCGGGGGTTTGGATCGATCGCCAATCAAGCAGTTATTAACTTTGCCAAATTGGTCAGCAAGTCTTGGGCGGAACCGGTGCATCAATTCCGACAGGAACTTGGATTGCGCCCTTTAAAAGGCAATCCCTTTATTGATGACAAGTTTTCACCCTATCTCGTACTTGCCCTGTTTCCTTCTGTTTTGGCAAAACCGCAACCGGATTGGCCGCCCAATACAGTTGTTGCAGGCTCCACTTTTTACGACGGAAGTGACGGTGAAACGGAACTAGAACCAAAACTCAAGCAATTTTTGGATGCAGGGGAACCGCCAATTATTTTTACTCTCGGTTCGGCCGCAGTGATGGCTCCGGGTAACTTTTATCAGGAAAGTATTCAAGCGGCTAAGCTGTTAAATCGTCGGGCTGTTTTGTTGATTGGTAAAAATGCGCCTCCGGAAAACCTTTCAGAAGGTATTCTGGCTGTTAGCTATGTTCCATATTCTCATATTTTTTCTCGCGCTGGGGCGATCGTCCATCAAGGAGGGATTGGTACGACAGCTCAAGCACTGCGGGCCGGTCGCCCAACTCTGGTAATGCCGTACAGTCACGATCAACCGGACAATGCAGCGCGAGTGGAACGCTTGGGAACGTCGCGAACTGTGGCGCGCAAAAGTTATACAGCTTTGCGGGCGGCGCGAGAGTTGAGCGAGTTGTTTGACAATCCTGGATACGCAGAAAAAGCGGCAGAATTGGGGCGGATTGTCGGGGCACAAAATGGTGTTTTTGTGGCCTGCGATGAGATTGAAAAACTGCTCCGTTTGTAGTGAGGACTTTAGTCCTCTCTCTTGGCACTACTTAATATTTTCCGAACCAACAGCTTCGGAAATCGAATTAAATCCTTTTTCTTCTAACTTTTTTAGCAAACCTGCCAAAATTCGCCGCACCATCCAAGGCCCTTCGTAAACCCAACCGGTATAAACTTGAATTAAACTCGCACCGGCGGCAATTTTTTCCCAAGCATCTTCGGCGGTGAAAATGCCGCCTACTCCAATTATTGGTAATTCGCCTTTGGTATATTGCCAGATAAATCTGATTACTTCTGTCGATCGCACTTGCACTGGCATTCCGCTAATTCCGCCCGCTTCTTCGGCGATGGGTTTGCCTGTTTCTGGCAAGATTTGGGTTTTCAATCCGTCGCGGCGGATGGTGGTATTTGTGGCGATAATTCCTGCTAGTTGGTAGGTTTTTGCTAAGTCGAGGATGGATGCGATCGCCTCTGGTTCCAAATCCGGCGCAATCTTGACTAAAATTGGCTTGATTCCCCGATTTTCTTGTTGCAAAGTTTCCAAAATTGTGCTGAG
The DNA here is from genome assembly GCA_004293365.1 of Oscillatoriales cyanobacterium. Lineage (GTDB taxonomy): Bacteria > Cyanobacteriota > Cyanobacteriia > Cyanobacteriales > Microcoleaceae > Microcoleus. Next base: position 67,461 of record RDYN01000052.1, on the reverse strand, counting down.
CCCTGCGGCATCTTGGAGCGATCGCAATCCAGGCGTATTGGGAGAGGAAACATTGACTACAAAATAGTCGCCCCAATCTTTGAGCAGCTTAAAACTCTCCAAATAATCGGCTGCTGCCAGCTCTAACGGTGTTACCTTAGATTTACCGAGATTGATGCCCAAGGGAAAAGGAGACTCAGGCATGGGGCGCGAGGCGTCTAATTTTAACTGTTTCTGGGAAGCCTCAAACCGGGCTGCCATTGCCGCAGCTCCTTGATTGTTAAATCCCATGCGGTTGAGGGCTGCACTGTCAGCCTCTAAGCGAAACAACCGAGGCTGGGGGTTTCCCGGCTGGGCTTGGGAGGTGACTGTACCGAGTTCGGCAAAGCCAAAGCCAAAATTTGCCCAAATGTCCGCAGCTACGCCATTTTTATCAAATCCTGCCGCTAAGCCGACAGGATTTTTAAAGCTCAGTCCCCACTTCGATTGTTCGAGGCGAGAATCTTGGACTCCCAAAGATTTCTGCAATCGCCAGAGCATTTGACTGGTGGCAGGATTAGACTGGGTTCGGGCTGCTATTTCTAGAAGTTGAAGAGTGCGGTTGTGCAGCCATTCGGCATCGGTTTTCAATACCGAAAACAACAGCGGGCGCACACCTAATTGATAAATATCCAATGACTTGTCCTGGGGCAATTGACAATTGAGAAAGCCTGTAGATTTTAGATTCTAGATTTTAGATTTTAGATTTACAAGGGCAGATGAATCTGGGAGATTGAACAGGAGTCGAAAATTTTGGGATCTTGACGACATAAGTGGGAAAGCAAGTATCCGTTTTTGGGCTGGCTCTATAAAAATATTCAGGAGGAGGCTGGGAAGGTGAGATTTTTACTTTTACGGCGATCGACCGGATCGACATTTTAGATTGAAGCATAATTGAGACGACCATATTATAGGTTGATTTTTGGTGATTTTAATTTTTTTAAATTTTAACTAGGTAATTGGAAATTGGACAAAGGTGCGGGGAATTTGGGACATGGGGCAGGAGCAAAGAGCGAAGGATTTAGACGAACAAATCGCGGGGCTGGAGCGCGTGCTCCAGACTCTCCGAGAAGAGGAGAATGTGGAAGTGCTGCTGGAGACGGCACTCGGTTACTTGCAAGCGGAATTTGACTGGCGGTTGATTTGGATCGGGTTGTACGATCGACAGGCGCACCGATTGTTAGGGAAAGGCGGCTTGACTCCCAATGGCGACTTGTCTTTTCTCAAACAGCGGTTTGCCCTGACTCCGGGGGATTTGCTGGAACAAGTGGTGATTCAGCTCCGGCCCGTGGGAGTCCCGGATTTGCGATCGGAAAACAGAGCGGGAGAATGGCGCAAAGTGGCTCAGACTTACAATATTCAAGGCACGACTCTGTTTCCGCTGCGCTACAAAGACCGCTGCTACGGCGTAATTTTGCTGGGGACAGACGTGTGGGGTTCTGCGCCAAATGCAGCGGAAAAAACGCAGTTGGCGATCGTATTTGGAGCGCTGGCAACTGCTCTTTATCAAATAGAAAAAGATTGGCAGCGACAACAGGTAAAACGCCCGGATGAGTCTCTGTTAGCGCTGATTTCGCAGTTGCGGGAATTGCGATCGCTCGACCAATATTTGCAGGCGGTAGTCGAACAAGCCCATGAATTTATTGAGCCGACGCGCACTAATGTTTATTGGTTCGAGCAAGAGCGGCGCTATTTTTGGCGCCGAGTTAGCAATCGGCAAATTGCTCCAGGTTTGGGCACGATCCGACCGGCTTCGGGCATCACCGTGCAAGATTTGGGAGAATTTTATCAGGCTTTGGCTAGGGAAGAAATTGTTTGGATCGGTGAATCTCACAGTTCTTTGAAAACTGATCTGACGGGGCGGTTGATGCAGCAAATCCGCGCTCGCTCTCTGTTGGCGTCGCCGATTGTTTTGGAAGGGGAATTGTTGGGATTTTTGGCAGTGGAAGCTGGCGAGCCCCGGATTTGGCAAGACAATGAAAAACATTACCTGCGGGGTGCGGCGCAGTTGGTGGCTCTGACGGCTCCTCTGTCGGAAATGGAGGAGAGGATTGAGCAAACGCAGCTCGATCGAGATTTAACTGCGGGAATAGCTCGCGCCATCTACAGCGATGCTGACTGGGAGGCGACTTTGAAAAATACGGCCGAACAGTTGTGCTCTCGGCTCAAGTGCGAATACTTTTTGCTGTTGCTGTACAGGGAAGAACAAAATCGCTTTGAAATTGTCTCCCAAAATCTTCCCCGCAACCGCAGACAAGTACCGTCGCCGCTCAACGCCCTCGATGGGGCTGACGTGGGGCTGTTGCAAGAAAGCGGGGAACCTGTGGCGATCGAAAATTGGGAGGAAGACGGGCGGTTGGGCGCTTGGCGGGAAGTGCTGGCGGAAGCGGGGGTACGATCGCTTTTGGCATCGAGCACTCGCTCAAAACACTCCGAGGGAGAAAACCCCCATCGCAAATCAAAAATCGAACATCGAAAATCGATCGAGGGTTTGCTGGTTGTCGGGCACAGCGCAACTCGCACTTGGAGGCGATCGGAGCGAGAATTAGTTCGAGTAGTCAGCCAGCAGTTAGGATTGATCCTGCACTCCTGGCAGCAGAGTTCGGAAATTGACAAATATCAGGAATTTGAGCGATCGATCAAATCGGGTTTAGCGCTGTTGCAGCATTCGGGCGAGCCGCAATCTCCACAGCAGAAATCTGTTGTTTCGCCGCAGATGTTTCCAGAGTTGCCGCTACAAAAGCTCGATCGTCACTTTGCCGAACACGTTTCCCAGACAATTGCCTGTCCTTTAGTAGCAGTAATTACTTGGAATCCCGGCCACGAGGCAGCTTCAATCTCGGCCGCGGTAGCTGCCAATCCCGTATTTGCCCTGAATCCCGAGGCGCTGATTCCTGTCCAAACAGACGCTTTGATCCAACAAACCCTGGCCTCCGGATCCGTGCTGCAACAGAGCATGAGCCAAGTGCCACTAGCGACGAAGCGGTGGCTGCGAAGTCCGGGAATTGGCGAAATTATGACAGTGGCGCTGCGGACAGCTCCAGAGCACGCTCCCCTGGGCATTGTGGTGGTGGCAGACGCTCCGGGCCGCCAGTGGTCGGAGTTATCCGTGAATTTACTGAGTTCGATGGCGTCTCAGTTGGCTTGGTGGCGGAGGTATTTGACGGTGCAATCGGCCCAGGAGTCGCAGCGATTGGATCTGGAGATGCTCAACTGGTACAAGCAGCGCCGTTTCGAGGATTTTTACCGGACTGTAGCAGCGGGCGTCAAGGAGTTGGGAGAGTTGAGCCAGTCGATTTTGCAGTCGGCGAAGGAACAAAAGGATGCTCTGAAAACCTTGCGCTACCAACAGGTTTTGCGGCAAATTGGCAATGCTTTGGGGTCAATTCATTTGGTGCTGAAACAGGAACAGTGGCGGCCGCAATTTGGGCAAGATGCGGTGCCTGTGACCGCTTGGTTGAGGCGATCGCTCGATCGCACGGCCCCCCTGGTCAAACAGTCGGGAATCCTGCTGGAAGTGAACAGAGAGACCGCTGTGTCGCTGCCTGCGGGTCAGACTTTGGGAGTTCGCGGGGACGGCATCAAGCTGGATTTGATCCTGTGCGAATTGCTGGCGATGGCTTGCAGGCGCTCTAAAGTTGGCGATAAGGTTGAGATTCGCTCTGTGCTTTTGGGGGAAGATTGGCTAGAATTATCTGTGATTGATAGCGGCGAGTGCGATCGACAGTTACTTGCCGGCTTCAACGGCGGTTTCCACGGCGATATATTGGCTGTTACGTCCAGTAGGTCGATCGGCCAAAATCTCTTAATTTGTCAGCGGGCGGTACGCTTAATGGGGGGAGACTTTTCCTTAGAACTTTTAGAAAATAACTTAATAGTCGCCCGCTTAGTGCTGCCCCTAGCCACATCTTAAAATTCTCTCAGGTTCGTAGTGAGGACTTCAGTCCGCATCAGTCCGCATCCATAAATCTCAACTTAAATCCTCACTACTAACACCTGCATCAACAAATGGATGATTAACATCCAAAGTATTGAAAACCCTCTCCTTAAACCGAAGGAGTAACAGTTTCCACCACCTCAGAACTCGGGAAAAACTTTTCAGTAATCCAAGCAGTTAAAATATGAGAAAGCAATCCCATCGGCCCAGCAAACAAACACAAAGCCAAAGAATGAACAGTCCAAACACCCGTCCTTTGTCCTTCCAAATAAATCCAGCGTCCCACAAACAAATCCATCACTAAAAAATGAATCCATCCCGTAGCAGCCGCCGTTTCCTCCCCCAGAAACTTAGCAATATCTGCCAACTTAGGATTGGACAAAGCCGCCGCATTTTCTGGAGTCAGACTGCTACCAAACAAATATATGTACAAGACAGCGAGCACGGCAAACGGAATGAAGGAATTCATCACTTTTCTGGTGATTCCCCAGTTGGGCAATAAAATCATAATTGCCCAGAAAGGCAAAACGAACACATTACCTACATCAAAAATTAGTTCTGGCGTCATAGTCGGCTCTTGGCTCCTGTAAATGAATGCAATAAAAGATGTTGTTACGATTACTTTACACAATTTTTGCTAAAATTTCTCAAAATCCGATTCACAAATTAGACATAATTTGCAAGAATCATTTTTTAAAGAACGGACTGAAGTCCGCACGTGCGTTCCTTTTTTGAGCGGGGCATCACTGTAAATGCAAAACTGAGATGCTCCCTTTAAGATTTACACGTGCAGGTACGTAGTTGCGATGCAAGCGCTCTTTTATATATAAATAAAGAAAGAGCGCTGAAGCGCAACTACGTACCTTAAAGACTGAAATCTAACAGCTAAAACCCATGACAACAACTTATAATAATTTTCCCGATTGGTGCAAGCACAAAGATAATCTCTCTCCCGGCGCGAAACATACCGTAGAAATACTGTTGCAACTATCAGAGACGACTGAGTGCGATCGAGCCAACGAACTGCTTTCTAGTATAACAGAACTCAACCTTAAACTTACTCAACTTACCGATATCAGTCCCCTGTCATCTTTCACTCAACTTACCAATCTAAATCTTAGTAGCAATCAAATATCTAACCTCGCTCCCCTGAAATCTTTAACCAAGCTGAAAACTCTGGTGATAGATGTCAATCAAATATCAGATATCAGCCCGCTTTCATCTCTCACAAATCTGACTAGACTCGTTCTCGATACCAATCAAATATCAGACATCAGTCCCCTGGCGTCTCTCACTAATCTTATCGAGCTTGTCTTGTTTGATAACAAAGTTTCTGACATCAGTCCCGTTAAACATTTAACTAATTTAAAGGCGCTAATTTTATACAAAAATCAAATTACAGATGTTGCTTTTTTGGCAAATTTAACTGAACTTCAGACACTCTATATTTACAAAAACCAAATATCGGATATCAGTCCCCTGGCTGCTTTGAAAAATCTCAGTACGCTGTTTCTATTCGAGAATCAAATATCTGAATTGACTCCGCTGAAAGCTTTGACTAACTTAAATAAACTGGTTTTATTTGAAAATAAAATATCGGATATTAGTCCTTTGACCGACCTAACTAACTTAGTTGAACTGAACCTCGGCAACAATCAAATTTCAGACATTTCTCCGCTGAAATCCTTAACTAATTTGACTCAACTTTATTTGTTCAATAATTCGATTGCCGATATCAGCGCGCTGCAAGCTTTGAATAATTTGTTTGTGCTCGATTTGTACAACAATCAAGTTTCTGATATCAGCGCACTGCAATCTTTGCAAAAGTTAACGACGCTTGACTTGCGCGGAAATTCGATTGTGAATAAGATTTGCCCGGTGACTCCGGCATCAATCTGTCGGTTTTAATTCTTAAGGCGGTGGCGAAATCTGGGTGTGTATGATAAGCTATCCAACGTCAGTATCTGGAGAAAGTTATGAGCGGACACGATGCTTTGATGTTGGGATTGCTGTTGTTGCCCGGTTTGGCTTTGTCGATCGCAATTATGGGCACTTTTGCCGCTGGTGGATAAACTGTTCGTAGTGAGGACTTTAGTCCTTTTCTAAATTATCAGAGGACTAAAGTCCTCACTACGAACCTGGTGGATAAACTGTTCGTAGTGAGGACTTTAGTCCTTTCTAAATTTTGAAGAGGACTAAAGTCCTTACTACGAACCTGTGGCCGCTGGCTTTACAAGAATTGTGCTGTCACATCGGAATTTACTAGGGTATTCGCGCACAAAATACCCGATGCTGCGACGGCGGGAATGCCGATTCCGGGCATGGTGCTGTCTCCCACCCGATACAAGCCTTTGACTGGGGTTTGCGGCCCGGGAAATGTGCCTTTCCCGGCGGCGATTGCAGGCCCGTAGGTTCCTTGATAGCGGTGCAAAAATCGGGCGTGGGTTAGCGGTGTACCGATCGACTCCAAGACTGTTCGCGATCGCAAATCCGGTATAATTCTTTCTAAAGCTTTGAACAAAGATTGCGATCGCCCTTGTTTTCTTTCCTGATAACTGTCGCCGTACTCCCAACCTGCGTAAGGTTCCAATGTATAGGCGTGAATCGCGTGATGTCCGGGCGGCGCGAGACTTGTATCCCACACAGTCGGAATCGAAATCATGCAGGTATTTCCGGGTGCTGTAATGTCAATGTTGCTGTCATGAACGACGACGTGGTGGCCTGTCAAGCCTTCGAGTCCTTCGGCTTTAATTCCTAAATGCAGGTGCATGAAACTTTCTACTGCGGGCATCGATAAGGCAGTTTTTCGGTAACTTTCCGGCAAATCTTCAGGCCGCAGTAATTTTGTATAAGTATCCCAAACAGTGGCATTTGAGATAACTATTGGGCCGCGGATTGTTTCGCCGTTTTTTAAGCGAACTCCCGTAGTTTTGCCGGATTCAACTAATATTTGCTCGACGGGTGTTCCCAATCGCAACTTTCCACCCCAGCGCTGCAAGCCTCGAACTAAGGCATCGACGATCGCACCGCTGCCTCCTACAGGATACTCGATCGCCGATCGCGATCGTTCGCCAATCATAAAAGCGATTTCTGGTGCGACGGTTCCGTGCGCTTTCAAGCCCGATAGCAAGAAGCACTCCAAATCGATCAAACGCCTCACCCAAGGGTCTTGCACGTCTCTATCCATTAATGTACCAGCCGAACTGGCGATCGCACCTAATGACGGTAACAGCTTCAGCAAAGCAGGCGAGTAGCGAGACAGCAACACAGGTATCAACTGCCAGTCGGATCTCAGTGCTAACGCCGGAATTCCCCGCAAACCTTCATACAAAACCAATAAATTTTGTTGAAATCTCTGCAATTCTATGGCGCCTTGCGGTGCGAATTTAGCTACAGCATCTAAGTAATTTCTCGCATCAGCATAAACTGGCAAACTTCCCTCAGGAAAATGGTAATGCCCCAGGGGATCGTAGGCAATAGCTGCGATCGATTCCTCCAAAATATTCAAAACTTGCCGCAAAGGATTCAGCGACTGCGGATCGCTCAAGCCGCAATAAAAAGAAGGCCCCGAATCAAAGTGAAATCCCCGGCGCGAAAAACTGTGAGCAGCCCCGCCCGCTATGGTGTGGCTCTCGCAGACGAGTACCCGCTTGCCGTAGCGAGCCAGCATCGCACCCGCCACTAAGCCGCCAATACCGCTGCCAATTACGATCGCATCAAAGTCTTGCATTTCTCAAATGTGGTATGATTTTATTATTTATCGCTGACTCTTGACTCGCCCAAAAACGGGTACAAGTCCCCGACTTAAGTCGTGGAGATACTAAGATTTTACACTCCTGTTCGAGTTCCTTGGATTTAATGTGAGAGTAAATCTCAAATCTCAAATCTCAAATCTCAAATCTCAAATCTCAAATCGACTAATAGGGTATTTTTGGGGGAATAAAACTATGCAATCTTTATCTATTTTAGATGAAGTTGTTCGCGAATTTGAACAAGATCTAAATCTTTCGCGCATTAAAAAAATTATATTTTTTGCTTGTAAAGAGAGTTGGGAAAACGATCCGGCAAAACTCGCCAGCGCAGATGTAGGAAAGTTGATCGAAGAACTCTGTGCTAAATACAGCAGGTTAGAAGATATTGAAACAGTTTTAAACAACATCGTTGCCAAGGTTAACAAAAAAACCGAGTACGCCTTAGTGGCAGATCAAATCGTCTGCCAACTGAGCAGGCTTTACGAGTACCAAGATTTCACCAAATTAGAAACAAACATATCTAATTTTGGCGGTCACGAAGCACCTGCATTTGATGACCACTTCAATTCGCAACTGCCCGCAGGAGATTCGCTAGAAAGAGACGCCGGAAATCTGTTTGATGTCCGACAAAAAATTTTACAGCAAACCAATCCGCTGAGGGCAAAAATCCTGATTTTTTCTACTCTTTATCACGATTTCACTTTTAGCGAGCGCGATTGGCTGCTGCTGAAAACCCAAGAACTTGACAAGCTGCTGCGACAACTATTTAATGTCTGTGGTAGCCTGGCCGAACTCGAATCTAATTTGTACGGAACTTCGGGCAAACTCGATAACACGGACGAATGCGACCAAGCAGCTAGCGTGATTATCAAAGCGATGAATCCTTGTTACGCAAAATTGCAACAGGAAGAACGCGATATAGCTGAAGATTCGGTTAGCGAAGATTCATCTACCGAAGATTACGATCAGACGCATTTAAACAACAGTTTTTATGAAGATATTGTCCCGGTTGACAGGCGCAACGAATATTTTGAACCTGGAGATATTACTCAAATTATTCAAGCTACTCCGGCTCACTATCATTACGATCCCCAGAAGAGTTACTTAGTGCCGGCTCCGGTAGAAAATATACAGTTCAAAGAACCAAAAACCAGCAGCAATAATTCCACTGCGGATTTGAGACAGGAATTGGTAGAAACAGTCGAAGTTTCAGAAATGCCGACAATTGTCGAAAGTGTAGAACCAGTCGCTCCTGTTACTATCAATATTACCGATTCCATCAAACGCAAGTTGGGATTGGAAGAGGAAATGAAAGCCTTAGTCAGTCAAAGTGCTAACTCCGCAACGGCGCAAATAGAACAAATATTCAGCGAGTTAGAAGCTGCTATGAACGGAAAATTTTCTACAGAAAGTGCCGAGGAGCGTTTGTATTGGAAATATAAAAGTCTTAGAAATTATGTAGCAAAAGTTCAGGGATTTACTGACAAATTAAGGGAAATGCTGAGCGAATTTGAGTCAAAAGAAAGCGGGCGTCCTCCTGCTGAAATCGAGGAGAATATTGCTGAAAATAGTTCAGTAACAGAGCCGCAAAACTCTAGCCATAAACCAAATCAGTATCAGCTTGTGGAAATGGCAAAACAAGGCAAACCAAAGGCGATCGCCATTTTGATCAATCAATTGCTACAGCCCAAGGGAATTACTGCCACAGCGGGATTTAAAGAGGGTTGGCTCCACGTCATTCTGGAGTCTGCCGAAGTCCCAAGCCAACAGGATACAGCTACATACATTCACAAAAAACTGGGTACCTTAAAATCACAGTCTCTGACTCATGTGAAAATTCACGGGCGGCAGTTAGGTAACAAAACAGTCGCTTGGACTCAAGAATTTGTGAATAAAACTAATTAAATGCCAAGATTAAAATTTGGTTCGCAAAAACTTTCATCTCTCTCTCTCAATAGAAAATAGAGTTTACAAATAATCAACAACAAAACAACATGAATGCTAGCGAAATATTAAGGCGATATACATCAGGAGAACTTGATTTTCAAGGCATGAATCTGAGAGGGGTTCACCTGAGCGGTGCAGATTTAATTGGCGTCAATTTAAGCAGTGCTGACCTTTGGGGTGCCAACTTAACGATGTCATACCTGAACAGAATTAACCTTCAGCGTGCAAATTTAACTAATGCCAAGTTTTCGGGTGCTAACTTAAATCAGGCAAACTTAAGCGGAGCAAATTTGTCTGATGCCGACTTCCATGGAGCTAGTTTGCAAAGTGTAGATTTTCGCAAAGCTAACATTTCTTTGGCAGTTTTTATCGATGCAAATTTGACTGATGCAGATATGCGAGGCGTCAATTTGCAAGGTGCAGATTTTCGTGGCGCTTGCTTGCGCGGCGCGAATTTCCGCAAGGAGCAGCGAATTTTTGAGGGTGCAAATTTGCGGGGTGCCAATTTGCAAGGTGCCGATTTGCGCGGTGTCAATTTGCTGGGTGCAGATTTGACTAAAGCTAATCTCAGTCAAGCGAATTTGACTGAAGCATCTCTGCGGGAAGCAAATTTGACTCAGGCAAATTTGAACCAAGCTATTTTAGATGGCACATTTTTTACTGAAGCAACTTTGGTAGAAACAAATTTTTCTTGGGCTGTGATGACAAATGCTAAGTTGGAAAGAGCTGTGTTAATTGATGCTGATTTGGCGGGTGCTAATTTGCGCGGTGCGTTTCTTCCTGATGCTAAGTTGAGTAATGCTAATTTGGTGATGGCTGATTTGAGTCGTGCTAATTTGGTGCGGGCTGATTTGAGTCGTGCTAATTTTAATCAGGCGAATTTGAGTGAGGCAGATTTGACTGATGCTTATCTGGCTCGAACTGATGTGCGGGATGCTATTTTGCACCGCACAAGTTTGATTAGGGCTGATTTGAGTACGGCTAATTTAGCGGGCGCTCAATTCCGCGGCACGATTATGCCTAATGGGGAATTGCACGGTTAGGAATGGGGAATGGGGAATTGGGAATGGGGAATGGGGAATGGGGAATGGGGAATGGGGAATGGGGCATTGTATATAAGACGGTGGTTGAAACCGCGTCTACACGAACAAAACCTGCCTCCCCAGGTTGAAGATAAGACGGCGGTTGAAACCGCGTCTACACGAGCAAAACCTGCCTCCGCAGGTTGAAGATCAGATTTTTCCCCGGATTTTTCACCGTTTCTCTCGTATCTAGAAAAAATTCTATAATCAATCGATATTCTAAAATCTATAATCAAATGGCGACACCAGTTGATTTTCCTAAATATCTGCAATTCCTGGTTGAGTCTTATCAAGAAAAACAGCATCTTTACACGCTGACGGATTTACAGGTGGAGGTGCGGGTGGAAATTTCACCGCAGGAAAAATCGCCTTTTCCAGCAGAAAAGAAACCAGAAACGAAAATCGATCGCCTGCAAGTGCTAGCGGGAATCCGCAAATACGTGCAGCAGGGAAATGTGCTGCTGCTGGGAAAGCCCGGTTCGGGAAAATCGACGGTTTTGCAGCGTTTTCGGTGGGAATTGGCACTGGAAGCGCTCAAAGAGGCCGATCGCCCGATTCCGATATTAGTGCAGTTGAGGAGCGATCGCTCGATCGTACAAGCAATCTGCGCCGAATTTCGCCAAGCAAAACTCAGAATTAGCCCGGAAGAGGTGGATGATTTGCTGCTGGATGGCAAGTTGCTGCTGTTGCTGGATGGCGTGAATGAGATGCCATCGTCACAACGGCGGCAGGATTTGCAGCTATTTCGCGACGACAATCGCGATACGCCGATGATTTTCACGACGCGGGATTTGGCGCTGGGCGGATCTTTGGGGATTGAGAAACAACTGGAAATGTGCACGCTAACGGAACCACAAATGCGGGAGTTTGTGAGCAAACATTTGCCACAACATGGGGATTTGCTGCTGCGACAATTGCGCGATCGCCTGCGAGAAATTGCAGAAACGCCGTTATTGTTGAAGATGATATGTGAGGTGTTTGAAAATACCGGGGAAATTCCCCAAAGTAAGGGCGAATTGTTTCAGAAGTTCGATCGCCAGTATGACGAGTTTAAGGGCGCTCAGTCGGTTTCGGAGGATTTTCGGCGCTTCAAGTCGGATCTGTTGCAGCAGTTGGCTTTTGTGATGTTGCAGCAGCCTACGAAAAGCTTGGTGATTCGTCGCGATCGGGCTGGGATAATTTTGGAGGGCTGGTTGCGCGATCGGGGGGTAATGGATGCGCCAATAAAGGCAAGAAAATGGCTAAAAGATCTGCTAAAACATCATCTGTTGCAGGTGGCGGCAAAGCCGGAGGAAATTGAGTTTCATCACCAATTATTTCAGGAGTATTATGCGGGGCTGGCGTTGCAGAAACTTTTTGATGATAAGCATTCTGATGTGACGGATGATCAAAGGTTACAGCATTTCTATTTGAATTATTTTAAATGGACGGAGCCTCTGGCGTTCATGCTGTCGCTGTTGGAGGATGAGGTGCACGCGGTGCAGGCGGTGCGGGTGGTGCGGCTGGCTTTGGATGTGGATTTGATGTTGGGGGCGCGGCTGGCGGGGGAGGTGCAGCGGCAGTTTCAGAAGCGCACGGTTGGGTTGGTGGATGGCTTGGATGTGCCGGGGTGGTTGAAGGTTGAGCTTTTGGGGGAAGTGCGATCGGATGTGGCGATTCCGGGATTACTTAAATTCGTTGAACATTCAGACTCTGATGTGCGTAGGAGAGTGGCAGATGCGTTAGGCGCGATCGGTTCGGAGGCTGCGATTTCTGACTTACTTGAACTCATTGAAGATTCAAACTCTAATGTGCGTAGAAGTGCGGCAGATGCGTTAGGTGCGATCGGTGACAAGTCAGTAATTGAGGGATTTCTTAAACTCCTTGAACATTCAGACTGTGATGTGCGTAGGACTTCGGTAGGTGCTTTAGGAAAAATTGGTGACACGGCAGCAATTGAGGGATTTCTTAAACTCCTTGAACATTCAGACTCTTATGTGCGTAAGACTGCGACAGATGCTTTAGGAAAAATTGGTGACACGGCAGCAATTGAGGGATTTCTTAAACTCTTTGAACATTCAGACTCTGATGTGCGTTGGTATGCAGCATATATTTTAGGAAAAATTGGTGACAAGTCAGCAATTGAGGGATTGCTTAAACTCCTTGAATATTCAGACTCTTATGTGCGTAAGAATGCGGCATATGCTTTAGGAGAACTTGGTGACAATTCAGCAATTGAAGAATTGCTTAAATTCCTTGAACATTCAGACTCTGATGTGCGTTGGTATGCAGCATATGTTTTAGGAAAAGTCGCAAAAGTCGGTGATAAGGCAGCAATCGAGGCATTGCTTAAACTCTTTGAAGATTCAGACTCTGATGTGCGTTTGTATGCGGCATATGTTTTAGGGAAAATCGGTGACAATTCAGCAATTGAGAGATTGCTTAAACTTCTTGAACATTCAGACTCTTATGTTCGTAAGAATGCGGCATATGCTTTAGGAGAAATCGGTGACAAGGCAGCAATTGAGGGATTGCTTAAACTCCTTGAGCATTCAGACTCTGATGTACGTAGGAATGCGGCATATGTTTTAGGAAAAGTCGGTAACAAGTCAGCAATTGAGGGATTGCTTAAACTCCTTGAGCATTCAGACTCTGATGTGCGTAGAAATGCGGCATATGTTTTAGGAGAAATCGGTGACAAGGCAGCAATTGAGGGATTGCTTAAACTCCTTCAACATTCAGACGATTCTGTGCGTAGGAATGCGACAGATGCCTTAGGAGAAATCGGTGACAATTTAGCAATTGAAGGATTGCTTAAACTCCTTGAACATTCAGACTCTGATATGCGTAGGAACGCGGCATATGTTTTAGGAAAAGTCGGTGACAAGTCAGCAATTGAAGGATTGCTTAAACTTCTTGAACATTCAGACTCTTATGTGCGTAGAAATGCGGTAGGTGCTTTAGGAGAAATCGGTGACAAGTCGGCAATTGAGGGATTGCTTAAACTCCTTCAACATTCAGACGATTCTGTGCGTAGAAATGCGGCAGATGCTTTAGGAGAAATCGGTGACAAGTCAGCAATTGAGGGATTGCTTAAACTCCTTGAACATTCAGACGATTCTGTGCGTAGAAATGCGGTAGGTGCTTTAGGAGAAATCGGTGATAATTCAGCAATTGAGGGATTGCTTAAACTCCTTAAAAATTCAGACTCATATGTGAGATCGAGGGTGGCAGATGCCTTAGGGAAAATTGCTAAGCAGCACACAAAAGCAGTCGTCCCCCATCTCTCCCACCTCCTCACCTTAATTCCCTCCAAATCCGGCAAAGAAGTTCACCACCTCATCCTCGCCATCCAAGCCGCCTGCAAATACTACAACTACCCGATACGTCAGTTGTCCCTAACACCGCACCCAGCCAAACCACCCCAACCAAACGAGCTCCTTGCTAAAATTGACGAAACCACCCAGCAAATCCACAACAGAACAAAACAAATGGCTGACAAACCCACCCAAGACTTCTCCAATTCAACCTTCAACGCCCCTTTCAACTTCGGAGATAACCACGGCAATCAAGCCCAAAATATCACCGTCACCGCCCAGCAATCCTCCCCTGAAGCCGCACTCAATGCAGTAGTGCAAATCATTCAGGCATTAGAAAAAAAGCATACCGATGTGCAAGACGAACAAGAAGCACGCAATATTATTAATGTAAAATTTAAGGAAATCAAAGAGCAAAAACCCATCGAGTGGCAAAACCTAATTAGCCTCAAACGGCTTTACAACGGTGGCAAAAAAGCAGCGCTAAAAGTTGGCGAACACTTCACCGAATCAAACCCCTGGGGCAAAGGACTTGTTGCCTTCATTGAAGGCGTATCCGAAGACGTGAATTAGCCATAGGAATTACGCACGGGGGTTCAGAAACCGGGTTTTTTACGAAGATACGGGTTGTTATCTAAAGATTCGGTAAAAACCCGGTTTCTTTGGCGGAGTGCGTAAGTCGTGACGAAAATTTGATAGAAAACTAAGCGCTATCCCAACCAAAGGCTAACAGGATGATTCAAGATCCCGCCAACTATCAGATGATATTAGACACCTTTTGCACTGCGTTAGAGGATGCCAGCCCCGTTATCAGGGCAAAAGCAGCAGAAGCATTGGGAAAAATGGGAGATATGGCGATGGAACCCCTATTAATAATAAAAAGCCTCAAAGACACCGCCCCAGAAGTCCGTCGCAGCGCCATTCAAGCCATCGGAAAACTGAAAAATGAAGCATCTATTCCTCACCTGCTAGTAGCAGGCAAAGATGCAGATAACTTTGTACGTCAAAGTGTGGCTGAAGCATTAGGCGAAATCGGTTCCGAGGTGGCAATTCCCGCTTTACTCAAACTCATTGAAGATGTAAACTGTGATGTGCGTAAAAGTGCAGCATATGCGTTAGGCAAAATTGGTTCCGATCTGGCAATTCCCGCTTTACTCAAACTTCTTGAACATCCAGAACCCGAAATTCGTCAAGTAAGCGCGATCGCCCTGGGAAAACTCGGTAACGAAGCCTTGATTCCAGTCTTAATTCGCTTGCTAGAAGACTCAAACGCGCAAGTCAGAGAAAGTGCCGTCGATGCCTTGGGTAACGTTGCCCAATACCGGGTTGCTTAAAGACAACTTGCGATCGCAATCGCAACCAACTTCCAGGTAACTAAAGGATATTCTATCAAAACCAGCATACAATAAAACCATAAGTTTGTAGTAAGGACTTTAGTCCTGCTTGCCTCAAAACCTGCGGAAAAAGGACTGAAGTCCTCACTACGAACTTATATCAAAACAGAAAATATCGCTGCGCCATTGGCAAAACAGTTGCCGGTTCGCAAGTCAACAATTGCCCATCCGCCCTCACTTCATAGGTTTCTGGATCGACTTCCATGTGCGGCAAATAATCGTTCAGTTTCATATCTCTTTTACTAATCTGCCGCGTGCCGGAAACTGCTACAGTTGGCTTTTGTAAACCGAGCTGTGCTGCAATATCTCGATCGCGCGCCGCCTGACTTACAAACGTCAAACAAGTCGCCCCAATTGCACCGCCAAAACTGCCAAACATCGGCCGCATATGCACCGGCTGCGGCGTCGGAATGCTAGCATTAGCATCTCCCATCTGCCCGTAGGCGATCGCCCCACCCTTAATTACCAACTCCGGTTTCACCCCAAAAAACGCCGGCCGCCACAAACACAAATCCGCCAACTTACCCTCCTCCACCGAACCCACATACCGACTAATTCCGTGAGTAATCGCCGGATTAATCGTATATTTCGCAATGTACCGCTTCGCCCGAAAATTATCATTTTCCCCTCTTGTGGAACGGGCATCTTGCCCGTCCAAACCACTTGTGGAACGGGCATCTTGCCCGTCCAAAATCCCCCTTTGTACCTTCATTTTATGTGCCGTTTGCCAAGTCCGAATAATCACCTCTCCAACCCTTCCCATCGCCTGCGAGTCCGAAGAAATCATACTAAACGCACCCAAATCGTGCAAAATATCCTCAGCAGCAATAGTTTCCCTTCTAATTCTCGACTCAGCAAAAGCCACATCCTCAGGAATCCCCCGATCCAAATGGTGACAAACCATCAACATATCTAAATGTTCTTCCAATGTGTTGACAGTGTAAGGGCGAGTCGGGTTAGTAGACGAAGGCAAAACATTAGCTTGCCCGCAGACTTTAATAATATCCGGTGCGTGTCCGCCGCCAGCACCTTCTGTGTGGTAAGTGTGAATAGCGCGATTTTTAAAGGCAGCAATTGTAGCTTCCACAAATCCCGCTTCGTTGAGAGTGTCGGTGTGAATTGCCACTTGCACGTCGTACTCGTCAGCTACACTCAAACAATTGTCGATCGCCGCTGGCGTAGTTCCCCAATCTTCATGGAGTTTCAAACCCATTGCACCGGCCAAAACTTGCTCGACTAATCCTTGAGGTTGACTGCTATTTCCCTTACCTAAAAAACCCAGATTCACCGGGAAAGCATCGGCTGCTTGCAGCATTCTGTACATATGCCAAGGCCCCGGAGTGCAAGTTGTAGCGTTTGTACCCGTTGCTGGGCCAGTGCCGCCGCCGATCATGGTAGTGACTCCAGAGGCGATCGCCACTTCGATTTGTTGCGGGCAAATAAAATGAATGTGAGTATCAACTCCCCCCGCCGTCAGAATCATTCCCTCACCAGCAATTACTTCCGTACCCGGCCCGATAATAATATCTACCCTATCTTGAATGTAAGGATTTCCTGCTTTACCAATTTTGAAAATCTTGCCATCTTTAATGCCAACATCGGCTTTAACAATTCCCCACCAATCCAATATTAAAGCATTAGTAATTACCGTATCAACAGCACCGTCAGCATTAGAAATAGGCGACTGTCCCATGCCATCGCGAATGACCTTACCGCCGCCAAACTTAACTTCATCCCCGTAGGTTGTGAAATCTTGCTCAACTTCAATGAATAACTCTGTATCGGCTAGCCGCACGCGATCGCCCGTTGTGGGCCCGAAGGTTTCCGCGTAAGCGCGGCGATCCATTCTGTAACTCATGTTTTCTCCTAATATTAATAAATTTTTTAGTTGGCAGTTGAGGTCAACTTTAATTGTACTATGTGCCGAGTTACTCAATCTGAGTTAGGATCGCTCCTGTAAATAATTTACACATATTTGTGGGATGGGCGTCCCGCCCGTTCTTTCTGGACGGGCGGGACGCCCATCCCACAAGAACAATAAATTGTAAGTTATTTAATTCTCATTCCTTAGCAAATATTTACAATATTTCTGCGATCGCCCATTTGTCGATTTGTAAATTCATTCCAGCATTTTCTTAATTTCCCTTCTCAAAACCTCCACATCCACCGTCATATCCATGCCAATTAAACTCCAATCTTCCAAATCATCGCTGTCATCAACCATACGAGAATATTCTAATCCCAATATCTGGGAAATGTAATAGAAAAACGGCGGAGTGTACCCTCCATAAAAGCATTCCAATACTTTCGTTCCCGGCTGACACCACAACAAATTTGTAAAACCAGCGCCGTGAGGGCCCACAACCACCTGCGCTTCTGCAAACAGCCGAATTTGTTCATCCACACTGCGCGAGACATCTTCCAAAATTTCAAAATCAAACTCTTTCAACACCTCTCGTACTTCTACCTCATTTTTAACCTGGCGCCGCCCGCTTCTAGAAAGATATAATTTTCTGTAAGGCTTGACATTTTCCTTAAGACAGAATTTGTTCCGCAAAAGCTCTATATCGTAAGGACTGGGAAAATACCAATCTTGATTGTTTCCTAACACGACACTTTCTGCATGATATCCCGTATCTCTAGCGCGAGTGTCGATTAGCGAACTTTCAGGAATACCGAGTTTTGTCAGAAAATCCAACTCAAAAGCTGTATGGCGCAAAGGATAACAAATTTTGGC
This sequence comes from Oscillatoriales cyanobacterium, assembly GCA_004293365.1. Classification (GTDB taxonomy): domain Bacteria; phylum Cyanobacteriota; class Cyanobacteriia; order Cyanobacteriales; family Microcoleaceae; genus Microcoleus. Next base: position 49,298 of record RDYN01000052.1, on the reverse strand, counting down.
TTCTTGCCAAATTTCCTTACCTAAAGCCTCCTCAATCCGACAAAGTTTAGCCAGTACAAAAATCACATAATCGTAATAACTGCACCACAAATGCGACCAAGGAGCAACTATTAACGGATAGGTAATTTGCTGGGGTTTATAAGGCCATTCCAGAATGCCCGCACCGCTAATCCGAAAATCTAGGTCTAACAGCAACTTGTGATTTAGCAGCGTGTTTCCAGACGTACAAATAGTTAGAGCCTCTATTTGTTTATTCACGGAAACTTTCCAAACATAATCCGGGTCAAAAGACACGGTTGTTTCTGTGGTAAAAAACCGAGAAGGTACTCCATTTACTGAGGCTAACGCAGGTATGTTGACAGGTTCGTGCTGCTGTTTGTAAACGATGCTGTTATCTAATAATTTGATGCTGGTGCGCCGATCTAACGGGGTTCTCCAGACACGCCTCGATGTTTCCAGCAAACTCTGCTTCAACATCTGTTTGATCTGGTCAACTAATTTTGGATTCATCATGCGCTTTTGCTGTATATGTTTGCGGTTTTGATAACCAATATCGATCGCAAACTGCCGATTTTAACTCACTCAAAAGTCTGAGGTTTCACTAACAAAAGAAAGGCACTTATACACTTATGCAGAGAATTTTTCTTGACATTGCTTTGTCACTCTCCAGGGGTAGCGCTGGAAGTGATACGATTTTCTCTTTTCGATTTTCCATGGGATGACGATCGCGATCCTGGTTGGGATTGCGAGGTTACAGTTGCATTATTTTAACTTGGATAAGTTTTAAGTTAAAAATTTTCCAATTCAACAATCAACACTTGCAAACTATTTTCTGCTTTCATACTTAACCTTCCAAATGACCGTTCACTTTTCCATTAAAGCCGTAGACTTGACGGCTACCAACAAACGGCACTAATTGAATTTCCCTTCGATCTCCCGGCTCAAATCTAACTGCTGTACCTGCGGGGATATCCAACCGCATTCCTTTTGCTTGTTCTCGTTCAAATTCTAAGGCTTCGTTCGCTTCATAAAAGTGATAGTGGGAACCGACTTGAATGGGTCGATCGCCCGTATTTGCTACCAGCAACCGCACTGTTGGGCGATCGGCATTGAGCTCAATTTCACCGTCTGAAACAATCATTTCTCCCGGAATCATATCTGTCTCCTGCGAGTCTCTGCGTTTAAATATTTAACGAATCGGATCGTGCACTGTCACCAACTTAGTTCCGTCGGGAAAAGTCGCCTCAACTTGCACTTCATGCACCATTTCGGGTATGCCTTCCATCACATCTTCCCGCGTCAGAAGAGTTGTCCCGTAACTCATTAAATCTGCGACGGTGAGGCCATCTCTTGCTCCTTCTAAAATGGCGGCGGAAATGTAGGCTAGTGCTTCTGGATAGTTTAACTTTAAGCCTCTTTGTTTGCGGCGCTCTGCTAGCAGGGCGGCGGTGAAAATCAGCAGCTTGTCTTTTTCTTGGGGGGTGAGTTGCATTTTTATTATGGTGAGGGCGATCGCATTATTTATTCAAGTTCAACTATGAGCGGCAGCAAATCATCGGTAATTACCTCCCATGATTCAAGATAGTGTTAATATCCGGTTCGTGTCAAGGTGGTTTATCCTTTTGTTTTTGGACTTTAGCAAAGAACCGGAAACGACTGTTTGCCGATCGCATATTTCTGACAAAACCCGGCTATATTTGTCACGAGCAATGTCAATCGGAAGTTGTATGTCTGGTACTGGGGGCGGGTATTGCATTTGATGTGTTGCAGCGGAAACAGAAACTAGGTGAAACTAAAAGAGAATGCTATTTTATCCAAACTCTGGGCAAACAGCAAGGGCGTTCTGAAAAAGACAAGCGCAGCAATTGCCAAATGGCGACAAACCAGTCTCTGGCGGCAGCGGTGGACGAACCGCGATACCGGCACAGCAAACCGTTGGGAATGCGAGTAACCCCGACAGTAGAATTAACTGCCACAGATCCTGGATAAATTGTTTCTTCGCAGCGCAAACCTCGCACTTTTTCCACCATCTCCGCTGTGACTGGTTCGCCGATCCAAGCGAGGGTAGCGACTACGGGTTTTCCTGCTAATCCGTGAGGACTTTCGAGCATTTGGCTCCCACCTTTAAGCCATTGTCTGTCAATCCACAGAGGGCTGTTTTCCTGCCAGATTTCGGTGTGCGATCGCCATTCTCCCGACAAGAACTTTTCGCCCCTAGCACTGCGTCCGAACCGCGTAATCTCCCACAGCAGAATACGGGCTTGCGGCGCTAATTCTACCCGCAAATCTTGTCGGTAAATTGCGCCGTCGAAAACGATTGTTTCCTGCGGCAGCCATTCCAAATTAGCGCCAGCATCTACTTGAATGTCAATATTTTGTTGTGCTAACTGTCCGCTGCTGCGATAAATTTTACCAGCGGCGGCGGTGGTGATTAAGGCTTTGGCGTTTGGTTGGAGGTGGAAATTGAGCGAAAGGCGATCGCCCCCAACAACTCCCCCAGCCGTGTGCAAAACTACGCTGTGACAAACCTCTTTTCCTTCAGGATAAAACGGACGCTGCACCTTCAGGGGCGCTTGCATTTGATTGTGAATAATTTGAGTTGCGCCGTCACGGTTCGCGTAGGCTAAATTCAGCCTGCCGTGCCAATTATTTTGAACGTTATTTGTAGGTTTGTAAGTCAATTTTTGGGTCACTTTTTGCATTTAAATTTAATATTTAGCAATTCCTAGCTGATTTATTTTACTTACTCATTTTAAATCTTCCTTTTCTGGCTAATATCACATAGTCATCAAGTTTATAATTTAAGTCATAATGTAACTTAAAGTGCTGGCGGAAAAGTGGACTGATGAATTTCTGAACCGACAGATTTTCTCTAGCAAACTTTGCAAAGTTAGGATGGGATTTCCTGCTACCAGTTGCACTTAAATATTTATACCAAACCAAGTTTAACCCCAGATCGTCAACAAATTGTTTGACTACACTTAGCTCCTGTTCGCAACTTTCAATTTGACGAATATTGTAGGGTATAAGCAACTTTTTTTCTTGAATAATTAGCAAAACATAACCAGAATCGGTCAGGCTGTTGGTAAATATATCCTTATAAATGCGCTGGGATTTTTCTCTGCTATCCTCATCGTTAAAAAAACAGTGAGAAATTACAATAAAATCAAAAAAGTTTTGAGGAATTTTTCGAGATTGATTTTCACCATCAAAGATACTAGAAGTGTCAAACCGAAAGTAAGCATTGATCGCCTGGGGTTCCATATATTGCCGCCAAAACTGGAGTCCGCGATATTGAAAAGCTTTTTGCTGTTCCAAAGAGTAATAGGATATGTGCATTGGCGGCACTGAACAAAAGTCGTTAATACTTTGCAGCAACAAACCTAGTCCGCAGGCAACTGTCCCCGGCCCCGCCGCAATATCAAGGATATTGACTTTAGTTGGTAATAACCCAGCCTTGTAAATGAGAAACCAAGCTAGATATGTACAATAGACGTTATCTAGGAAATACCTCATTAAATAGATGTGAGGACTTAGCTCAAAACTGTATTGAGGATCTTGTCCTTCTTTGAGTTTTTGTATGTCGTCAATAGCTTGTTGAAGTAAAAAATCAAAATTTGTTTTTTGGCGGATCAAGTTATTAAACTCATTCTTGATAAAACCAGCCAAATGTTGTTCAAACTTATCAAATACTTTTTCATAAATTCCTGTGCATTGAATCATGCTGGCATCGCATTCTTTAAGTTTAAAACTTTGTGAAATAACTTCAATAAATTTGGGCTCGGGAATCAAGAAGTTTAACTCATCAATATCTCCGGGAAAAGCATCAATTTTTCCGAAGCCCACTTGCAGTTCTAATTCTGCTAAACGCCGATCGCCTTCTTGGATGCGGTCATTTTTTTGTTGCAATAATTTTTCAAGCTGTAGCCGCTCTTTAAATAGTTTCTCCTGCCACGATAGTTTTGCCCCTGAATTTTGTATTTCTTTTAACTGTTTTTGGGCAAGTCGATTATTTTGACTCTTGACGGCTTGGTTAAACTTTTGAGAACGCCACCAGTTAGCTAGCGGATTATTCATAGCCAAATCCTTCTTTACCTTCCATAATTTCTACATCCGGGAGCATCGCCTTGAGTTTATTTTTAAACTTGCGATAACTCTGCTGTTCGCTATTGTACCACCAAGCGTACTTGTGTTTAAGAGCTAATGCTTCTGAGCGCGTTGACGCAATTAGCGATCGATCGTTGCTGGCATGAAAATCCTGAATCACCACCCGATCTACAACTTCCAGCTTCCTAATAAAATTAGCTTCATCTTCCGGTAAGGTAGGGAGTAGTGGTGTCACAGTTATAGAAAATTTTACTTCGCAATTTATTTGGTAAGGAAAGCTGTATTTCAGTTTGGCAATAGCTTTGAGTCTCGCAGGAATACTCGGGGATTTTGGTTCAAAATCTTTCCTCACTTTTTCGCTACCAGTGGGAATGCTCATGTTAATTCGCAATCGCTGAAATTGCTGTAAAATATCGACATCTCTAGTTATCATAGGACTGCGAGTTTGGATAACCAGCGTCGGCTGATAGGGAACCATCACTTCTAGCAAGTGCCTAGTTAGTTGTTCTTTAGATTCAATTGGCTGATACGGATCTGTGACACTACTCATATAAATTGTCGGTGGGCGCTCGGGGTTTTTCTTGTGCCAGCGTTCCAACTCTTTCTTGAGAATTTCTGCTGCATTTTGCTTGATGATTACCCAATTTCCCCAATCCTCCCGCATCTGTGAATTAGGGCTAAAAGCAGCAGCATAACAATAGCTGCATCCGTACTGACAGCCGCGATAAGGATTGAGCGTGAAATCGTAAGCACTGATAAATCCAGTAGCTTTGTTAAGCACTGACTGTGCATTTTGTGCATACACTTTGGCACTTCCGAAGTTTTCCCGGACTGCGAAAGTGTGTTGTTTCCCGGCGGAATATCCCTCATACTGAGACTTTACCATAATTGCACCTGCTACAGTATTAAAACGGAAAATGTTTAGAAATGAGAAATGCGATGGGGTTTCGATCTTACTATTTTACTGTGCCGCACTCAACAGATGTCAGCAAAACAGTGGGGAATTACTCAATTTTATAATAAGTTTTTTGAAGAAACAACCAGCCAACTTTATAAACTGCACGAAGCGCTCGATCGCAAAGTAATGCAAGCTTATGGATTTACTGACAGCGACGATATTTTAGCAAAACCGCTGAAATCAAACGTATAACTGGCAAAAAAATTGGGAGAACCCTAGTTAAACTCTGTGTCCTTAACTAACTAAGTAAGTGAAAATACTGGTTGATTTTGTATAAGTTTTGTAAAGTTGCGTACAATCACATAAATTGTTGATACAGATCACAAACACTTTTGTCTGAGAACAGAGATAATTAAGGCGTTATGGGCTAAATCGCCTCGGCTGGCAGCTCAAATAGCAATTGATCTGGCAAATTCAATAGAAAGATTAGTTTGACATTTTGTACGCAACAGATTGTCAGCCCAAAAAACTCAAAAGTTAAAAACCAGAAAAACTATCGTATCTCCCGATCGCGTTTTTTTAGGAGTAATCTCCTAAAATTCACGGTTTTTAACTAAGTTAAATGATTAACTGAGAAATGCAGGTTTATGCTGTTTCTCGATATTGCAATAAATTGTGCAGGATGTCAACTACTCCTGATTTGTTTGGGAGGAACTTTCAATGTTATTATTTACCGACACTCAGCCCCAAGATAGCAAAGTAGAGCAAGATCACTCTGCTAACAAAAAATTGTCACAGCCTACATCTATTAATTTAAATTGGCTAAGGGAACGATTCAACCATTTGCGGATCGGTCAAAAAATTAGCTACGGCTATGCTTTAGCGATCGGTATAGCGATTTTGGGAACGGGTGCGGGACTGAAAGTCGGAGACTACTTTCGCAAGCAAGCTTTAATTCAGGTAAATGTTGCTGGGCAACAGCAGCAACTGCTGCAAAATTTGCAAAATACCGTATTTGAAGCCCGATCGCACGCAGCGAGATTGCCGGCTGTTTTGGGAAACAGGGTGTGGCTGCAATACGAACGCGATCGGTTTGTCCAGCAAATCAATCAAGCAAAAAGCCTGATTTCCGAAATACAACTTTTTGCCATCAAAAATCCCGACAGGCTAGCAATACAAGAAAAAAATTTGCAATCTAGATTGCAAAGGTATGCCATCGTCATTGATTACTACGCTCAGCTAACTAAACTGCAATTAAAAGAAGCGGAAGTTTGGGATTTACCGGCTAACCGCATCGAGTCCGCACAGTTACAAATGTTGAGGAGTAGCAGTGGGGAAGAGGCGATCGTATTAGATCAACTTGCTGCAAATTTGACTGAGCAAATTGCAGAAATAGAACTTCAAAAACTGCAAGGGGCAGAAGCATTAGAAGAAGCTGAAGGCTTGCGAAACCGAATTATTCTGGGGAGTATGATAATTTCAGCACTCATCGCCGTGTTACTGGCGGACAAAACCAGCCGCGCGATCGCCCAACCCCTCGAAAGCGTCACTAGCGTCGCCCAGCAAGTCGCCCGCGAATCGAATTTTAACCTGCAAGTACCAGTCACAACCGAAGACGAAATCGGAGTTTTAGCAGCTTCTTTCAATCAATTGATTCAGCGAGTTAGCGACTATACACAAGAACTAAAACAAACTCAATCTCAATTAATTCAAACCGAAAAAATGTCGTCTCTCGGTCAAATGGTGGCAGGGATCGCCCACGAAATCAACAATCCCGTCAACTTCATCGGCGGCAACATTGACCATGCTAACCAATACATCCAAGATTTGGCAGACTTGGTAACTCTCTATCAGAAATACTATCCAAACCCACCAGATGAAATTATAGACTGTATCGAAGACATTGAACTCGAATTTCTCAGAGAAGATTTGCCAAAAACACTTGCTTCGATGAAAATGGGAGCAGATCGCATTCGCGAAATTGTCATATCCATGCGGAACTTTTCTCGTTTAGACGACGGTTACATGAAACCTGCGGACATTCACGAAGGAATAGACAGCACCCTGGTAATTCTCAATCACCGACTCAAACAAGGTATCGAAGTTATTAAAGAATACGCTAATTTGCCTCTGGTTGAGTGCTATGGAGCGCAACTGAATCAAGTATTTATGAACGTACTCGGCAATGCAATTGATGCGCTGGAGGAGGTAAAAAAGGCAGATAAAGCGTTTTCACCAACGATTTGGATATGCACGGAAGTTGCGGCAGACAAAGCTGTCACTGTCAAGATTCGGGATAACGGGCCGGGAATTGCCGCAGCCAGTGCCCAACAGATATTTGACCCGTTTTTTACTACAAAGTCGATCGGCAAAGGCACTGGATTGGGATTGGCTATTTCCTATCAAATCGTTGCCAAGCATCAAGGCAAAATTGAGATGAATTCTCAAATTGGACAGGGGACGGAATTTGTGATTACTTTACCAGTTGCTGCGTAATATCGCGCGGGGCGGCTTCGTTTTTGTTTGTCCGTAGCGCACGAAGTCTCGATCGGGGCGGGTTTACAGGATCCATAACTTATGTCATAGATATCGGTTAACCCGCCCCTACAGACATCGCGGTCTTTTTACCCCAAATGAGAGGTCGATCGCGCTTTCTCAACTTAAATTTGATGGGGGTGGAGGGACTTGAACCCACACGACCGTTTCGGGTCAACGGATTTTAAGTCCGTAGCGTCTACCATTCCGCCACACCCCCTTTCGTGAAGCTGCTGCTGTGGGTTTGAGCCACTGACAACAACAGCCTTTTATTCTACACGCAAAACCCTAATTTACGCAACCCCTAATTGAAAAATTCTCAAAAGTCGCGCTGGATCTCCCCAAGCGGTACAATAGTTAACCAGCTAGCTGAGCGTGTCAACCGACTTACCCTGTTATTATTCCATTAAAGCAAATCTATGTATATTACCTTGCTGCTTTACGCCGTGTTGGCCGGAGCCTACCTCCTGGTAGTACCGGTGGCCACCTACGCTTACCTGAACAGTCGCTGGTACGTGGCTACCTCTTTTGAGCGCGGCTTCATGTACTTCTTGATGTTCTTCTTTTTCCCCGGTATGTTTCTCCTAGCTCCTTTTTTGAATTTTCGCCCCAAACGGCGGCAGATAGAAGCCTAAATGCGACGTATTGACGTAATTGGAATCAGTCTCGGCTTTTTTGTAGCGGGTGGGTTGGCCTACTTGGTGCTGCAATTCGCCGGACTCGACAGCATGAATGCTGGGATTTGGAGTCAGTTGTTTTTGGTTGTCGGCTTGGTTGGCTGGCTGGTGACTTATTTGTTTCGAGCCCTGACTCAAGGTATGACCTACAGTCAGCAACTGAAAGAGTACAAAGATGCTGTCTTGCAGAAGCAGCTCGATGAACTCACTCCTGAAGAGTTAGCAAAACTTCAAGCCGAAATTGAGCAGGAAAAAGATAGTTAGTCAATAGTCATTAGTCAACAGTCATTAGTCAACAGTCAATAGTCATTAGCAATAAACTCTCTTTCTAATGGCTGGGGACTGATGAGTGATGGCTGATATGGCGTCCCAGAAAATAAGCGCGATCGGTTCGATCGTTCGGACTTCAGTCCTCAGACTTTTATGAGGACTGAAGTCCTCACGCTCGATCCTATTTTATTGCGATCGCTCGGACATTATATAATGACCAATGACTGATGAACAATGACTGATGACCAATGACTGATGACTAATAACTAATGACTATTTCTAATTGTTTTGAAACGTTGCGAAAAAGCAACCAGTGTGCATTAATCCCTTTTATTACTGCTGGCGACCCAGATTTGGAGACAACGGCTAAAGCGCTACAAGTTTTGGATGATAGCGGTGCAGATGCGATCGAGCTTGGCGTACCTTATTCCGATCCGCTAGCCGACGGGCCGGTGATTCAAGCTGCCGCTACGAGGGCGCTACAGCGGGGAACGCGGCTGGATGCGGTACTGGAAATGGTGGCGAAAGTGAGTCCGAATTTGCGATCGCCCATAATTCTCTTCACCTACTACAACCCAATTTTGTACCGAGGTATCGAAACCTTTTTGCAGCAAATCAAAAGTGCTGGAGTTCAGGGATTGGTTGTACCGGATTTGCCCTTAGAAGAAGCTGACAGCCTCATCCAACCTGCCAACAAATTAGGCATTGAACTCACCTTATTAGTTGCTCCCACAAGTCCCAAAAGTCGCATAGAAGCGATCGCCCGCCAGTCTCAAGGATTTATTTACTTAGTCAGCGTGACGGGGGTGACGGGAGTGCGCGAAGGCTTAGAAACGCGAGCAAAAGAGTTGTTGCAAGAAATCCGCAGCATCACCGACAAACCCATCGGCGTCGGCTTTGGTATCTCGAAACCAGAACACGCTCGCCAAGTGAAAGAATGGGGTGCAGATGCTGCGATTGTTGGCAGTGCTTGTGTGAAACGCTTGGCAAATGGAACTCCAGAACAGGGTTTAGAGGAGCTCGGCGAATTCTGCAAGAGTCTAAAAACAGCTATTCAAAATGATTAGCAACTGTACAGATACTTTCAGCCGTTAGACAGATGTGGGCGATCGCCCCGTGTGGCGACAATTGCCATTAAAGACCTTGTTGTACTTGAGATCGTACACCGACTTCCTTCTGGTTCCTGACCGGAAGGTTTTTTTTAGCTTCCAAGGCGCAAAACAGTTTAATTACAGTAGTTTTGTCCGAACCTCGCTATATGTATACATGAATCGCGAGCAAGGACAGCACTCATAAAAAAGGCTTTTTACTATCAATTAGCCGCTCTCATTCTTGCTCTCGCGACTAGAACTAAAGCTTTTGTTATTGCTTCTAGTATGACTTAAGGAATGTAACTTCAGATAGATGAAAAACTTCTGTTTGTCTTCGTATATTTAAAAAAGTGTTTGAGTGCTTAATGTTTGAAATGGTCGCCATCTACAGAACCACCAGGCATTTAAGCATATCACCAAAGAAAACAAAGTCACAATAGAAAGGAGCATTTTTATGAACAGACTAACTGCTTTTCTGAAAAAAATTCGAGCTGTACAAATTTTAACAGTCTTTCTTGTCGGCATTTTAGTATTTGTGAGCACGGCCTGCAAGGGTTCTGATGTGATAGTCGGCAAAACTGCCGACCAAATTAGAGAAGAAGTGCCGACCGGGGCTGTAACTTCGGTATACAAAGGCGGGCAGAATCAATACAGCGATGACGATCCCAGAAACCCAACCGCTACAGGAGTTGAAGCAAAAGCTAAGCTTCTCAAAGAGGAAGCCCAGCGCCGAATCGAAACCAAATCTAGTAGCAATGTGCGCGAAAATGTGCGGCGGGTAGCAGACGACGCGCCGAACAAACTCGATCAAATTGGCGCAAAGGTGAATGACAATGTTCGCACCGCTCAGCAGAAAGCTGATGAGTTTGGCGACAAAACCAAACAAGGCTTTGCTAATCTTAAGGAAAACACTCGCGAAGGCTTGAAGCGAGCAAAAGGGATTGTTAAAGAAGCCACCGAGGGAGCAAAAGAAAGAGCTGCTGAGGGTACTGAGTCGCTGAGATATAATACCAGCGGCGGCCAAGAAAATATCAATGATGCAGCGCGAAATGCAAAATAAACGCTGAAGATGCTTCGGACAATGTTCGCTAAAAAGTGAATCGAGATATTGACAGAACTCAACGAGCAGCAGAAAGAGCCGCAGATGCGATGGACTAATTTCATTTCCGGTCGATTACCATAATAAAAAAGGTTCGTAGTGAGGACTTTAGTCCTTCAATTGCAAGGACTAAAGTCCTCACTACAAACGAATCGGAGCGCGGTCAATCGACCGGACATGATATAATTTCAAATAAGGCTGTTTCCAGCTCTCAAATTAGTAGTCAGACAGGGGCTAAAACTCCTGTCTGACTTCACATATCCGAAGAGAATGACCACAATAAGATGGGTTTGAGCGTTCGGAATGCAAGTCAAGCGTAGTTGATGCGGACTAAAGTCCTCACTACGAACCGGATGCGGACTAAAGTCCTTACTAGGAACCGGATGCGGACTAAAGTCCTCACTAGGAACCGGATGCGGACTAAAGTCCTCACTACGAACCGGATGCGGACTAAAGTCCTTATACGAACCGGATGCGGACTAAAGTCCTTACTACGAACCGGATGCGGACTAAAGTCCTCACTACGAACCGGATGCGGACTAAAGTCCTCACTACGAACCGAACCGTTTTTTATTACTGTCATTGAGGGGACATAATATTACCATTCATCGTTGCGCTTGTTGCTGTGGGTTTCCCAATCGTCGCCCGGGTGCTGATACAATGGTTCTGGTTCCACTTCTGCTGCCATTTCTAATTCGGGTTCCGATTCTTCTTGCTGATAAATGTTCAGAGGCTCGACAACGCGGGCGATCGCATCTTTGACAAATGCTTTGACAAACTCGTCTTTCCGATTTAACTGAAACTGCCTCTGCACGACTTCGGCGATGCCGCCGTCGCCCCAATCTTGATCGTGGCGAAAATATTCAATAAAACTTTTCCCGGCAATTCTGGTTAAATAAGCGGCGCTGACTGCTTGAATTGCTTTGCCAAGTACAAATCCGGCTACACTTAATTGCAGCGCCCTCGACACTACTTGAATTACTCCTTCAACTATTCCCAAGCTGGCTAGGGTTTTGGCGAGAGACAATGCCAATTCTTTCGCGCGATCGATATTTAATTCGCAGCCGTAAATCTTGGCAATTTCTACTACCATTTGAGCGTTAACTGCTGCTGTCGCTAACAAATCTACAACTGGTAAAGGCGTTACGGCAATTACTCCGGCTCCGATCCACTGAAAGCGCTCTACTACTTTATCAGCGGCGCGCCGTCTTTGAGCGTCAATTAACTTGCGTGCTTGGTCTCCTAAATGCTGAGATTGTAGCAAAATGTTGTCGGCAATTAAGTCTTCGCCTTCGGCTCGCAAAATTGCTGCGATTCGCCGAATTAATGGCATCATATCGGGGTCTGGCTGAAATATTGTCCCGCTTTCTAGTACAACTTTTTGCGGGTTGGCGCTAATGGCGACTACATCCATTGCTGATACTAAACCTTTAACTCGCTGTCGCAGCCGATCGAGAATTTCGTCTCTGTCGCTGTCGGGATAAAGGTCTACTTTATTAAAAACCACGATCGACCTTTTGCCAATTTCGGCCAAAGTCCGCAGCGGTTCGTACTCAGATTTGCGCAAATCGCCGTCCAACACAAATAAGATCAAATCAGCCCGGGCCGCCAACTGCCGCGCCAATTCCTCTCTATAAGTCCCCGCTACTCCCGCTTCCAAGATGCCTGGGGTATCAGTAATTGCTAATTCTCGATCGATCCCTTTCAATGAAAGAGTGTAAGTTTCTCCAACTTCGGTAGTTCCCATCGGCGCCCCTACCTGTCCCGCCATCCGCCCCACCAGGGCATTCACAGCCGAAGTTTTGCCCGCAGAACCGGTACCGAAAACAACGATCCGAACATTGCCGCGGGCCATGCTAGCTTCTATTTCCCGGGCTCTCAACAGCAAAGCTTGCCGTGCTACTTCGTCTTGAATGCGATCGACTTGCTGCCTGATTGCTTTGAGATTTTCGGAAGCTGCTTCACTTTTGACAACAGGAACCTTGGGATTAATCGCCCGTTTTCCCTTAACTTTCTGAGGGCGTTGTAGAAGTCTAAAATAATAAAACAGCGCAAAAATTAGCGTTGCTAAAAGTACAATTATCAGCAAAATTAGCAAATTAGCCAGCAGCGGTGAAGCATACCACGCAACTTGGCTGTAAAGCCCCGTTAAGGAACTCAGCAGCCCAATAATCAACCCCAGGGTGAGGCAGAAAGCGGCAATTAATGTTAACAGGCGCGGCAAAGGCATGAGGGCTGGGGCAAATAAAAGGGTTATGCTTTGATTTTTACATTTTCACGAGAAGTCGGAACTGTTGAAGCGCCCGATCGCACTCAAACGCCTGCAAATCCCGATTCTGCTTGTCGGTAGGGTGCGATCTGGACGGACAAGTGCGTTAGCGAAGCCCTCGAAGAGGATCGGCCCTCCGGCTGCAATTGTAGCTACTTCAGACAGTTTATAGCTGCACTCACCCGCCCGAAAGCCTTTGCCGGTCTATTTACACCTAATTATTTATTCGGTGATTTATGCGATCGCGCGCCGACAATTTTTATTCATAAAACTAAATATTTTATTAAGTAAGTAGAAACCCGGTTTCTTAACACAATACCAGTTTGCCAAAAGAATGCAACGGTCGGTCGCCGTGCTTCAAACCCTTACGGAATAAGTCATTTTCATCTAAAATCTCAAATCAAAAATGGTATAAATACATCCGGGAAGCTCGCGAGCGCGGAAAGGAGAAACCCAGTTGATACGGCAGCTTAAGAGCGTCCCGATTAACAAAAATTATTAGATTAACGATCGATGCGGTACTCTCTAATCATCCGCGAGTTAAGTTAAACTGAATTGTCAGTGCGTGAATTATTCACAGGTTCGCATCTATGCAGCTCAAACATCTAAATCAGCCTTCACAAGAACTCCCTACCTCTTGCGAGGATAACGTCGAAGAGAGTCAGCCACCAAAGCCAAATTATTTGAGTCAAATAGCCCGTTACTTCGGCAACCTCAGTATTAGCGACAAAATCTGCGGCGGCTACGCACTGGCTCTTTGTGTTGCGATTGGGGGAACGACTGTCGGGATGCTGGCGGGGAATCATTACTATCGCAGAACTAACAATCAAGTACACATCGATCGAGAAAGTCAGCTTTTAAATAAGTTGCAGGTGGCTTTACTGCGGACGCAAAACAGCCAACTGCGGCTGATTTACTGGCTCGAACAGCCAGAAATATTTAATCAAAAATACCAACAAATACAAAACAATATTTACAGTTTGAAAGAGTTGCTATCTGAAGTTAAAAGTCAGACTGACCAAGAGCAGGTAGAAGGCTTACAAGATTTTATAAAGAGTTACGATTCGCTGCTGTCGAATTACATTACCCAGTTAGAAAAAGTTAATAAAACAATTAGTAATTTGCCAGCAAATCGCGATCAAAAAAATGTCAGACTTAAGTTGCTGTCGAATTTAAACAGAGATAAAATAGGCTTGCAACTAGATAACGCGGTCAATGATTTAGCAGAAATTATCGATCGCGCCGCATTGCAAGAAGATGCAGCGCGCTCAGCCCTGCTGCGAGCCCAGACGCTGCGGGTACAAATAATTTTTGGTAGCATGGTACTGTCGATCGTAGTTGCAGCACTGCTAGCGAGCTACACCAGTCGGGCGATCGCCAAACCCCTCGCCGCTGTCACTAAAATCGCTCAGAGAGTCACCCAAGAATCTAATTTTCAGTTGCAAGTACCAGTTACCAGCAGCGATGAAGTGGGAGCATTAGCAGCTTCGCTGAACCAACTGATTCAGAAAGTAAATCACTTGCTACAAGAATTGAAATCAGAACAAGAAAGTCAGATACTTCAAAATGAGAAAATGGCAACTTTGGGGCGGATGTTGGCAGGTGTTGCTCACGAAGTTAACAACCCAATCAATTTTATCTATGCCAATATCGATCCGGCGAGAAATTACGTTGAAGATGTTTTGGATTTGCTCAAAACTTACGAAACACAAATCCCCAATCCACCGATCGCAGTCTACGAAAAAGCTGAAGCAATAGACCTTGACTTTCTCAAAGAAGATTTGATGAAAATATTTGACTCAATGCAAGTGGGTGCAGAAAGAGCCAAAGCTATTATCTTAAGTTTGAAAGACTTTTCTCGCCTGGACGATGCGGCACCTCATGCGGTCGATTTGCACGCCTGCATAGATAGCAGTTTGCTGATTCTCAACAGCCGCTTCAAACAGGGCGTTGAAGTGGTGCGAAATTACGGGGATATTCCGACCGTGGAAGGCTACATGGGTTTGCTTTACCAGGTGTTTGTCAACCTTCTGAACAATGCACTCGATGCTGTGGAAGAGAAAGCAAAAATTGAGAAAGCGAGCTATGAGGAGGCGAGAAAACAATCGGGTTCGGAGTTAATTAAACAGGAAGCACCGAGTTTTTCGCCGAGGATTGCGATCGCTACAGAATACTTGGACGACGACTCAGTGGTGGTGCGAATTTCTGATAACGGTACGGGAATACCTGCGGCAAGTCTAGAAAAAATGTTTGAAACGTTCTTTACGACTAAACCGAGAGGTGTAGGTACTGGTTTGGGATTGGCAATCGGCCGCGATATTATCGTCAAGAAACACGGGGGGACGATTAATTGTTGGTCTGAGGTGGGAATGGGGACGGAATTTGCGATCGCCCTGCCGATCGAACATTAGAATATATTATGGGAGTTGGTAATGGGGAAAAAGGTAATTGGTAATGGGGAAAAAGGTAATTGGCAATTGGTAATGGGCGATCGGTTAATCTAGAGTGGAGCAATTACAGCTAGGAGCGAAAATTATGGGACTCTTTGACCAAATTTTGAGCGCGATCGACAATCCCAACCAACAAGCAAGCCCCAATCAGTTGGGCAACATTCTGGGTGCGGTAGAACAGTTGAGCGGCAACCAGGGCGTCGATGCGGGCACGACTCAGCTAGCAATGTCGGTTTTGGGCGGATACGTGCGATCGGCTTTGCAAGACGTGCGATCGCAATCTGGAGACGCACAAGCTCAAGAAGTTGTCAACCAATTTAGCGGCACAAATCCCAATGCACAAGCGGTACAGAGTTTGTTCGGGGGTGGTCAACTGACGCAAATAGTGACCGATATCGCCCAAAGAACCGGGTTGAATAACGAGACAGTGCAAGCGATGATCCCTGTTTTAGTGCCCTTGGTACTCAATTTGCTGCAAACCGGCGGCAACGCCCAAAATCCAGCCCAGGGCGGAAATCCCGTTTTGAATGCGTTTTTAGATGGAGATGGAGACGGCGACGTAGATATTACTGACGCCATGTCGATGGCTAGCCGCTTTTTAAATCAGCGCTAATTGCCGGAAAATTCGGGGTGAGAAATGGGCGTTAGTAGTGAGGACTTCAGTCCTCATTAAAATCCAATTATGCAGGTGTGCAGCGCACACCTTACCGCCTTAACGCTCTTATCTGAACTGTATTGCGTTATGAAAATAGTCCGAACCCTCGGCTAAGGGCATTTCCAATGCGATCGCACAATGAAGCAGTCGGTAAGCTATTTCCTTGCTGTTCCCATTTTTCCACGAGTTGGCGGCCCAGCGGGGTGAGGCGAAAACTGTCGGTAATTCCTTGTCCGTCTACTTCGCGCCGCAAAACGCCGACTTGAATCAGCCACAGCAGCGAGTTTTCGGCTGCGAGTTCGGATACGGGCGATCGCGTGTAGCCGCTTTCGACACCCGCATTTGAGGCGATCGCGCTTAGGAAAACGCTGTTGTTGCGGATGGTCTGGAAGAAGTGTAATTGAAAAGGGGCGCACCGGATCGCGCGATCGGCTCTTTTGACAGTGCGGCTGGGATAGTTAATTGATTTAAACGCTTCGGATGGAATAAAAGTCATTGATTTGGCTCTGAATAGGTACTATATTTTTGATTGTTACCTATTTAGAGTCAGCCAAGCAGAGTTCTGAAAAATATACCCACAACTGAGCGGTTGAAGTTATGGGTGTTGGAAATGGGCGATCGCCCATCCCCAAAACTCCCAAATCCCAAAAAGCAATTCCTAGGTCTTCTAACTATTAGCTGTTGATTAATTCTTCTATGGTCTGTTCAAATTTATCACATTCTTCTACTAACTTAGTGACGACCCTGGCAAAATAAGTGACATCTATTAAACTAATCTCCGCGTTATGAATAATTGAAAAAGTTTGTTTTCCACCGATAGTTTCTATCCCCCAAAATCCCAGTTTATAAGTAGCATTTTGCGTGAGAAGTAACGTAGATAAACGATGGGGTATATCATCTTCATCGTCGAATTTTAAACCACTCGGGCAAGAAAACTCTAGGGTTGAATCGTACTTGACAATAAATAAAGTTTGCGTGCTGCCAGAGTCCATATTAAACTTAATTGTCGCTATTCTATTGTCAATACTAGAAATATTCCAACCAATAGTTTGGCAGTAACCCTCGATCGTTGAGCGGAATTTAAACGAAGAGAATATATCTTTATCAATAGCCATAGGTTCATCTCCTGAATTAATCGGTTTACTCGTAGCTAATATTGTCCATTCTCGACCTGTACAAACCTCGCACTCAGAAGGCTTCATCAGTGAAACAACTTGATGCCCACAACTTTTACAACGGTAGGTTTTTTTCATTGGTTCAAAAAATCTATAATTTAGGTTTCATATTGATGCTTAGCTTATTTTTCCCATCCTTCGGTGGAACACCATTATTATAAAGCTTTTTGATTTGTTGATGGACTTGATTGATATCAGGTCTTTCTTTAGGGCTTAAACCTAACATCTCTTTATTAGCTTACCCACTTCTGCATTGAGGGGATTTTCGTTATTAATCATAGTTCCGCGCAATTTAGTTTTAGTTGTAATAGACGGCAATTCAAGTTTTTTTCCATCCAAAACAGCTTCGTGAGCATAAGTATAGCTTCCTGATAAAATCGGACGACTACCTGTCCAGTATTGACAGAAAATCAAACCTAGAGAAAAAATATCGGATTTTTTAGTAGGCGCTGGCGTTTCTCCACCTGTGGCAATATGTTTAGCAAATTCAGGGGAATAATATACCGGATCGCCTACTAAAAATTCTGCCGCAATTGATTCTCCTTCAAGAATACTGCTATCAAAATCAATAATTTTGGCTACTTGTCTTCCTTCCCATTCTTTAATCAACACATTGTCAGGTTTCAAATCAAGATGGACAATACCATTTGAGTGCAAAATTTTCAGCGCCCCTGCTGCGGTTAGCATCACAAATAAACGCTTTTTTGTCTCTAGTGTATGTATTTCATTTGATAAAGAGCTAGTATCGACTTTTTGACAGACTTTGAAGAAATGTTCGCCATAGTCATCGCCATATTTAAAAAAGTCCACCATGACTACGACTGAACCCCCCGCACCACAAGCCGATAGTGCATTTTGAATTGCTAGTTGTTTTATAGCAAATTTCTCACACTGATCGCGCCGTTTTTGTTTTCCTTTTTCGCTCCCTGGTGCATTTTCGCCTGGATAGACTGGACTGAGGAATTTTTTGACAAAGTATTCGTTTCCATCGCACACCGCAAAACCCCATTGACATTGACCACCGTTGGCGCTATCAAATTCACGGGTTACTAGATATTTTCCAGCAATAACATCACCTTTTTTGTAAGACATAGGTTATTAATATGACCTGTGGTAGTAGTATTTATTTTGAATCTCTTGATGTTTTTGTCGTGCTTTTTGCAACTTTTCATACTTAACTCCAGAAGAGTAAGATGAATTATATATTTTCACGGCTTCTTGAATACTTATTAATGCGGGGTATAATTCTCCTTTTATTTCTTGTAAAACCGCCATAAAGTAATAAGCATATGCTTTATTTTCGGAGGAAAAACTGTTAGCTATTTTCTGACATAACTGAATCGCTAAATTGGCTGTCTCGTATTTATTACTTATTAAGTTCAGAGAGATAACGAATGCTTCTAAGTGTTCTTCCCAATCGTTGAGTTGTTCGGCAGCTTCAGGTTTAAAAGATGATTGATAAGAGTCAACGGCCTTCTGCCATTGACTCAATTTATAGTAAATAAAACCTAAGTGTCGGTATGAGTGTATGAGTTTTTCCCCAGGATTTTTTAGAACTTCATTCTTCCAATATAAAGCGGCATTTTGGAATAATTGTTGTTTTCGATAACAATCTATTTCCATAAAAGCTGATTGAGTGTAAATCAATCCTAAAAGATATTTACATTCACTGTGATGAGCATCAATCTTTAAAATGTGATGGCAGAAATTTTCAGCTTCTTTTAACTGATTATTTTCATAACAAGAGTTAGCCCGATCCAACAAACTTTGAATTTCTTCAGCCTTAGATGCTGCTTTCTGTCTGGATGAGTCACTAATTTCTTTGAATTGGTCAGTTCTACTCAAATTTGAGGTGGTTGAAATGACTAGGGAGGATTTATCTTCTGAAAATGACGGTTTAAAATTAGCTGGTGGCTCAGTATATTGAATAAATTGGAAATAATATTCATAATCAATTCTATACTTTTCCCACAGAGTTTGTACATCCTCATAGCGAGCATTAGCCGTAGGAGGCATAAAGTTTTCTTGGAGATACTGCAAACGTTCTTGATAAGAACTCTTTAAGTGCTTTATCCCATTAAATCCTCCTGGATAGAGAATTAAAGAAACATCATCTTGCTTAATCTCTGTGTATCTTTGTTTAATTAATTGTTGCCAAGTATTTTTCTCCATTGTATCCCCTTCTGACTTATAGAGCATCTCTAGCAACAACTTTTCAAATTCCCAAGGAGCAGAAAAATACTGAAAACAGCCGTCAGTACAAGCTAAAAAACAGCCCGGTTCTTCTATTCTATGACGCTGATAATGAATTTGCCATCTCGGATTTAGATCGGCAGTTAAAAATTGAGACATGGGTGGATCTTGTCTCAACATTTCTAAGGCATCTTTGGGACTTTTTAAGTCATCTTTGGTCAGTTGTTGTAAACCTTTAGTTGGACTGAGAAAATAAATTCTTGAATCTCCCATCCAAGCTAAGTCAGCTTCAAAAATTTTTATTTTTTCTTGTCCTTGTTGCTTGGGAATGCTAGCCAGCGCGATCGTCGTACAGAGTCTATGTTCCATTAAAGAACCTTTTAGCCGAGATGAAGTTTTCGGCATATTAGTATCGGCTAGAATTTTCAGTGAGCTGCAAATTTCTTGTTGCAGTAAAATGACATTTTCAGGCGTTATTTTACCATTCCATTGTTTAAAGAACTTTTTGCTGATTTGAGATGCGACTTCTGAGGCAATACGCCCCCCTGTTTTGCGATCATAACCAGCAGATCGACCTCCTAAACCGTCAAACACGCCTATCAAAAGATTTTCTCTAAAATCTGCATCAAATAGATTAGCATCTTCACCTTTGTCTTCGATAACTTCTATGTTGACTACTAAATTAAACTTAGTCATAGTCATAAATTAATTTGTGATAAGGTTATATGTTTGTCAAAAAAAATGAGGTGTAGGGTGCGTCCGAAAAGCCAAGCTATTTGTTTAAACAGTAACTTAAAAATCTGACGCACCCTAGAACTGACGCACCCTACTAATTACTACTTATATACTCTTGGCGATGGCATTTAAAATTTCTTTCATCTCTGTTTTTTCTAATCCCCTACCTGCTTCCGAAACATAATGAATCGTATTTTCCCAACTACCCATCATTGTCCAAGGTTCAGCATCAGGTGCAAACAATAATAAACGCTTGACTGGTGTTGGCATTTCATGCCAGTAATCTGTCAAATCATTAAAAGTTTTTGGTATATCATTGGGATAGTGACTGGGTTTAGGGCCTTTATCTAAGCTATGAGCGCTAGCATCAGTAAAAAGAACTACGACATATCGTTGCTTACTAAAGTCTCCTTTTTCCCAGTTAGATTTAAGTGCTAAACCAACCGCTTCTAACCCATTTTCCGGTTCATCCCCACCACCATCAGCTTCAATTGGAGAGACAAAATTAGCAAAATCGGAGGACTGCGATCGCAAGTCAAAAAACTCAGAACATTGCATCACTTTATCGGCTGAATCTGCCCAATAATCCCGAAAGACAATTACCCTAGCTCTCAATTGCTCTACTTTTTTACTTTGTACTTTCATCTCAGCTTCTAACTCATCGTAAAATTTGAGAGCGAGTGACTTCACTTCTTCAATCAAATGACCCATAGAACCTGTGCCGTCAATACACATTACCAAATCCACTGCATACTTAACACTTTGACCATCACTCATAAACTTTTACCTCTCTTGTCACTCACTTATGTTGAACTTGGTCTGAGCAAGATGAATTTTTTAAAATTTTATAATTCACTCACTCTATACCTAAATCTTCAATCTTGAAATTACGTTGGACGTTCCCCGCTGGTAGGATATTGAAAATTTCGGATTTTTCAATTCTTTTCAATTTTTCATAACTTTCAATCACTTCATAAGAAAAGAAAAAGTCATCTTGGTGGCTGGATATCACAGTTCCAATGCGCTGCTTATCTTTACCACTAAAATGTTTTTGCAGTCTTGTCTTAATACAACTTCCGGGTGTCCCTTTAGCTCTTCCTACATAAGCAGTATCAATTTCTCCATCAAAATCATGGTATATTGCATAAATGCCAGATAGACCGGATGGAATATCTCTAAGATTAGCATCAGTCATTCTTTGGGGCATTGACATACTGAAGTGCCTTCTTTGAAACAAAATCATAAAAATCACTATACATAGTTATGTAAGCGAACACAAGCTTGAAATGTCTTATTTTATCTCGTGTTTTTTCCAAAAATTAAAACTGTTTTAACAAATTTTAATATAATGTCTTAAAATATACTATAATTTTGTCAGAAATTTACTGTGGATACATTTTATGAATGTTACAGAGGTTTTACAATGTGCCGATCAGTTGGTATTCACTAAGACTGGCAAACACTTAGATGATGTTCAAAAGGCTGTAATTACAGGGGTTTACCAGGGAAAGACCTATGATGAAATTGCTGATGATTGCAAGCGTAGTGAAAGTCGTGTTAGAAATGTAGGGCGTCAGTTATGGCAAATTTTATCTAAACAGTTAGGCGAAGATATTAACAAAAGCAATTTTCGCTCTACCTTCCAAAGACTACATATACAATCATCTCAAAATCAAAATATTTGTCATGTAAACGGTAGCAATTATAATTTTAATTTTAATCGAGAAATTTTATATAATACAAACAAAGACACTCAACAGAATATAACTGAGAATCAATCTAAATCTCTGTATCGCGATTTAACTCTAGCACCGATAATCACCAGCTTTTACGATCGCACAACCGAACTTCAAACCCTCTCCCACTGGTTGATCGACCAAAATCTTCATCTAGTTTCTGTTTTAGGATTAAGTGGAATTGGCAAAACCACCCTAGTCAAACAGTTTGTTGACCTCAATTTACAACATTTTGATGTAGTAATATGGAAAAATATCCAACTATCTCAATCTTTAGATAACATTATTAATGAAATCATCACAGGTGTCGATCGCGATTCTACTCAAACTGATAATAAGTTAACTCAGTTTTTCAATCTTTTGCGTCAACAAAGATGTTTAATCATCCTTGATGATTTCCAAGAATTATTTATTAAGGGAGAATTGGCAGGAGAGTTCAAAACGGAATTTAAAAATTTCCAAAATTTATTGAAAATGATGACAAATCTAGAACATCAAAGCAGCTTCATTTTAATAAGTCAGGAACAATGTCAAGAAATGATTAGCCTGGATGAGGATTTATATCCTATTAAGTGCTTAGATTTACAAGGATTAGACCATACAGAAATCTTGAAAAAATGGGGTTTAAAAGATGATGAAGCCTGGGCGGAGTTTAGCGATATGTACGGAGGAAATTTCCTTGATTTAAAAGATATTGCCAGTTTAATTAAAAGTATTTTTGGTGGCAAAGTTGCTGATTTCTTAAAAGAAGACAGTTTAATTGTCACTAAAGATATGAAATCTCGGTTGACTGAATTATTCAAACGGCTATCACCCACAGAGCAAGAGATTCTTTCACAATTAAGTAAATTGGATGTACCTGTGTCAAGAGAAGATTTAAGGCAAAGTTTATCTATGTCATCAATGGACTTAATGAATGGGTTGCGATCGTTGGGTCAACGTTATTTACTCACAAGAATAGAAGGAAATCAAGTATTGTTTGATTTATCTATTGTTGTTCGAGAATATGTTAGAACTTGTTGTCAAGATTAATATTAGTTCAACTTACTTAATTAATCATCCCCTCAATCTCTGAATCTGTAAACCCAAATTGCCTAAAAATCCGCAACACATAAGCTGGTGACATTTCCCCAGCACCTATATCAATCGGAACCACTCTTTTTTGACCTTCAATTTCACGCACATACAAACGATGATCCCCTTTGCCCTCTCGGTAAAATTGACAGCCATTTTTCTCTAAAATTTTAATTAATGCTTTAGGTTTTAAAGATGGGAGATTTTTAGGCATAAACTTTTCTTAGTTCATAAGTATCTGAGGCTTCGGCATCTTCTAAGGTCAGAAACTCGTGCAATTCATTAATGGCAAGAGGACTGAGATAAATATTCGATTCAGATTCATAGACTTCATAAAAAGATTCGATCGCCTGTTTGAGTTTATCGATGGATTGTTCGGGAGTGTTTCCTTGTCCTACTAATCCATTTTCCAAACACAAAGCTACCCAATAATCGGCACTTTTGCGGATGATAACACTGTAGAAATCAATCATATTTGGAGCGTTAAATAAATTATTGTGCAAAACAATTATGATTGCACATTAATAAATTAACACACGAGCGCCCGCAAGTCAAGGCAGAAAACAAGCCGATAGAACTATTCCCCAGTACCAAGTTTCTGCTGCCGGCACTCAATTTTACAAATACTCGAAGTGATATCAATTCCGCGTCTTCGCAATCCATTCGCTATAGCAAGAGTTATATTTTCGTCGAGATGAAATTTTATCTTACCCATGCTGGCGATTTTTTAATTTTTGTTGCAATAGCGATGGGGTTTGAGCTTTCAATTGGCGGGCAAATTCTGCATCTGCTTCGATCGCAGAGCGAATTTCATCTGGGCGATCGTGATAATAGGCTCTCTTCTGCATAGATATCAGATAAAGTAATGCTGGGATAGTGATACAGAATTTCGTCTGGTGACATTCCCATTTGTTCGTGCCAAACAACTATATCCTGAACTCGGATGCGATGTCCGGCGATACGGGGTTTTCCCCCGCACACTCCAGGGGTGATTTCGATATGTTCTTGAATTACTGCGATCGACATGGTAGCGAATTAATATAGGTTGTCTCTTCTATTTTAGAACGGGTGAGAGGAGTTTGGCTGTAAAAGTGATTTTGTGCGATCGCATTTCTGAGTTGCAAAGACGACTACTCCAAATGTTGAAACAGCCAACCAGGAGCATATTAATGCGGACTTAACTAATCATCCCCTCAATCTCTGGCTCTGTAAACCCAATAATCAGAACTTTTTCTGACGATCGCAGTTGAGAAATTAATCATATTTTATTTAACAAATTAAAGATAGACATTATACAGAGCGCCTGCTGTATACTATAAACTAAGGATAAGCGTCCTGTCCGATTGCGGCAACACCCGGACAAGACGACTACTCCAAATGTTGAAACAGCCAACAAGGGAGCATATTAATTATGTCACAACCTCGGTATGATGATGAAAAAAATGAGACGCGCCATGCAGCTACAACCGAAGAGGCTTGCATTAATATGGAAGAAAAATACGGCTGGCAGCTTAAAAATGTAGAAGAAACTGGTAATTCTATCTTGAGCGTTGATTGCATTTTTGATGGAAATTGCGAGTTTCCTCCGTCGCCAATGGACTTGAGTCAAGGTGATTACTTCAATGAGAGAAAAGAAGATGCGTAAATACATTATTTTCAGAGCAGAAAAAGGTGAACTGGAAAAATACCGATCGCTCACCGAAACAAAAGTAGGAGAAAGCTTTTACCGAGTAGCCAATGCAGGCTCGGTTAAGTCATTGATTTGGACATTAGCCGAGCATTATGACTCTAGTGGCAAGCCATCCCCAGCACCGGGCGATCGTTTAACCGAAAGCGTTATTGTCCCCAGTGCGATCGATCCAATGTTTCCAAGTGCATCAACTCATTTCAGAGACAGCGGCTGGGAGGTTGTGAAAGTTCACGAATACACCCCTGAAATTCCCGCTCCCTATGGCGCAGAATTTGACTCAATTTGTATTTGCTATTGCGCCTACAAACCCATAGAAAATCCTCCACTGAAGCAATACGAGCGATCGCCTGTCACCCTTGACTCATTCGGAGGCGATCGAACAGCTTACGATCGTTGGCTAGAATCCCAAAAACACCCGGCTGAAGTTTAAATAATTTGCAGGTGTCTACTCAATTGTGAGACACCGTAGTCTTTTCTTCAGTCCGCGTAGGCGGACTTCGTATGTGTAGAAGCGATTTCAATCGCCGAAGCCCAAAATCAACTAAAATATGTTTATCAATCGCAAGGTCAACAAAACTATGACATTACCAGTTGGGTGCGCGGCTCCTCAATTCACCGCCAAAGACACAAACGGCAAAACCGTCTCCCTCTCTGACTTCACGGGTAAAACCGTAATCTTGTATTTCTACCCCAAAGATGACACCCCGGGCTGCACCAGACAAGCTCAAAGCTTCAAAGCAGCCCATGAAGAATACAAGGGCAAAGATATAGTTGTTCTCGGCGTCAGCCGCGACAACGAAGAATCGCACCAAAAGTTTACAGAAAAGTACGGTTTGCCTTTCCAGCTATTAGCAGATGTTGATGGCGCAATTACCAAAGCTTACGATGTTGAGAAAGGCGATTATGCCAAGCGCGTGACTTTTGTCATCGACGGTACCGGCAAAATCATTCAAGTTTATGAAGGGGAAACGATGAAAGTTGACACTCACGCTCAAGATATTCTTGTCACCATAGTTTAGTCGCGCTAAGCAAGTGACTAAAAACCCGGTTTCTTTCGAGATATCTCGTTGCTACAGGCAATATTCTCGTAGAAACCGGGTTTTTTTGTAATTCCGGATTAATACCATTTTTGCAAAATAATCCAACTACCGGCAAGCTTAAAACTTATCCAGTAAATCATCCCCCATATAATATCATCTCCGGTCAATTACTATAACAAAAACGGTTTGTAGTGCGGACTTCAGTCCGCTCTTATGCTCGCCAGTTTGTAGCGCGGACTTCAGTCCGCAGCATGAGAGCGGACTAAAGTCCGCACTACGAACGATGAGAGCGGACTGAAGTCCGCACTACGAAGGAATTTGATTGCAGTTAATCGATCGCCCACCATCTAAAATCTAAAATCTAAAATCTAAAATCTAAAATCTAAAACCATCTAAAGTGAGGGGTCAAAGGTACAGGGGGTAATAGCCTCCTCCCACTAAATTTATTCCCCCAAAAATTGCACCACAAATCCGCTCGATCGCCCGTATATTTGGGTAAGGTGCTTAGGTTGCACCCTACAGTTAGATTTGCGGCAAATATCCCGCCCACAATTAAAAATTCATGCTGGAAAACGCATCAACCGCCCCTAAATTCAGTCTAGGGGCGATGGTGTCCGGGATCGGATCGTTGTGTTTGATAAAATGAGAAGTTATCCTTGCTGTAGCTGAATAATTAAGTAGGTAGGCGGATAGATAATGACAAGCACCAAGACTATTTTGAGTTACTTAGGCCCACAAGAAATTGAGGCCAATCGAGCCTCTGTCTTAGTTGGCACTTTTGACAAAAATCAAGTGGCGGCAATCTCGGCAGCCGAAGGCTCAAATGCCCTGAAGGCGGGGATAAATTTATCGACAGGCATTTGGAACATTAGTTTAGAGAAAGGATTCGATAGCGCCGGTACTCGCACGGTGCAGGTGAAGGCCACTGATAAAACAGGCCAAGTTATCGGCGAACAAACAATTAACATCAAAGTTAATCCCGCGTCTAACTCCTCGCAACAACTCTTCACGTTAATTACGCTCCAAGATACTCTATTAAAAGCCGGAACAGTGCCGGCAGCCAGTCTCAACTCTCAGCAAAAAGCGGAAATACCAGCAGGTAAAAGTTATCAAATTAGCGACTATGAGTTAGAAGACGGACACCTGAATGTTCAACTAAATAATCCAATTTCTCCGGTGGGAAAATCCGGCTTTTTTTACGAAAAACACGTACTCGTAACCAAAGGCGCAAAAATCCTGATATTCGATCGCGCGGATCTACCTACCCCGCCCCCTGGAATGCAGTTGCTGTGGGTGAACAAAAAAACCTGGTTAAAGCGCAACCCCGCAGATTCGACTATTTTAAGCCCGACTCAGAAAGTCCGATTTAACCAGGGGGAAACTTTCAATATCTTCGGCTACGCTTGCGTGGAAAATCATTTTCGAGTCACTCTCGATCGCCCGATTCCCAACTTCGGCAATTCGGGATTTATGTACTCGCAACACGTCCAGATTTTGCAAGACGGCAAGGGGATTGCCTTTGACAGAAATGCAGTTACCATGACTGTTGTCAAAACTACTGCGTTTAAAAAGCTGCTGGTGGATGCTGTCAAGCTGCAACTGCCAGAAAAAATCACTTTGCCGGCGGGAATGATTTACGGAATTTCTGGATTCTCGATCGAACAAGGTCATATTAAAGTTTCGCTGACTGAAAATTTGCCGCCCTTTGGCAATACGGGTTTTGTTTTTCCCGATTTCGTGCAATTTGCCAGAGGAGGCAAATCTTTCAATCCAGCGCCCAATTTAACTTATCAAGGCCCGACGGAGGTTTTGGTCAATCAGGCGATCGCACTTTCAGGTACTTTTGACAAGCAAGAAGCAGCAAAAGTTGAAGTAATAGCTGAGGACAAACTGCCGCTAACCGTAACACTAAACCAAAAAGCAGGCACTTGGCAAGTGAATTTGCCCAAAGGATTTAGCATACCCGGAGCTCGCTGGCTGAGATTGCGGGCAACTGACAGCAAAGGCAACATTACCGGCAGCCAAATAATTTATATTACCGTAAGTTCAGATCCGCTGACTGTCGGAAAAGATTTGACTTTAAAGATAGTTTCCGACACTTGGTTTAAGGTAGCCCCAGTTGATGGTTCCCGCCTCAACAACCAGCAAAAAGTTCTTGTCAAAGCAGGCCAGACTTTGGCGCTTAGCAAGTACGGATTTATTGACGGGCATCTCAAGGTAGTTCTGGATTCAGCAATTTCGCCGATCGGCACTTTTGGCTATTTGTACGAACCCGACGTTCAGCTTGCCAAAGGTACAAAAGTCCTGAAATTTGACCTAGCAGACGTACCAAATAGCAACGGGAACGCTCAACTGTTAGTAACTCAAACAACTCTGATTAAAGGTAAACCACAAGATTCATCAAAACTGCCTGCAAACCAAATTTCTCAACTAATTTTAGGCAGCACCTACGCCATTACTGGTTATGCCTGCATTTTGGGGCATTTTCGAGTAACTTTCGCCGAAGCTATTCCCGGTTTTGGCAATGTGGGATTTATCTATTGGCAGTCTGTTCAAATCAAGAAAAATGGCAAAGAAGTTCCCTTTGATCCCGCTGCTTTGACGATGACAATGCTGCAACCAACTGTGTTTAAAA
Organism: Oscillatoriales cyanobacterium; assembly: GCA_004293365.1. GTDB lineage: Bacteria > Cyanobacteriota > Cyanobacteriia > Cyanobacteriales > Microcoleaceae > Microcoleus. Next base: position 20,969 of record RDYN01000052.1, on the reverse strand, counting down.
AACGCCCCGTAGATGCTGCCAAGCTGACCGCTACAGAAAGAACTACGCTGCCTTTAGGTAGAGTTTACGGCGTGGAAAGCTACGGTTTGGAAGCGGATCACCTGAAAGTTTCCCTGACTGAAGAACTGCCGAATTTTGGCAATACAGGTTATGTTTTTCCGAGTTTTGTTCAGTTCAAGCGGGGAGATAAAATTTTCGATCCGGTTCCGAACAATGTGGAGTTGAACGTGCCGTATTTTTCGCAGCGGGACAATCCGCGTTTTGATTGGTCTACTTGCAATGTAACTGCGATCGCGATGGTGATGTATTATTACGGCCTTCGTTCTAAGTTCGGCGGACAGTTGGAGGATGAGTTGTTGCAGTGGTGTTTCGACTATGCCGGCCAGGGTTCTCAAACCGATCACAACGTGCTTTCGGCGCTGATTCAAGCTTACGGGTTTAAGACGAGTTTTAGTACGACTCGCCAGTGGGCTGATGTGCGATCGCAATTGCTGAATCGGCGGCCCGTAGTTTTAGCGGGAGATTTTACTGCTGCGGGTCACATTATCACTTTAATTGGCTACAATTCTGACGGTTATATCGTGCAAGATCCTTGGGGAGATGCACTCACCGGTTACAGCGATACTGAGGGGAGAAAGTTGATTTATCCCTACGGCTACATCAATCAAGTTGCGGGGCCAGATGGGAATGTTTGGGCGCATTTTATCTCGCGATAAGGTTTTTAGGAACGGGCAAGATGCCCATTCCACCAGAATATTGAGTTTTTGTGGAACCGGCATCTTGCCGGTTCCTCAGGATACGCAAGATGCCAGCTCCACCAGAAAATGTAGTTTTTGTGGAACCGACATCTTGCCGGTTCTTCAGAATTCTGCGATCGCCTGAAGCAATCTTGCGCTTCATTTTGCCTTTCGCCGCACCCATACCTAAAAAGCTCAATCCGGCTAAAGTACCGAACCATGTAGAAGGTTCGGGTACAGCCTCAAATTCTCCTTTAATGGCGATCGCATCATTAGCGCACTCAGCAAACAAATTAGCAACATAACTGCCAGAAGGTATTGCAGATTTATTGAAACTGAATCCGATTGTTTGAGAACCTACTGCATTAAACTGCGAGAAATCTAGACCCATGGCGCTCAAAGTTGCTGGCGTTAAAGAAGAGATTTCTGCAACTTTTGTACCAGAAGCAATTGAGTTGAGAACTGTCCAGTTTCCTGTTTGTTGAAAATAGGGGTCGGTGGCGGCTAAATCACCCATTGATGGGGTGCCGCCTCCAGATGCAACTGTGGTATTGTATTGATTTAAATTGATAAAGCCGGAGTTAGTTTTGGTGACGTTTTTAGCGGTAACATTGCTGTAAACGCCTGTTGTCGCCACGCCTGAGTCATTTCCCTCGGCAAAGCGAACGGCAAATAAGCTGCGATTTGCGTTAGCTGTATCGAAGTTTTGGCCGGAAAAATTGAAGAACAAATCGCCGTAGTTGATGTTGCCGGACTGAGCGGCGCTGTCTGCATATCCGGCTAAACTGAGATTGGAGTTGATGGCGATGAAAGCTGTATCTGATGTTTCTTTGACGGCGATGCCATAAAATTCAAATTCGCCGCCGCCGATTTGGGGCCCTGTTACGCCGTCGTTGAAGGAGTCGATCGCATAATTCCAGCCGTTAGATAGGGTTGCTGCTGTAGCCTTTTGTGGCTGTAATCCAATAATTGCAAGGAAGACAGCCACCGAGTAAGTCCAGCGAATGCTGTTTTTTGTAATGGAATTCATAAAAAACTCTCTGATGAATGTGTGTTAAAGTATTTATTCTGTCGATCGACTATTTTGATTTTCAGTAAATCACACATTCCGGTAGACTTTATTAAAGTTTTGGTAAAGATTTTGTCGGTAATTACGTAATATCACTGAGATTTGTCAAAAAAAACAACCAATACCCGTAACTCAAGAATCAACTCCCGCCACAACCAGCACAGCAGAGTCCAGGGACTTTAAACCTTATTTTTCGGTAAGTTGTACTGAATCTAAATTGTCTGAGGGTTTGAAGATTTGCGATCGGCGATCGAAATATGCAGCAATTTAAATACACAACAACTTATTCGCCCATAATTTGAATACTTACAGTTCTATTTCGCGGCCCGTCTAAGTCAAAAAACAAAACTGATTGCCAAGTCCCGAGTGCTAATTTACCTTCAGCAACTGGAATGACTTCGCTGGTACTGAGTGTCATGGCCATCAGGTGAGAGTGCGCGTTGATCGGTTCGTCTGGTGGAACTATTCTTAAATGCAGGTCGTTGTGCAGGTATTTGTCGCCTGGGGGCGCTAATTTTTGCAGGTATACTTTAATATCTGCTAGCAATCTTTCTTCGTTTTCATTGATTGCTAAAGCTGTCGTCGTGTGTCTGGAAAATACTAGGACTTGTCCATTTTTTACTGCACTTGCGTCCAGAAGCTGGACAATTTGCGGCGTGATGTTGTAAATGTTGATGCCTGATTCTGTGAGGATTTCGATTGTTTGATTGAGGATTTTCATAACTTGCCTTTCATCTCCCGCCCGGTTGAATAATTATAATTACGTTTGTAGTGAGGACTTCAGTCCTCCAAGTCTTCAAATGCCGATCGCCCAAAATTCTATCACTTCTCTCAACCATTGCTACAAATGAAGTGTTGGGAACGACTCAAAAGCAGGGTTGTTTCCTCAAGCCTTGAGTTACAGGTGTGCCGATAGTTTGATTGTCGATAGGGCAGTTAGCCATCGATCGCTCTTCACTACACCCTAGGACTGAGGGGCCGATCGCTAGAGAGTAAATCTCAAATCGAAAAATAGAAAATCTCAAATCGACGCTCCGGGGTTGGGGCGATCGCGTGTTTTAAGAACAGTCAAAAATCTTCCTGCAATAATATCACAGCAGGCATCGCGGGTTGCTTCTAACTCGGGCGGTAGTTTCTGTAATTGAAGTGCTGCATAAATCGATCGAATTTTTCCCGACTCTTAACATATCGCCGAGAGTTCGCTGACAATTTTGACTTTTCCCTTGATCGCCGAGCGCAGCAGGCGGTTGAGCGAATGTCTGTCTTCCTCGGGGAGAGAGTCATCCAATACAGCCGCCATCAAACCGTAGCGATCGGCTACAGTCAAACTGCCCGTATCGGTAACAGAGGCAAGTATTTCGGAAATAGCACCGGGGATAAGTTGAACCAAAAACATGAAACGTTCCCTCTCATTGGATAGAAGTATCATCTCTCGTTCTCCAAAAATTAAGAGTGACGGTGGCATAGCAGAGAACGTGATGTTTTGAGGCTAACTGTGTGATAACCACGGAGCTTATTTTGTGACGAGCGGCGTTTGAAGTCTGCGATCGCCGTCACAATCTTATTTTAAATCTGCCAATTTCCCTCTCTCGGCTCCAAAATCTAAAGATTTATAGAGCTTTTTCGGCTCTGTGTGTGTCTTTACCCATTACTCATGTATTAAACGCATCAGGTCTATGCAAAAATATCATAAAACTTAATATTTTGTAAAAATAGCTACGAATATTTAGGGTGATGCGCTTTACATTAGTTAATAACAAAGGTGCATCGAAACGCAGCGATCGATCGAACCATCGGTAGGAACTATAACCATACATAGTTTGGCGGCATTCGAGGCAGCAGGAAAGCTCAAGTATACAGAACACCAACCATGCTTAAAAGAAATTCGATCTAGTAACTAAATATACAGTTTTAAATCCATAGGCTCATTAAGGTTAGCAGGAAACACACTTTATGCTCCAAGTCAATACCTCAGGGAATAAACCAGCAGCGAGGGTAAATCGATGACCCAAACAGTAGAACCCAAAGCCAGCTTGAACAAGTTTGAAAAACTCAAAGCCGAAAAAGATGGCTTAGCAGTCAAAGCCGAACTAGACCACTTCGCCCAAATCGGCTGGGAAGCAATGGACGAAATCGATCGCGAGCACCGCCTCAAATGGCTCGGCATCTTCTTTCGGCCAGTAACTCCGGGCAAATTCATGATGCGCCTGCGCTTGCCCAACGGCGTCATTACCAGCAATCAAACTAGAACGCTAGCAGACATATTACAGCGCTACGGCTCCGATGGCAGCGCTGACATCACCACCAGACAAAACCTGCAACTGCGCGGAGTTCGGATCGAAGACGTGCCCGACATCTTCCGCCGCCTCAAGGAAGCGGGGATGACCAGCATTCAGTCTGGCATGGACAATGTACGTAACATTACGGGTTCCCCAGTCGCAGGCTTGGACGCCGACGAACTGATAGATACGTGGGAATTGGCGAACCAAGTCCAAGACATGATTACCAACAGCGGTGAAGGCAATCCAGAGTTTTCCAATCTGCCGAGAAAGTTTAATATTGCGATCGCAGGTTGCCGCGATAACTCAGTCCACGCCGAAATCAATGACATCGCCTTCGTACCCGCTTACTCTGACGGCAACATCGGCTTCAACGTTTTAGTCGGCGGCTTCTTCTCCGCCAAACGCTGCGAAGCTGCAATTCCCCTCAACGTCTGGGCAAGTCCTAGCGATGTTGTAGATTTGTGCAGAGCAATCTTAACTGTGTATCGCGATCGAGGCCCGAGAGCAAACCGCCAAAAATCCCGCTTGATGTGGCTGATTGACGAACTCGGCATCGAACAATTCCGCGCCGCAGTCGAACAAGAAGTAGGTCGCACTTTGCCCCCCGCCTCGCCCAAAGATGAAATCATCTGGGACAAACGCGATCACATCGGCATCTACGCGCAAAAACAATCAGGGCTCAACTATGTAGGGTTGCACGTTCCCGTCGGACGCTTGCAAGCAGCGGATTTGTACGATTTGGCCAGAATCGCTGAGGTTTACGGCAGCGGCGAGCTCAGGCTCACCGTCGAAGAAAATGTAATTGTTCCCAACGTTCCGGACTCGCGCCTCGAATCCCTCGTAAAAGAACCGTTATTGCAACGTTTCTCGATCGACCCCGCACCATTGATGCGCGCCTTGGTTTCCTGCACCGGCTCAAAGTTTTGCAACTTCGCCCTCATCGAAACCAAAGCCCGATCCGTGGCAATGATTCGGGAACTGGAAGCCGAACTCTCGGTTCCCAAACCGGTCAGAATTCACTGGACTGGTTGCCCGAATTCCTGCGGTCAACCCCAGGTTGCCGACATCGGTTTGATGGGCACAAAAGTTCGCAAGAACGGCAAAACCCTCGAAGGTGTGGACATCTACATGGGAGGCACAGTGGGCAAAGACGCTCATTTGGGTACTTGCGTCCAAAAAAGCATTCCTTGCGAAGACCTCAAACCGGTGCTGCACCAACTGTTAGTCGAGCAGTTTGGGGCCGTTCCCAATCAAGCTTCCGGGGATGTCGCTGCCCTCAACAGGCAACTGCAACTGACGGTAGATAGGGACGAAACGGCTCTGGTGGCGAAACCTCAGACATCTACTGTCATTTTCGCTCGATCGGGCAAAACAGTTGCTTGCAGCGAAGATGAGTTCATTCTCGACGTTGCCGATCGCGCCGGAGTCGAACTCGACAGCAGTTGTCGATCGGGAACCTGCGGCACTTGCAAGCAGCAACTCCTAGAAGGCAAAACCGTCTACGACAGCCAACCCGATGCGGCGGCAGATTTAGAACCAGGGTTCATCTTAGCTTGCAGCGCGCGGGCGATCGGCAAAGTGTCGATCGACGCCTAGTATCACAGTGTGAGATTCGAGAGACCCAAAGAATTATCTCATTGCGAACAGAATTATGTCATCGGGAATGATATTCTCTCATTGCGATCGAAATTCTGTCATTGCCAAGGTCATCAACCAATCTCACATCAGGCATCTCACCTTTCTCGCATTTCAAAGTACAACAACAATTCAAGACAAATGAGCAACCTTTCCAGAAGAAAATTCATCATCACCGCCGGAGCAACAGCAGCCGGCACCCTCCTCGCCCACGGTTGCAGTTCCGGTTCCAGCACTACTAGCGGCAGCCCCACCCCCGCAGCCGGTGGTGCCTCACCCACCGCCGCCCCAGCAGTCAACGTCAACCCCGCCGACGCCCCCGAAGTTACCACCGCCAAACTCGGATTCATCGCCCTCACCGACTCCGCACCCATAATCATCGCCCAAGAAAAAGGGTTATTTGCCAAGTACGGCATGAAAGACGTACAAATCCTCAAACAAGCATCTTGGCCAGTTACTCGCGACAACCTAGAACTCGGTTCTGAAAAAGGTGGCATTGACGGAGCCCACATCCTCTCCCCCATGCCTTACCAAATGACCCTAGGCACAATTACCAAAGGCAATCAACCAGTGCCGATGAACATTGTCGCCCGGTTAAATACCAACGGTCAGGCAATTTCCCTCAGCAAAAAATACCTAGATTTAAAAGTAGGTACAGACAGCAAAGCTCTCAAAGCAGCCCTCGCCAATCAGAAAGTGGCGATTACCTTTCCCGGCGGCACCCACGATTTGTGGATGCGCTATTGGTTAGCAGCCGGTGGCATCGATCCAAATACAGAAGTTTCTGTTATTCCCGTACCGCCGCCTCAAATGGTAGCTAACATGAAATCCGGCAGCATGGAAGCCTTTTGCGTCGGCGAACCTTGGAATGCCCAGCTAGTTGCTCAAAAGGTCGGATACACCGCCTTAGTAACGGGAGAACTTTGGAAAGATCACCCAGAAAAAGCCTTAACTTTGAGAGCCGATTGGGTTGAGAAAAATCCGAAAGCTACCAAAGCAATTACCATGGCTGTACTGGAAGCCCAACAGTGGTGCGACAAGCCAGAAAACAAAGAAGAGATGTGTACAATCATCTCTGCTGATAAGTGGTTGAAAGTACCAGTTGCAGATATTATCGGTCGCGCTAAAGGTGAAATTGACTACGGAACCGATCGCAAGGAAGCAGCTAGTTTAGTCGCAATGAAATTCTGGGCTGACAATGCTTCCTATCCCTACAAGAGCCACGATGCTTGGTTCATCACTGAAAATATTCGCTGGGGTTATATGCCGGCAACTACCGACATCAAAGCCACGGTTGATAAAGTTAACCGCGAAGATATTTGGAAAGCAGCAGCGACAGCACTTGGCGTTCCCGCCGCCCAAATTCCGGCTACCACTTCTCGCGGCGTCGAAACCTTCTTTGACGGCGTGAAATTTGACCCAGACAAACCAGAAGAATATCTGAAGGGTCTGGCTATCAAGAAAGCCTAATCCGGAACCCAAAAATGCTAATGGTTAACAGCTTGAGATTAACCATTAGCTCGTAAATCGATTAAAGATTTACATTTAGCATCTCGAATTGACGACAAGCCTTGAAACCATAATTTTGTTTGCCAAAATTGCAAGTTTCAAACTTTTAATCAGGTCACGGCATCTATAAGTAATTATCCATTCACTGCTAATTCCTCACTGAAAATAGACAAATGGCAACCAACCTCTCTGTTTCTAAGAGCAAAAATCCGTTAAATTCCTTTCTGGAGCAGGTTCAAAAAAATCGCAGAAAAATTATTCGACCGTTAGTTGCGATCACAGTTTTGCTAGTAATTTGGCAAATCCTCTGCCACGACTCCGCATCCGCCTTACCAGGCCCGATCAAAGCTGTTCAAGAAAGCTGGAATCTGATTATCAATCCGTTCTTCGACAACGGCGGCACCGACAAAGGTTTATTTTGGCAATTGGCGGCTAGCTTGCAGCGGGTGGCGATCGGCTTTACTCTAGCAGCAATTCTCGGCATTGGTTTGGGAATATTGGTCGGCACAAACTCTTTAATGTACGATGCTTTAGACCCGCTGTTTCAAGTATTCAGAACTATCCCTCCTCTAGCTTGGCTGCCCATTTCTTTGGCCGTATTTCAACAGTTCAATCCCTTTGAAGGATTGGGGATGAAAGCTAACGAAATTTCAGCGCTTTTTGTAATCTTAATTACAGCAATCTGGCCGATTCTGATTAACACGACAGTAGGCGTTCAACAAATACCCCAAGATTACAGAAACGTCGCCCGGGTTTTGCGCCTCCCCAACCAAAAATACTTCTGGAAAATCTTGCTACCGTCTTCTGTTCCTTACATTTTCACAGGCTTGAGAATTGGTATCGGTTTGTCTTGGCTGGCGATCGTGGCTGCGGAAATGTTAGTCGGCGGTGTCGGTATCGGCTTCTTCATCTGGGATGCTTACAACAGTTCTCGACTCAGCGCCGTGATTCTGGCAGTGCTTTATGTAGGAATTGTCGGTTTAGTTTTAGACAGACTCGTTGGTTTCATCGCTTCCAAAGTTGTTCCTGAAGAACAAAAATAGGATTTGGTTGAGATTTGAAAGTACAAAGTAAGGTGCGCAGTGCGCACCCTACAGATGATATCAGTTAAAAATTAGCATCTTACAAAGTAAGGTGCGCAGGGCGCTACAGACGATATCAGTTAAAAATCAGCATCTTACTTGGGCTCGGTGCGCAGTGCGCACCCTACAGATGATATCAGTTGAAAATCAGCATCTACTAAAGTACAAACTAACAAAAAATAATCATGTCAATCCTTATTGAAGTAGACCACGTAGATCGCGTATTTAACTTGCCCAATGGCGAGCAATACATCGCTCTCAAAAATATCGAACTTAAAATTAAAAAGGGAGAATTCATCACCTTAATCGGACACTCCGGTTGCGGCAAATCTACACTGTTAAATATCATCGCCGGACTGGACACAGCAAGTCAGGGCGGGATTACTTTAGAAGGGCGCGAAGTCCGCGATCCAGGCCCGGACAGAATGGTGGTGTTTCAAAATTACTCGCTGCTACCTTGGCTGACGGTGCGCGAAAATATTGCCCTAGCAGTAGATGAAATTTACAGCGGTAACTCTCAAGAAGACCGCGAGTTGGTAATTGAATACCACATTAAATTGGTGGGACTGGGGGCAGCAGCGAACAAACGCCCCGGCGAAATTTCTGGGGGGATGAAACAAAGAGTTGCGATCGCCCGCGCCCTGGCAATTCGCCCGAAATTGCTCCTGCTAGACGAACCCTTCGGCGCCCTCGATGCTTTAACTCGCGGTGGTTTGCAAGACCAATTGATGAACATTTGCGAAGAAAGCAAAGTCACCAGCGTTATGGTAACTCACGACGTGGATGAGGCTTTGCTGCTGAGCGATCGCATTGTCATGCTCACCAACGGCCCGGAAGCGCAAATCGGACAAATCCTTGAAGTGGACATTCCCCGGCCCCGCAAGCGCATGGAAGTGGTCAACCATCCGAGTTACTACGCGCTGCGTAACGAAATGGTTTACTTCCTCAACCAGCAAAAACGGGTCAAACAGCGCCGGGCCAAACAACAAGCCCCAGCCGTGGTTACTGCCGGCAACGGCTTGGAAAAAATTAACCTCGACATCGGCTTTATTCCCCTCACCGACTGCGCGCCCTTAGTCGTAGCCAAAGAAAAAGGATTCTTCCAAGCCCACGGCTTAGAAGAAGTCACCCTCAGCCGAGAACCTAGCTGGAAAGAAATTGCTAAAGGTATCGGCCAAGGACGGCTGGACGCGGCGCAAATGGTTGCAGGAATGCCGATCGCCATGCTGTTGGGCTTGGACGGCGCAGCCCCGGTTCCCGTCAACAGCGCCCTCACTCTGTCCCGCAACGGCAACTCGATTATCTTCGGGAAACACCTCTACGACCAAGGCATTCGCACCTTAAAGGATTTCAAAGCTGCGATCGCCAAAACTCCGGATCGAGGTCATACCTTGGGCATGGTACACTCCGCCTCCATGCACAATCTGCTGTTTCGCTACTGGCTGGCTGCCGGCGGTATTGACCCCGATCGGGATGTGGCCTTGACCGTCATTCCGCCCGCGCAGATGGTATCGAATTTAAAAGCAGGCAACATTGACGGCTACTGCGCGGGCGACCCCTGGAACTCCAAAGCGGTCAACGACGGTACAGGTTTTGCCATGGCCCGTTCCCTCGATATTCTGCCCGGACACATCGAAAAAGTTCTCGGCGTTAGCGAAGATTGGGCTCAGAAGTATCCTCAAACCCACGTCGCCCTCGTCAAAGCACTTTTGGAAGCCTGCGAATATTGCGACGATCGCCGCAACCGCGAAGAAATCCTAGAATTGATTTGCCAAGAAGAATATATCGGTGCCGATCCAAAAGATATCCGCCCGGGGTTCCTCGACCCGTACAACTCCGGTACAGAGGCACAACCCGAAATGCTCTACAATTTCAACCAGTTCTATGTTGACCAAACCAATTGTCCAGACCGCCTAGAAATGGTGTGGGTGATGGCGCAGATGGCCCGCTGGGGACTGATTCCGTTCCCGAAAAACTGGGTGGAAGTGGTCGATCGAGTTTTGCGACCCGATGTTTTCGGTCAAGCAGTGCGCGAGTTGGGTTTGCCGGATATTGCCAAAGTTCGCCGCAGCATCAACTTGTTTGACGGTACTGTCTTTAATCTCGACGACCCGATCGACTATCTTGAAAAGGTCAAAATCAAGCGCGACTTCCGCATTGAAGAAATCTTAATTGAACAAATAGGCAGTCAGTGTTCCATCAGACTGCCAGCATAACCGGAAAATAGGAAGAGGGAGTGAAGAGTAAGGAATCAGGAAACAAGACTCCACATTTCCCGCTTCCTAATTACCTCTCTTACCAACCCTTAATCCTAAATTCTCATGTCTAATTCCGCAAACCCCCAACCAAATCCTGAAAATATGCAAACTCTCAAAACGCCCCAGGCAACGAAGATTCAAAGTAAGAAACCAGGCTTTTTGACTATTAAAGATGTATCGAAAGTCTACCCAAATCTTAAAGAACCAGAAAAACCTTTTGTCATTCTCGACGGTGTGAACCTGACGATTAATGAAGGCGAATTTATTTGTTTGATCGGTCACTCGGGCTGTGGCAAATCAACCTTGCTAAACATGATTGCGGGATTCAACGGGCCGACAAGCGGAGAAGTTGCTCTCGAAGGTGCGCGGATTACTGAACCGGGCCCCGATCGCATGGTGGTATTCCAAAACTACTCGCTGCTACCGTGGCTGACGGCGACTGAAAACATCCACCTCGGCGTTGAAACTGTTTACGCTGACAAGTCCGCAGAGGAACACGACAAGATCGTCAAGGATAACTTGGAATTAGTGGGTCTCACCGAAGCTTGCCAAAAAAGACCGGGACAGTTGTCCGGCGGTATGAAACAGCGGGTGGCGATCGCCCGAGCCCTGGCAACTCGCCCCAAACTGTTGATTTTGGACGAACCCTTCGGAGCTCTAGATCCGATTACCAGGGAAGAGTTGCAGGAAGAATTGCTGAAAATTTGGAGCGAGTACAAAATTACGATCGTCATGATTACTCACGATATCGATGAAGCTTTGTTTTTATCCGATCGCATCGTAATGATGACCAACGGCCCTGCTGCATCGATCGGCGAAGATATGCAGATTCCCTTCAGCCGTCCCCGCAACCGCACGCGGATCATGGAAGATCCGAAATATTACGAACTCCGCAACTTTGCTTTAGAGTTCTTGTTCTCTCGCTACGCGCACCACGAAGAGGATACAACAGAGTCGGATCTAGCACCCGTCGTCCTGCCATTACCAGCTAGCAAAAAGCCTGGGCCTACTGCTGACAAGCCGATGCCACCGGTATCTTTTGTACCTCACGCTGCACAACCCCTAGAAGCCTCGCCAATCAAAGGTGCTGTCCTGGCAGTTTCGTGGTTGGTAGCAATGGCGACTTTAGCTGCTGTCAATACATCTGGTGTTTCCAGCCAACTCAAGCAAGCCAAGCTGGCAGCAACTGCACCGGCACCCACTGCGACGGCGGTTGTCAGTTCTCCCCCCAGTCCTGCACCGATCGCAGCCAGCCCTGCACCGAGTGCTGCTGTAAGTCCTGCACCAATTGCAGCCAGCCCTGCACCGAGTGCTGCTGCAAGTCCTGCACCGAGTGCTGCTGCAAGTCCTGCACCGATCGCAGCCAGCCCTGCACCAATTGCTGCTGCAACTCCTGCCGCCGCACCCACAGCAGCAACCAGTGCAGCTTCAGGGATTTCCGACAAAGCCGAACTTGAGGCGATCGGCAATCAGTTGTATGCACGAATTGACGAAAATTGGAAGACAACTCCGACATTTACCCAAAGTTTGACCTATCGAGTCAAAGTGAAACAAAACGGAGATATCCTACAGTTCGAGCCCACAAATAAAGCAGCTAAAGATTTCGTCAAAGAAACTCCCCTGCCGGTTTTGCAAACTCCCGCAGGTGCCGCCGCAGGCGCTCAAAAAACTGCTGATTTCCAAGTAACTTTTAGCCCGACCAGCGGCGGCGGCGGCGTCTTAGAAGTTAAAACAGCGAAGTAGGTGACTTATACCATTTTCGCAGGTTTGTAGTGAGGACTTTAGTCCTTATTTCTGAGGACTAAAGTCCTCACTACAAACCAATATGATGGCAGGTTTGTAGTGAGGACTTTAGTCCTTATTTCTGAGGACTAAAGTCCTCACTACAAACCAATCTAATGGCAGGTTTGTAGTGAGGACTTTAGTCCTTATTAGCGGTTAATTTTAAATCAGGGTATTTTCCGCTTATGTAAAGCATTTTTGCGGTAATTTAGTAATTTTAGATACATTATTTGCAGGAGCCCTCAGTTCCGACTATAATGACGAATTACGAATTATCCATTAGCTTTCAAAAATTAGCATCTAAAATCACCAGATGGAAACTATAAAAACTCTTTGCCCTTACTGCGGTGTAGGTTGCGGTCTAGAAGTTGTTCCCGACAAAAAACAAACTTGGAAAGTCCGGGGCGATCGCAATCACCCATCGAGCCAGGGCATGGTTTGTATTAAGGGAGCAACGGTAACAGAGTCTATTCGGAGCGATCGGCTACTTTATCCGATGATGCGAGAGACTCTCGACCAACCCTTCCGCCGCGCTAGCTGGGACGAAGCTCTCGATGCCATTGTTAACCGCATCCAGACAATTCGCAGCACGAGCGGCCCTGACGCTATGTGCGTTTACGGCTCGGGTCAATTCGCTACAGAAGATTATTATGTTGCCCAGAAACTGATGAAAGGTTGTCTGGGCACTAATAATTTTGATGCAAATTCTCGCTTGTGTATGTCTTCAGCGGTTTCGGGATACGTTCAAAGTTTTGGTTCGGACGGGCCGCCTTGCTGTTACGACGATTTAGAATTAACAGATTGCGCTTTTATTATCGGCAGCAATACAGCGGAGTGCCATCCAATTGTATTCAACCGATTAGCAAAGTACCACAAAAAGCATCCCAATGTCAAGATGGTTGTGGTAGATCCGAGGCGGACTCCGACTGCTGAAGTAGCCGATTTGCACTTAGCAATTAAACCGGGGACGGATATAGATTTGCTGAACGGAATCGCATATTTGCTGTTACGCAGGCGGGCAATCGATCCTGAGTTTATTCAAGAATGCACGGCGAATTTTTCAGCTTTTACTGAAGTTATCAGCAACTACGCGCCGGATTTTGTAGCCTCGCGGTGCGGCATTACTGTTAGCGAATTAGAAACGGCCGCTAACTATTGGGAACAGTCGCAGCGGGTTTTGTCTCTGTGGTCAATGGGAATTAACCAGTCCTCCGAAGGTACGGCAAAGGTGCGATCGCTGATTAATTTGCACTTGATGACCGGTCAAATCGGCAAACCGGGATGCGGCCCGTTTTCCCTCACCGGCCAGCCCAACGCGATGGGAGGGCGCGAAGCGGGCGGACTTTCTCACTTGCTTCCAGGCTACCGCTTTGTGAAAAATGCCGAACACAGAACCCAAGTCGAGGAGTTTTGGGGAATCGCACCGGGAAGCATTTCCCCGAATCCTGGGCGCAATGCTTGGGAGATGATTACGGGTTTGGAAACTGGCGATGTGGAGTTGCTGTGGATTGCAGCCACCAATCCGGTGGTGAGTATGCCGGATTTGGAACGGACAAAAGCTGCTTTGCTGCGATCGCCCTTTACGGTGTATCAAGAAGCCTACTATCCCACGGAAACCTCAGCCTACGCTCACATCCTCCTGCCTGCAACCCAGTGGAGCGAAAAAACCGGAGTGATGACGAATTCCGAACGCCGGGTGACCTTTTGTCCCGGTTTCGATCCGCCATCCGGGGAAGCGCGCGACGACTGGAAGATTTTCGCAGAAGTCGGCCGCCGGTTGGGTTTTACCCAACACTTTGCTTTCGACAGCAGCGCTGACGTATACAAAGAGTACGTGCAGTTGACAGGGGGAAGGCCTTGCGACGTGACAGGCCTCAGCCACGAGTATTTGCGCGTACACGGCCCGCAGCAGTGGCCGTGTCCCGAAAATAAGCCTGTGCATCCAGCGAATGAAGCGAAACGGCTGTATACTGACAGGCGTTTTCACACTCCCGACGCGCGGGCGAGATTTTCGGCCTATCACTCGCGGGGACTCGCAGAACCTCCCGATCCCGACTATCCGTTTGTGTTGACAACGGGGAGAGTTTACGGACACTGGCACACGATGACGCGCACGGGGAGAACCGAGAAAATTAATCAATTGCACCCCAATCCGTTTTTGGAAATTCACCCCCGCGATGCTGCTAAATTGCAGATTAAGGAGGGAGATTTGCTAGAAGTTCGATCGCGCCGCGGTAAGGCTCAGTTTCCCGCAAAAGTCACCAAGGCGATCGCCCCTGGTACGCTATTTGTACCGATGCACTGGGGTTCTCTGTGGGCAGAAAGTGCTGAAGCCAATGCCATGACTCATCCTGCAAGTTGTCCAGATTCCAAACAGCCCGAGTTAAAAGCTTGTGCGGTGCAGTTGGTACTCGTGGGCGCAGAAACTCCGGCCGAAGTTGTCGCAGAAGTTGGGGAGTTTAATTGGGAAAAATCCACCGTCACCGTCAATTCTTAAGCTGCCGTCCAAATCTACCTTGGTTTCTTGCCACATACTCAAATAAAATTCCAGTTTTTTTGTCAAGAAACCCAGTTGCTTAACTATGGCTGAGGCACAATCGCAGGGCGCTCTACAGGAATCAAGACCTTTGTCAGTCGATTTGAGCTTTGAGATTTACTCCACAGATGCAATCTGGGAGTTTGAACAGGAGTCTAAAATTTGCCGATATCCACGACATAAGTTTGGGGCTTGTACCTAATTTTTGGGCAGGATTATCGAATAATTTTGAGCTATTACGCATCCGACAAGCTGCGTTCTCCGGCAGAGTTCGCGAATCAATAAAATTAAATTTATTTTTTCTAGTTTTTCCTGCTTTATTGGGGCTTTTTCCTTCTTCCTTCTTCCTTCTTCCTTCTTCCTTCTTCCTTCCTCCTTATTTTTAGTCGATCGCCCAGATTGAAAAATTGCAGTTTGCACCTATAGGTGCTATAATATTTTTATAAGGCTTTATTTTCGGCAGTACAGTTCGTTCGATCGGCGTTCCTCCGGATTTAAATCTCTACAACCTCGATTCTGGAGAATGTTCAATGTCTATCTATGTCGGCAATTTATCCTACGAAGTAACGCAGGAGCACCTCAACCAAACTTTTGGAGAGTACGGCACAGTAAAGCGCGTTCAATTGCCTGCTGACCGCGAAACAGGTCGGATGCGGGGCTTTGCTTTCGTAGAAATGTCTACAGAAGCAGAAGAAGCCGCAGCCATTGAGGCTCTTGACGGTGCTGAGTGGATGGGTCGCGACCTCAAGGTCAACAAGGCAAAACCCCGCGAAGAGCGCGGTTCTTCCAACAGCGGTAACTGGGGCAACAACGACCGCTCTTCTCGCCGCTACTAAACCCACCCAAGCTAAATTTTTAGCTTGACCGTATGTAGGAGGGTGCGAACAAGCAGTCAACAATCATTTTCTGTTGAGAATAGATAGTTGTTTGTGCGATCGTACCGCGTCTTAAAGTCCTCAAACTATTGCTAGACAATAGTTTGAGGTTTTTTTATAGGAAAATTGTCTTGAATGTTGACTAAATCCTAGTATGTCCGGTAAATTAACCGCAATATTTGTAGGAGCGCGTTCCACCAACGATCTATAATTCAGACAAACAATCTACATAAACCCGCCCCAACCAAGGGACAGAAGTTGATTGCGGGTAATTCAACGCACACGATATCACGGGTATGCTGAAAAAACTATTTAGGCAAATTTGTAAGTTTGGCAGCGATGAACAATTTTTGCATTTTACAGAAAATGTAGAAGTCATAATATCCAAAATTTTATCGCTGGCGATGATTTTGGTAATTATCGTCAGCGTTTGCGATTTGCTGATTTATTTAGCAAAAGAATTGCTCACCGACCACGAGAGTTTGTTAAAAGAGACCTTGTTTGTCATATTTGGGTTATTTTTAAATGTTTTAATTGCCCTGGAAATCTTGGAAAATATTACAGCTTATCTGAAAAAGCACGTAATTCAAGTAGAGCTAGTTATTGTAACTTCTTTGATAGCAGTATCTCGAAAAATTATCATTCTTGACCTAGAAAAAAAAACCGCAGCCGACTTAATTGGTTTATCGGCAGCAATTTTCGCGCTTTCCATCAGTTACTTGATAGTGCGGTTTGCAAATAAAGGAAAAGATTAATATCGGGAATTGGTAATGGGGCATAGGGCATAGGGCATAGGGCATGGGGCATGGGGCATGGGGCATAGGGCATTGGTTATTATAAAAATGACTAACAAGTAACCACTAACTATTACCTATTACCTATTACCTATTACCTATTACCTATTACCTATTATCCATTACCTATTATCCTATGCCCGATGCCCTCTTTGCCCGATGCCCTAATTTACCTGAGAAAGGCTATAGATTTATTCCAACAAACCAGGAGGAGGGACAATTTCAATTCTGCCTTGTTCCAAGTCAACAATTGGCACAATCTCTTGCACAAAAGGAATCAAAATTTTAGTTGATTTAGGTTCTTTAACGCGGATTTTCCGTGGCTTGCGGGTATTTCTGGGGTCAGCGTTTGCTGTGGGAGTTTCCGGGCGTTTTGGCTTAGCTAGTTCTAGGGCGACAGGTTCCGGCGGATTTAGGTTTGTTTCTACTTCTAAAAGGTCGTTACCTGCGGGAATAATATCGCTTACCTTACCTAAGATTTCGCCGGTTAACTGGTTGAACACTTCCATACCGATCAAATCTTGCACGTAAAACTCATCAGGTTCGAGGTAAGGTCGATCGCCCTTTTCGATTAACAACTTGCAGCCCCGCAGCGCTTCAGCGCCATCGCGGTCTTCCACACCCTCCACCTCTACAGCATACAACCCTTTGCCCGGAATGTAGCGACCGCCCAAAAACTCGATCGGTTCCGGCTCAGTTTTCTTAGGGCGTAAAAGCCACCGCCTCCCCGGTTCAATAAACCTTTCCGGGAAATCCGAATCGGGATAGACTCGCACTTCCCCGTATAAACCTTGAGCTGCTACAATTGTACCGATTTCTATCCACTCAGACATAAATTCTCTTACTCAAATTGCTAATAATTAGTCATTAGTCATTAGTCATTAGTCATTAGTCATTAGTCATTAGTCATTAGTCAAGGGTGATTGGTAATGGAGCAATTCTCCCTTCTCCCCTTCTTCCCTCTTCCCTCTTCCTTCTTCCTTCTTCCTTCTTCCTTCTTCCTTCTTCCTTCTTCTTTACACCAACCCACTTCTGAGCGCTACAACTGCTGCTTGCACGCGATCGTCCACAGCCAACTTATTCATAATACCGCGAACGTGAGTTTTAATAGTATTTGGACTCAAATAAAGCGCCGCTGCAATTTCAGGATTGCTGTTACCTTCCACCATTAACTTTAACACCTCCAATTCCCGCTGTGACAACTGGCCATAAGTAGTTGTAGAGGCTGGTATAGGCGGTTTGAGGTGCTCGATGACAGTGCGAGCAATTTGAGGGTCGAGGTAGGTAGCCCCCTCTGCTGCGGCTGCAATCGCCGCTAACAGCCTGTCTACGGAAGCACCTTTAATACAATAAGCATCAGCACCGCTAGAAAGCGCAGCAATAATTTCAGTTTCAGCCGTATGAGAAGTTAACATTACCACTCGAACTTCCGGCAGTTGTGCTTTAATTTGCTGCGTCGCTGCTATGCCGTCCAGCCGCGGCAAACCGATATCCATCACAATAATATCAGGTTTCAGTTTCAGTGCGGCTGCTACACCTAAATATCCGTCTTCAGCTTGTCCTACTATTTCTATTTCTGGGGAGTCGGCTAAAACTTGCTCTAATCCCAGTTGCATCATCGGATCGTCTTCAACAATTAAAATTCTCATTGTTAATTGGGAATGGGGAATGGGGAATGGGGAATGGGAAATTGGGAATGAGGAATTGGGAATGGGTAGGTTCTAAACAATAAC
>RDYN01000052.1:0-2659 GCA_004293365.1 Oscillatoriales cyanobacterium | reverse complement strand
TTGGGAATGGGTAGGTTCTAAACAATAACAAATAACTAATAATCGTCTTCAAAAATTAAAATTCTCATTGTTAATTGGGAATGGGGAATGGGGAATGGGAAATTGGGAATGAGGAATTGGGAATGGGTAGGTTCTAAACAATAACAAATAACTAATAACTGCTGCCAACTGCCAACTGCCAACTGCCAACTGCCAACTGCCAACTGCCAACTGACAACTGTCAACTGTCAACTAACTTTTAAAACTTCAACGAATTCGCCAGGCCAAATCCAGGTTTCCGATGCGGGCAAAACTGCTAAACCAGTCGTATTTGCGAGGTTAATTAAATTTGCTGAATTTTGGCTGCCGCTAGCAGGTTCAAATTCCCAGAATCCGGCAACTAAATGTAGTTTACCCCAAACATAAGTTTCGCGCTTGCCGTGCGATCGCAATTCAACATCACATCGAGCCCGCACAAACTCCGGCCCCCAAGCATCCGCGCCCAGCCCAGACATCTTTCGCAAAGCAGGCACAACAAAGCGCCAACAGCAGACTAAAGCTGAAACTGGATTTCCCGGCAAACCAAAATAGAGACAATCTGAACTCAAAATCGGCGAATCTGATTTTTTTTCATCTCGTTTAAAGGCAGCAACAGTCAAAGGTTTTCCCGGCTTAATCGCCACAGAACTAATGTGAATTCTTCCTTGCAACTCCGCCAATATTTTCTCAATATAATCGTAATCTCCTACCGATACGCCGCCCGTAGAAATCACCACATCTGCTATCAAAATAGCCTGAGCGATTGCCTTTGTTAAGGCATCTTTACAGTCAGGAACAATCCCCAATCGAATCGGTTCAAATCCCATTTGAGTTAACAACACTGTCAAAGCATATTGATTTGAATCTACCAGTTTACCGTAAGTCAAAGTTTTGTCTGGCGATACCAATTCGTCACCACTAGAAAAAATTGCCACCCGCAAACGCCGATAAACGGGAACTTGAATGCACTGTGCAGTTGCTAATACCGCCATTTCGGGCGCTTTGATAACTGTACCGGGAGTTAGTAAAGTTGTTCCTGCTTGATAAAAAGCGCCTTTGTGCCTGACAAATGCTTGCGGTTTTTCAGGAGAAACTAAGATAAAAATGCGATCGCCCTCACGCCTCGTTTCTTCCTGCATTACCACCGTATCAGCACCATCCGGCATCATCGCGCCCGTAAAAATTCGGGCTGCTTGACCCGATTGTAGCGCAGTTTGAGGCGGATATCCCGCTGGAATCTCCTCAACTACTTCAAGTACCGCCGGTTTTTCGGGGCTGCAATTTTCCACATCAGCAAACCGCACGGCATAGCCATCCATTGCCGAATTGTCCCAATAGGGAAAATCGAGGGAACCAGTGACGGGTGCAGCCAAAATGCGCCCCGATGCTGCCAGCAAGTCTACAATTTCTACATCCCGCTGACTGTCGAGGGGTTGCGCCAAATTTAGAACGATCGATTCTGCTTCTTTTACGGACAGCATCAGTGTTACCCAGTTTAACAAGTCTCTTCTTAGTTTAGCAAATCAGCAGCTATAGTGGAAATGTATTTTTTGATTTGTCTGCGGTAAACCGTCCTTTTGTCGTTTCTCGCTTATGACTATTTTTCGCTCAGCTTTGCGGCTCAATTGTTTATCTCTATTGCTGGTGGGATTTCTGATTGTCTTGACTCAAATTTCAGGCTTGCAAGTCAGCGATTTATTCTTTCACCCTTTTTTCTCCCCCAATCCCAATGTCGCCTTGTTAACTCGCACATTTCAAGTATTGTGTGCTGTACCAGTCATTGTTTGTAGCTTTAGCTATGGATTGGCTAAAACTATGCAACTGCGCCCTACGGAAACTCGATTTATTCTGTTCTCTGCTTTGTTGACAGGGGCATTTCTGCTCAATGAAATTTACAGGATTCATCTATATATTAGCGCCTTGGGAATTCCCAAGTTAGGAGTTAGTTTGCTCTACGCTATATTTGTGTTCTCCTACGGATGGTTTTTTCGGCGGGAACTACAGTCTACTCCCTACAAAATCTTGTTGGCTGGATTGGGATTGTTGTTTTTTGCGATCGGCATGGACGCGCTGAAGTTGGAAGGCAAGATCTTAGCTAGTTTATTAGAAGGGGTTCCTAAGTTATTGAGCGAAATCAACATTGCATTTTATTACTGCTATGTCTGCAAATCTTTCCTGGAAAAAGATTTTCACAACAAGATGAACACGTTATTATAACTTTGTGATATAATGCTAGCACAAGTGTATCATAAAATCTTCCCGCTTCAAAAATAGCAATCCCAGTTGAGAATTTACACAACCTGCATCGATCGGCATTTATCTGCGATTAAAACACTCACAATGCAGCCTCTAAAATACCATGCTAGCAGTTACCATCAACTTTAATGCGATCGCCCAAATCACCGACGACCAATTTTATCAACTGTGTCGCCAAAACCCCGATGTCAAATTTGAACGCAACGCCCGAGGAGAAATAACCGTCATGTCGCCCACAGGAGGAGAAACCGGAAATTACAATTCAGAAATAAATGCAGATTTTGTGATTTGGAACAGACGAACTAAACTGGGAGTTTGTTTCGATTCTTCAACTTGTTTCAGACTACCAAACGGTGCAAATCGTTCTCCCGATGTTTCTTGGATA
>RDYN01000051.1 GCA_004293365.1 Oscillatoriales cyanobacterium | reverse complement strand
AAGTCCGCACTACAAACCGTTTTTGCGGACTTAAGTCCGCACTACAAACCGTTTTTGCGGACTTAAGTCCGCACTACAAACCGTTTTTGCGGACTTAAGCCCGCACTGCGAACATGATATATATGAGGGAAGAACTTGAACGCATTGAAAGGTAAAGGTAGTCGGAAATTGTCTGGTTAAAAATATCAGGTATGGGCTATGTTTAAGAAATAATTTATCAAGATATGCTCCACCTCTCGGTAATGTTTCCATAGCTATTTGTCACTAAATCCGCGATCGCCCCAACCAATAGATTTGGATTGACAGGCTTGGAAATATGCCTCCCAAAGCCTGCGTCCAGAGCTTGTTGCTGGTTTATTTCTCCAGCATAGGCCGTCACAGCGATCGCCGGGACAAGTCCCCCGCGCTCAGGTGGCAGACAACGCACATATTTGAGCAAACTGTAGCCATCGACTTCTGGCATTCCAATATCGCTCACCAAAACATCGGGCCCAAACGACTCTAGCGCTACCAAAAATTCAGTCGCAGATGCAACTGTCATCACCTCTGCTCCCGCCTGAGCAATTAAGACTGAGATTAGTTCCAGGCTGTCAGGCTCGTCGTCAATTGCCAACACTCGGATGCCTGTAAGATCGACTTCTTCCTCTAGCAAATTGTCCGATCGATTTTTCTCTTTTTTGACGTTCAGCATCGGCAGGCTGACGGTAAAAGTCGCTCCATTTCCGAACCCAAAACTGTCAGCTTTGATTGTTCCGCCGTGGGCTTCTACCAGTTGATAAACGATCGCCAGTCCCAATCCCAGCCCTCCGTGTTTGCGGGTAACAGAAGCATCTTCTTGACGGAAAGACTCAAAGATGTGCGGCAAGAATTCTGGATTGATGCCTTTGCCCGTATCTGTTACCACAATCAGCGCTTGGTTGTCTGCTTCTTCTAGCCGAACGTCTATTCGTCCACCCTTGGGAGTGAACTTGACAGCGTTGGAAAGCAAATTCCAGACTATTTGTTGGAGGCGAACGGCATCCCCAGACACTTGCCCGATATTGGATAGCACCGGATGAATCTCAATTGACTTGGCCGTGGCGGCAGTCTGCACTGTTTCGATGGCAGATTCAATCGTAGATAACAAATTGACAGCAGTCACATTCAGGGTAAGTTTGCCCCGCAGCACGCGAGCCATATCCAGCAAGTCGTCAATTAATTGAGTCTGTGCTAGGGCATTCCGTTCGATCGTCGCTAACGCTGCTACACTTTTGCTTTTATCCAGTTTTCCAGTTTGCAGCAACTTCGTCCAGCCTAAGATCGGGTTGAGGGGCGATCGCAACTCGTGAGAAAGCACCGCCAGAAACTCGTCTTTGATGCGGTTAACTCTTTCCGATTCCGCCAGGGCAGCTTGTTTTAATTGCAGAATGCGATCGCGCTCGATTTCAGCTTGTTTGCGATCGGTAATATCCCGCGAAGTCGATAAGAGTTGTATGACTTTGCCTGCACCATCCCGCATCGGTGCTACCACCACATCCCACCATTTTGGCGTGCCTTTGGCGGTGGCACAAAAGCCCTGGAATCTACCGATTTCTCCTGCCTGCGCCGCCGCGAGCGCAGCTTCTGCCTCTTGCCGAGCTTCGTCTTCCCAAAAACAGAGCCATTGGGCGTTCAAGTAGGGGGTGAGATCGTCGATCTCCAACAGGCACATTCCTCCTGAATTCATGTATAAAAGCCGTGCATCCAGATCCAGCACTTTGATGCAGTCGCTGCTGCTATCTAACACCCGTTTTCTAAACTCTTCACTGTGACGCAGCGCTTCCTCGGTGTGCTTGCGATCGGTGATATCCAAATCCACGCCCGACATCCGAATCCCTTGCCCGATCGCATTATAAAACACTTTCCCCAGGCTCAGCGCCCACCTGATTCTGCCGTTGGGATAGATCACCCGAAATTCAATGTTATAGTTGGCTCCCGTAGCCAGAGCAGCATCGATCGCTCCTAGCACGCGATCGCGGTCTTCTGGATGCAGCCTTTCGACAAACTGGTAGTAGGAGCCATCAAACTCTCCAGGCGCCAACCCAAACAGCTCTTCCATGTTAGAAGACCAGGTAATCTGGTTTTCCTGAATATTCCAGTCCCAGGTTCCCATGCGCGCGGCTGCCAGTCCCAACCGCAGTCTTTCTTCGCTGCCCCGCAACGCTTCCTCAGTGCGTTTGCGTTCGGCGATTTCGCGTTGTGCTTGCTCGTAAAGCTCCCCCTGTCTGATCGCAATGCTCACCTGAGTTGACAGTTGCTGGAGCAAGTCAATCTCCAACGGTTGCCACTCGCGGGGGGAGGCGCAGTGATGAGCAATCAGCACTCCCCAAAACTGATCTTCGTGCAAAATGGGAACCACTAGATTCGCCTTAACTTGGTACTGAGTCAGGAGTCCCACGTGGCAGGGGGAAATGCTGCCGTCGTGAATATCTGCTTTTGTACTCACCATTCCCAGACGGTAGCGATCGACATAGCTCTCAACAAAACAAGGATCGTAGATCTGAGCCGACAAAATTGATATCCATCGATCCCCAACAGATTCTGCCATCACAGTTCCTTTGCCGTCTGCTTCTAACCGAAACACGATCGCGCGATCGGTATGCAGGAACTGCCGCACCTCTTCGACAGTGATGTGCAGAATTTCATCTAGGTTGAGCGTTCCATGCACTTTCTGTGCTATCCGCGCTATCGCCTGCTCTCGATCGATCCGCTGTTGCAGTTGCTGGCGCAACTCCACGGCTTCGAGCGTCCTGTGCACCGCCAACTGCAAACTCTCTAGGGTGATTTGTCCTTTCACTATATAGTCTTGGGCGCCGGCTTTGATTGCCTGGACTGCGATCGTCTCATTCCCCTGCCCCGTCACCACAATCACGGGTAAATTTGGTTGCGGTGCTTGGGCTTGCAGGGCGGCCAGAAATTCTAGTCCATCCAAATCTGGGAGTCGGTAGTCGAGCAACACCACATCCGGCTGGTGCTGCTGCCACAGCACCAGCCCTTGCTGTCCAGACTTTGCAGCCACGATCGTATAGTGATAGTCGCGATCGCGCAGCAAATATCGCCGATACATTTCAGTGTCTTCGGGGTTATCCTCCACAATCAAAACAGTGCGCTCAATTTGACTCATAACTGGTCTTCCTCGGGAGACTGAAAAGGCAGCATCGTGATTTCAAACCAGTAGCTCAGCAACGTTTGAATACTTCGCTTCAACAGCTTAAAATCCATAGGTTTGATGATATAACTATTCACCCCTTGTTCGTAGCAGGCTTCGATATCTTTGGGATTGTTGGAGGTGGTGAAAACAACCACCGGAATCTTTTTCAACTTGTCATCCTGTTTAATTTTATATAGTACCTCTCGCCCATCCGTTCCCGGTAAGTTGAGGTCTAGCAGAATCAGTCCCGGGCGCGGAGCAGTTTTAGCATCGGTATAGGGTTCGCTGCGGTAGAGAAACGCCAAGGCCCGATCGCCATTAATGCAGCGATAGACGGGGAGATCCGAGGAATATTGATTTAGGTAGCGTTGGAGGGCTTCAAAGTCTTCGTTGCTGTCTTCCACGATCGGCAACGGAGGGAGTTGCACAGCAGATATCACTGAATATCTGGTCATACTTTCACCGCCCCGATAAGGTGAAGTAAAACGTGCTGCCCTCACCGAGGGTGGATTCTACCCAAATTTTTCCCCCGTGTCGATCGACAATTTTTTGGACGATCGTCAAACCTGCCCCTGTACCGCCACCATATTCGTCTTGTGCGTGGAGCCGCTTGAATATCTGAAAAACCCGCTCCCAATGCTTTTGGGGGATGCCAATGCCGTTATCTCGCACATAAAAGGTATATAAACCTGGGTCTTTACTGCTCGCCGCTTCTGATTCGATCGCACCAATTTCCACCCATTTCTCGGTTTTATCATTATATTTAATCGCGTTACTAATTAGGTTGAGGAATAACTCGCTGACTTGAGTGCGATCGCAGGCAACTGTCGGCAAAGTTTGAGTGCGAAACTCGATCGCCTGTTGCGGCCCGCCGATCTTTAAAATGTCGATCGACTGTCGCACTACATCGTTGAGATTTGTCGGTTGGCGCGAAAGTTCGGTGCGTCCGAGCCGGGAATAGTGTAGCAGCGAATTAATCAGATCCTCCATCCGCTGCGTAAGGCGCACCAGCGTTTGCAATTTAGCGATACCGTCAGAATGCAACACATCCCCGTAATCTTCAATCAAGAAATTGGAATAGTTATGAATGCCGCGCAGCGGTTCTTTGAGATCGTGGGAGGCGACATAGGCGAAGGCATCTAGTTCAGTGTTACTGCGTTGCAATTCTAGATTGATCTTGGCCATTTCATCTGCCTGACTGAGGATAATCCCGACGATCAGGCTGCGGAGTTCGGTGACGGTTTCAATCTCGCAGGACTTCCAGGGTAACGAGGTGCCCTGCACCGTTTCTTGCCAGAGTTCAAAGGATTTGCGAGGAGACAACCGCATCTCGCCATCGGTGGTGACTTCGACAGGTTTGTTGGGGTTGCCGCCCCAGTTGACTGTTTGAATCACTTCTGGACGAAACCAGAAAATGTAATTTTGGTTGACTTGGGAAATTTCTAATGCTAACAGTCCGCTCGCAACGGCCTTAAATGACTCTGCGGTTGGATAAATTTCAGACAGCGATCGGGTTTGAAACAGGTTGTGTTGAATTTGGGTTTTAATCCATTTCCGCAGGGCAGGAATTTCAGCTTCTGGCGGCGTTTCACCAATACAAATAACTTGTTCTCCCGCGCAAACCGCCACTCCCGTCGCACCCACGAGTTCGAGCAGGTTCGAGTTGAGTTGAACTAATCCATCCCAGAAGCTTTTTGACTGAGATAGCGATTCTACAAACTTGCTTTGCAGCGACTTCAATGTCATTTTGTAGTCTAAGTCTTCACGATCTTCCTTGCTTGCCAGTTCGATCGACATTACCTGTCCCACAAACTCGCACATGGTTCGCACGCTATAGGGCACATAGTTCGGCGTCGAATGATGGCAGGCAATCAGCCCCCATAGTTTTTGGTCTTGGATGAGCGAAATAGACATGGAGGCTGATACACCCATATTGTTGAGGTATTCCAAGTGTACGGGAGATACGCTCCGCAGCACCGATAAACTCAAATCCGTCGGGCGCGACTCTAGCGGATTGTGCGCTGGCACCAGTGCGACAGGCTCATAGGAGGAGTCGGGAATTAACCGCAGCCAGTTGAGGATATAAAGCTGTCTCGCTTGCTGGGGAATGTCGCTGGGCGGATAGTGCAAGCCCAGATAAGGCGTCAGCGTCTCTACCCGATCTTCTGCAATCACCCGTCCGGCTCCTGCGGCATCCAATTGATATACCATAACGCGATCGAATCCCGTGATTTTTCGCACTTCTTTAACCACAACCCCGCACATCTCCAGCAAGGTTGGAGCCTTTTGAATTTTAGTAATCGTTCCTTTGACTCCCTGAGCCAACTCCAAAAAATTCGTTTTTTTTCTCGTTTTTTTTTGTTCTAATTCCAAAATAATTAGACTGTTACAGCGATGAACAATGCCATCAAAATGAAGCAATTTTGTTTTAGATCTCACAGAAATATCTAAGGGATTCACATACTCAAACTCTTCGCTTAAACATTGCCGAATTGCATTAATCTGCTTAGGAGCGAGTAAGTTTAATAGCGGTTTGCCCAACAGCTCTTGGGGCTGTTGACCTAGCAGCGCCAACGTGTTATTGCTGACCTGGACAATCTTCAAGTCAGGTTCCTGCAAAACCAACAGCACCCCGTGGGGCTGAATCAGCCCGGGAATTTGAATTGGTTCGCGATCGCAGTTGGTTAAATCGACAGTTTGGGTGAAATCAACAACTTCATCTATCATGAATCGTGCGGAGAACTCCGGCTAAAAATGATTTCTACTCCTCTTCATTAAAGCACTTTTCTAAGAGCGGGCAAGGAGCTGGTAGATTCACCTCAAAAGCCGGACAACTCTCCATAGAAGTCTTGCATATCATTACTGGCATTGCTTCCTAACCCACAAAAGCGGTTGCGATACTCGGTATCGCCCCGCCCCGGGCGATCGGCTAAACTAAGTAATCGAGCGGGTGCGTCGAAGAAAGAAAATCATGCAGCATTTCATCTACTTGTCAAATAGCGACGCACCTTACACATTAGACCTCTTGCAAAAATAGCTGGGACGATGCTCAAAGCCATCCCACAAAAATCTTTTTTCTTGTGGGATGGCTTTGAGCATCGTCCCAAAATTTGATTAAAAGGACTGAGGCAAGAGGTCTATTGGGTGGACGAAACAACCCTCCGCAAGACTTAGCCCAACAATTCTATTGTTGGGTTTGTTTAGTTGACTCTTGAATATCGGAGGTGCGTCGCTACTCGAAAAGTCAATTTTATGCTGCATGATTTTTGAGAGCGACACACCCTACGACTACTTTTGCCAAAGTTTTGAAAATTGCTATTACTCAAGCAGCCAACTAAATAAACCTGCAACTGTCAGATTGAATTCTCTGGCAAATTCTGGCACTGGTAACAGTACATCCGGTTCGTCATAAAATGCTGTTGGTCGATCGCACAAATAAACAAATACACATTGCTCAGATGGGTCAATCAGCCAGCCCATTTGCGTTCCGTGCGCCAAGCAATGTAGAATATTTTTAGTTACCTTTGTTTGGCTTTGGTCGGGCGAAAGAATTTCGATCGCCCAATCTGGAGCAATTGAGAAAACATTAGCCACGGCACCATTTTCCTGGCGAGGAATCCTGTTCCACAAGAATACCGAAACATCGGGTATAATCGATCGCCCGCCAAAAGTGCAGCGGAGTTCACAGAAAGCTCGGGCAATCTTCTGGGATCTTAGCACCGAGTTAATTGCAGGTGGGAATTCTGTCTGAATTGCACTGTGTTCTCCTTGTGGCATTGGTTTTTGGATGATGCGTCCATTAATGTATTCGCTGGGGGGTTCCGTTTCCGGCCGCTTCAGAAACTCTTCTAGGGTCAGGATTTTGGTGGAAGTCTGTAGCATTTTCAGGTTTCCTAAACAGAGGCGAGTTGAGATTTCTATGCTTGTTATTTTACTTTCAGGCGATCGCACTATCACACTTGCGATCGCCCGCGCGATCAAAATGGCGTCGCCACCTGTAAGCTGAGCTTTGAACCCAACTGCGGATGCTCAAAGGAGAGTTCCCGCGCGTGCAAGTGCAGTCGGTTCGCAGAGGCGCGACATCCGTAAAGTCGATCGCCCAAAATCGGCACTCCCAACCCTCGAACATCCGCTGCGTGAACCCTCAATTGATGCGTGCGCCCCGTCAGCGGCCAAAACTCCACGCGACTATGATTTCCCTCCTTCGCCATTACCTGAAACCGAGTAACGCTGGGCTTTCCGCACTCCAAATTAACTTGCTGAACCAGGGAATTTTTCGGGTCTTCTTTTACCGGGAGTTCGATCGTCCCCGCCTCTATGTTGACAGTCCCCGAAAGCACTGCTTCATAAACTTTTTCGACCCGCCGTTTCTCAAATTGCAGCCTTAGTTGACTGCTGGTTTCTTTGTCCCGCGCCAGCAACAAAATCCCAGATGTTGCTAAATCTAAGCGATGAACCGCTGTCAGTTCTAACCCGTCCGGTAACAAGTTTTGCAAGCGACTCAAAACGCTATCTTGATTTTCCAGATAACGACCGGGAACTGACAGCAACCCTGAGGGTTTATTGACTGCAATTAACCATTTGTCTTCATAAACAATTGGCAGCATTTGATGGGGATTGGTAACGGGCAAGATGCCCGTTCCACCACGATTTTTTTGATAAGTTGTGGGGCGAGCTTCGATGTCACCATTAAAAGACTGATTTACACTTTTTTTCAATGGGGTTTTTGACAGACTTTTGCTATTAGCTGAATCTGAAAAAGCCGGGTAAGCTTTCGGCTCGGGAACAATTGGATTTTGCGGCAATCCTGACAGCAAAAAACCCATCAACGGCTGACACCGATCGCTACAAGCACCATAAAACTCTCCCCGAACTTTGTCACCCGATGGCGGCCCCCACCAAAACTCAGCCATCGCCAGCGGTTTCAGATTGTGTACTGCCGCGCAGTGCAGCAATTTTGGCGCGCAGCAGTCGCCGGTGCCAGTGGGAATAGAATTAGCTGGCATCAATTGCTGGATCGATCGCGATTTCCCCAAAAAATTCACCAAGGTATAAGCCGCGTGCATTTGCGTCTGAAGTTCGCGAGAAAGTTCTTTTCGCCGTTGTTTCAGCTCTCGCATCCGCCCATCCGCCGCTGCAATTAATACTTTTAGTGGCTGCAATGTTTCATCCCGCTGCCGTTTTAATTGCTTGCGTTCAATCCCTTCCAAACGGCTAGCTTGATTCAATTGTTCTAGGCTAACTTCTAGTATTTCTGGTGCGAGAGATTGACACAGCAACTGGCGCTTTTCGTCTCGCTGCTGTTTGCAATTGCGGTGGCGATCGCTCAAAATTTGCAATTGCAATTCAAACTCGCCAGATAAAGTTTCATACTCTTGTCGCTGCGGGAGTTGATGGAGTGCAATAAGTTCCTGTTTCATCGCCTCCAATTGAGTTAACGTGCGGGCTTCGTCCAAAGCAACTCGATCGCGCCCCGGAATCGGTGGCACCCAGCCGTCAACAACGCTGCAACCGTTCAGCAGCCCCGAAAATGCTTTGAGAATCCGCTGTTCCCCCCAAGGCATCTCCACGAGCAATATGCCGTACATCTTGCCCTCGCGATCGTAAGAATCGTCAGCCGCCAGATACTGCATCAAGCCCCGGGCGAGATCCTCGGACATTCGAGTACGCGGCAATCTCAGCAACTCGCCGCTTTGAGGACAAAGCCCTTCGTACCAATAATTGCCGGAAAGGTCGATCGACCCCCCATCGGAGTCCATAAAACAGTCCGTGAAATCTAAAAGTGAGTGCAGCAATCGCATATTAAACTTGGTTTAAAATCTGGATCGAGACATATTTGTTTGTGTCCCGATCCTCGGCTGGGAAATACCACTATAGCAATCCTAAATCACTTGTGAATTTCTTACTCCCTCCCCTTAGTAAGGGGAGGGTTGGGGTGGGGTAAAAATATTTGTGAATCATTTAGGATTGCTATATGCTAGCTGTCCCCTACTTCCAAATAGACTGCTAGACGATAATAATTGTCTGACCAGCAGTCAAACTGGTGAAGTCATACGTTGTGCCACCAGCTATGAGTTTTTCAAACTCGGAAGTTATCAAAAGTTTGTCACCTTTGGTGAAAGTCCTCGACGTGTCCGATATCCCAACGGTATAACTTCCTGGCGTTAATTCTAGTGTGTCATTACCGCTTCCGCCATAAAAATCACCACTCCCAAAACCCTTGATATAGTCTGTACCCTCTCCTAAAAACACACTTCCACTGCTATTCAAGCCTGACTCAAAGCCTTGATTAGCAATAATGGAGTCGTTACCATCACCAGTATTAATGTTACCGCCGTTGTTATAAATGCCCTATCCGGTACAAGTGCAACCATCAACAAAGATATAGTCATCACCACTGCCAGTATTAATGATACCCTCGTTGTAAAGGATGCCAGTGCTAGTGATTGTGTCGTTACCATCACCAGTTCCAATAAAGTTGAAGTTCTCAATCGCACGGTTGGGAGAGTCTACATCGGCACTGATAGAGTCGTTACCATCTCCTAAAAACACTGCATTCCTGTTAATAAGCGTTCTTTTCCCATTACCTGCATTAAGGCGATCGTCTCCTGGTGTCCCTGTTAGTCCATCTGTCCCATTACTGCCGTCCAGGTCAACGCCGACTTCAACAAAAACTGAAGCCGTAGCTGTAGCAGTTCCATCGCTAATCGTATAAGTGAAACTGTCACTGCCGCTAAAGGTCGTTAAAGAAGTGTAAACTAATCGATCGTCAGTAAAGTTATCAGGCGTACCGCGATTATCAAGAACAATGCTACCTCCCTTCGTAGAAACGCTGTCAAATGCCTTGATGGTTATGACATCTCGATTAGGGTCACTGTCGTTAGCTAAAACATTTATGCTAACAGGGATGTTTTGGTTCGTTGTGACCTTATCATTTACCGCTGTGGGAGGAGTATTCACAGACCCGGGCGGTAAATTGATGATGTTGAGCAAGATGTTCACCAAGTCCTGATCCGTCGAGGCCTTAAGGAAGTCGCCTCCGGTGGTGTTTGCTATGCCCTCAAGGGCAGACGTATCAGTGCCATTAGGGCCAGTGAATATGGTAAATATTTGCACTTGTGCAGTCGTCGGGTCAGGAGTGATGGGGTCGTTGGATGGCACAAATGGGAAAGGGGGATTAGCGTTGGGATCACTTGGGTTAAGTAGTTGTTGTGTACCGCTCGAACCGTCACCTCCCAATGTCAGGTTAAAGGTATCGACTGAGCCGCCCGATCCCGCCACTGAGGAACGCGCTCCTATCGTGGCTCCAATACTACTAGCAAGGGCGTTCACTTGGTCGGCTAGGGCGCCGTCTTTCGCTGCTGCGTCTGTAAATAGAGCGATCCGAAGCACACCTGCGCCAAACCTCCATTGCCCCATAGACCCGTCTAGTGCAACACGAAGCCCATCAAAGGCTGTCTCCGGCAGGTCGCCGCCACCGCCTACAGTGATGCTATTTATTGCTGCAAGTGCGGCGGCTTTTCTGGCGGCAAAGTCATCTTGATCTGTAAATGGGAGAATAACCTGCGAGGGTTCCCCATTCGTAGTGTCCTTATACCCGACTATCCCAATGCGACCATCCTTTTCGCCGCCAGCGAATACTGCATCAATAAGTGAGGATGCCTGCGCTTTCACTCTTCCTATCGATGAACCCATGCTGCCTGTAGTGTCGATCGCAAGAGCGAAATCGGTTTGGAAGGTAAGACCACCCTGTTTTAGTTCGTATGTCTTGCCACCGTCAAACTGCACGAATTCGACGTTTTTCAGCGTATCTGAACCAGCGTCCTTTGCACCGCGCGCATTGTGAACTGACCAAGAACCGTCTGAATTTTTCTTGATGTCGTAGTCAAGTTGCGTCCCAAAATAAACTCCAGTGTCTGTACCAGCGCCTCCGTTCAACACATCATCCTTGCCACCGCCGAACAAAAAGTCATTGCCGTCACTAGACTGAAGAATGTTGGGGGATGACCCTCCGATCAGCAGGTCGTTCGACGTACCGAGTGCGGCCGAACTCATGTTTATGTCACCACTTCTGGCAGCATCTATCGCTGCACCATTCGTATACTGATAATTGAGTTTATTGAGGGTTCCTTTCAGGTCGTATACAATGTAAGAAACCTGTTCGGGGTGACCAAGCTCCTTGTAAATCTGATTTACGAACTTAACATTATCTCCTTTGTAATCTAAGTTCGTCACATAGTTCTTGAAATGTGACTCCTGCAAAGTGTCAACGGAGGTGCCAGAAATCTGCCTCCGGCCCGTTTCGTCGATAACCTGAATTGAAGTTTGCACTTTTGGGCAGCTCTGCTGAGAGTACGTGCTTTCGATCGCGAGTACGTTGATTAGTAACGATGCAATAAATATTATGGCGATAGTTTTGTACGATCGAATTCTTAAATTGAGTGGCATAATGAAACTGCCTCTTCGGCGGCACTAAAACCCGTGAACGTCGTCTTTTGAGAAAAAGTCCAAGCCATAATTTTTTTCCTTAACGAAGAAGGTCGTTAATCCGGTATCGATCGAGGGTGAATATGTCTTTGAGATCGAGAACGCTTTCGTAGCGGATCTCAGTCGTTTCTGACGCGAAAAATTGGTCAACGAGAGCCTTGGTAAGATCGGTATATCCTGACGGTGTTACGCTGCACAACCCTGAACAAACAGGGCATACGCGATAGCAATACTCTCACTATTGATAGAGAGAGTAAAGGAGCCGTCCCTCAAAGCTCGAATCATAATGTTTCGAGCGCCACCCCAATCTCGGTCATGTTCGTGACCGCAGTTGGGGCATTTAAATGTTTTTGAACCACCAAGTTTTGAATGCTTGTGTCCGCATTTGGTGCAAGTTTTGCTAGTGTAGGATTCGTTAACATCAATAACCACAACACCTCGTTTTTTAGCTGATTGCTTGAGGTGGCATTCAAAACGATAATGCCCCCAAGTAAGCATCTGTCTAGCAGTCTTGGTGCGTAACTTGCGCTTTGACTTAACAACCATTTGTGATGTTTCAAATGTAGGCAGCAAGATGACTTTATATTGACTTGTTAGGTAATTAACTACCTGCTTGTGACACTCGTCAACCAAGTCGCGAATCCTGATTCTCAGCCTGCTTGCCGCTTCTAGCATTCGGCGCTTCTGCTTTCTACTAGCTTTTGACCCACGTCCCATTAGTTTGTCAAGGTGAGAACACAATCTTTGAATGCGTCCAATGTCTGCCTTGCCAAACTCTTGAAATGAGTCGCCGTCGTAGCCAGTTAAAAAGGTTCTAACACCAGGGTCAAGTGCAATTACCTTGTCTAGTTCCTTCGTTTTTGCCTCCTCTATTATTGGGATACAAGCGAACCATCGCTTTTTGTCTCTAACAAGTTGGGTTGCAAACTCGGTCTTTTGAATTGGTTCTGTAGCCCTGAAGTTAAGTCCTTTAACCAAGGATGGGAACCAAGTCTCGCCGTTGAAATTAACCTTGTGGAATTTGATTGACTGTGATGGTTGGCGACAGCTTCTAAAACTTGCTTCTCCTTTTACAGACTTGGCTTGTTTCCAGGCATCCCAAGCGTCAAAAATAGCATTTTCTTTTGGATGAGACGGTGCAGATTTAACCCAATCAGGTAAGTTCAGCCCTAATACATAGTCCCTCAAAGAATAAGCACTGGTTATTTTTTCGCCTGCTTTCAAGGTGGCAATAGCCTTGTTGTAGCAGTAACGCGATGCTGATAGCCAAGACTTCCATTTTTGGTGCAGCGCTAACTCAGGATAAACCCGAATCTTAAGTGTTTTGTTGGGCGACTTCTTCTCCTTCTTGTGCCTTGGATTCGACTTGTAACTCCTGCTTGATTTGGTTTTCAAGCCTTCTAATGGAGTAAAGTCGGCTTGAAAAGCTGTGGAGGATTGCGACGATATCTTGAACGAGTTCGGCGTGTGGAGAGAGACTGATTTGGTTGAGAACCACGATTTTGCAGTCAAATTGCTCACAAAGCCATTCGATAATGTCGAATCCGAATCTTGCAAGTCGGTCTTTGTGGGCAACCACAATAATTGCGATATCACCTCGCAGAACTCGTCCCAAAAGGGTGATGAGTCCTTTCCGCCTAAGATTGAGTCCTCCTCCCACTTCCTTAACAATTTCAGCGCCTGGGTAGAGCGTTGATAATCGTTCAATTTGTCGATCGAGGTCTGTCTTTTGTGGCCTGGTAGAGACGCGAGCATAGATAACAGTGGCGCGTCCTCCCTCTGGTTCTGATTCTTTTTTGATGAACTTTTCGATGTCGTACCGTCTTTGACCTGACGGTGTTTTGATTGTGTTGATTTTATCTTCTGCTTCCCATCGTCTGAGGGTTCGGAGGCAAACTCCCAAAGTGTTAGCTGCTTCATTTGGTTTCACGTACTTTGCCATATTAGTATTATGGCTCACCATGTACGCATTGTTCAGTCTTGTCTAATAAATTAATGATTAGAGGCATACCGATCGCTGCCTTCCCAACAGCGGAGCTAAGAGCACGGGCCACGATCGCGGAGAAAGGACCGCGTGTAGTTTGCAACGCATTGCTAAACAGCCAAAAGATGTCTGGTGGCAAGCGTTTTGAAATACTGGTTGGGCTGGCAGATACGGCTTCTGGAGACGGTACAAGCAGCACAGAGTCGATGTAATCTTTTACAAATTGCTCGAAGATCGGCTCATCAATCGGAAGCAGAGGATTGGTGGGCGAGGCGCGTATGCCCGACATCAGTGCTTGATCGAACAGAAACTGTCGTTCGCTCCAGAGGAACACGGCACGCACAACGATCGTGGGCGAATGGCTGAACGTGAGTTTTACCCAAGGACTATCCAAATGCCTGGCATCATTAGATTCTGTACGCTCTAAATTGAACGGTGCTAAGGGCGCAGTCTTGACGAGCCGACGGTAAACGAAAAAAAGCTTGACTTCTGGAGAACTTTTCAAATCTCCGTGGCACTGCGATATTTCGTCAATCTTGGCAGAGATATGTTTGGAAATGGTCGTTACATAGTTCTTGAAATGTGACTCCTGCAAAGTGTCAACGGAGGAGGTGCCAGAAATCTGCCTGCCGCCCGTTTCGTCGATAATCTGAATTGAAGTTTGCACATTTTGGCAGTTCTGCTGAGAGTACGTGCTTTTGATAGCAAGTACGTTGATTAGTAAGGAGGCCATAAATACTATGGCGATCTTGTGAGATCGAATTCTTAAATTGAGTGGCATCATGAAACTCTTCCCTCAACTTTCTTGTCCAAATCAACGTCTAACACGCCTTAATTTTGATATTGGCCAAACCAACTCCTTTTAGCTCTTTGAAAAAAATAAGTTTTGCAATGAATTGAATGAATTTCTCGATTCTTTTGCTTTTATTGCATAATATTTAACAACTCTAATCATTGCGATCCCGAGCAACTCGATGTTAAGAGCGATTATGACCTCTTATCAGACAAGATGTAGGGTTGTTGTAATAAAAGTTAACACACTCCATTCTTAAGGATAGACTCTATTAACTCAGATCTCGTAGCGCAGAGGTTAGAAGAATTCTGGGAAAATTAACACCGTTTTATAGAACCAATTTGACATCTATTGCCGTTGCCACAAGCTTTATTCCAGATGAATTTCAGCTTTTTGGGATCGTCGCTGCATGATTTCTCATCTTGTGGCTATTGAGTTATCGGAGACGGCTTGTTTGTCCGCTTTATTGTTGAATAAAAGATATCAAATAGGTTTTATAGAAAGAAGCACTTTTGGAGATGATGGGAAGGTAAACCCTGCCCAAAAACCGATACAAGTTTCCGACACTCGTAGTGGAGAGATCAAAATTTTAGACTCTGGTTTAAGCTCCCTGATTCATCTGTGGAGTTAATCGAAAATCGACTGACCGTATTTTACAGCGGTATACGCAAAGTGGGAGCGGTGCATAATTTTATACATCACAGTTAAGTAAACATAATTAGTTGCAGCAGACCTGATATGCTAAGTTTGTCTCAAAACAGCAGCGATTTAACAAAAGCATAAGTTAATATATAAGACCGCCAGCTTGTTATCCCACTAACTTTTTACGTGCAAGGCGTATGCCAGATTTTTCGACTTCTACCACGGAAAACTCCTCAAACCCCCAACCAGCTCTGCTGCCCCCGATTTTAAGAATTTTTGCAGCATTTCCAGATTACGATCGGGGCAACAGACACTACGCATCGGGAAGGTACGAAGCGGCAATCATTTGCTACTCAAAAGCGGTGCAAATTAAGCCGGATTGGGCCCGCGCGTGGCTGAATCTGGGCAAAGCTTACAAGCAACTGCACTCTTGGGCTGAAACGGTGGCCTGTTGCGATCGGGCGATCGCCATTAATCCCGAAGAATATTGGGCTTGGATGCTGCGCGGGACAGCACTGTTAAGTTTGCAAAATCACCCAGAGGCGATCGCGGCTTTCGACAAAGCAATTGAAATCAATCCAGAAAAGCACGAAGCTTGGTATCAACAGGGCAGAGTTTTAGAAGAATTGCAGGAGTGGGACAAAGCAGCAACCTGTTACAAAAAAGCAACTCAACTTCATCCAAATTTGCCCGCGATGTGGTACAGGCAAGGCAGCGTGTTGCTGCAAGCCGATCGCTGCGCTGAGGCTGTGGCAGCCTACGAGCGCGCCCTCAAACTCGTCCCAACTAATTGGGAAGCTTGGCTGAACCGAGGTTTGGCTCTGATGAAGGCAGAAAGGTACGCTGAAGCTGTAACTTCTTACGATCGCGCCATTCAACTGCAACCACAAAACACTCTGGCTTGGTTCAATCGGGGCATTGCTTCGGCAAAATTGCACAAATATGGAGAAGCAGTCACAGCTTACGATCGCGTCTTGCAACTGCAACCCAACGATTCCGAAGCTTGGCTGTACAAAGGAATGGCCCTGAGACACCAGTGGCGCGATGGGGCAATTGCTTGTTTCGATCGGGCAATTCAAATGAATCCCGCTTATCCCGAAGCATGGATCGGGCGCGGTCAAACACTGTCAGAATCAAGAGATTATGAAGGCGCGATCCATGCCTTTGACCGAGCGATTCAAATTAATCCAAATTTCCCCGAAGCTTGGCTGGGCAGAGGTATGGCCCTAGCAGAATTGGAACGTTACAAAGATGCGATAATCGCTTACAGCAATGCCCTCCAAATTGAAGGAAATTTTCTAGAAGCTTGGAATTTGCGAGGCGAAGCCCTAGAAAAATTAGATCAATACGAAGAAGCGATCGCCTGTTTTGATAAAGTAATCTCTCTCAGTTCAGAAACAGACATTACATCAAAAGTAGGATTGCAGCAAGGGGCAGCCCTGGAAAAATTGCAGCGTTACGAAGAAGCCGTCGCAGCTTACAACCGCGTCATTCAAAACGTGCCAGACAATTTTGAAGCTTGGTTGAAACGCGGCAACGCCCTGTCAAATTTGGAACAGTACGAACAAAGTCTAGCATCATACGATCGAGCAATTACTATCTGGCCCGACAGCTATCAAGGCTGGGTGCAGCGAGGCCTGGTGCTGGGGAAAATGCAGCGCTATGCCGAATCACTTGTCGCTTTCGATCGAGTGATTCAACTCAAGCCCCACAACTGGGAAGCTTGGGCGCAGCGCGGCGACGTTTTGCAAAAATTGCAGCGGACTCAAGATGCAATTAGTTCTTACGGAGTGGCGCTAGAAATCAAACCAGATTACTACGAAGCTCTAGTAAGTCGAGAAGAATTGAGACTCAAAGATGCAATTTCAGGAAAATGGTAAGAAGTCATTAGTCATTAGTCATTAGTCATTAGTCATTAGTCATTAGTCATTAGTCATTAGTCATTAGCTTGCCCTGAGCTTGTCGAAGGGTCATTAGTCATTAGTCATTAGTCGGTTGACAGTTCACCGAAGGAAGTAAGGAAGAAGAAATCAGGAAAAACTTACCGAGATATCTCTTCTTCTATCTTTCTCTGGGTTCTCTGCGCCCTCTGCGGCATACAAAAAAATCTAACTAAGCCCTAAAATAATATTTATCAATCCCGATAGAGTGCGATCGCACAAGTAATTAATTATCGGCAAATATTAACAGATCCGACTTATCGCAAAAATGACACAATCAGACAATTCGATCGCAATTGCGAATTCCACTTCCCAACTGTCAAACCAAAATTCGCTACAGCAAGCAGATGAGGCAATTTCCGAATTTGAATGCTCGAACCTGCTCAGCTTTTGGCCAGCTTTAAACAAAAGCCAAATCATCGCCGAAATGCGATCGCGCATCCACGATCCCTTTCAAGTAAATCAAGGCGGACAGCCTTTTTGCGGCCCTGCAGCCGTCACCTTTGCACTCTTGACGCGCCGCCCCCTCCGCTACGTTGAAATCTGCCGCCGTCTTTGGGAAACCGGCAGTTTTCGCACTCAATCCAGGCGATCGATTTCTCCCTCAATGACGCTGCGGCAAAGCAAAGGTAATTTGCGGATGCCTCAAGTAGACTGGATGGTTTTATCGGCGCTGCGGGAATCAGAAAATTTGATATTTCCCATCGAAGCCAACGCCCCAGAAATTGTCCGCAACGTCAGCGGGATGACCAAATCTTGGGAAATCGCCGGTTGGGCGCGAGAAATTTTGGGAGGCCGCGATGTAAAATCTCACTACGCTTATTTCAGTGGCGATATTCCAGCGCTGCGGGCCGCCGATGAGGCGCTCAAAGCTGGGGGATTTGCTTTTGCTTTAATTACTGCTGAGGGAATGCTGCAAAACAAACCGCCGCTGATCCCTTATCCGAGTCACTGGGTGGCGCTGTTGGGAAATGTCGCAATTGATGAGGGAAGCGATCGAAAGGGCGATCGATCTCGCGTTAGCTTTGATGTTTATACTTGGGGTAGAAAAATGCGCGTAGATATTCCTAAGAACTCTTTTGAGAATTATTTTTGGGTCGCCATTACAGGGCGCTAAATGCGATGCGATGGGCGACGGGATATCAGAGATTAGAAATTCAGTCAACCCATGAATCAGAGGCTAAAAAAAATTATCTCTGGTGTTACAGGCAGGATACCTATCCAACCCGAAAAGTGCCCGATCTCAGTTATAAATAATCGAAAGCAATATTCTCAATAAAACCCAATCTACCTGCTAACCGCAACGAAAAAATTCAACCCTCAGCTCGATCGCACAGCAAAAAACCAAGATAATGAGGCCAACAGTGCAATATGTCAGTTATCAAGAATACTTGGAGTGGGAGATGGCCCGACGGCACCCTAAATTGAAAATTAGGACAGGCAATTGCTGATTCTGCTGGCTTCATGTTATAGTAGTTTTTCAAGAATTAAATTCGGTTGCGTAGTTTGTTGGTGTTTATTTACAAGCGTCTCTCCGAATCTAAGTCTCTGCACCCTAATAGATTCTGGAGATTTTATGTCGATTTACGTGGGTAATCTTTCTTATGAGGTCACATCTGACGACCTCAACGAAGTATTTGCCGAGTACGGTACTGTAAGCCGCGTCCAAGTGCCAGTGGACCGGGAAACAGGCAGAATGCGGGGTTTTGCTTTTGTCGAAATGGCCAGCGAAGCAGAAGAAGCAGCAGCCATTGCAGCCCTCGACGGTGCTGAGTGGATGGGCCGCGACTTGAAAGTCAACAAAGCCAAACCTCGCGAAAACAACAACAAACGCCCCTCGGGTGGCGGCGGCGGCTGGGGCGACAACAATCGCTCTTCACGACGCTACTAAGCTTTGAGACTGAAAATTTGAGTTTTGGTAGTTGACAGCAAGTGCGAATGCTGCTTTTTTTTCGGGTTGTTCGACTCGCTAAATACAACTGCCAAACCTTTAACTCAGTTTAGCCCCCTCCCTTCGGGTGAGGGGGCTTTGTTGTTCGGGAAAAATGCCACGAGGTACGCCCGCCGCGCAGCAGACAGCCTAACTTGCAATTCTGTATCGTGATTAACTGCTTTTTTCAAGAAGCTTTCGGGATTTGTGGGCCCAACTCCTGTAAACTGTCAAACTAGAATTAAGCACAAAGAAAAGTTAGAATAACTGCAAAAGTGATATTGCTCAAAAAAACAATCTTTAGTGACAACTAGCCAAGAAAACCAGCCAGACCAGCAAAGATATTGATTTTGCTTGAATAAAGATGCCCAAGGTCTACAGCACGGCGGAACTCATTAAGATCCTCGAAGAAGAGCGCCAAGCCTGCTTGCACGGGCGGCGCCTCAATTTGACTCAAACTCCCGCTACAGGTAACCCCGTGATTGACCGCTTTCTCACATCTGAGGGCGTCCAGAAGTTCACTGCTTATCAAAATTTTAAGGCCGCCGTGCACGAATACCAGCGGGAACATCAAGTTTCTGGGATTGTCTGGCGGGAAATGGCGGTTAAAGGCAATACTCTACGCTATCCGGCAGTGGATGATGAATTAATCGCTCTACCGATCGATCTGATGACGCTGAAGGCTGCTAAGACTGCGATGTTGGACTTCTGGCGGCGGGTAACTGCGGGGATGGATTTATATTTAAGCATTAACAGCGGGAAGGATTTTCGATCGATCGAGCCGATCGACGTAGAAGCTGTAGCCCAGCGTACAGAATGGGCGAGTCTCTCAAAGTGGGAAAAGTTGGATTTTCTCGAAATTTTGTTGCAGTTGGGCTGGGGGAAGCCCGAGGAAGCCTATTACAAGCGGGGATGGCCGACATCCGGCAGCGAGTACATTCACGCCGTAAAACCCGGACAGCGGCCAATTTGTTAACAGTGGACAGTTGATAGTGGACAGTGGACAGTTGTCAGTGGACAGTTGTCAGTTGTAGTTGAGAAGTAGGGGGGCGTAGTAGGCACAGCTTTAGTTTGTTGACTTCATATATGAGCCCTAAAGTAATAATTCAGAAGTTAATGGATACACTCACCATTTCAGAAACCGGGTTTCTTGTGATATTTCTGGTTTCTGTTGCCAAAAATCGTAGAAACCCGGTTTCTTTCCCTCGCACTAACTAATGACAACTCCCCACTGTTAACTACCAACTGTTAACTGTTAACTGCCAACTGTTAACTGGCAACTGCTTTTCTACCAACTGTCAACTGTCAACTGTCAACTGACAAAGCATCAAGCCAAACCACTGATTTGGATCTGTCCAAACTTGCACCGGCTTTAAACCGCGCTGCGAAAGTTCTGCCTTTACAGTATTGAGATTAAACTTGCGCGAAATTTCGCTGCGGATAGTTTCTCCGGCGGCAAATTCAACCGTTAAATCGAGCGCGCGCAAGTTCACTGTTTGCGCTTTCTTACTTTTCAAGTGCATTTCAATTTGACATTGTTCTTGATTGTAAAAAGCCCAATGCTCGAACTGCGCTAAATCAAAATTTCCCTGATACTTCCGATTTAAATGCCGCAGCATATTCAAATTAAAGGCTGCGGTCACTCCTTGACTGTCATCGTAGGCCGGCTCTAAAATATCCTTAGATTTGTCTAGGTCAATTCCTAGCAAAAAATACTCTCCAGGCTGCAATGCACCGACAACTTGCGAGAATAATACATCGCATTCTTGAGGGTTGAGATTGCCGAGGGTGCTGCCTAGAAAGCAAATTATTCGGGTTGGCAAGGGTGACGGGGCAATTTTAGCTAAGGCTAATTCGTAAGTGCTGACAAGTCCGTGAATTTGGAGCGATGGATAATCTGCCAAGAGTTGACAAGCGCTGCTTTCTAGGATAGTAGGGCTGATGTCGATCGGCAAATAGTGCAGCGGATATTCCAATTGGCTGTAAGCATCGAGGAGAATCCTGGTTTTGGTGGAACTGCCGCTGCCGAGTTCGACGATTTCGCAAGGGCCTGTCAAACGGGCGAGATCCCCCGCACATCCTTGTAAAATCTCCGTCTCAGTGCGCGTCAAGTAGTATTCCGGCAACTGACAAATCAACTCGAACAGGTTCGATCCGCGATCGTCGTAGAAATACTTGGGAGGCAGGGTTTTGGGGTTTTGAGTCAACCCGCTAACGACATCCCTGCCAGCATTAATTTCTGCGGGTGTCGGTGCCGCAGCGCTCACCAGCCGCTCTAAGTGCAGCCGGTTTTCTTTGGTTGATGCTGGGTTTGTCTTGTCGGAAAGTCTTGGGGATTTCATAGAGTAAAATTAAGATGCACAAATGGGTATAGCACGCAGTCGCGTTGCCAGATATCGCGCTCAAGCCGGATTTTTCATGCCGATCTCCGTTCTGTATTTTCTCACCGAATGGCGAGCTGCATC
The DNA here is from genome assembly GCA_004293365.1 of Oscillatoriales cyanobacterium. Taxonomy (GTDB): domain Bacteria; phylum Cyanobacteriota; class Cyanobacteriia; order Cyanobacteriales; family Microcoleaceae; genus Microcoleus. The sequence continues at coordinate 48,603 of RDYN01000051.1, read as the reverse complement.
CGCAAATTAAAATTCAACAAATATCAACATAAATTATTAAATCATTTACAAACCTTTTTTAAGCTACTATTTTTATGTGGAAAAATTTTTGGTGTTTAACAAACAAATATTGTCTAAAAATTACGAAAAATAAAATTTATGTTTAAAGAAATAAATTTTACAGGTTCGTAGTGAGGACTTTAGTCCTCTAATTTTATGCGGACTAAAGTCCTCACTACGAACCTATGTGATTGTAGTTATAGCGCAGCGAAAACCAGCGATAATTTGTCGCACGCCCGGATAGTACCAATTCCGAAAAGTCGATCGCAGTGCCTGAGGAAAAGTCGCCCAACTCCCGCCTTTCAAAACCCGGTGCTCTCCATCAAAATAAACTTCAGAGTATCCCCGATAAGGATAACTTTCAAATCCTGGATAGGCGTCAAAGGTTGAAGCTGTCCACTCCCAGACATTGCCCAACATATCGCAGCAGCCCGCTGCACTCGCTCCCTTTGGAAAGGCATCAACGGGGGAGGTATTGGCAAGATGATTGCCGTGATTGCACAGGCTGGCATTGGGCTGTGCTTCTCCCCAAGGATAGGTAAGTTTTGTCTGAGTTGTGGGATCCCAACTGGCTGCTTTTTCCCATTCGGCTTCCGATGGTAAGCGCTTCCCGGCGAAGTTGCAGTAGGCTTCGGCTTCGTACCAACTGACGCCGCAAACTGGATGGTTGCTGAAAGCTGGATTTTCTGACCAGTAAAGCGGGCGATCGACTAAATGAACTTTTTGCCATTCCCAGCCCTCCGCAGACCACCAATCGCGGTTTTGATAGCCGCCGGATGTCATAAAATCTCGGTATTGACCGCAAGTGACGGGATAGCGATCGATCGCGTATGCTTCTAAATAACACAGGTGGCGCGATCGCTCGTTATCCAAAGCCTCAGCAGCATCGCTTCCCATATAAAATTCCCCGCCCCCAATTGCGATCTCTGGGGAATCGGTAATGGGTAATGGGTAATGGGTAATTTGTAATTGGGAATTGGTAATTGGTCCTGGGGAATCGGGAATTGGTTCTGGGGAATTGGTAATTGGGAATTGGTAATTGGTAATTGGTAATCGGCAATCAGTAATTAATCTTCTTTCTTCCTCCTTCCTTCTATCCGTTACATCCGCTACATCCCTTACAAAATCCGTTGCCAATCTTCCTTCTTCCTTCCTTTGCATTTGCAACACAAAAGCAACAGTTTCGCAGTGCTGGCTTTCGTGCTGAATAATAAACCGCCAGAGACGTTCCTGTTGTGCGATCGGCGCAAATTCCAAATAATCTAACACCTTTTTTCGCACCGCATCCAGATACAATTCAACTTCTGGTAACGCAGGCAAAAAAACTCGTTGTGTTTTCGGCAAAATATCCGCAGCAAACAGTTGGTGATACTCAGGAAAAACAGGCTTTAACCCAGCACCTCGCTGCAACAGCCACAAATCCTCAGTATAAGCAATGTGACCTAAATGCCAGCCAACCGGACTGAAATCAGGATGAGCTTGGCGGCAAAAAGTATCATAATCGATGCCTGCAAATAGTTGGAAAGTGCCGCGGCGGCACTGTTGCAAATCGTGATAAATTGCCTCTCTACAAGATTGGATAGATTTGGATATCACCGTCTACTCCCGTACTGATAATGCTCTCTTCTGGACACTCGTGCCAATTCCCAGCAAATAAAGGTTCAGAAGCAATGATGACAGAATTTGGGATATTTAGATCGTCTTGCAGCCAATAAAGGGAAGGAGGGATTTTTGGGGAAGCAAAGCGAGAGGCAACGAGCTGGTGTCCGTCGCTGATAATGATATTAGCTGAAAATTCTACTTGGTGAACGCTTGCTAACTCAGCTAAGGTTTTTAGGGAGTTTTGCAAAGCTACTTTTAGAGTCAGATTGCCGGCTGTTAATTCATTGACAAATAAGCCGAAGAGGTGCTCTGAATCTGTAGTACCGTTAATTGATTGATAAACGGTATCGCACAGCCGATCGCGAATTGGTCTGTAAAGACTTTTCCGAAAATTCTGCACAAAGCCGTTGTGCACGAACAACAGGCGATCGCGCACAAACGGCTGACAGTTGCTCAAATCTATAGCTTGTCCTGAAGTTGCACTGCGAACATAGGCGATCGCGCAGCCGGATTCAACGTATCGGCTGATACTCGGCAGATTGATGTCGTTCCAAATTGGCTGTATATTTTTATAGGTAAACGGGTCAGTATCTAGGTGCGGGTGATACCAACCAATACCAAAACCGTCAGCGTTGAGCAAGCCCGAAGTCATTTCCCGGGGCTGGTAACTCTGCACAATTAGCGAATGTTCCGGCTTGTACAGAATAGAATCGAGTAAAATCGGCTCGCCGAGGTAGCCAAGCAAACGGCACATAAAATTTTGTAAACAAACAGATTAGCATTGTAAATCATTTGCCGACAATTTTCCGGCAAGCGTTTTTTGCAGCATGAGCTTGCCCATCTTTAACAGGCTCGATCGCCCTTTTTTTGCAGTCTGCTGCCAGCATCTCCGTACAAACGGTACAGTAAAGATAGAACCCCAGCAGCACAAGGAGACTCTTGAATGTTCCTCGACGAACTCATCCCAGTGGTCAAAGAATTGATCCAACAGCCTATAGCCTTTGCGGGCGGATTTTTTTCTGGCCTGCTTCGACTCAACCTTCACGAAGATCCCGTTAGAAGCTGGATCGATGAGCAAGCCGGTTCAACTTCCTACACTCCTCCCGCAGCCGAAGCCACCAATGCTAAAAGCACGGGGCCTCAGTCGATCTCGATCGACTAAGCAAAAGGACTAACTATTGCAGTCAGTAGAAAGGGTTTGTCGGTGCGGCAAACCCTTTTAGTTCAAAGGCGATCGCCCGATTGTCAGCGAGAATTCACTAGAGAGTAAAATTTATCAAGAAATCGTGGGTTTTCAACCCCGCCGTTTACGGCGTTATTGTGTTATAATCAAAATTAAGTCGTTGACTTTGGGAACGCAGGAAACAAGCGACACTCCGTTATCCCTAAATCTCTGTCTGTCAATGGCAAAGTCCACACAGTAAGAGCGTACAGCAATTAAATACGGTGGGACACATCGAAATTGACGCTTGAGGAATAGCCTATCAGTTGGGAAATATGAGAATATTTCCTCTGGCTAGTATGAAAGTGTAAGACCAAAATCAACTTGTTTGGTAGAGGCAACATTCAGCCCAAGAATTCACTTGCCTTCAGGCAGTGGAGTTGTCAAGTATAGCACAACAAGTTTAGTTCGATCGACATGACTATCTATATTGGAAATTTGTCCTACCGCGCCACCGAAGAAGACCTGAAATCAGTATTTGCAGAGTACGGCACAGTCAAGCGAGTTGTCTTACCTACCGACAGGGAAACCGGTCGGATGCGCGGCTTTGCATTTGTCGAGATGATGGAAGATGCCCAAGAAGACGCTGCAATTACCGAGTTAGACGGTGCAGAGTGGATGGGGCGTCCCTTGCGAGTGAACAAAGCTAAACCGAAAGAAGAGGGAAATCGAGGCCCAGGTATGAACAGGAACAGCGGATATTAGTTCGCGATGCGGCGGTTGACATCCTCTCGGAACTCACCTGATGCGCCAGCGTGCAAGTAGCGCCGAATTGCTAGCATCAGTTGATTTGGGAGATGCGATGTCAAATCCGCTGCACAAAAACGTGGACTTTTTCCAGACAGAATTTACGCACCGGAGGCGTAAAACCCGATTTCTTACCAGAAAGAATTGGTTGAAAGCCCGCCCGTCTTTGAGGGAGAAATTAAAATCAGACTATTCATTACTCCAATCCTCGGACTTAAGGGTACAGGTCGCTATCAAACTGTCCCAGGTCAAGCGGTCAACTGTCAAGCGGTCAACTGTCAAGCGGTCAACTGTTAAACGGATACCTAGCTGCTCTAAGCAAGATTTATCAAGAGAAACCGGGTTGATTAGCGTCAGTCTTAGAAAGAGTAAATTCGCCCTTTTTCATCAATATAAACTGACCGATCTTGCCTAGTGCGGCCGTCTGATGTGCTGATGCGAACCGTCACAATGTTTTCCTTGGCATCAACGTTATAGTCGTATTTCAAAGTTGTGGTTCCTCCTTTGACATTAATCGGAATATTGGCAATGTCTCCGGTGCGGTTGCTGACGCGAACCAGGATGTTTTTGCTAGCTCCAACTGGTAAGGATGACAAGGCGACACCTGATTGACCGTATTCTAGGTTTAATCCGGTTTCATTTAACAGTGTCAGGGTAATGTTGCGAGTATTGTCAATCTGTGCTTGAGGTTGCCAGAATCCGGGTTTTGTCCCGCCGTCAGTTGCAGGTTGAGATAATGCTGGATGGGGATGCAGACAGCCGAGGGCGGCGAGTATTGCTGCGGTTGCAATAATTTTTAATTTCATTCTTTGTACCTCCGGGTCAAGTGTGGGTGATATTTCTATGCTAGCTTGAAAAGCTGATGTTTTTAATTGAGAGTTTAGGTTTCCAAATGCGGTATCACTGAACAACTCAAGGATGGAAGGCGATATATCTATGCAGAAACTGGGTTTTTGTAATCACGGTTAAATATTGTTGCTGTTTGGATCGGAATAATAATTTTTGTGCAGGGTTCGGGGGACGCTGGTTAATTGTTAACGATCGCTCGCGCGGCATCTAGCAACAGGCGCTGTTCCGCACGGGCGATCGCCCTGCAAGTCTGTTCTACAGTATCGACATTCACCGAAATAGACGAAATCCCCCACCGCACCAAGGATTCAACTGTTTCGGGATACAAAGCTGGAGCATCGCCACAAATCGAGCAAGGAATGCCCGCAGCCCTGGCTTGTTGGATTAATTGCTCGATCGCCCTCATCACTGCTCGATCGCGCCCGTTGAAACCACCTGCTATTTGTTGGGAGTTGCGGTGAATGCCTAACAGAAACTGAGTTAAATCGTTGGTACCGATGGAAATTCCTTGAACTCCGGCTTTGACGTAATCTGGCAATAAAAACAACACCGAAGGAACTTCCGCCATAATCCACATTTGAAATTGATCGGGCCGATTTTTCCAAATAGTTTCTAAGCGCTGGCGGCAGTAGACAAACTCGTCCACAGAGCGCACGAAAGGCAAAATTAAATTGACATTTGTATGGCCAGACTCGCAGACTTTTTGAAGTACGGACAACTCCCAATCAAATAACTCCGGTTCAAAGGTATCGCTGAAACTGCCGTGAGCTCCTGAATCGCGCAAGTCGAGAGAGCGATAAAATACCGGGTGCGGCGCCACCGCAGCAGCAAATAAGCTGAGACAATCTGCCATGCGATCGACAAATTCCGATTGTTGGCCGTGTTGCAGCCAAATTTTGGGGTTTTGACAGTCCAAAGCTTCCAATGCCATCAATTCCGATCGCAGCAATCCGATGCCGTCGATGGGCAGATTTCTGAGGCGATCGATCGAACTTGTTTGGCTGACATTAACCAGCAGTTGAGTTGCTGTGGGCGCGCCCCAAACATATTCGGGAGATTGTGTCCCTCGCGGTAAGGATGCGGGATTGGTCGATCGCTCTGATGTTGAAGATTGATAATTAGCTATTGACATTTTTGCTGCTGTACTGTAAGTATCCGCATTGTTTGGCGTTTCCTGAAGGGGGTTGCTGTCTGCGGTGTCGATCGCCGGATGTGGGGCGAGGGCAAAAACTTCCCCGCTATCGCCGTCTACCAACACCGCATCGCCCGAGGCGATCGCCCGAGTCGCCCCGGTAACTCCCACAACAGCGGGAATCCCCAATTCTCTCGCTAAAATGGCACCGTGGCCTGTCATGCCTCCTTGTTCGGCAACTATCCCAGCAGCAACTTTCAACCAAGGCAGCCAATTCGGATCGATTGTGCGGGCTACCAAAATGCTTCCGGCTAAGAATTGGGCGTTTTCGGGGTGGGAATTAGTCATAACTTGGGCAATTGCTTCGGCTTTTCCTGAGGCGGCGGCCAAACCTTTGAGGATAGCAGGAGTTCTGGTTTGGGCGATCGCTTTTTCCGGTGCCGGCGCGATTTTTTCCCGTGGCAAAAGACGAAGTTGAGTGAAATAAAACTGCGGTTCGCCACTGTTTGCTGTCTGGTTGAGCGTCCACTCCAAGATTAAATCCGACTCAAATTCGGCGATTACTTTTTTGCTCAATTCAATGAGCTTTTGCAGTTGCAATTCGTCTAAAACGTATTCAGTTTGCGATTTCTCTCCCAGCGCCAAAACTTCCACGCAACTGCCAGCAAAATCGGGAATTAACAATGCAGAATTGGTAATTTTTCGGCTTTTCCAATTCTCTACCTGCGGTTTTTTTTTCGATTTCTCCTCGTCCGCTTTGAGATGGTACGCTAATGTTTTGTAACCGAGCCGCTGGAAGTTAACCGCCCCTGTTTCCGGCTGCACTTGATAGTAATCGGGGATGGTTTCTCCCCGAGCGAGGGACATTCCCAAACCTCTGGTGGCTTGGATTTCCCAGGCTGCACCGCAGTTAGTTTTCACCTCACCTGCGGCGATGGCTGGGAAGATTGGCTGCACCAAAACTGCGGGATTGATTTGCTGTATCTTCATGCCGCACCGCTGCCAGTAAAATAGACTTCGGGCTCTGAAGATTTCTGCCCAAGCTTGTTTGAGTCCGGCCTCAATGGCTTGTGGTTCGGCGCCTACTGCGTGAGATTCCAGGATTCCGGTTGTTTTCGGGTTCCACGAAGTCAGGGAAGGGCGAAAAATTAAGGCTTGGGAGTTGAGTTGGGCAACAGCAGACTGTAGGCTAGAGAGCAGTGTATCTGGCAGTTTGGCGCTGAGGATTTGGTGGCGGATGCTGCGGGCGATCGATTGCAGTTGTTTGGGTTCATCGACATTCAAGTGTAGCGAAGAGTGGGGCCAGTCAGCAAACAGCGGTTCTAGCCAGTCGATCGACTCTAAAAACTGCGAAAATGTTGTAGCCGGCACGACAAAACCCGGTACAGCGGGATGATTTTTCTGAAGCAAACAGCTCAAATAAAATGCTTTTTCTCCGACTGCATCTCGGTCTGAAGGTTGAATTTTGTCTAGCCAGTAGAAGTTTGTCACGCTGGGAGCCTGTCCTTGGAAACTGATTTAATTTTGATAGTTTTTCCCATTAATCACATACCACAATTTTAGGATGAACAAGCGAAAATGGACGGGATTGGTCAAATCTTTTCTCAATCTATTTCTTAAGTCTAACTGTCCTCTTTGTCAGCGATCGGCCACGGAAGAGTTTTGCGGGTACTGCTACAAGCAACTTCAGCGCTGTCAGCTACCGGATCCCGGTCGATGTTGGGATTCACAGCAGCGTGTTTTTGTGTGGGGGGAGTACGGCGGGACTCTCAAACGGGCGATCGCAGCTTTAAAATATGAAGGCAACCCGCAATTAGCGAAACCTCTCGGCGGCTGGCTGGCAGAATCTTGGCTGAGTTTTCCGGAATTAGCTATTGACAATTTAACAGTTGTACCGATTCCCATGCACAAATCAAAGGTCAAGGAACGCGGTTTTAACCAAGCGGAACTTTTGGCGGAAAGTTTTTGCGAGCTGACTGGTTTGCCTTTGCAGCGGCACGGTTTGGAGCGGGTGAAAAATACTCAGGCTTTATTCGCTCTGACAGCACAGCAGCGAAAAGCTGAAATGAAAGATGCTTTAATTTTGGGGAAAGATTTTCGGCGCCGTCTCCCGCGCGATCGAGTTTTGTTAGTTGATGATATTTACACTAGCGGTACTACGGTTAAGTCGGCAATTAAAACTCTGAAAGAGTCGGGAATTTCGGTTTACGGAACTGTGGCACTTGCCAGTCCCCCTCGGCGCGATCGCTAATCTATTTTACATTGAAATTTAAACACGTTCGTAGTGAGGACTTTAGTCCTTCTAAAAATCCTGCGGACTAAAGTCCTCACTACGAACCTATAACCAGGTTTGTAGTGAGGACTTTAGTCGACTAAAGTCCTCACTACGAACCTATAACCAGGTTTGTAGTGAGGACTTTAGTCCTTCTAAAATCCTGCGGACTAAAGTCCTCACTACGAACCTATAACAATTTTTTTGGGGATAAACGAAAGCAAGAAGACGCGAAGTACGCGAAGAAAGAGTAGAGAAGGAAGAGTTTTCAGAATTGATTTATAATTGTTGCAGGTTCAGCGCCAAGCGGAAACTGCTGGCTGATATTCCAGCGACTGCCATCATGCACTAACAAAGTTAACTCCGCAGCGGTAAACTCAAAGTGGAGTTCGCGCGCTGCGGATTCCAGCCAAGCAGTTTGAAAATTCTCCTTTGTTAAATCGCGAAAGGCTACAGTCATGTGCGGTACAAATGGGCGAGTCTGAGAAATGCGATCGACAATTCCCAATTTTGCCGCGACATAACTCATCAAATCTGTTTGCATCTCCAGTAATTGGGGCGATTTGACGACACCGGCGTAAATGACGCGGGGCGCGAAAGCTGCAAAACCTGATAGAGTAACGGGAATTGGCTGCCGGTTTGCCGAAAAGCGCTTCAAGCTTTCCTCTAATTTGGGAACATCCGCCGCTGGCCATTCAAAAGTAGGTTGTAGCGTGATGTGGGGCGGCGAGTTCAACGCACCGCGGCTGTTGTAGTGTTCGGCAAAATACAGTTTAATCTGAGTTATGTGGTTTTGAAGATCCGGAGGGGGCACTAAAGCAATAAAAAATCGCTGTTTTGACGGGTTCATAGGATAGCATCGCAGTGAGGAAGGAACGGTGGAGTACGGGCGATCGAGTATTTACTCACTGCGCCGTACCAAAAACCCCATTCCCAATCTACAATCCAAAATCCAAAATCTAAAATCTAAAATTTAAAATGCCTTGGTTTGTCAAAATTGAGCAGGGAATTGTCGAAAAGCCTGTCTTTGACCAGTACGTGCCAGCTCACAGAGCTTATGTCCGAGATTTGATTTCTAAAGGACACCGAGCGAAAACTGGCTACTGGGCGAGGCGGGGCGGCGGTATGTTGATGTTTGAGGCGGGTTCGATGGATGAGGCAAAGGCGATCGTCGCTGAAGACCCCCTGGTGAAGAACGGTTGCGTTGTTTATGAAATTTATCACTGGTGTGTGGTTGAAGAATAAATAACTGTGCTATACTCATAAATGAACTGGCCCCACGCGATTCCAACGCCCAAATCTTGTCAGGACCGGAAGGTAGCAGCAACACGGGATGCTTGTAATAGGCGTGGTCTCCGGTTCACCCTGTTTTATGAGGTGTAGTTCCTATGCCTGGTTTCGGAGATATTTTACAGAAAGCAGTTTACCTTGGTGTCGGGCTAGCTTCCTACGCTGGTGAAAAAGCTGGCAGCAAGTTAACTGAATTGCGGACTGAAGCCCAAAAGCTGGCAGATGAATTGGTGAAGCGCGGTGAGATGTCAACAGAAGAAGCCCGCCGCTTTGTTGATGATATGGTTCAACAAGCTCAGCAGCAGCAACCGCCTGTAGAAGCGGCTGGGGACAAAAAACCGGCTGAACCTCGGCGGATTGAAATTGTTTCTGAGGAAGAAGAAGTTTCTGCAAAAGAAACTAAAGACACCGGCGGCGTAGACAAGCTCCGCGAACAGGTACAGAATTTACAAGATGAATTGCGGCGGCTCAAGCGCGATTAAGCTGCAAAAAGCTCCCACAGCAAAGCATGAAGGGAACTCAGGATAATAATCTTGAGTTCCCTTTTTGAATATCTTCTCTGTCAGATGTGGGCGGATATACTGCAATAGGTAATAGAATTGAAAGTAGGTGCGATCGCTTCGCCTGAGGCTGACTGCACTTATTTGTTAAATATTTTGCAATAGCAAGCTGTCAAATTCATGGAAGATTGGTCTAAAGATTTTTTTGAAGTAATGGAAAATGCTGTTTCTGAAGTAGAGCATTTTTTCACCGATATCGGCGAAGAGTTTGTCGAAATGCTGGACGTTTTGGCAAAAATTTCGGAAGAGTTTACAGAACAAGTACAAAATAACCTGATTGTTGAAGTTGATGGTTATTTAAATGAATTTGATGGTTATTTAAATGAATTTCTCGAACCAATAATCGAAATTTGCCGGGACTTTGAGCCTGATTTTGATGAGATAGATTCATCGTTTGTGACTTATGTAGACCCTTCGCCAACGCAGCATCCGGTTTGTCGCGGTTGTATGAACTATCACGGTCAAGTTTACGGCGGAAATTTGTTGGTTTGTGCGATGCACCCTACTGGTGTGGAATCGGACAGTTGTCCTGATTGGGAAACTGACGGCGATGTTAATTTTTAAGAGTTTTTGAGGGTTTAATCGCTTATGCTAACGTCAATTCAGTCTCCGTCCAAGATTTCCCTGGAAGAGTTTTTGCTGCTTCCAGAAACTAAGCCGGCTAGCGAGTATGTTGACGGTCAAATTTATCAAAAAGCTATGCCCCAAGGAAAACACAGCACGTTACAATTCGAGTTTCCATCTGTTATCAATCAAGTTGGCAAACCTCAGAAGTTGGCTTATGCTTTTCCAGAATTGCGCTGCTCTTTTGATGGACGTTCTATTGTTCCAGATATCGCAGTATTCGAGTGGTCGCGCATTCCTCTGAATTCTCAGGGAAAAATTGAAAATAGGTTTGAAATTGCACCGGATTGGACAATTGAGATTTTATCGCCGGAGCAAAGTTCAACTCGCGTAATTAATAAGATTCTGTTTTGCCTCAAGAATCATACTAAATTAGGTTGGCTGATAGACCCGGAAGAAGAATTGGTAATGGTTTTTAAACCGCAGCAGGAACCTGAGATTAAAGAGAATGAAGATGTTTTACCCGTACTTGATGTGCTGTCGGATTTGCAATTGTCGGCGGCAAATTTGTTTGAGCTGTTAATTTTTAGTTAGAAATGAGTTACAGTTGAATCGGGGTAATGTTGCATCTAACGGCATTTAAAGGTGAATCGCAATGGCGGCTAATCATTCGCAATCTGGGTTTCCGAGGATGCCGCCATCGCTGCAATTGCGGCAGTATCAGCAACAGGCGGTTGATAATTGGTTTGCCAATCAGGGACGCGGTACGCTGAAGATGGCGACGGGTAGCGGCAAGACGATTACTGCGCTGGCGATCGCCACTGAATTGTACAATAAAATTAACCTGCAAGTCCTGCTCGTAATTTGCCCGTACTGCCATCTGGTGAATCAGTGGGCGCGCGAATCGGAGAAATTTGGTTTAAAACCTATTTTGGCCTTTGATAGCGCCCGCAGTTGGCAAAATAAGCTAGCGGCGGGTTTGTATGAAGTGCGAGCCTCTTCGAGGGCTTCGCTAACGGGCAAGGGACTATTTCTGACAATTATCACAACTAACGCTACATTAATGTTGGATAGCTTGCGATCGCAAATCCGCTATTTCCCCGAAAAAACCCTAATTATTGGAGACGAAGTTCACAACTTAGGCGCGCCCCGTTTAGGAGAAAGTTTGCCGCGAAATATTGGACTGTGCCTCGCCCTTTCCGCCACCCCAGAAAGACACTTCGACGAACAAGGAACCGAAGCTATTTTAGATTATTTCGGCCCTGTTTTGCAGCCGGAACTCACCTTAGCCGACGCCATCCGCCAAAAAGCATTAGTACATTATTTATACTATCCGATTTTAGTCGAATTGACCGCATCCGAAACCCGCAAATATTCCTACTTAACTAAAAAAATTGGCTGGGCGCTGTGGGGCGAGGAAAAAGTAGAACAAAATGATGCTTTAACAACTTTATTAATGCAGCGGGCTAGGTTGATTGGGGCGGCAGCTAATAAACTAACAGCGTTGCGAGAATTAATGATGCACCGTCTCGACACAGCCCATACATTATTTTACTGCGGCGACGGTGCGATGGAATCAGGTGCGCGCCGCAGCAACAACCGCCAACTAACAGAAACCGCGAAATTATTGGGTTCAGAATTAGGCTACCGAGTTAACACTTATACGGCGGCGACTCCGGTAGCAGAAAGAGAACGATTGCGCCAACAATTTGAAAGCGGAGAATTGCAAGGTTTAGTAGCAATTCGCTGTTTGGATGAAGGCGTTGATATTCCAGCAATTCGCCATGCTGTAATTTTAGCAAGCAGCAGCAATCCGCGCCAGTTTGTTCAGCGCCGGGGCCGCATTTTGCGGCCGCATCCGGGGAAGGAAAGGGCAACTTTATTTGACATGATAGTTTTGCCTCCAGATTTGGGTCGAGAAACCTTAGAAGTTGAGCGAAATCTGCTGCGAAAAGAGTTGAAGCGCTTCTTAGAATTTGCCGATTTAGCTGACAATGCTGGGGAAGCTAGGGTGAAATTGCTGCAAATTCAAAGGCGTTACGGGCTGTTAGATATTTGACATTTATTCAGGTTCGGTTTATCTTAAAAAGATAGAATTATTTTATTGCAGTTTGAGTGGTTAGTTGAGTTTGCGATCGCACTTGCGACCTCAGAAACCCGGTTTCTTCCTAAATATCTCGTGAGGGGAGAGCAAAACTCGTAGAAACCGGGTTTCTAGGCCATGCAAAAGCCCTGTAGTTTTTAATTTGGGTAAAGAAATAAGTAAATCCACCTAATTAAACGTCAAATACAGATAACTCAAAAGCAAACTCTATAAGCATTCTTCCTTCTATCCGTTACATCCGTTACATCCGTTACATCCCGTACACCGCTCGTTGCCGAACTTCCTTCTTCCTTCTTCCTTCTTCCTATGACTGAAAATCTAAATGAAAATCTGATTATGGCTTTTAGATATGAAGATAGTGCGATCGCACCAGTACCGATCGCCATTTTAGCAGAAAAGCGTTCCGGTTATCACGCGGACAAAGACTTGAGCGACGTACAGCAACCAATTACCAGCGCGCCGCCGGAAGTCCGACAAATTATCGAGCAGGTATTGGAACTGGAAAAAGATAAACTTTACATGAAATCTCCGCGCTATATTAGCGATGACATTTTGAAAATCATTAAGGAAGCAATTATATGAAATTACTTTCAATAGTTCTCTGCAATTTTCGGCAATTTTATGGCAAAAGTCCCGAAATAAAGCTAGCCTGGGGCGAGAGAAATATCACAGTAATTCATGGCAACAACGGTTCGGGAAAAACAGCCTTAATGAATGCCTTTACCTGGGTGCTGTACGGAAAATTTAGTGCAGCTTTTGCTGCGGAAGAACAATTAGTAAACAAGCGCGCTCTTGCTGAAGCTGAACTGGGAAAAGCTGTAGGTTGTTGGGCAGAAATTGTGTTTGAACATGACAGCAAACGCTACCAAGCCCGGCGTGTTTGTCGCGCCTATAAAACTGAAAATTCAGTAGAACACATCAAAGGCGAATTGTTCCTGCAAGTAGCCAAAGATGACGGTCGCTGGATTCCAACAGCGCAGCATCCAGATGATATTATCGGACGAATTTTGCCAGAAAGTTTGCATCAATATTTCTTTTTTGATGGCGAGCGAATCGAGCAAATTGTACGGCACAATAAGAAAGCCGAAATTGCCGAAGCCACCAAAGAATTGCTGGGAGTAGAGGTGCTGAATCGCTCTATCAAACATTTAATAGATGCTAAAAAATCTCTGGAAACAGATTTAATCCTGATTGGTGGTTCCGAAATAAAAAAACTTTTAAAAGAAAAACAAAATTTTCAAAAAGAAGCCGAGCAGATTTCACAAAGACAAGTAGAAATTCAGGTCGAATTAAATCATCAAGCTGAATTAAAACAAGCAGTTAATGCTGATTTACTCGAACGCAATGGTGCTGCTGAATTGCAAAAATTGCGAGACGAATTAGAAACCCAACGAAGTTTATTTAAAGAAAAAAATAGTCAGGCTTCTGATTCCCTAAAACGAGCAATTTCTGGGCGCGGTTACGCGGTATTTCTGTCGGATGCAGCGGCTGAATTTAACTTAATTTTTGGTAATTTGCGGGAAAAAGGTCAGTTGCTTTCGGGGATTGGGCGGCCGTTTTTGGAAGAGTTATTAGCGCAGCAGCGGTGCATCTGCGGTGCCCTATTAGTGGAGGGTTCTGAAGCGTGCGAAAATGTTAGCGGTTGGATAGATAAAGCGGGTGTTGGCGATGTGGAAGAAACTACAATCAGAATTAGCGATCGCGTCAATGAAATTGACAGACAAGTGGCTGATTTTTGGGAAGAAATTGACCGCCAACAAGACAATATCAGTCGCGATAGAGCCGAACTTTCTCGGGTGGAAAATCAGTTAGACGATATTCACAGCAAGCTGAAAAACTTCCCTGACGGCGATGTCAGCCGCTTGCAAAAGCGCTTGGATGAAATTGAGGCAAAAATTGGTGAATTGCACCGGGAAACAGGCTCTAACCAGCAGCAGATTGAGAGTTTTAATGTGCAGGTGGTGGCTTTGGACAAGCAAATTGACAAGCAGCAACTGAACGAGCAAAGGCAAGTATTGGCCCAGCGCCGGATTGCTGCGACTCAGGATGCGATCGATCGCCTGACAGAAGTGCGATCGCGCTTAGAAAAACAGTTTTGTTCGCACTTAGAAAAGCGAGTGCAAGATATTTTCAGTCAAATTTCTTTTACTCCGTACATCCCCAAGTTGAGCGATAAATACGAACTAACGCTAGTAGAAAATACCTCGGGAAAAGAATCTTTAGTAGCCGCTTCTACCGGAGAAAATCAAATCCTCAGTTTGTCATTTATCGGCGGAATTATTGAGGGCGTGCGCGAGTGGAGTCAAAAGAATACTTTGATGGGCCCGGATAGCAGTACGTTTCCGATTGTCATGGATTCTCCCTTTGGCAGTTTGGACGAGATTTATCGCAAACAAATCGCGAATAAGTTGCCAAAATTGGCGAATCAACTCATAGTTTTGGTAACGAAAACTCAGTGGCGCGGAGAAGTAGCCCGAGAGATGGAAAGTGCGATCGGTAAGGAATACGTGCTGGTGTACAATTCTCCGAAGGCTGATTGCGAGGAAGATGCGATCGACCTCGGCGGGATGCGCTATCCTTTAGTTAAACGCAGCCCGAATGAATTTGAATATACGGAAATAGTAGAGGTGGATTATGGCTTCTAATTCGGCAATTACGCAGGTTTTGGAAACGGATATTTGGCTGAAAGCGACGTGGGAAGAGTTTCTAGCTTTCGCTGAGGATTCAGCTTGGGAAAAAGGCAAGTTTTATTACGATCGAGAACACATGAGGGTAGAAATGTCACCAGTAGGGCCATTGCACGGCAGCGATAATTCCATTGTTTCCTATGTGGTTATTCTGTTTGCTACGTTGAGAAATATCCGAGTAGTTCAGTTTGCAAATACCAGTTTTCGTAAAGCAGGTATTCGTGAGTTTCAACCCGATCTAGCTTACTACATCGGTTCAGATTTGAGAGTGCCTCCTAAAAACAACAATTCACCTATTAATTTGGATCGATACGATCCACCTAATTTAGTAATAGAAATTGGTGCGTCTTCTTTTAACGATGATTTAGGAAGCAAGCGCTTGCTTTATGAAGATGCAGGAATTAGCGAATATTGGGTGGATCGTGCGAATAGGCAGGAGGTTTTTGGATTTGCGATTAATGGCGGAGGTAGTGGCAGAATTCAAGAGTCGCGGGTTTTACCTGGGCTAGAAATTGCGTTAGTTGAGGAAGCTTTGAATCGCAGTCAAACTCAAGATGATGGCGAAATTAGTCGCTGGTTAATTCAAAGTTTTAGTCAAGGTTGAAAGGAGTTTGACATGGAGAAAGAGTATCATAAGTTGGTGCGCGATCGCATTCCTGAAATTATTCGCCAAAGCGGGAATGAATGCGATTTTGTAATTTTGTCCGATCCAGAATACCGTCAAGCTTTGCGGCAGAAATTGATTGAGGAAGCGACAGAAGTGGCTGAGGCTGACAAGGATAATTTGGTGGCGGAATTGGCTGATTTGTATGAGGTGATAGATGCGCTGATGCTGAGTTATGGCATTTCGGGCGATCGAGTTTTGAATGCACAAGCCAAGCGCCGGGAAACAAGAGGAGGTTTTACCAAAAAAATCATGTTATTGCGGACAAAGAAACCGGGTTTCTGAGTTGATATGTTTCGGGCTGACGCATGGGGCCAGAAACCCGGTTTCTATGAGTTTTGAGTTGAGGAATCCACAATATAGGAAGAAACCGGGTTTCTGAGATTATTAAGTTATTACCAGATGTATAATTGTTAAAAATTACATATTCATCCCAATGGCTGCTAACAAAATTAGAATTGCTAAAGACAAAGCCGATTTAGTCAAATCCTTAACTTTATCGGATAACAACTCCGGGCCATTTCAGACTTACGCCGATGTCATCGCCTTCGCCGCAGCCTTGGGAAATTATCGAAAAAAGCGATCGCCCTTGGGGGAAATTTCCAAACGCGAACCCGGTGCGATTGACGTTGATATTTTTGTATCCAGGGGTTACGATATGGCAATTAAGCTAATTGCGATCGCCGAAACCAAAAATCCCCAAATCCTCTCCCATCTCGACGAACAATCGGAAGCAGAACGCTTGCGAATTTTTGAAGAATATGCTAACGGCGGACTAGAAATATTGCGAGAAGAGTTTCGGGGTGCGGCCGATTATACAGATCGCCTTTTGTTGTTTTTAATCTCCGAAAGGGACAATAAACATCGATCGCATGAAGAATTCGATTTAAGCAAATTTTTATTTTAAGAGGTTCCCAATGCAGCAAAAACTAACAGATATCATCAAAAGAGTTTTCAAGCAATCAGTAACAATTGTCGCTTACAGCTACTCACTATTTATTATCTGCTATTTCCTGCTTCAAATATTTTCTGGGGAACGAATATCAATTATTGCCTTGATTAGCACTTTTCTGCCCTTAATTTTATTTCCGATTTTCCTGCTTCCCATCGTCGGATTCTCAATTATCAAAAAAAGATGGTTCTCGGTTATTTCGGCGATCGGCTGCATTCTCCTCATAAGTTGGCTGCACATCAAATACTTTTCTCCAGCACCAATCACCAGCACAGATTCACAGCCTAGCCTCAAAATTTTATCCCATAACGTCGGCTGGCATAAAACTCAGTCACCCACTTTATTTAAACTGATTGACCAGCAAAAACCAGATCTTATATTTTTACAAGAAATCGTGCAGAAACATACTCAAAGAGCTTTCACTTGGTTAAAAGCAGAGTATCCCTATCAAATTGGCACTCCCCCGGTAGGAATTCTCAGTAAATATCCCATTGTCTCCAGCGAAATACTGCACTTAGCAGGCCATCCAGAAACACAGCAGCGGGCAATTATTAAATTTAACCAGCAAGAAATAGTCATTTATAATATGCAAGCTACCGGGCCGTGGTTTAAGAGATATAACATATTACCTTTTCTCAAAATTCCCATTTACAAATATGGCAAACGATCGCCTGAGATTCAAGATTTAGTGCAGCGAGTCGAGCAAGAAACTCTGCCAGTAATTGTCGCGGGCGATTTCAATATGACAGACGAAACTAAAGACTATTATAACGTGCAGAAAGTCCTGCAAGATTCTTTCCGAAAATCTGGATTTGGGTTTGGTTTTACCTGGCCTCACGGTTGGGAACTTAAGTTCTTAGTAAAAAGCTCGAATTTGAGACTAAATTATCCCGTTTGTCGGATTGATTATATTTGGTATTCCAAGCATTGGGGTGCTAAATCGAGTTCGGTTTTGGAAGCAACGGAGTCCGATCATTTGCCTGTGGGAGCAGAATTAGTTTTGTTAAAGTAAGTCAGATTGTGAGAAGTGTTATATATTATTAAAAACATACATTTACAAGCTCTCCCCCAAAATGTCTTGTCCAGATTCAGCACGAATATCCTCGATAGATGGAAAATCTTTTCCCCAAGTTCCAGCCAGGGAAAAAACAAATTCAGCCCAAGGAATCGGAGAGTCTACGGTGTCTGTTTGTTGATTCGCGCTCAAATGCTTAGCACAGACGAATTCAGCGAAAGTGAGGATTTCACTAGCTTGGTCTTTGGGAAGGATTTTGGCGATCGCATAAATCTGTTCAGCGATGGTCATAACCTGGTTCTAGGTAAGGTGCAGATTCAATTATACAAAATCTATTTGCTTCCTGCTTTATCAGTATTCCCCGCTGTGGACTTTTTGGCCAATAAAAATTAGGTAAGGACAGGCGGCAATCCCACCTCTTTCGGATGCACAAACCTGCTATTAAAACTAACAGCTTTATCCTCAAAAGTCCTCGCTTGAGCCACCGCTTGCCGCAAATGAGCTCGATCCATATCGTCCTCAATTCCCGCAACCAAATATACAATTAACTTCGCCGCTAACTCCCTTCCAGAAACCAGCATTCGCTTTTTGTTCGGATCGTACAAAATCCCGTACCACGCAGACTCGGGATTGTCCATGTGGCTAAATCCTTCATCCACATCGTACTTGCGAAGTTTGTCGAAAACAGATTTCAGCGAAAGCTTCTTTCTAAATACTAGAATTCCCAAAGCATTAGCTAAAGCAATTTGACCGACTGGACGGAACAAAATATTTCCCTCGCCACCAGGCTTCTCAAAACTAAATCGGCGCAATTCGGCAGTTTCTTCGCCGCTTTCAATTCTTTGATAGCTGGGCAAAGTTGCTAAATGATCGAACAATTTATGAAACTCTTCTATTCCTTCTTTCAGTTCCTCATCTTCCGGACGCATGGGAATTAAACCTTTTCTTTCCGGCTTCCAATGGGGGAATTTATGTTCTAAATACCGTTGGGCCATATCTTGCAGCGCTTGCAATGTGGTCAACACCGTTGATTTGGCTGCGACTGTGGCGCTGTCCCAATTAACGCGGGGATTTCTGTCTTCTTGTTCATTTAATAAGGGATGAGTGACGGCAATTTTGCGGGCGCAAATCGCAAATCCGTTATCTTCGTTCAATAATGCTAGCTGTCCCTGACTTAGCGTTACCGCCATCAGATTAACGTGCACAAAGATCGATCGCACGCGCCGCTGTGCTTGCTGCCGAGTTTCCCCAGCCACAGCCGCCGGGATAAACTCAATCCCGATTTTTTCGTGAGCTAATTTATACACTGTTTCGGGGTCAATTTGATACTCTTGGGCTAAATCTTCGAGAGTAATTGCATCGCCCACAGGTTTTTTATTTTTGTTGTATCTTTGCAGGATTCCGGTTTTAATTAAACTCATTAAACCTTGAACTCCCATCAGCCGGTGCTGTCCGTCTAAGGCAAAAATCGAGACTTTTTGAGATACATCCAACAGCCCTAAATTCCCGTTTTTATCAAAGGATATAAATTCAGCGGCTGATTTAGTTGCTGCGCCGTTTTCATCCCATTCTTGGGCGTGAGGATTGTCTACCCACGGGGGACTGACTACTACTAAAACGGCGGGGAATTTGTGCGATTTTCTGGCTGCTAAATATTGAGTGAGGGCGGTTTGGCGCGACCAATCTAAGGGGCGCTGAATAATTTCGTCAATGGTTTCGTCGTCGCGGACGATGTTGTTGGTTTGGAGATCGAACTTTTGCCGGAAAAGCGGCATTTGCGAGGCGAAACGGACGCGGGAGTCTAACCATTCTAGGGTGACTGAACCGATGTAGGCTTCGCTGTTTCCCATCTGGGTTTTTTGTACGAAAATGCGATCGTCCTTTCCTAAATAATTATCTAATAAAAGTGCGATTTCCTGTCTTTCGCGATTTTCTTTTTCCAAAAATTGAATAGCGAGGTCAGCCGCTGGATTGGTAGTCATTGATGGTTTTTATATTATTTGGGTGTTTTTCCAAAAATATCATATGTTAAAGTTTGTGTCAAGTGTTGTTTTTAAAAAAAGTTTGTGAAATACTAAAAATAGCTACCAAATGCGATTACCATAAAATGTGTGATTTGTCAATAGATGGTTGGCGATCGGTCGAACTCGATCCGGGTGCGTTTGGGATCGCGCGCTATTATCCGGGTCCGACAGGGGTTGAAACCCCTGTCTCATAGCGAAAGTCGTCTAAAGACGACTGAATATGGATAAATTTCGAGATTTTCAGTCGGTTTTAACCGACTTATGCTATGAGACGGGGGTTTAAACCCCCGGCGGACTTTCGGGTTAGCGATGGGTTTAAACCCCCGGCGGACTTTCGGGTTAGCGAATTAATTGCCTCGCGCCCTTGCTTCATATTTATCTGCGGCTTCAGAAAAAAATATGCTTACTCCTTCCTTTGAATACATTTTGCCGGTCATCCGGGGAATTCAAGCGGGTCGCGAATATTACGTATCGATGTGTCCGGTGCGTTTTTTGCCGAAATTGTTCCCCTTAGATTCTGAAGAATTGCCGCCGTCTCTGCGGGCGAAACGCGCGCTTAACCATGCTAGAATTCCCGGAATTGCTGATTATTTTGTCAAGAATTCGGGAAATTACACTTGTGGGGCGATCGCCGCTTCTATTGATGCGGATATTACTTTTGAAGCAGTGGGAAATGATGCCCAGGAACGCAAAATCGGTTGCTTGCGAGTGCCGATGGATGCTAAGTTTACTATTAATGACGGACAGCACCGGCGCGCGGCTTTTGAGATGGCTTTGCAGGAAAATCCGCAGTTGGGATACGAGACGGTGGCGCTGATTTTGTTTCTGGATATTGGGTTGGAAAATTCGCAGCAAAAGTTTGCCGATTTGAACAATTTTCAGGTTCCTTTGGAGTCGTCGCTAAGCGTACTTTACAATCACCGGGGCGATTCGGCTTTTGTGCTGAAGGCGGTTGTTAAGCAGGTTGAGGTGTTCCGGTGTTTGACTGAGATGGAAAGGGGGAGTTTGAACGGGCGATCGCCGAAATTGTTTGCGCTAAGTGCGATCGATCGTGCTATTATGGCTTTCCTGTCCAACATCCACAGCAGCAAACACGCGAAACCCCCTCGTTACCGCGCCACAAAACAGGAAAAAGAGGCAGAACTTGCTCAACAAATACAACAGGCGGTTAGTTATTGGAATGCGGTCAGCAGTTTTATTCCAGATTGGCAATTAGTGCTGCACAAGCAAGTTGCGGCGGGGGAAATGCGCCGGGATTGCGTGCACTGTCACAGTGTGGTACTGGAGAGTTTGGGGGAAGTTGGGGCTGTTTTGCGATCGGTTTTTCCCGATCGTTGGGAGGAACATTTGAGCCTTTTGCAGCAGGTTGATTGGTCGATTTCTAATCCTGATTGGGAGGGAGGAATTTTGTTGAAAGGGGGAATTTCTAAGTCGAGGGCGAGTGTTAGTTGGATGACTGATTATTTGAAAGTGAGGTTGGGTTTGGAAACCGCAGGTGCACCACAGGCGCGACTCCCGTGCCACAATAAACATCTGGCATAATTCTTGTGGAACAGGCATCCTGCCTGTTCAAAACCTGCTTTTTACCAGATGTCTAATAAAAGCTAGCTGTGAGTTTAAGTAAAATACCGTCGAAACGGTTCTGCAAGAATCCCCAGAATTTGGTCTAGCTGAGTAATAAAATATTCAGTCAAATCAATTTTCAACAACTGATTTTCTAGAACTAGAAATTTCCAGTTTGTACCCGTTGAAACTGCTCCGTAAATCGCAGATTGTTCTTGCCCTTTGCGAGCATTAAATATCTGAGCCGCAGCCATCTGAGCCGCGCACTGTCCCAATCCTATTCTAATATCGTTGTCTTTTGCTTCGACCAATGTCAAAACTGGGGCAGTCACCAATGATTGATTGCTAGACGCGCTGAGGAGAAAGTCGCAAGCACCGGTTAATCCTTTGGTTTCTTCGACATTAAATGTGTTGCCTGAAAAATACCCAATTTTGTTGTTAAAAGTGCGCCGTATTTCGAGTAGAATGGGAGTGATGATTAATTCCGACCGAGCTTTTTCGGTGCTGATACTTGAGGCTAAGTCTAAGGTTTCGTCTAGGGTTTGCTTCAGGCGTTCTGAAGGTGCGATCGGGGAAATTTGGCTGAATAAGTGGGGAATGTCTTCAACGGTTAGATCCAGGGTTGAGACGGCTTGGTCGATCGTTTTGAAGTCGCTGTAGGACATATTAGATTTTTTTGGGGGGTGGGAAAGATGATTTTTTGAACCGCAGATGCACGCGGATGAACGCGGATAGTGATATCATTATCTCCTGTTTAGATCGGGAAATTACTTTTTAGTCTGCTGACAATGCTTAAATTTCTGATTGCGGCGTTATGGTTGTGCCATTGGGCGCTTAACTCTCTGTTTCAAATAGTGTAAAATTTGAGGTGAGATTGTATTTAATTAGAACTGGAGGACAAAATGAGTAGGGGAGAAGAGTCTGAAAATAAGAATTTAGCTTATTATCGCAAATGTTTTGCGGATCTTAATGTCAGTCGTACACGCCAACGTGGCAACGCTCATCATAAGCCAATATTACTATTGTCAGTCATCGACCTAATTGCTCAAGGAATAATTAAAGATAATAAAATTTATGTTTCAGATGATTTGGTGAAAACATTTAACAAGTATTGGGATGTCTTAGGTTCTGACTCTCACCAGCGTGGTTTGCACTATCCATTTTGGCATTTGGAAAGCGATGGATTCTGGCATAACACACTTAAGTCGGGATTTAATGGTTCAAAACCTAAAACAACCAACAAGCTAAGAGAAGCTGTAGAATACGCGAGTTGGGATCGTGAATTATTCCATTTACTCCAAGATCAAAATTCTCGCTCGGAATTAATAGATACACTGGTAGCTGTATGGTTTTCATCAAATAAGGATGATCTCGGAGATATTTTGCAAGTCAATCAAGACTTTGAAAATGTTGTTCTGACAGAAACAGAAATATCAGACACAGCAGGGAATATTGACTCAGAACCGAGGTTCTATTTAACCAAGTCGGCTGTTAGAAATGCTGTTTTCAGGAAAGCCGTAGTACATATATATGATTACAAATGTGCATTTTGTCGATTAAAAGTCATCAGAAATCTAAGTCAAAATATTGTAGATGGCTCACACATTAAGCCATTTTCAAAGTTTTATGACAATCAAATTAATAATGGGATATCATTGTGTAAAAATCATCATTGGGCTTTTGACCAGGGTTGGTTTGCTATAGATGACAATTATAGAATTATCGTCGCTAATGACTTAGAAGAGGAATCGCCAAATGCCAGGACTATGAAAGACTTTCATAGTGAAAATATTCTGTTGCCAACTTTAGACCAATATCTACCAAGACTTGAATCGCTACAGTGGCATCGGCTGAATGTATTTAGAGCATAATGACCTCACTAAATTTACAAACACGACAAAAGTAATGCAAGCACCACTCGTTTCACCTCGTAATGTTCCAGCCTTAGTGGAAGAAATAGAAAAATTAAGTAAAGAAATTAAGGACTTATATTGCTTAGATGATATACCTTGGGTTGTAGGATATTCCGGCGGCAAAGATAGCACTACCGTAGTGCAGCTTATCTGGTATGCAATCGCAGAGTTGCCACCTGAAAAAAGAACGAAAACAATCTATGTAATTACAACTGATACACTGGTAGAAAACCCGATAGTTTCTACTTGGGTGCGTCACTCATTGAAACAGATGAAGTCTGCTGCCATAGAACAACAGCTCCCAATAGAACCTCATCTGCTTTATCCAGATATTAAAGATACTTTCTGGGTAAACTTGATGGGCAAAGGCTACCCAGCACCGAGAAATGGGTTTCGCTGGTGTACTGAACGCCTAAAAATCCTTCCTTCTAATCGGTTTGTTCGTGATGTGGTGAGAATTAATGGGGAAGTGATTTTGATATTGGGTACTCGCAAAGCTGAAAGTATTAAACGCGCTCTTTCAATGGAGAAACATGAAATCGGTCGCATGAGCGATCATTTAAATGATAATTCTAATTCCATTAAATCTCTACTTTATCAGAGTCCTAGTCTGCCTAATTCTCTAATTTATAGTCCGATTGAAGATTGGCGAACAGATGAAGTTTGGATTTATTTGAATCAGTGGTCAAATCCTTGGAAAAATAGCAACAAAGATTTGTTTACTATGTATCGAGGTGCAACAGCAGACAATGAATGTCCTTTAGTTGTCGATACTTCTACGCCGAGTTGTGGCAGTTCTCGCTTTGGTTGCTGGGTTTGCACAATGGTAAACCAAGATAAATCTATGCAGGCAATGATTCAAAACGATGAGGAAAAAGAATGGATGCAGCCTCTCCTGGATATTCGCAACGAATTAGATATTAAAGACGATCGCCCGAAAAGAGACTTCCGCCGCATCTACGGTAGAGTAGAACTGTTTGAACGCAACATGGGCGACGACAAAACCTCCGTCGAACCCATCCCAGGGCCCTACACCAAAATTTGGCGGGAACACTGGCTGAGACGAGTCTTGGAAGCACAAACCCACATCCGCAAAACCGCACCCCTAGAAATGCGCGACATTACCTTAATTACCCCGGAAGAACTTAGCGAAATCCGCCGCATTTGGCTGGAACAAAAGCACGAATTTGACGACTCTTTGCCCCGCATTTATGAAGAAGTCACGGGCGAACCTTTTGCAGATTCCCGCCCAGCCGCCGAAAGAAAACTCCTCGGTAGCGACGAATGGACTGCGATCGCAGAAATTTGCAGCGAGGACGAAATGCACCTCGAATTGATGGCAAAACTCCTCGATACAGAACGCCAATATTACACAAAACCCCGCCGTACAGGCATTTACGCCGATTTGGACAAATGCTTTGAAACCAGTTCGCGATCGAAGGAGGAAGCTATTGGTAACGCCCACTACCAGCGCAACTTAAAAACTGCGGTGGAAGCTGTGAAAGCAAATCCGACTGAGAAAATTCAGCAAGTCAAAGATGCGATCGCCCAAACCAACAATTCCGCCAAAAACGAGACCGTCGATATTGCCAAACTCAAACAAGAACTTGAAAGCAACAGCAATCAAGGGAAGCAGCTATCTTGGGCGGATATCAAATATTCTACTCCCGATGTAGGAGATAAAAATAGCAAAGATTAGCGCGCGCTAGCCTGCGGTTAAACCCCAAACTTGTTGACAGCCACTTTCTGCGATCGCATATAATGGTTGTCAACTAACCGCAGCATTACCAAACCCTCATCGTTTAAATTACCAAATTTTTACGACCATGATAGATCCTAATATTCCCCATCAGGATATGACATACAGCATCATCGGCTGTGCAATGAGAGTACACCGAAGGACGCAAAAAGGTTTAAGAGAAAAACACTACCAAAGAGCCTTTGATGCAGAAATGCTGAAATCCGGTATTACAACAGAAATGGAATATCCCAAACAAATTTACGACGGTCAAGTCTGGATGGGAATCCTCTATCTAGACCATTGGGTCAATGAATGTATTGTAGTAGAGGATAAAGCCGTAAATTATCCAATGACCGACAAAGATAAAGCTCAAATCATAGCTTACTTAGCAGCGACAGGAGCACAAGTAGGTTTATTTATAAACTTTGGGCGCAGCAAATTAGAATATCACCGCATTCTCCCACCAAAATCTGTACAAGGTTGGCAACAACACATTCAACCTTACTTGTGGCGGCCCAGAACAAGTGGCAGAGGCTGGATGAGGGGAAGTTCAGGATCCTATGAAGAAACAGATGCCGAACTCCCCTTACCTCCCAGCATTGGGCCCCAAAACCAGGAGGAAGATTCAACCGATGTAATTGATTGGTAGGAAGGGGGGAAGCGGTTAGCAACGGATTCGGTAACGGATGTAACGGATGATTAGCAACGGATTCGGTAACGGATGTAACGGATGATTAGCAACGGATTCGGTAACGGATGTAACGGATGGTTAGTCACTGATTAATTATCACATCTAATCCCTTCCTAATATTTTCCCACCAACCAGCAACCCATCCGTTAAATCCGTTACAAAATCCGCTGCTAACCGCCCCCCACCAACCAACTATCGATTACCAAATCCCTCACCAATAACCCACCAACCACCAACAACATTTACAATGCAATTCCTCGAACTCGTACTCAAAAACTTCGGCCCCTATGCAGGCACCCAAACCATCAATCTCCGCCCCGAAAAAGACGGAAATGCCTGCCCAGTCATCCTATTTGGCGGTATGAACGGCGGCGGCAAAACCACCCTCATAGACGGCATTCGCCTCGCCCTCTACGGCGGCCGCGCCCAATGTTCCACCAGAGGCAATTTAAGCTACAGCGACTTCCTCAATCAATCCATTAACCGCCACACTCCCCCATTAGAAGATACCCGCGTCGAACTAACTTTTGAACAAGTCCAAGACGACCAATTAACTCAATTTAAAATTGTTAGATACTGGAAAAAACTCGATATCAAAGATAGCTTAAGCATTCTCATATATAGCGAAATAGTCAAGGATTGGTGGTCGGACAAAGCGATTACCAACACCTGGGACGAATACATCGAAACTCTTTTGCCAGTCGGAATATCCAACCTGTTTCTGTTTGACGGCGAACAAGTAAAAGAACTCGCCGAACTCGAAACTCCGCCCGAGTTTGTCGTCGGGGCGATTAAATCTTTGTTGGGTTTAGAATTAGCAGAACGCCTCGCAGTGGATTTGGAAATATTAGCCGGCCGCAAGCGCAAAGAAATTGCTGGCAAAAAAGACTTGGCTGCTTTAGAGAAAATTGAACAAACTTTTCAGGAAATTACTGCTGAGAAAGACTTGGCGATCGAAAAACAAGCCAGCTTTAAAAACGAATTAGAAAAAGCTCAAAAAAACCAGCAACAAGCATCAGACAAGTTTATTTATCAAGGCGGAAAAATTGCTGCCGATCGCAGTCAACTAGACAGACAGCTAAACGACTACAAAGATCGGGCAGACAAAACCCGTATAGCCATGATGGAGTTGGCATCAAATACCCTACCCCTAGCCCTAATTGCGCCCCTGCTAAGTGAAGCAAAAACCCAAGCCGAAACCGAAGCCAGCCAGCAGCAAGCAAAGATTGCCCAAAATGTTATTAAACAAAGAAGCGATCGCCTCCTCAACTATATCGCCGAAATCTCGTTAAATGCCCAACAGCTAGATAAAATTCAAGACTTTATCCGCCAAGAAGATCGAGAACTAGAACAGCAAGCTGGAACCGACACCCCGCCCTGGCTGAACGCCGACAACGACAACATCCAGCAACTAGAAAATCTCCTTAGCTACCAAATCCCAGCCCAGCAAAATCTAGCCGCCCAACAAATAGCAGAAATCACCCACATCGAAACAGAAATCGATTTCACAGACAGAGAACTCGCGGCAGCCGCTTCCCCCGAAGCTTACGAGAAACTTGAATCAGAGGTCAGGAATGCTCAAAAAGCAGTCGCCATTGCAGCCGCAGCCTTGGAATCAGCCGATCGCCAGATCGCAGAATTAGACAAAGAATTAGCCAAAACCCAGAAACAACTAGAAAGCTACAGCAGCGAATACATTACCATCAGAAACAGCCAACACGTCATCGCTTCGATCGCGAAAGCACAAAATACCCTCAAACTCTTCAAAGAAAAACTCACCCTCAAAAAACTCAACAAACTCGAAATAGAAATTACCGACTGTTTTCGCTATTTGTTGCACAAAACCGACCTCGTGCACAGAGTTGCGATCGACACTGACACATTTAGCCTCTCAATTTACGATCCAGAAGGCAAACTGGTACCCAAACACCGACTTTCGGCTGGGGAAAAACAACTGCTGGCGATCGCCTTTTTGTGGGGATTGGCCAGAGTATCCGGGAGACAGTTACCAGTCGCGATCGACACACCCCTGGGCCGCCTCGACTCATCCCACAGAAACAACCTAGTCGAACGCTATTTTCCCTCAGCCAGCCACCAAGTCATCCTGCTTTCTACCGACACGGAGATTAGCCAAACAGAATATGATAAGCTGCAAGAATTAGAGGCGATCGCCCACAGCTACCTCCTCAATTATGACTCCGCCAAACGCCAAACTACCGTCGAACCTGGTTATTTTTGGGCATAAAAAATAGCGACAAAATTTTCCGCAACCCCCTTGACTTTTGCCGGGGAGTTGCGGTAGTATATATAGCATAATGGGATGGTTGCGAAAATTTTATTTTTGCCACCATCCCATTATTAAGGATAAATCCTACTAAAATCAGAATACCAAAAACCGCTGAATTAATCAAGCCCGCGCCGTGTAAAAATTTGTAAATTTTAGTTTGACAACGGTGTCAAAAAACGTAAATTTAGAGGCTGAGCCTCCCAAATATTAACACTATTTACAAAATATCAAACACAAAATATCAAACAATTCTCAACTCATGGAACCACCAGTCGATCGCATTTGCCTCTCTCAAACCGCCAAAGACCAACTATCTAAACTGAAACGATCGACTAAAATCGATCGGTGGAACGTCCTGTGCAGGTGGGGATTTTGCCGATCGCTCGCCGAGCCCAGCATCCCATCCCCAGTACCGATTCCCAGCGACAGCAATGTGGAACTAAGCTGGGATGTTTTTGGCGGCGACATGGCAGATATCTTGATAATTGCGCTCAAGCAGCGCTGTTACCAAGATAATTTGGGTACGGACAAAGAAACTCTCGCGAAACAGTTTCGCCTCCACTTACACCGAGGTATTGGCTATTTGGCTGGCGATCCTAATATTAAGAAGATTGAAGATTTGGTGGCGATCGCTCGCTGAGCCTGAGAAATTGAGAAATTAAACGAACCGCGAAGGCGCGAAGGACGCGAAGGAAGAAGGGAAGAGAAGGGATGGGTTCACAATTTATTTCAGTAACAGCGGGAAGAAATGACTCACAGGCCCTTGACCTTCTCCAATATCTAAAGCATATTTCAGGGCAGTTGTCACATAATTCTTAGCCAATGTCACCGCTGTAAACAAATCTTTACCCAAAGTTAGATTAGCGGCGATCGCAGCACTTAAAGTACATCCAGTCCCGTGAGTATTCCCAGTATTCACCGTCTCAGTTTTCAACACATCCAACCGCGTACCGTCAAACCAAACATCTATTCCCCGCAAATCCCCTTTCATCCCGCCACCTTTGACTAAAACAGCTTTCGCGCCCAAACTGTGAATTTTCTCCGCCGCCGATCGCATATCATCAACAGACTCAATCTTCAAACCGCTCAAAATTTGAGCCTCAAACCGATTGGGAGTTACAACAGCAGCCAAAGGAATTAAATTATCCCGCAAAAATGCGATCGCCCCGTCGTCAATCAGTCGATCGCCCGATCGCGATACCATTACCGGATCGACAACCAAATTCCCTATTCCCAAAGCCTCAACCTGTGAAGCCACCGCCACCATAATTTCCCGGTTCAGCAACATCCCTGTCTTGACGGCATCCACCCCAATATCACCCACCACCGCCTCAATTTGAGCCGCCACCGCCTCCGCAGCCATGGCATCGACCCGGGTCACACCTAAAGTATTTTGAGCCGTTACGCAAGTCAGAGCGCTCGTACCGTGGACGCAGTGAAACGCAAAAGTCCGCAAATCCGCCTGAATTCCGGCCCCGCCACCACTATCAGATCCTGCGATCGTCATTGCAACTGGTATTTTTGATTTCTTGATTTCCGGCATAATTACAGCAGTTTTCAGGTATGTTCGCGTCCGATCGTTCGTAGTGTGGACTTTAGTCCGCTCTCAACCTGCGGACTAAAGTCCACACTACGAACCGTCGATCGGATTTTATTGTTAGGATTTAATTTCACTTACCGCTTCTGTCATTCCCAGAAATTTTTGCGCTTGTTCCGTAATACCAAATAGTCGATCGCCGTGACAAAAAATTTCCCAAGCGCGAACTCCCATAAAACCAATACCTGCAACCGCCAAAGGCACCGCTGCGGCACCTAAAACCCCAGCAATTGGGGGAAATATCATACAGAGTGTTAACAAAATTCCCGTAATTATACCGCCAGCAATACCAGCTTTAGCAGTGGCGGCGGCGACTTTTTCTACTAACTCTGACTGGGTAATTTTGCCTTCAACACACAACAGCGAGTTTTCTAAGATCGAAAATACTAACTCAATTACTGCTGCTGCGATCGCCCCTTTAACTGCCGCCCCAACGATTTCCGCAACGGCTGCTTTAAAAGCAGCATCCGCTAAAACTTTTTTAGCGACTGCTAATTCTTCCGCAGTCATATCTGCACCACCGCGGGCGCGATTCACCCAAAAATATTCAAAAATCCCGTTAGCAGCTTCGCTTGAGCCTCCATTGACGCGGGCTTGAATGTGACTCCAATCTTTATCTTGACAAAAGTTGCGAATTGCTTCCGGGCCTTGGGCGCGAATTTGGGCGGGGATGGATTCAAATACTTTTGCTGCTTCTTCCACATTCCGCATTCCGTCGCGCACGCCAGCCCTAGCAAATTTGAATTGCAAATTTCTGGGCAGATTCTCAAAACGGATGTTGTGCGCGACTTTAAAAGCTTCTTCAGTGGCGATCGCCCCAGCGCTAACAATTGAACTTGGCGCTGATTCTACCCACCCCGTTACTAAAGCTGCATTTTCTTGAACTTTATCAGCAATTTCGTTAGCTAAGTTTTGAGTTTCGGCAACAGTTTGTTGTACTTTTATAGTTAAAAATTCGAGCGGATTCTGGTTGATTTCCATCTTGAGCCAGCTTGTATCGTTAAATGATTCAATTATCCTCAACTATAACATTTATGTCACAGTGAATCTGTAGGTGGCACAGGCGTCTCGCCTGTGGCTGAATCTGTGGCACAGGCGTCTCGCCTGTGGCGCCTGTGGCTGAATCTGTAGGTGGCACAGGCGTCTCGCCTGTGGCTGATTCAACAGTTCCAAATCCCCAACCAAATTAGCTATGATTAAAATAAAGTAAAGAATTATTGCAAATAAATATGAAACTCACCCGCATCGACCTCAACTCCTGGATCTTCCACATCGGAGGCCAAACCATCTTAGTCGATCCCTGGCTAGTCGATCCCCTCGTATTTTACGGTCAACCTTGGCTGTTCACCGCCTACCACAACACGCCCGTCGCCTTCACTCCCAGCACCTTACCCCCGATCGACCTCCTCCTCATTTCCCAAGGCTTAGACGACCACTGTCACAAACCTACTCTCGAAAAGCTCGATCGCACAATTCCCGCGATCGCCTCACCCACCGCCGCCAAAGTCCTCAGCAGTTTAGGCTACACCAATATCACATCTTTAGCAAATTGGCAAGAGTTTACATTTAAAGAAATATTACAAACAACCGCCGTACCCGGAGCCGAAATTCAGCCGGGACAAGAAGAAAACGGCTATTTACTCAAAGATTTAAGCAGCGGCGAGACACTTTATTACGAGCCGCACCTGCCGCCATTAGAAAAAGTCAAACAGAAAATAGACACCGTAGACGTAGCAATTACCCCCGTCATCGGTCAAATCTTCCCCTTCCTCGGACAAATCATCATTGGCCCAAAAGAAGCTCTGAAGCTTGCTCAAGCCTTAAAACCTCGGTTTTTTGTACCGACAACCACAGGAGATATCCGAGCCACCGGTATTTTACCAATGTTAGTGAAGTCGATCGGCAGCATCCCCGAATTTCGCGATTTGCTCGCCAATTCGGGACTCTCCACCCAGCTACTCGAACCCGAACCCGGACAAACCCTAGAGATTTTAGATTTTAGATTTTAGATTTTAGATTTTTTAGATTTTAGATAAATCTAAAATCCTAAATCCCAAATCTCAAGAGATTTTAGATTTTTCAGATGGGAAATTTTAGATTTATCCACAATCCCCAATCCCAAATCTAAAATCTCAAGAGATTTTAGATTTTAGATTGGGGATTTTAGATTTTTTAGATTTTAGATAAATCTAAAATCCCAAATCCCAGATCTCATAGATTTTAGATTTTTCAGATTGGAGATTTATCGACAATCCACAATCCAAAATCTAAAATCTAAAATCCCAAATCTAAAATTATTTGGTTGGGCGGCGGTTACGCAAAAACTCAGGAATATCCAATCCCAAATCCTGTGGCGGTTTCGTTTTCAAATCGGGCGTCTGTTGAGCGGGAGTCACCGGCGCAGTTGCAGCCCGCCAAGGAGCATTCACATTTTGCATGCGCCCCGCAGGCGGAGGCGAGGTAATTTCCCCCGAAAAACCCGTAGCGATCACAGTAATCTTAATTTCGCCCTGAAGCCGCTCGTCAATCACCGCTCCAAAAATAATATTGGCATTCGGATCGACAACTTCGTAAATCGTCTCAGCCGCCGCATTAACTTCATGCAGCGTCATATCTGTACCGCCCGTGATGTTAAACACCACACCTCTAGCGCCCTCAATGCTCGAAGCCTCCAGCAGCGGCGAAGAAATCGCCTGCATTGCAGCCTCCCTAGCCCGCGACTTGCCAGATCCCACGCCGATACCCATCAAAGCCGAACCCGCATCCGCCATTACAGCCCGCACGTCAGCAAAGTCAACATTCACCAAACCGGGAATTGTAATGATGTCAGAAATACCCTGAACCCCTTGGCGCAGGATATCGTCAGCAACTCGGAAAGCTTCTTGTACAGGCATTTGTTCCGAAATCACCGACAGCAGCTTGTCGTTAGGAATCACGATCAGCGTATCCACCCGGCTTTGCAAAGCGGCGATTCCTTCTTCAGCTTGGCTGGTGCGCCGCCGTCCCTCAAACGTGAAAGGCCGCGTTACTATGCCCACAGTCAAAGCGCCCATTTCCTTAGCCACTTCAGCGACAATTGGAGCCGCGCCCGTGCCCGTACCGCCGCCCATGCCGGCCGTGATAAACACCAAATCGGCGTGATTGAGAGCATTAGCAACTTCGTCGCGAGACTCTTCGGCAGCCTTTTGTCCGATCGCCGGATTGCCCCCTGCGCCCAAACCTCGCGTCAACTTTTGCCCGACTTGCAAGCGTTTCGGAGCATTTGAGAGCACCAGAGCTTGCGAATCCGTATTCACGCACCAAAACTCTACGCCAGAAACCTCGCTAGCAATCATCCGGTTAACGGCATTGCCGCCACCACCGCCGACGCCAATTACTTTGATTTTGGCGGCACTGCTGGGCATTATGTCTTTGGGATTGACCATAGGATCGATATCAATACTATCTACATTTACATAACCAGACTTGCGTCTAAAGGGATTGGCGGAATCGAGGGCCACCGGAAAATTTTTTACTTCTTCCGAAGGGGGACTGTCTTGGTCAGACCCCTGACTATTATTAAGATTCATTAGAGTCGGGGATAGTAGATTACAGCTTCTTAACTTAACTAAACGCCAATTCACGATCAACTATAGGCTATGTTGCGCGAAAAACTAACACCGATCGAGGCTCAATGTTAGCAATCTCGGATTTGGCCGCTGTTGCTCGCCCATAGCTTGCATACCCCATCTAGGTGCTTGTGCAGGAGGCACTTCTGGGCAAGGCAAAATGAAAAAAATGGATACTAGCCCCGCACGCATCGGATCGAACCCAAAGTTATCAATTTTTTTGCCGGTGCAGATCGGTATCAAAAAAGTGCCCTGATTTCCACTCCTGCGTATTGATGCCCAGAGGTAAAAATTCTGATTGTCGATCGTCGCCGATACCTTCTACCTTTGGCAGACACAGGCTCAATTCTGAGCCGGAGTTGGTGCGGTAGTTGAACTCTCCAAACTAGGAGGGGGTTCTGGCAAGTGGACGATCGGGGCCGCAGGATTTCTCAAGTCAATGTAGGCTATTTTGCTTGAAGAAAGCTGTTTTGGCAATTGTCGCATTCGGTCTAAAACCTTAAGCTGCTCGCTCGTCTTGGAACTGTACGGCCCTAAGTGTACCGTACCGATCTCTGTTTTCAAGATCAAGTTATTTGGGTTTTGCCAATCAATCTCAAACACTTTCACAGTCAAGCCGCTGAGTCCTTGATAAAACTTCGGCCAAGAGGCGCGATACAGTTCCAAAGGCCCGATGACTTTTAAAGTGGGCAAAGAATGCTGGGGTCCAGATCCCCCAGCGCTGCCCGGTTCGATCGCACCATAGTTCGATCGCACAGCATTATAACTATCCGACGGCATCCAACCCCCGCGAGCATCCAGCCACCCCACCTTTTCCTTGTCGCTAGATTTCAACACCGCAGCCGGCTGCGCCACCGCCACCGGCAGCCTTTCTGCCACTTCTATCGTCAAAGAAGGCGGAAACAAGTTGCGAGTCACCTTTGCTTTGGCGATCGGCCCGGTTGACTCCAGCTTTTGGGCCAGGGCCTGCGGTTGAATTCCCCACAGCGACTGCGGGTAAGACAGCGGCACCAAAGAGCGCACCGCCTTGTCCGACAGCCACTGATTGCCCTCCACCTTCACTTGTTCCGATCGAGCAATCAACCAAGCCGGCTGTGCAATCCACCACAGCAAACCGCCGGCGATCGCGCAGGCAGCCAGCATTTGCCACAGCAGGGCTGCCGATCGAGCGCGGCGCTGCCGCCGCAACTCTTCGCGCCTGCGCCCTAACTCTTTTTGAGAAACCGCTCCAAAACTAGCCATCTACCTCTTGACAATTTAACTAGACAGACGGGAATTCTCCCACTATACCGTAGTCGGTTAATAGGGGATGAAAGGCGCGTGAGTTGTACCCAGCGAAACCTTCGGCGGAGTTTATTCGCTCGCCCTTCGACTAGGCGAGCGGATAAACGCAGTCGTTGGGTTCAGGGTATCGCAAATTTCTTGTATTTCCCTAGCATCTCTGATATATTAGCAGAGATGTGGATTGCCGATAATGTATCAAAGCTATAAATTCCGAATCTACCCAACAGCCGAGCAGCAGACGTATTTTGCGGGTGCTTTCGGTTGTTGTCGTTGGTTCTGGAATTACAGCTTGAATCTATGCCAGCAAACCTATAAAGATACTGGCAAAGGACTGAGTAGAGGTGCAATACAAGGATTGCTTCCAAGCCTCAAAAAAGAATATACTTGGTTAAAGTCAGCTTATTCTCAATCACTTCAAGTAGTGGCGCTAAATCTATCTACTGCCTACAAAAACTTCTTTGATAAGCGAGGCGGTTTTCCGAGCTTCAAATCTAAGCATGGAAGACAGTCTATTAGTTACCCTCAGAATGTTAAAGTAGGCGATAGTTTCATCAAGCTGCCGATCATCGGTGAGGTACATTGTCGGATTCATCGACCGCTAGAGGGCATCATCAAAACCGTTACTATTTCTCAAAATACTGATGGTAAATACTATGCCTCAATCTCAGTAGATCGTGGACAAGAAACCCCTGAAAGTGATGCGTCAGGCAAGGCGATAGGTTTAGACGTTGGGCTGATAGATTTCTGTGTTACCAGTGATGGCAGCAAGTATGTCAACCCCAAACATCTCAAGAAGCATAGCCGCAATCTGAAGCGTAAACAACAGAAACTAAATCATAAACAAAAGGGGAGTAACACCAGACAAAAGGCTAAAAAATTAGTAGCCAAAGTTCATTCAAAAATCAAAAGAGTGCGCGAAGATTTTCTGCACAAGCTGTCCCGCAAGATAGTAGACGAAAACCAAGTTATTGCAGTAGAAAATCTCAACATCAAAGGTATGGTATGCAATCACTGTCTAGCAAAAGCTATTAGCGATGCAGGATGGGGAATGTTTGGAACAATGTTAAAGTACAAGTCCCAGATACTAGGTAAGGTCTACATCGAGGTAGACCGCTTTTTTCCTAGCTCTAAGACTTGCAATAATTGTCTCCACAAGGTATCATCCATGCCTTTGAATGTTCGTCATTGGGATTGTCCTAAGTGTCATAGCCGTAACGATAGAGACGTGAACGCGGCGAAGAATATTAGAGATGAAGCCTTGCGGATTTTGGCATTGGGAACCAGTGCTACTGCCAATGGACGGAATGTAAGTCAACCTGGTAAGATTTCGGTCTTGCTGGATGCTGTTCCGCTTGAAGTTGGAAGCTCCCGTCATAGCGGTATCCCGCTTGACGATGAGTAGTTCACCCAGATCCCCGCGAAATTACCCATAAGCAGGGCAAATATCCGTAAATTCACCGATTCAGTTAGGTAATTAAAATTTCTTAATTAAAAATTCCAAATTCCCGCGCCGTCCGGTTGATTAGCAGATAGAGGTTGTTTGGGTATTTAGGGCATTACCCCACACGGCAAATGGTGACAAATCAAACTAAACTCAACAAAAGAAAGTTTAGACTTTCGATTAACTTTTTAACTTTTAGCCGGCTTCAATTGTGATCGCACTCGAATTAGACAGATTCTATAAAGCCTGCAACCCGAGTAAGACCCTTGTCGCGGGAGACCCAGGAGATTATCAATACTACATCGATTTTGGTTCCGTGCGGGGCGGCAAAATCATTGAATCTTTACAGCGAACCATCACCCGCATCTCCCCCGACGAGCCAACCTGTCAGCTATTTACAGGGCATATCGGCTGCGGCAAATCTACCGAATTGTTTCGACTCAAAGCTGAGCTAGAGCAAGATGGTTTTTGCGTCGTCTACTTCGAGTCTTCCCAAGACTTAGACATGGGCGATGTAGACATCAGCGATATTTTGCTGAGCATAGCCCGCCAAGTCAGCGAAACTATGGAATCGGCCCGAATCAAACTCAGACCGAGCTATTTTACAAATCTGTTTGCAGAAGTGGCAGAATTTTTGCAGACTCCCATAGATTTGTCAGCAGAAGCGGAGTTATCTATAGGCATTGCTCGAGTTACTGCTAAAACTAAAGATTCTCCCAAACTGCGATCGCAACTGAGGCAATATCTCGAACCCCGCACCAACAGCATCTTGCAGTCGATCAACGAAGAACTCCTCGACAGAGCTAACGCCGAACTCAAGCAACAAGGCAAAAAAGGCCTCGCAGTCATCGTTGACAATCTCGATCGCCTCGACGCCTCCCTCAAGCCCAGCGGACGCACCCAGCCAGAATACCTGTTTTTAGACCGCGGCGAACAGTTGAAAAAACTCAATTGCCACGTCGTCTACACGATTCCCCTGACTTTGATTTTTTCCAACGACTTTGGCCGTCTCGCCAGTCGATTTGGAGTCAAACCCAAGGTGATGCCGATGGTACCGGTGCTGAGGCGATCGGGCGACGATCACATCGAAGGAATGGCACTGCTGCGGCAGCTCGTATTGGCTAGAGCTTTCCCCACAGTTGCTCCCCTTCAACGCATCGATTTGATTTCCAAAGTCTTTGACTCTCCCGAAACTTTAGACAGGCTCTGCCGGATTAGCGGCGGCCATGTTCGCAATCTACTGATGCTTTTGTATAGCTGTTTGCAACATGAAGATCCTCCCTTCTCTAGCGAATGCCTCGAAAGCGTCATTCAAGAATATCGCGATGACCTTTTGGGAGCCATCAATGACACGGAATGGGAACTGCTGTTTCAAGTCGTCAACCGACAAAGTGTAACCGGTGAAGAAGAATCTCAAATTTTGTTGCGAAGTATGTTTGTCTTTGAATACCGCGATCGAGAAGGTCGCTGGTTTGGTATCAATCCAGCCTTAGCAGAAACCAAAAAATATCAGGAGTGGCAACAGCGAACTCACCAAGAATAGTTGGGATTTTTGAACTCGCTCCCATCGACTCTAAAAATGATTTGTGGCGAGTGAATTAGAAACTCTTTAACTTAATATTTACCGCTCAAAACTCCTAATTCCTACAATCGAATATAGCACGCAGTCAGCGGTTTTCGCCGCTGGCTGATTTCTGTTTGATGCGGTCTGTACGCGGTCAATATTATTGCCCTGTAAATATTTGCAACCACCCAATAACTGTCCCCAATCTCAACTTTCGCCTCTGCCATGCCAGACCGTGCAGCTATGTATTTATCCGTTGCTCTTCTTCTAGATGGATCCTCCGCGATCATTTTTTTTTGCTTTTCGGCTAAATAGATGCTACAGATACACCTATCGTTTGCTAATAGGTAGTCGCCGATATAATCCATAATTTCGCGGTCGGATCTTTATGACTGGGAGGAATTTATCTGTAGCTGATTAAAAAATATTTAATCTAGGTTTAATTTTTATTGTCAAGTTTCCCATTCTCTGAGATTGAGAGCTATGATATTTTTAGATTAAACCTGATGACTATGTAAGTATTCATAGTAGAAGTACGAAAAACTACGTATTCCTACAGATATAAAGCGCCAGACCGATACGGGCATCTCTAAGTAGATACTGTTTCAGTCACGATCGGCAATCGTTAGGTAATTGATTTCTGCAAGAGGGGTGCACGCATGACCGATCTACTTAAACAACAAGAAACTGCCAGATACAACGAGCGATCGCTCAAAACTCTGGTAAGATCCATCGCCATGTCTCAGCAGCAATTTTCGCTAATTTTGGTGCGCTGCAACTACGAGCAGTTGCGCCAGCAAATAGCCCAGCGGCTGCGAGAAATGTCCGCAGTTCCAATTCAAGATCTCGTCCTGCCAGCATCCGTCAAAACCCTTTACACTACCCTCCAGGCAAACACGCTCCTTCCTAGCGGGGCTTCGGCTGTAGGTTCCCCCTCGGCTTTAATGGTATTTGGTTTAGAAACAGTAGTTGCGATCGACGAATTGATGGCGTCTACCAATCAAGTGCGAGACGAATTTCGCAAAAATTTTTCCTGCCCGGTGGTTTTGTGGGTAACAGATGACATTGTGACCAAAATGATTCGTCTGGCCCCGGACTTCAAAAGTTGGGCCGCCGCCACCATTAAATTTGAAATGGCTGTTGACGAATTAATTAATTTCCTGGCACAGCAAGCCGATACCATATTTAAAGTAGGCGAAATCAATCAAGAACTCGGCAGCAGTACAGCCGGCACCCGATCGGGTTTTTACACCTGCGAAACCGACTGGGAAAAACCGGCATTGGAGCCTCAAATCAGCTCTGGAGAACGCTTTCTCACCTTTAACTCTCAACTCCAAAACGGACGACAATTAGATGTCCACTCCTATTCGCCCTTGAGTCCCGGCAATACCCTGGATTTGGCGATCGGCTCTTTGTCGCGCCGAGAACTAGAATTAGCTTTAAGAGATTTACACAATCGCGGTCAAGAATTAGAACCTGCCCTCAAAGCCAGCCTGCAATTCGTTCTGGGTCGAGATTACTATGTCAGCGACCAAACCGAAACAGCATTAATTCACTACCAAGAAAGCTTAATATTTTGGCAGCAGCAAACCGGCAACTGGGAACTGGCAAACTGGGAATATGCCGAAAATCGATCGACCCTCTGCTCCTCCTTGTCGAATCCTGTCCCCAACATTTTATTTTTAGAGAGAGAAGGCATAGTGCTGTTTCACATAGCTTTGTGCCACCGCTTGCAAGCAGCCAGAAATCCGGTAGCCAACCGCCACCACTGGGAACAAGCTTGGATTAGCCTGGAACAATCTAGAAATGCTTTCTCCCTTGCCGATCGCCCGGAATTGGTAGCTGAGGTAACAGCACACCTCGGACAAGTCTTGCAACGCCTGAAAGCTTGGGGAGAGTTGCAAGCATTAGCTGAAAATTCTTTGCAGTTGCACTTCACTTACGGTACTGCCAGCCAACTAGCTCAAGATTACGGATTTTTGGCTGAAGTTGCCCTGCAACAGTCGAGGTGGAGTCAAGCCCGCCAGCTAGCCGAGTTAGCCTTGGCGATTTTGGATCAAACACCTAATGATTTAAGATTGTTGATTGAAGATTTGAGATTGGGATTTGCGGGAAATTATCCAGAATTCGTGGGTACTAACGAGTCCAGCAACGATCCCAAATCTAAAATCCAACATCCCAAATCCGATCGCAGTTCGTATCTTTTACTGTTAGCTCGCAGTTTGCGGGAGCTAGGCCAGTGGGAAGCGGCGGTTCATTCCTTGGAGTTGGCTCAAACTCAAAGCGAACCCAAGTACGATCCCCGACTTTACATCGATATTTTGACAGAACTGCAAACGGTTTATTTCGAGCAGGGAGAGTATCTCAAAGCTTTCCGGATTAAAAAAACCCAGCGATCGATCGAGTATCAATACGGATTTAGAGCTTTTATCGGAGCCAGCCAATTGCAACAGCAGCGTCAAGCGGTCAATCCTTCGAGCCCCTCAGCTCAAAATCAAGCTGCGATCGCAGCGGAAATGACAGCTTATTCCCGCCAAAAAGATATCAATAGATTGCTCGAAAGAATTAGCAGGGACGACCATAAATTAACTATTATTCACGGGCCCAGCGGAGTCGGGAAAAGTTCTCTAGTCAATGCCGGCTTAGTACCTGCTTTAAAAAATATTACTCCGGGCGCGCGGGATGCCTTGCCCGTAGTTATCAAAGTTTACACCGACTGGCTGGTGGAATTAGAAAAGGCTTTGAACAGCGCGCTGTACGACAAACAAGCCGAAGATGAAACGCAATTAATCGCCCAAGGAGTACAGGAAATCCATAAAAGCAGTTGCTCTATTTCCCCAGAAGGCTGCTCGGAAACTTCTTCTTTTCTTATAGAGCAGTTGCGCGAAAATGCCACAAATAATTTGTTAACTGTGCTAATTTTCGATCAATTTGAAGAATTTTTCTTTGTTTCGACTTCAGTGGCACAAAGACAACTTTTTTATAACTTTTTGCGCTTGTTTTTGAACCTGCCTTATGTCAAGATAATTCTGTGCTTGCGCGAAGATTACTTGCACTATTTGCTCGACTGCGATCGCTTCCCCGATCTCGACGCCATTAACAATAATATTCTCGACAAAAGCATCCGCTACCAACTGCGAAGTTTTTCGATCAAAGACGCGCGGGCTGTAATCGGACACTTAACGAAACGGGCAGAATATTATTTAGAACCGGCACTGATCGATGCCTTCGTGGAAGATTTAGCAGACGAACTGCAAGAAGTGCGACCGATCGAATTGCAGGTAGTGGGAGCGCAACTGCAAGAAGAAGGTATTACCACTCTAGCACAATACCAGCAATTGGGCGCCAATCCCAAAGCAGAATTGGTGAAGCGATCGCTCGAAGGAGTTATCTCTGACTGCGGCCTGGTTAACGAAGACGCAGCTTGGAAAATCTTGTTTGCCCTCACCGATGAAAGAGGCGTGAGGCTGATTAAAACCAAACACGAACTGTCCTTAGTGACAGGCCAGCAGCCGGCAGATGGGGGCGAAAGTGAATTATCGGCGATCGGCAGCAGAGGCAGAGTTTCCCTACAGCGACA
Organism: Oscillatoriales cyanobacterium; assembly: GCA_004293365.1. Classification (GTDB taxonomy): domain Bacteria; phylum Cyanobacteriota; class Cyanobacteriia; order Cyanobacteriales; family Microcoleaceae; genus Microcoleus. The sequence goes on along the minus strand of RDYN01000051.1, from coordinate 7,611 downwards.
GTTCGCAAAAGAACCAGAAAGCGGACAAAAGAAAACCGACAACCTCGACTTAATTTTAGACATTTTAGTCGGTCACGGTTTGCTATTTCTGCTGCGGGAATCGCCCGAAGACCGCTATCAATTGGTACACGACTATTTAGTGCGGCCGATCCGCCAAAGATTCGGCTTAGAAGCCAGACTCCACAAAGCAGAAGCCGACAAAAAGATGAGTCAAGCACAGCTCTACCGAGCCAATACTTTTCTCAAACAAATGCTAGGAGTAGCAGTGATCGGCGTCCTATTGCTAACGAGTTCCACCATCGCCGCCGTCAACTTTTGGTGGCGGGCAGTCGGTCAAAAACAACTAGCTGTCGCTCAAACTCAGCGAGCCGAAATCAGTACCCTCACAGCAGCTTCAGAAGCACTTTATTTCTCAAACAACAAATTTGACGCCATGCTCGAAAGTTTGAGAGCGGGTAAAAAGTGGAGACAGATCGAACACTCCCAAGAAATGCACACGCTCAAGGACACCGAAATTCTGATTGCTGCTGCCCTCCAGCAGGCAGTTTATGGCGTCAAAGAACGCAACCGCTTGGAGGGACACGGTGACGTAGTTTGGGGTCTGAGTTTCAGTCCAGACGGCCAAACAATAGCTTCTGCTAGCGTAGATAAAACCGTGAAACTTTGGCGGCGCGACGGCAGTTTGCTGGCTACTTTCAAAGGACACACTAACAGCGTCTCCTGTGTCGCGTTCAGTCCCGACAATAAAACGATCGCCTCGGCAAGTTTAGATAAAACTGTCAAAATTTGGCAAACTGACGGCACTTTGCTGACCACTTTAACGGGACATACTAACAGTGTTACCGCCGTTGCTTTTAGCCCGGACGGTCAAACGATCGCCAGCGCATCCACAGACAAAACTATCAAAATTTGGAAAACCGACGGTACGCTGCTGCAAACGATCGAACAACGAGCTCCCATAAATTGGCTCAGCTTCAGCCGCGACGGTAAAATCATCGCCTCCGCCAGCGATGACGGTACTGTCAAACTGTGGAACTCTGACGGCAGGTTAATCGCTAATTTGTGGCACAGCGAAAACAAAAAACCCTCCAAAGTATACACAGTCAGTTTTTCCCCAGACGGTGAAACGATCGCCAGTGCCGGTGAAGACAAAACAGTCAAAATCTGGAGCATCGCTGCCATAAAATACCCAGCCCGAAAAAAATCAGCCAAGGCAAAGGCGGGCGAACTGCTAACAACTTTGCGGGGACACAGCAAGTGGGTATTTGGTGTCAGTTACTCCCCCGACGGCAAAATACTTGCTTCGGGAAGCGCAGACGGGACAGTCAAACTCTGGAGTCTAGCCGGTGTTGGCGACAAACGCCCGACGGATGCTAGCAATATTAAACCGGACAGTCGTTTGCTCAGAACTTTTGAGGGACACGCCGATCGAGTTACTCAGGTAAGTTTTAGCCCGGATGGCAAAACTCTAGCTTCGGCAAGTTTTGACAAAACAGTCCGACTTTGGCGGCTCGACGATGTGCCGCTCAAAACCCTTGACGGACACCAAAACCGGGTGCAAAGCGTTACTTTCAGCCCCGACGGTCAAAAGCTGGCTTCTGCTTCTACGGACAAAACTATCAAACTCTGGAGCCGCACCGGGATTTTGCTCGAAACCTTGGAAGGACACACTCAGAGAGTCGCCAGCGTCAGTTTCAGCCCCGACGGACAGCTACTGGTTTCTGGGAGTTACGACAAAACGGTGAAAGTCTGGAGTCTGAACAAAGATGCGACGAGTAATAGTCTCCCTTGTCCTTCGGCGCCGCTATTTCCGTGTTCGCCTTCTGTGCTGTTTACCCTCGAAGGACACGGCGACAGCGTGATGAGCGTGAATTTTAGCCCCGACAGCGAGATTATCGCTTCGGCGAGCAAGGACAAGACTGTGAAACTCTGGACGAGACACGGCAGGTTGATTAAGACTTTGACGGGACACAAAGGTTGGGTAACTGGGGTGACATTCAGTCCTGACGGCTCAATGCTGGCTTCTGCAAGCGATGACGGTACTGTTAAAGTGTGGAATCGGGACGGTGGTTTGTTGAGGACGTTTGAAGGGGCTCACAATAGTTTTGTGTTGGGGGTTGCTTTTAGTCCTGATAGCAAAATGCTGGCTTCGGCTGGTTACGACAATTCGGTGAAGCTGTGGAAGGTGGACGGAACTTTGGTGGCGACGCTGCTGAAGGGTTCTAGCGACAGCGTGACTAGCGTGGGTTTTAGCCCGGACGGTTTGTTGGTTGCTTCGGGCAGTTACGATCATAAGGTGAAGCTGTGGAGCCGCAGCGGGACTTTGCTGAAAACTTTGACCGGTCACAAGGATAGTGTGATGGGCTTGAGTTTTAGCCCGGATGGTGGAATTTGGATCTTGATGATTTGCTGGTGAGGGGCTGCGATTGGGTGGGGGATTATCTCAGAACTAATCCTAATGTGAGCGATCGCGATCGGCGTCTTTGTGACGGGGTAGCGCCTAAATCTCAGTTTTAGTCATTCACTTAAATCAGCATTAGTTAAGTCGGCTCCAATCAAGTCTGTGAGCTCCACTTAAAATAATGTTGCTTAAGTTAGCTCGGGCTAACTCAGTAGAAATACCATATTGAGCTACCCGGCGAAATTGCGATCGCCAGCATTATAACTATCGAGTAATTCTGCCAGTAACATATGGATAATCTTGTCTCCTTGAACTCATTACTTAAAATAATCGAGGTAAAATAGTATTGTCCTCAATTTGTTATTGAACTTCGCTTTACAGCGTTTTTCCAATACTTATAAGTCGTTAAACCAATAATTTCCTTGTTTTCATTATATATCTCATCCAAACAATTAAAAAGAGCTAAAGCATAATTTTCCAATCCCAAAATTGTCAAACTTTTCAGTATCCTAGTCAGGCGCAGGTAATTGTGATTCAATCTTTCAATCCACTTTCGGCTTCTCGACAAATATTCCTCAGATTTGGCAATGACAATTTCCGCGTTTTCTTCTGTGCGGCATTCCAACCCGTAAAAAGCCAGCATGACTTTGAGAGATTTAATTAAGCGATTTCTCAATTCATCGCTTGTTCTAAAAGCTTGAATTACCCGCTCATTCAAAGTAGGATCGCTCGTATTAAAGTAACTTTTTTCTGTCAGCGGAAACAGCCATTGAATGTAGTCGTGTATCGCTTCTAACTTCTGGTAATCCCACGACCAAATATCCTCGATCGCCCGGCCTTGCGAATTTGGCTGCTGGTCGAGATAAAAATCTAAAATTGGATTTGATTCGCTTAAATAACTCATTAATTCCTTGGAAATGATTTACTGACATTTGAAGATATCGATCGATTGTCTTAAGGTGCCGACACTGGTCAAAAGATACCAACCTTCATCCTCCTGTTTTCCTCTATATTTTCCTCGCCAATAACAAGAGTCAAAATCCGCCACCGATGGGGCTTTTGACTCTTGTTGTCAGTCCGTCAGCCAAAAAGGTTTTTCGGCTGGTTCATAAACAATTGTATTGTCCTGATCGGGTAAAGGTTTTGTATGTTCTTTTCCGACGATAATAATTGGTGGAATTCCTTCAGGAAAGGCGCGACAAGTGGGAATCTCGTTTACATACACGCGATAAAAAAAGTGACGGCAGGCAAGGCATCCTCCATATTCAGCCATTTGATTACTCCTTAACAACAATACGATCTATAAATTAATCTAAACTTTTACAGATCGTATCATTTTTTACGTTTTTAGCGTCTGGCTCTGCCCAGCCAATTTTATTTTTACTCTTCCATTTGGTCTGTTGTACTTTTTTTAATTGCCTCATAAACAATTGTATTTCCCTGCTTGGGTAGAATTTCAGTATGTTGAATTTGCCCTGATATTATTACCAGAGGTATTCCTTCAGGAAAGGCACTGCAAGTTAGTTCAACTAAATAATGCCGACAACAACGACAACCTTCATATTTGCTCATTTGATTTTTATTCATTGGAAGATTATGGGCGAACAACTACTACCTGTTTTGGGTCAAAAACTAGGATGCTTTTTCTCCAAGGAACTAGAGCATTTCCTATTTGAAGAGCATCGTAACCTTGAGATTTTAAATATTCTGCATATTGATTAATTAACTCTTGGTCTGACAACTGTAAACCATTAGTTAAACGGTAGTTTTCTAAGCTGGACTTGTAGGCAAAATCATGTGAATATATTTGGGGAGTTTTTACATTTAACGTTATATCTAATACGGCATCATCGGTGCTGTAGATTTCGGCTACCCTTATATCATTTGATAAATAAAGTCCCGGTCCAAACAATGAGTATCCTCTGTTAAAGTAAGCAGGATCTACCAAATCCGCTACCGATGGGGCTTTTGACTCGGTTGTCACTCCGTCTGCCAAAAAGGTTTTTCGGCTGGTTCATAAACAATTGTATTGTCTTGGTCGGGTAAAGGTTTTGTGTGTTCTATTGGCTCATAAACAATTGTATTGCCTTGGTCGGGTAAAGGTTTTATATGTTCTCCACCTCCGACGACAAAAATTAGTGGTATTCCTTTAGGGAAGGCGCGACAAGTTGGAATCTCGTCTACAATGCCATCTAACAAGTGACGGCAGTCAAGGCATCGTTTATATTCAGCCATTTGATTACTCCTTAACAACAACTACTTGTTTGCGGTCGAAAACTAAATAATATTGCATGAATTCTGGGGTAGTCGCGATCGCATCATACCCCTGAGATTTGAGATACTCTGCATATCTAACAGTCAGTTCTGGTTTTTGTAAACCAGTTTCCCGACCATAATTATTTACGTGAGCCATAAATTCCTCCACACTAACATAGACTTTGGGGTTTTTACGTTCAGCATAATCTTTATTCCCGCACCGAGTTAGCCTTTGGGTACTGCCTACTTGGCTGCTTCGGCTGGTTCATAAACAATTGTATTGTCTTGGTCGGGTAAAGGTTTTGTGTGTTCTATATTTCCGACGACAATCATTAGTGGTATTCCTTCAGGGAAGGCGCGACAAGTTGGAATCTCGTCTATATACACGCCATAAAACAAGTGACGGCAGGCACGGCATCCTCCATATTCAGCCATTTGATTAATCCTCAACAACTACTACTTGTTTGGGGTCGAAAACTAAATGATGTTGCATGCTTGTTGAGGTAGTCGAGATCGCATCATACCCCTGAGATTTGAGATACTCTGCATATCTAACAGTCCGTTCTGGTTCTTGTAGACCAGTTTCCAGACCGTAATTAGCTACCTCCTTATCAAATTCAATTAAATCCTGATAAACTTTGGGGTTTTTTACGTTCAGCAGGATCTTTAATACCGGACCCACCCTTGGATTGCCATTCTCATCGCTGCTAAAATCCCTAGCCCTCTCCTCCCGATTTGTCACATTAAAACCTATTCCGAGGAAACCTCTTGTGAACCTAGCGGGATTTACACCAGCCCCCGCAATACTAGCAGCACCATCTGGGTTAGTTCCATGATGGAACACGCGTCCGCTGTAGTCGCTATTTTTTATATATTCTTCAGCCTCAGCGAGAGTCATAGAAGGTTCCCACTTCTTGCCAAAAGAAATATCGTCAAGGTAAACAGTGCCGTCATTGATTTCAAACTTGAGTAAAGCTGCCTTACCGCGCAGTTCTTCCGGAAGATTTAGGTAGAAAGTTTCCAAGCCTTCAGTACCATAACCGATCTTGCGAATGTTGCTGTCGAGATCCTCCGGAGAGCTATTTATTCCAGATACTCCTCGCTCTAAATCGATAGTTCCTATTGACGTAAACTGTTCGTAACCAGCTACGTTTGCTTGCATAGAAACCGTAATTTTTCTTCCCGCACCGAGTTGGTCTTGGGGTACGTGCAGGTCGAACTTCAAACTATCGTGTAAGCTGTTTTGATCGGGGACAAGAAAGAGATTATGAATTATTTCTTTAGGTCCATCGGTTCCTCCCATCTTCAAGGTATAGTTTTTTCCCGCCAAACCGTAGTTTAATATTCTTTGCTCTTCGGTTAAGAAGGTATCAATCTCATCCCGTTCATGCAGATGTCTTTGCGACACATTAGGATTGTCGGATACACTTAAAGAGTTGTAAAAAGACCAGCCTGGAACGCTCTGATCTGTAAAACGTTTGCTGGCGTCAAAATTACCATTGAAAAGGGTGGGAACTGCATAGTCACCTCGCATCTTGTTACCTATAATTTCGTCTGTGTAGGTATTGTCCTCAGTTACGGGGACACGGTTACTTACGTTAGCATCATAGGGGCGTAATTGAGAGCCACCACCCAGTACCGAGTAAAACCAGCCAGTACCGATACCTTCCCAAGGAGCTCGTTGTTCACCGTGAGTAAAATTAGCATTAGTATGGTCGGGTGTGTACCACGTAGGTGTGGTTGGATTCCCTGAACTATCTAATTCCAGATCTCCAAGCCGACGGTAAATCTTCTCTCCATTCTTTGAGGGGATTTGACTTCCGCTAAGGTTAGCTGTTCCTCCATACCAAGTTAGAGCTTGGTGAGGCCTTCGATGCGTGCTATTTTCAGTAAATCCAATCCGGATCGAGTCATCAGAACCACCAAGGTGTACGTTCCAATCCGCCTCCGCAATTCGCCGACCAGCAGGGGTATTAATTTCCTGTGTATCTACAGCGGGAACGTCTTGATAATAGTTATCGGCATAGGTAACATTTTCCCAGATTCGCACTTCTGGATCGCGGAAGCTGTTTAAGGAGGCTACCGACTCATTTGGGTCGAAAGCATGAGGATCGATCGTTGTCATCTGGAGGTCGCGGTTTACAAGGCTAGTACCACCAGCGAAGGGAAAATAACTCCCCAAACGCTGGACAATTTCATTGTTGATCGCTGCACCCTGACCAAACCCCATAAAGTGCATAGGTGAATTGAAAAGGGTGTTTACCAAATTTTGATTTAAAGCTACCAGTGAAGCAAAAAAGGCATCTGCGGCTGCCTCAGTAAAGCCAGAGTTAAATGCGGTTGCTTCTGGCGACTGTTCCCATCCAGGGATTAGTATCAGTGGTGCGCCAAATTTATGACTTGGAGGGGAGAAGGTTGTGGAGCCATCAAAATTCAGCCACCCCCATTTGTTAGTGGCCAGATCGTAACGCATGACCAAACCATTTTCTTTAGTCAGGTGAGAAGCCATCTGCTCGAATTGGCGATCTATCAAATTAGGTTGAGATTCTAAGCCCCGCGTTAATACCGTAACGCTACTGAAAGTATTGCTACCAGTCATCGGAGCCGGCAGTAAAGTTTTAAACTGATTGGTAACAACTTTTCTTTCCTCTCCATTCGTCACAGCTTCCACAGCCCAATGATATTCCTGACCCGCCGTCAACATTCGGTCATTAGAAAGAGTAAACTCCTCAGAAGAACCAGCTTTAGTGCCGCCATCCCAAGTCCAGATACCATTGTTCCATTCAGCAGTCAGAACCCGATTCGGATTGTAATCTTGGTCGCCAGCCGAATTTAACCCATCCCACCTATCATCGGGCAACAAGCCCTTCCCTTGCGGAAAAACGCTTACATAAAGATTGACCTTATCGACATCAGTATCAGGCTTAAAACCAGGAAGACCGCAGGGTTCATTC
>RDYN01000050.1 GCA_004293365.1 Oscillatoriales cyanobacterium | reverse complement strand
ATGTAAATCAACCCATATCCGTAAAAACGGCAAGAAAAAAGGAAAACAAAACCACATTTGTGTGCAATGCGGTCGTCAATTCATCAATGAGTATGAGCCTCAACGAGGTTATAGCGAGGCTATCAAACGTGATTGCCTAAAAATGTATGTCAATGGGATGGGTTTACGGGCGATAGAACGAGTTAAGGGAGTTCATCATACCGAGCGTAATGAATTGGATTAAACAAGTCGGCAAACTGTTACCAGATGTTTATGATCCTGAAGTCATTCCAGAAGTTGGTGAACTCGACGAATTACAAACTTACGTGAAAAAAAAACAGACAAGATCTGGCTGTGGACAGCAGTTGACCACTTTAAGCCGGGAATTTTAGGATGGGCATTAGGGGATCATAGTGCTAAGACATTTGAACCATTATGGGACAAAGTAAGTGAATGGAAATGCTACTTTTATGTAACTGATGGATGGTCTGTATATCCCAGGTTTATGACCGATGGAGATCGGATTGTTAGTAAGACTTATCTGACACGAGTAGAAGGGGAAAATACAAGACTAAGACATTATTTGGCAAGACTACATCGCAAGATTCTTTGTTATTCTAAATGTGAGGAAATGCTCAAGCATTCTATTAAGTTATTAATACATTACTTGAAATTTGATGATATCCCCATTCCTGGGGTATCCATACCTTGATTCAGCAACGCCCAGAGGTACTCATGACAAGAGCCTTATTACTGAGGAGTCGTGTGAGGTGAAAGTCTCAAGCACGGTTTTGAAGACGAGCGGGACTCGTGAGGGTCTCGCTTAGTTTAACCGGACACCGAGACAGAGTAAGACTACTGCGGTAGCATCAGTTGATGAAGTGTCAAGAATCACCGCACTTTAAGGGCGGTGAGTATGTCAATCGGAAACTCCTGAAATTATCTGGGAACCTTTCTCTGGTGACGCCCAAGCTATAGTTTTGCAAGAAAATTCCACGGCGAATGGATATAACAAAGAGCCTTAGGTTTCTTTATCCGAATGGAAAATTCTAGGCATCAACACCGCAGTTACTGCCAAGAAAGCTGAAACAGAAGATAAAACTTACCCGCGATACACTTTTAAAATTTAGCTCCAGCGCAATTACCAATATTACATTTTTAAGGTGTTTCTGCCCCTGCTGCTAATTACGATAATTTCTTGGACGACTTTTTGGATGAATGCGAGTGCGGTTTTTGCCACTCAGATGAGTGTAGGCTGCCCCCTGTACGCTCACGGCAATTACTTTTAACTTCACGGTTGCTAACTCTTTGCCGAGAGTGCCTTACATGACTCTGATGGACACATACATATTTATCTGTTACCTGTTTTTCTTTGCGTCGATTATCGCTAATGTCACAGCTCATTTCTTGCTCAACAACCACAAACAGCCGGAAATCTCCGTTAATCAGCAGCGCAAGTTTCGCTGGATATTCCCTTCAGTTTTTATCCTCTGTCAAGCTACAGCAATGACAATTTTTTTGCTAAGGTAAATCAGGTAAATTTAGAGTTTCCTGCTATTTTCTGAGAAAGTGCGATCGCACTCCAATACATAAACAGAAGTTATATAAGTCTAACAAATATAAACTTATTATAATATTACGAATAATTAAGTCCTAAACCTTCAAATTTTATTAGGAATAATTCTTATTTAGTCAAGGATTTTGCGAGCTTTGAGAATATATAAGCAATTCTAATCAAATTATGGTACTATCAAAAGTCTAGAATCTGCAGTACGTTATTGCTTGCAAACAAACAAGCTGAACAAAACTGAAAATCTGAAACCTTTGTCAAGTCTAAGATTCAAGCAAAAAAATCGGAGAAAATTCAGTTTTTTTGCTGAATTGTTACACAAAGTAAAATTTTGTGTCAAAAACGGCGATTTCCATCTAAGTGGGGTTGACAAAAGCAGTAAAAAGTCTAGTGAGAGTGAGAGGAAGTTAAGAGTACCAAAAAACAGTCAGTCGATTTTCCATGTTGCGATTTGAGATTGAGTTGCAGGGCAGTGAATCACCGGAGGCAGAACTTGAGTCGAAAATTTTCAGAGCACCGACTCTCATGAGTGTCGGGGCACGGTATAGGTTGATTGCGGGTCAAAAGGTGCAAAAACAAATGAAACAAAAGTCGATCGGGCGCTTCAACCCCAGAGAAAAAAAAGCAACTGCAAGCTGGCGCTTCAAACCCTTATGCAGTAAGTCATTTCCCAAACTCAAATCTCAAAAGTCGCAGCGAAAATGGTACAAGTTCGCCCCGGACTAAAAATATGGTGGTGGGTGAGATACAATTGACCTGTTCTGAGCAAAGAATTGGTAAATATTAGAAGTATCCTGTAAAGTCTGAAGTGGAGAACCTCAGGGTGGTCGGGGAGCGGGAGTAACATAAAACTATGCCTCAAAAAGTAATCGCCAAACAGATGTCCTTGGAATCAGCGTCCGATCCGATCGCCGTAGTGGCGAGAGTCGAAACAGTGCCAGCCGAAACAGTGGCAGTAGAGTCCTACGCCGATCGGTTGATGGACGAACTGTTTGAAGGAGTCGATCGAGCATTCGACGGCAGTGAAGGACTGCCAGCCGAGCAGGTGCCGCCAGCAGAATTCGTGGCGCTCAAATCCATCTCGGTACCTCAAATAGTTTTGTCGCAGTTGGCGCCAGAACCTCCGCGAGGCCAGGAACAAGAGGTAGCAGCGCTCGCCCGCCAAGTCGCCCTAGAAACAACCAAAAAACAGCAGTCCAAACAATCATTTGACCGAATCTTGCTAGGAGCAGCCTGTGGGTCGCTGCTCCTAGTCATGGGATTGTGGCTGGCAAGTCGATCGGGACTGGTGCGCCTGCCCGCAGCGCCAGCCCCGCAGACGCCTGCAGCAAGCGGCAAAATCGCACCAGACACCCAGTTTGTCGAATACGTGCAGCGCTCGCTAGCGGCGATCGAACAAAAAAAAGCTCCTCAGGCTAACTCGCAACTTGCCCCTGTTCCGGGAGCAGCAACCCCAGGGACGCTGCCGAGCATTTCAATTTCCGGCGCGCCACCGGCAACCGCAGGTCTTTCGAGTGCAGTCAACCGCATCGCGAATGCCCTAGAACAAGCCGCCGCCGCGCCGGGAGCACCTGCACCCCAAGTCGTAGTCATCCCTCCCCCCGCTCAGGTGACTGTGGCTCCGGCGGCTCCGACTCAGGTGACTGTGGCGGTTCCGGCCGCTTCTCAAACCGCAGCAGCTTCGCCTTCAGCAGGGGCCCAAGCTTCCGGTCGCGCGATCGCCGCGGCTGGCAATCGCACTCCCCAGGCGGCTTCCCCTTCCCCCTCGGCTGCTGTGGAGCCGAAGATTTTGGCTCGCGAAACAGAATCAGCACCAGCACCTGCAGCAGCGCAATCGGCGCCAGCGCCCCAGCAACCGGTAGCGGCTGCTAGCAGCGCGCCGACTTCCGCCCAGACGCTAGTGGGGATTTTGGAATTGGGCGATCGATCGGCTGCTTTGTTTGAAGTAGACGGTGTAGCCCGCAGAATTTATGTCGGCGAAAGCATCGGCGCTAGCGGTTGGACTCTGGCAGAAATCAAAAATCAAGAAGCAGTTATCCGCAAGGGTGGAGACGTGCGATCGGTTTTTGTCGGACAAAAGTTCTAATCAGTCATCAGTCATTAGTCATCAGTCATTAGTCATTTGTTAAGATTTTGGTAATGGGTAATCGGTAATTGGGAGTTGGTAATTGGTAAGTAGCCACACAAAATTAATTACATAAAGACTCCTTACTAGGCTTGGGTTTCAGTCGAAATCTCCTGTAATTAATTTTGCACAACTACTTAATTGGTAATTGGCAGCGATCGGGCTGTATCTCACGAGCGGTGACAACAGTTATAATATTGCTGAAACCATTGCTATTATTGCTTCTTCCTTCTATCGGTTAAATCCAATACGCTGCGACCGAAGCCGAACTTTCTTCTGCTATAACTAACAACTAATGACCGATAATCGATCGCCATTCAAGAAGAACTCATGACCAATGCCCAATGCCCTGTTTGGCCAATGCCCTGTTTGGCCAATGCCCTGTTTGCCCAATGACTTATAAAAAATGAGCATATTTGATGATGTCAGCCGCTTTCTAGAAACCAGATTAGAAGAATTTTTGCGGAGCAACCCCCACCTGGAATTGCAAGCAATAGAAGAACAACTCAAGGAACAAGAAGAAGACACCCTGCGACTGATTTTGGAGATTCAGAAACAAGAGAAAACACTGCAAGCAGAAATTCTCTCCGCAGCCCAAGAAATTCAGCGCTGGAACGATCGAGCAAACAAAGCCAAAGCCGCGAATCGGCTCGATTTAGCTCAAGCAGCCCAAGAGCGACAAGCAGCTTTGCTGCGTCAGGGAAATCAGCGCTGGGGACAAATGCAAGGCTGCAAAGAACGGATTGAAAAAGCCAAAGAATTGTACCGCCAAATTCAATTGCGCCGCAAAGAAGTCCGCGCCAAAGCAGCCGAAGTGCAAACGAAAACTACGGCTAAAGCAGATAAAACAGAGCAGAGTTGGGATACAAAGGGTTGGAATCAGAGTTCTAATTATAACAGTTTTAAGGCGGCAGACCCTCTCGAACAAAAGTTTCAAAACTGGGAAGCTGAGGAAGAACTCGATCGCATGAAGCGCAATATAGGGAAGTAGAAGAAGGAAGAAGGAATAAACTTTGAAATACTCATTTTCTGCCAGAACAATGCTTTTGGGGGATAGGATTTGTCAGTAGTATGGTACGCAGCGCGCACCTTACTACTGAACATTTTATGCTAGTTGATTAGTTCGATCGCACTACAGGAGCGCAAAATCCGTAGCAGTAATCAAGCTCGACGGCACATTGCTGAGAGTTGCCAAAAGTTGACCCGAACCGATCACTCGGATCAGAGTAGAACTATTCTCCGCCACAATGCTCAGTTGCGAGAAATTTAGACCGCCGATTAAGCCGATCGCATCTAGACCATCTTGAAAGTCTAAAATAGTCTCGCTACCGAGGTCAAGGCCTAAGATAAATCGATCGTTCCCAGTACCTCCAATCAGAGCATCATTCCCCTCATCTCCAAACAAGAAATCATCCCCAGCACCGCCGAGCAAACTATCCTCATCCTTACCGCCGTAAATAGTATCATTTCCAGCATCGCCGTTAACAGTATCCTGACCTTCATTGCCAAACAGCAAATTGTTGCCAGAACCGCCACAGATTTGGTCTTGTCCGCCAGCAGAACCGATGGGGAGAGGGCTGCCAATATCCCCGTAAACAGTATCTTCCCCCTCGCCTCCGCAGATAGTATCGTTGCCCTCATCGCCAAACAGCAAGTCGTTCCCCAACTCGCCAACAATTACGTCGTTGCCCTTGCCGGCACGTACTGTATCATTGCCGTCACCACCTGCGATCGTATCTTGATTTTTCTCCCCGCTGAGGAAGTCATCGCCCTCCAAACCGAACACCAAATCGCTGCCAGTCAAATCCGGGTCGAACGGGTTAAGAGTTCCCCCGTAAATAGTATCGTTACCTTGGTCTCCAATTAAAGTATCACTCTCTTGGTCGCCAAAAATAATATCGTCATCTTTGCCGCCGTAAACAACATCGTTGTTCTTGCCCGCAAAGATTAAATCCTCCCCAGCAACCCCGTTGAGGTAATCATTACCCTCATTGCCAAACAGCAAGTCGCTGTCTATATTTGGGCCAACCGGGAAATTGCTGTTAAGTCCTCCGTAAATATCATCATTGCCCCGCAATCCTGCCAACAAATCATTGCCGTCAAAACCGTTGATTTCGTCACCATTATTAGTGCCGAGAATGGTGTCGTTGCCGTTAGTACCGTTGCGGGTATTAGTGACAGAACTCGGGCCGCGAATACTGCTAAGGCTGGGTAAAACAATTTGCGAACAAATGCAGTCAGCATCTTCTACTGTTTGCGGTGTTGGTGTTGGTGGTTGGGCGAAGGAATTCCCAAAATTAATACTGCCAACATTCGTGCCGCTGACGGCAATGATATTAGCAGGATTCGCAGTAGTTCGCGTCCAACCCAGTTGATTTACTTCCCGGACTCGATAAGTTCCCGGGCCTAAGTTAGTAAAACTGTAGCCGCCCAAACTATCAGTTGCAGTGTTAACTTCTCCACCATCTAAAGAATCGTTCCCGTTAGCATCAAGGAATATTTGCCAGTTGGGCAATAGCGGTTCTTGAGCATCCAAAACCCCGTTGTTGTTGAGGTCATTAAACTTGCTGCCGGAGATGCTAATATTTTGGAAATTGCCGAAGTTAACGTTCGATCGACTTTCGCCATTACCCAGATTAATCGCCCCCGGATTAGCAGTCGTTTGCGTCCAACCAGTCCGCTGCACCTCCCGCACGTTGTAAGTAGTGCTGGAGTTGAGGTTGGTGAAGCCGTAATTGCCATTCGAGCCAGTGGTAACAGAAGTTTCGCCCGAATCTAAAGAGTTGTTCCCGTTAGCATCCAGGAAAATTTGCCATCCCGAAATACCAGTTTCCCCCGCATCCTGAGTACCGTTGCCGTTGGCATCGTTAAATTTAATACCGCTGATGCTGCCTTGCTGCACTGGAGTCGGAGTCGAAATCGGAGTCGGAGGCGGAGTTGGAGTTGGAGTTGGAGCTGGAGTCGGAGTCGGAACCGTCAATCACCGAAACCGGATTTGCAGTCGTAGGTTGACTTCCGGCTGGCACAATTTCCCGAACATTGTAAGTACCAGCAGGCAAGTTGGGGAAATTAAAGCTGCCAAGAGGACTGGTAGTTGTTGCCGAAGTTTCACCCGCGCCGAGAATACCGTCATTGTTACTGTCGAGGAAAACCGTCACTCCGGCGACGCCAAGTTCTCCCGCTGTTTGAGTTCCGTTACCGTCTACATCGTTAAATTTGATACCAGTAATGCTGCCCAGTACGGGGGGTATCGGTTGATTCCCACCGAAACCGGATTTGCAGTCGTAGGTTGACTTCCGGCTGGCACAATTTCCCGAACATTGTAAGTACCAGCAGGCAAGTTGGGGAAATTAAAGCTGCCCAGAGGACTGGTAGTTGTTGCCGAAGTTTCACCCGCGCCGAGAATGCCGTCATTGTTAGTATCGAGGAAAACCGTCACTCCGGCGACACCAAGTTCTCCGGCTGTTTGAGTGCCGTTGCCGTCAACGTCGTTAAATTTGATACCAGTAATGCTGCCGAGTACCGCAGGTGTCGGAGTCGATCGATTCCCGAAATTAACAGTAGCGGGAGTCGTTTGCCCAGCAGCCAGCGTCACCGAAACCGGGTTGGGAGTTGTAGGTTGACTTCCGGCTGGCACAATTTCCCGGACGTTGTAAGTAGCTGCGGGCAAGTTGGGGAAATTAAAGCTGCCGTTAGCACCCGTAGTTACCGAAGTTTCTCCAGCGCCGAGAATGCCGTCATTGTTAGTGTCGAGGAAAACCGTCACTCCGGCGACACCGAGCTCTCCGGCTGTTTGAGTACCGTTGCCATCGGCATCATTAAATTTGATACCTGTAATGCTGCCGAGTACAGGGGGTATCGCTTGATTGCCGAAATTCACCGTAGTTGTTTGCCCAGCAGCCAGCGCTACCGAAACTGGATTCGGAGTAGTTGGTCGGTTTCCAGGAGGCACAATTTCCCGAACGTTGTAAGTAGCTGCGGGCAAGTTGGGGAAATTAAAGCTGCCGTTAGCACCCGTAGTTACCGAAGTTTCACCCGCGCCGAGAATGCCGTCATTGTTAGTGTCGAGGAAAACCGTCACTCCGGCGACGCCAAGTTCTCCCGCTGTTTGAGTGCCGTTGCCGTCAACGTCGTTAAATTTGATACCAGTAATGCTGCCCAGCGGCGCGACAACAGGTATCGGCTGTGCTGAAAATTCGGAGGTGTTGCCAGCAGCATCAATTGCTGTGGCGGTGATTAATTGACCGGGAGCAACTGCTACAGGGAAAACTTGATTGAAGGTGGCGTTACCAGCAGCATCAGTTGTTACTGTGGCAGAACCGATTAAGGTTTGACCTTGGGTGCCGGGGGGAGTGTTGGCGAAAAATTGGAGGGTGAAATTGGCGCTAGGAATGCTGTTGAAGGTTCCGGCGACGGTGACGTTGCCACCGCTGACGTTGGCGGTGGTGAGTACGGGGAAGTTTTGGAGGTTGTTCGCGCCTGTGTCTGGATCGCCCGGATCGTTGGCGGTGATGCTGTTGTTGCCGAGGTCGATGCCTATGCCGGCGTTGCCGAAGATCGAGTTGTTTTGGATGCGGTTGCCAGTGCCGGAATTAACACCTACGCCGATATTGCCATTATTGGCGATGATATTTCCTTCACCTGCTGTGCCGCCGATCGCATTATTACTTGCAGCAGCAGTAATCTGTACTCCTAGCGAGCTATTGCCTAAGGGGCTAGTACCGTTGGCTGCAACGCCGATCGAATTGCCGCGCAAAGTGTTGCCTGTTGCAGAAGCGCCTGTAATCTGGACGCCTAAACCGGCACTGGGACTGCTGTTGCCGGAAATGATATTGCCAGCGCCTGCCACACTACCACCAATCGTGTTGTTGGGTGCATTGTCTACAACCACGCCAATAATGTTTGGCAATGCAGCGGTGCCTGCGGAGTTGGTGCCGATGTAGTTGCCGAGTACAGAGTTGAGAGTTGCATTGCCGTTGAGAATTTGCACGCCGAAACCGTCATTGCCGGAAATGATGTTGCGATCGCCCGCAGTAGTTCCGCCGATCGTGTTACTGGCAGCATCCTGTATGAGGACACCAGTCAAGGTGTTGCTCAACTTGGCTGTGCCGCTGACATCGGTGCCGATGAAGTTGCCTAAGACTCGATTGCCTGTAGCGGCGTTGCTGGTAGCAGGGGTGTTTAGAATGACTACACCGAAAGCATTATTGCCGGAAATGATGTTGCGCGCACCTGCGGTATTGCCACCAATCGTGTTGTTGGGAGCATTCTGAATCGCCACGCCAAAACCGACGTTGCTCACCTTGGCTGTGCCGTTGATGTCGGTGCCAATGAAGTTGCCGAGTACAGTGTTGCCTGTGGCTGTGGCACCATCGATAAACACGCCAGCGCTGCCATTGCCAGAAATCAAGTTGCGATCGCCAGCAGTAATTCCGCCAACGATATTGTTAGAGCCACCGGATATTTGCACGCCTGTCAAGGTATTGGGCAACGCAGCAGTACCAGCAGCGTTGGTACCGATGATGTTACCCAGCACTCGGTTGCCTGTGGCACCTGCGGCATTGATTAACACCCCGAAAGCATCGTTGCCGGAAATGATATTGCGATCGGCCGCAGCAGTCCCGCCGATCGTGTTGCCCGGTGCATTGTCAACTACTACGCCACTGGCAGCGTTGCCCAAGTCGGCTGTACCATTGGGATCGGTGCCGATCGAGTTGCCGAGTACAAAGTTGCCTGTGGCAGCGTTACCTACAATGAAGATTCCAGAACCCCGAAAGCGATTGATGGCTAGTCCCCGAATGGTGCTGCCACTGCCGGTGATGAGTATGCCGTTGGTTGTAGCGCCGGCATTGGTTCCATCCAGTTGGATCAGTGGCGTACCGGCGAACCCCGCTTGGGTAGTGCCGTTGATGACTGTGGGAACGGTAATTATTGGCAAGGAACTCAGCGGCGCGATCGTCTGCACGCCTGCACCGGGAATGTTGAAGTTAATATTGTGCGGTGGTGCAGCAGTGGCATTAGCTTGAGTAATCGCATCTCGCAGCGAACCCGGCCCAGCATCGTTGGTATTAGTAACCACAAACGTAGCCAAGGCGTGCGCGTAATTTGCCATCGCCTCCGGCTCGATCGCCAATCCCGTCTCAATCACTCCTGTTGCATATTCAAGCAACCAGTTGCCGCCTTTTTCGGCACTCCCAGTAATATCAGCAGAAGCAGCAACCGACGCTTTTGTTAACTGGCTCAGCTTTTGTACAAAAGCTGCTCCTTTTTCACCCGCAGCTACGTTACATCCGTAGAGCAGAATTTCAAATTTATTTTGAATTGAGCTAACAGATGACGAAAACCACCGCCTCAAACAATCGCGATAGGTTTCTAAATTGTCGGAATTCAGGCTAGTTTGCCCTAGCTGCAAACTTCCCGATTCCCCGTGAGAAATAATGTGAACGATTTCTATATCTTTCCGCCTTTCCAATGCTGCGGCAATTTGTTCGATACCGTCCCGCGCGCGATCGACTAAAATCACCTCTATCCCGGCTTTCACACCTCCAGCCAGACTCTGCCAATCTTCAACTGCTGAATCTACGAAGACTATTTGTTGGTTTTTCATGATGACTGTTCCCCCATGCACATAATTAGGTTCTTAATATGTTGTTTGAAGTGCGATCGACAAACTTCCAGCCACAAATATGGCTAGCACAAAATCAGCCTTCAACTCAGTAAAAGTTGCACAGACTAAAGCCTTACAATTATCTATTTCTGTGATTCTTGTAAATTTGTTGGAGAGGGAAAGTTTGTCGATCGCACTTTCTCATTCTCAACTTAACAAAGACTGACCGCACGCACAGCTAGCTTGTTCCCGATTCCGGAAAAATTTAAAAAACGCAAATATCCTTTACATAACTTAATGTTTTATTTATGACTAAGTACAATTTTGTGAAAAAGAATGCAACTCTACGCAAACTCTAAACCAATAAAGTAGTCAGTATCCAACAATGCTCGAATCTCGAATGGCAGGACAGGGATTTTGGCAAATCCAGTGCGTGTCTAATAAAATAGAGAAATATCCGCCTTCATGGCATCATAGAAACTTGTCCCTCACATCATTGAAATCGATGACTGCTCAAAACTCCCCAGTTTCCCCCGTCACCTGGCTCGAAGACCGAGTGCTGCTAATTGAGCAAAACCGACTGCCGAAAGAATACGCTACAGTCGAAATTACCAGCTCTCAAGATATGGCTGAGGCGATTAAAACTATGATCGTCCGAGGTGCTCCGGCAATTGGGGTAGCAGCAGCTTACGGGATGTATTTGGGGGCGCGAGAAATCGAAACGGGCGATCGCACCGAATTTTTGGCTAAACTAGAACAAGTTGGTGAATTATTGCGATCGACTCGTCCCACAGCCGTTAATTTATTTTGGGCAATATCCCGAATGCTCAAAACAGCAAATCAAACTAGCGGTTCCGTCGAACAAGTCCAAAAAACCTTGTTAGAAATGGCTAAAACCATTCAAGCAGAAGACGTACAAACTTGTAAAGATATCGGCGACAAAGGTTTAGAAGTTCTGCCCGCAACACCCGAAAAATTGAACTTACTAACTCACTGCAATGCCGGCGCCTTAGCAACAGCAGGCTACGGTACGGCATTAGGCGTATTTCGTTCTGCTTGGCGAGAAGGCCGACTCGGCAGAGTTTTTGCAGACGAAACTCGGCCCCGCCTCCAAGGTGCAAAACTCACCACTTGGGAATGCGTGCAAGAAGGAATTCCCGTCACATTAATCGCCGACAATATGGCCGCCCACTGCATGAAACTCGGCATGATTCACGCAGTAGTTGTCGGTGCAGACAGAATCGCTGCTAACGGCGATGCCGCCAATAAAATTGGCACTTACAGTTTAGCAATTGTTGCCAAAGCTCACAACGTTCCCTTCTTTGTTGCCGCCCCTCTGTCAACAATTGATTTTGAACTTTCCGACGGCAGCCAAATCCCCATAGAAGAACGCGATTCAGTTGAAATGTATCAAGTTGGAACTACCCGAATTTGTCCTGAAGGAGTAGAATTTTACAATCCAGCTTTTGACGTAACTCCGGCGGCTTTAATCTCGGGAATCATCACAGAATACGGCACGGTTGCTCCGGGAGAGTTGAAACAGTTTCAAGCAAAACAATTAGTTTAATTGTATGTTACTCCACCGCTTATTTCATCAGTCATTTCTGCGAAGAATACCGCTCTGGCTAAGTAGGTCGAGCGATGAATTTCACGTGAAATATGTAGGTAAAACCGCACGCCTGTAAGAACAAGGCTGTGCGGTGTCCTACCGCTATTCAAGTTTTAAGCACTGGTAAAAACATGACTTATAGCTCTCGCAACCAGCAGATAAAATTTGCGCTCGCAACTCTAATTCTACCAGTTTTGTTTCCTACAGCGGCTCATCCTCAGTTGTCGCCAACCCTTAAAACTCAGGAATCAGCAGCTAAACAATATGTGGTAGAAATGAATAAAGCTCAGCAAGACTACTATCGCAACAATACGGGTTTTACAAGTTCTGTTTCTAATCTAGCTCTAGGCATTAAATCTGACGCAGCTAATTACAAATATTCAATTGATACAGCAAACAAAGCTGTATTTAATTATGCAGTGTCGAATCAAGCTAATCTCAAAAGTTTTGTGGGTGGAGTCTTTTTGATAGGAAATAAGACCCAAACAATCTTGTGTCTAAATGTTGCTTCTGGCAAGATTAAACCAGCTAAGCCAACAATGGATACTAAAGGGGTTATATCTTGCGGTGCTAATACAGCAAAAGTTGCTCAATAAATTATGTCTAATTTACTGTGTAATTTAGCAGACAATTGGATAGTAAGTGCAGATTTAGCGAAGGAATTGCTCTCAGGAGGAGCTACCTTGCTTGATGCTCGGGCACCGATTTTAAAATGGTTTTGCCGTCTCCCGCCAGCTATTCCCGTAACTTGGCAGCAATTTTCACGATCGCACTTTCCGCACAAAGGCCAAATTATCGAAGATGATACAATCTTAACAGAAAAGCTGCAAGCACTGGGAATTTGTCAAGACCAACCTGTAATCGTCATTGCCGATTCCGTGAAAGGATGGGGCGAAGACGGGCGAATTGTTTGGATGCTGCGGACTTTGGGACACGAAAAAGCTGTTTTTGTAGATGGAGGATATCGAGCTTTAGTCAAAGCGGGAATTTCTCAAGTAAAATGTGCAAATCATCCACCGCCACCGGGAGATTTTGTAGTATCTAGCCGCTCGACTTGGGAAATTCAGCAGGATGATTTAAAAGCTATTTTAGGTAATCCTAATTTAGCAATAATTGACGCCAGAGAATCCCGAGAATATGCAGGTAAAACGCCTTACGGAGAAAAGCGGGGCGGCCACATTCCCGGTGCGATTCACCTTTACTACAAACAGTTAATGGACAAGCAAGGACAACTGCTGGCTCGCGAGGAAATTGTCGAATTTTTGCAGCAGAAAGGTGTTTCGCTGTCTGCTCAAATTGTAACTTATTGTAGTGGCGGAATTAGGTCTGCGTGGTTGACTTCTGTCTTGACAAGTTTAGGATTTGATGCTAAAAATTATGCAGGTTCAATGTGGGAATGGTCGGCTTCGCCTGCTGATAGCTATCCGTTGGAAAAAAGTCGTAGGGTACGTCAGTAGATTTGATATTTATAGAATTTTAAGTTAAGTATCAGCCATCAAAATAGGTTCGTAGTGAGGACTTCAGTCCGCATTAAAATCAGAGGACTAAAGTCCTTACTACGAACCAAATTTACTGTATTTTTTTAGTAGTAATGTGCGTATAACTAACGCACCCTACTAAGCTGTGACAAAACTCGCTAATTCATTAACAATTCAACCTCAATCAACCGACGGGTTTCAGGTTGAGCATCTCAACCGACTTGTTCGATATACTGAGCGAGATCGTCGCGCAGGCGGCTCAGTTCGGCTTCGGTGGTGACGCGCAGGCGATCGTCCCTAACCGTAATCAGCACTTTCGCAGCAAAAGGCGTCGCCCAAATATTGGGGTTGCAGAAAACCTCCAAAAATACGTCCCCTGCATACCGATATTCCATCGGCTTTTGAGGAGAAGCTTTACCGCCAGCGGTTTTGGCTGCTACGGCTTTCAAGCTGTCCATCAAAGTGGCGATCGCACTTTGCAAATCCCGCGCGGCTTCCGGGGAAAAGCTAAACGAGACAGAACCTTCAACTAAATTCAGTGTCAGCGGAGAAAGAGACATAAGCAATGAAATTTAATATACAATCGTTAATGCTAAAAAATATAGTAACCCAAAAGAAGTACATTCCAGCTCAATTGGACTGCGAGAATGCTATTAATTGAAACTTCTCTCAAGAAGCTCGGCTAAATTAATGAATATAAATCTAGTTGCAAGCTAGATTCTGCAATACTTTGAACCTTTGGTGACTTGATACGCTTTAAACTAGAAGCCAGAAAACTTGATGGCTGATAGAGGAGATTCTATGGTTGCCGATAACCGTTCCGAAGTCCGCAACGTTTTAATCATTACCTTATTGCTAAACTTGTTAGTGATGGCAATTAAAGCAGCCGTGGGATGGCTGACTGGTTCCCTGAGTTTGCTCGCAGATGCCTTGCACAGCGTCACGGACAGTGCTAATAATATTTTAGGATTGGTAACTAATCATTATGCCAATCCGCAGCCCGATCGCGATCATCCCTACGGACACCAGAAATTTGACGCTCTCGGAGCTCTGGGAATTGCTGTTTTTCTGGGAATTGCCTGTTTTGAAATTCTCAGCGGTGCTGTCGAAAGGCTGCTACACGGCGGTAAAGCTGTCAAAATATCCCCAAATGAATTGTGGATTTTGCTGCTGGTACTGGGGATTAATATTTTTGTCACTTTTTACGAGCGCAGAGTTGGCAAACGTCTCGGTAGCGCGATTTTGGTGGCTGACGCCCAGCACACGATGAGCGATGTTTGGGTGACAATTATGGTCATTGGCGGGTTGATCGGTGTTTGGCAAGGCCAGGTTTTAAACATACCTCAACTGCAATCGGTGGACGTGTTTTTGTCTTTTCCTGTCGCTCTTTTGGTATTTCGCAGCGGTTGGAAAGTTTTAAAGGAAAATTTGCCTTGGTTGGTGGATGAAATGGCGATCGCGCCGGAAGTCATCCAAGCAATTGCCATGGATGTGCCCGGAGTTGTTAATTGTCACTCGATCGCCTCTCGCGGGCTGATCGGGCGTCAAGTGTTTATTGATATGCACATGATTGTCGATGCTGTCGATGTAGAAACTGCTCACCGGATTACAGAAGAAGTTGAAGCCCGTTTGGAAGAACGTTTCAGCCCTGTACGCATCTTAATTCACGTTGAACCGCCGGCTTACCATTCCGACCAAATTAGCTACGAGGCGCAAGAGAGGGAAGAAGGAAGAATGAAGAGGGAAGGATGAAGCAAGAAAAATTTAGGCTGTATTTCCAGCAAAAAGCAGGTTGAGGGATGAAGCAGGAAGGCGATCAAAGGCGATCGCAATTCCTCCAATTTTTTAAATGCTATCAATCTGGTGAGAGCAATCGCACTTCGTTTAGTTGTAGTTTTCCACAGGAAAAAGGGGGTTTTCCACAGAAATAGGCAAGTTTTCCACAATAGCTTTAATAATTATCGGGCAAAAGACTATCGGTATAAGTTCCCAGTATTTTGGATTTCTACAGCCATTTTATCTCCCAAGTCCCAAGGTACCAGAATTTCGACTTGTAAACCCAAAGCTCGCAACCACCTCAGCGGGTAGCAATCGGGAGCATCTCAGTTTTGCATTTACAGTGCTGTCGGGATCTCAAAAAAGGTTCGTAGTACGTCAGTAGAGTCCGCTCTTTAAAAAATGGTTATTGCCAAACTGAGATGCTCCCTAGCAATCTCTCAGTCAGTGTTGGCTGCCTTGTGATGTAGTAGCTATCGATCGCACCATTCGCGATCGGTGGGGAATTGAGAATCTACTGCACTGGTGTTAAATATCACCTTTTCAGTTGACAGCAAACAGTTGACAGTTGACAGTTGACAGCTTGCCCGCTCGCCAGCGAGAAGGGTTGACCTGTGATAGCGACCTCTACCTGGAAGTCCGAGGATTGGACTAATCAATAGTCTTCTTTTAATTTCTCAAGGGCGATCGGGGCTGGGGCTTTCAACCAATTCTTTATGGTAAAAAATAGACACGCTCGATCGCTTTCCTACCCTTTACCGAACGCATAAAGGCGAACGTATCCCGTTTGTGTATAGCGTTTTTCTCTTCGGACAACCCCCAACATAAGCGTATTGGATTATACACTACTAATCCCCGATACTGAAAAATTTCTATAATTTTTTATAGTATAACTTGACAGGACAAACCATATGCGGCATTTTGGGGTTGAATCAGGTGTTTGTGGGAGATTTCCGCGTTAAGGCTTTAGAGGTAAATCTTCAATGAATAAACTAAGGAGAGTATAGAGTGGCAAAGGCACTTGTTACGCTAGCGATAGGCAAGAACTATGAACTCATGTTCGATAAATATTGTAGGTCTCTCTGGCTGCACTATGCTGAAAAGTATCAATTTGAATTGGTTGTTTTTACACAACCGTTAGATAATTCATCCAAGGCTCAGTCCAGAAATCCATCATGGCAAAAGTGCCTAATTTTGTCACAACCCAGTCTTCAAAAATACGATCGAGTTGTTTGGGTCGATGCTGATGTATTGATTAACCCAAATAGTCCCGATATTACCGAAGGAGTTCCACTGGAGAAGATTGGGGCAGTAGATGATTATGCAACTCCTAGTAGAGCAGATCACGAGATTTGCCTGAAAAGAATTTATGATTTTTGGTCTAAGAATGGTATCGAATACATAGACAACCTTTCTCCTACAGCTTTTTACAAAAGTTTTGGGATAGATGCAGAATTTGAATCCGTTGTACAAGCCGGAGTTATGGTGCTTTCTCCTCGTTATCATCGAGAATTGCTGGAGTATGTTTATCACTCCTATGAAGACAAAGGTTCAGGAGAATGGAACTATGAAATGCGCCCCTTGAGCTATGAGATATTGATGAAGCATATTGAGTGCTGGATTTCTCCAAAGTTCAATATGCCTTGGCCGTTAATCCAGCAATTTCTGTACCCGTTTCTAAGTTCGAGAGATAACATCGTACAAAAGGGATTACAAAAAATTGGTTTAAATCCTAAGGCTTCACTAATTTCTAAATGTGTAACAACAGCATTTTTCAACAACTATTTTCTGCATTTTGCTGGAGGCACTACTGGTGACATGAAATTTGTTGACACAAAACTCACTTCAATATTTGACCTGTGATCGAGTTTTCAGAATTTTTATAGCAATTCTCAAGTGAGTCAGGTACAGATTGGCAATTGACAAAAAGGTAAGACAACTGGCGAGAAACTCACGAAACTCGATGGCAGCCATACCTCACCACGCTGAGAAAAGCTACATTCAATACACCAGTCAATTCAACTGGTAGAGTGCCCAAGAGCTTGATTTTTTCCTGTTTTTCGCTTCGCACCCTACCCCTGTGTTAACTAACTATTTCCTGCTGGTATGCGTACAGTGAAAATAGACCCTTTGCCCTCCTCGCTTTCCACCAAAATTTCGCCGCCCATCATGTGACAGTAGTGGCGGCTAATTGTCAGCCCCAATCCAGTGCCGCCATACTGGCGCGCCGCCGAAGAATCAGCTTGCGCGAAGGCTTCAAACAATTTTTGCTGTTGTTGGGCAGACATTCCAATGCCGGTATCTTTAACAGATAAGCAAATCCAATCCGATGCTGCAACATTAGCAACTGGAGAAGCAATCAAACTCGATTTCCCCTCCCCCACAACCATTAAGTTTTCCACACCCGACAGGTGCGCTGCATTAGATTCTCCGGTTCCCTCAACACGGCTGACGCTGACTTTTACTATCCCATTTTTGGTGAATTTAGCAGCATTGTTCAGCAGGTTCAGCAGCACTTTCCGGACTTTCGCTAAATCTGCGTGCATGGTGCCGACAGCTTGACTGTCGCACTCTATTTCTAAAACATTGCCATTCTGTTGTACCGACAATTTTACCTCAATTGACAGGTGATCGAGCAGGGATTCGATGTCAAACTCTTCGATGTCGAGGTTCATTCCCCCCGCTTGAATTTTTGACAAATCGAGGATGTCGTTAACCAAAGATAGCAGGTGCGTGCCTGCATTCTGAATCTTGTCTAAGTCGGTAACAAAATCTTTGTACCCGGAATCTCTGGCATCTTCTAAAAGTAGTTCACTGTAGCCGATAATTGCGTTTAAAGGCGTCCGCAACTCGTGGCTCATATTGGCTAAAAAGTGGCTTTTAGCTGTGCTAGCCACTAAAGCATCTTCCTTAGCTTGTGCCAATTCTTTTGTATGTTCCGAAACTCGCTCGATCAGGTGATTGAGAGATACAGCTAATGAGCTTATTTCGTCTTGTCCGCTGACGGGGGCTCGCAAATCAAAATTCGACTCGGCGGCGACTTGTTGAGCCACCTGAGTGACGCTGACGACTGGTTTGGCGATCGCCCTACTGGTGCGGCAAGCCACTATTCCAGCCAGCCCTACCGACAGCAGCATACTAATCATAATGATGCCCTTTTCGATTCCTTGAGCATCCTGCATCGCTGCACCGCTTTGGCGCTCTTGCTGCTGGGCAATATCGAGGATTTTGCTCAATTTCTGAAGGTGGCCCTCAAGCTGTTTTGCACCTTCTCCGCTTTCTGTCGCCAACAATTTTCGGGCAGACTCTATCTTCCGAGGCGAAAGTTGCGATTGCTGGATTTGCTGCAAAGTTGAATTGAGAGTATCGGCGTAGGATTCTAAATTTTCCGTGCAATCTTGGAGTAAAGTTTTGAGAGCTTCCGGCTTGGCTGCGAGCCTTGCTGGTTGGCTGTCGGCAAATTTTTCGATGCCCAAGCGCAGGTTTTTTGCCTTAACAATACTGTTGACAAACTGCTGTTCTTGCAGTTCCAGCTTAGCGGAATTATCCACAAAAGAATCTAGCTGCGCTCCCTGCAATTGTGCCAGCAACGCTGCATCTTTAAAGTTGCCGAGCAATTGTGCTTGTATGTGAGCGTCATTGAATTCTTTTAATCCTTTTTCTTGGTGATAGTCGGCAATTGCCAGTCCGCTCAGCGAGCCAATAAATCCGATTCCTATTGCCAGCAAATACCCCCCACCAATTTTTTGATGTATGGGCAAACTGCCAAGTTTGAGAGACAAGTTTTGGTTGATTTTTAAGGATAGTTGTTCGGCCAAATCATGGAAGGATGATTGTTGTGCTTCGGTTTCGACAGAAGCAAGTTGTGCGGAAATAAAAGCCCACATTCGTTTACCTATATTGCTATTTTCGGGGTTATTTTTTGTCGGCAATACAGGTTTTTCCTGCTGGTTCAATGGTTCCAAATCTGGATTGATATCGCCCCGATCTTGCCAAGCGCCAACCGATAAACCTACTTCGTTGCGTGTTTTTTTGAGCAAGTTTGTTTGTGACATATGCAACTGCTGTATTCTGTGAAAATTTACCACGCTCTTAAGTTCTCCAAAGGGAAAAGCTTGTATGTTTTCCAGTAGACATCTGCGAAAAAGTATCTGAAACTCTTGTCGAGTCAGGAGAAACTTCAATTCCGTTGATGTCTAATAGATAATTAGGCTGTTGATGGCTGTTGCCAAATTACTTTTTCGACTAATAAAAGTCTCCAGCAGGCAAAAAAAGAAAGATTTATCCCGGCAGTGATTTATTGCCGCATGAAATGTTACAGGCAGAAGATTCTGTCTGATGCGTTTTGCCTGTGATTCGCCCAAAGCTGATATTGTCTCTTGACAATGCACCCGATTCTTCAGCTTTGGAGTGTTGCTGCCAGCAATGCGACGATTGCTTGACGGTTTTTGTTGCGTATCCGACTATTTTATACCACAGAATGTGACAAATGTGGCTGCCGATCGCGCTTATGCACTAAGAGCGATCGACTTTTGGCATCACTGCCCCGCAAGTCGTGTAAGTCGAGTATAACTTTAGGGCTTACTAAAAGAAACCGGGTTTCTACGGGTTAACTGTGGCAATTGCGATATCTCTCTGTGGCGACGGTTAATTCGATCGCTCCTATTAATACCAGTTCCAAAAAATAATGCAACTTTAAGCAAGCTTTACTTGTAGGGGCAAACCCCCCGTGGTTGCCCGATAGAGAGGGTAGGCACGCACCATCCACTACCCCTACAAAGTTATTAAAATCATTTAGGATCGCTATAGAAAATAAGTCGTTCTCAAATCTCAAATCTCAAATCTCAAATCGGATAACTTCCCATTTCTACCCAAAGCTTCATCGGCCAATTGCACAATCCAGCGATTCGGCCTGGCTTGGGCTCTGGCGGCAAGCACCGCGGCCCAAGCTTCCCCTTCTTTGCCCCGGCCCAACAGCGCAGCACAAACAGTCAAAGCTGCGGCTGTTGAACGGCTGATGCCGCTTTGGCAGCAGACGAGCAATTTGCCGGGGTGCGCCGATATTTGGCGGGCGAAGTCAATAATTTGGAGTACGTCATCAATGGTAGCCAAGACGCGATCGGGATCGTCAACGGGAGTGTCGAGGTCGTTAAATTCTAACCGCAGCCGGTGCGGGATTTTGTGAAAAGTTTTGGGCTCGGGTACGCCGGGAGTGCCGATCGAGATCAGGTATTGGAGATTGGACCCCGCAGCGCGATCGATAATATATTCGGTGGCTTCTGCTTCCGAAGCAATCTGGATTTTCGGCAGTTTTTCACCCGAGACATCCGCAGCAGATTCCTGCTCAAAATAAACTGTTTTTACCTCAGCGCCGACATCCGGCAAATATTGGGCGGCAAGGGCGCGAACGTCAGCAAATTGGCGTCTCAAAGCTGCTTCCAGAGCCAAAAGAGCAGCACGAGAGCCAATTTGACCGATGGATTTAACAGCCTTTTGGCGCACTCCAGAGGTTTCGTCTCCCAGCAGCCGCACCAAACCTGCTACAGCCTCGTCTGTCCCAATCTGCCCCAAAGCACCAGCAACTCTCCACCGCACATAGGATTCACTGTCGCCTAGGGCGATCGCCAGTCCCGCGGCCACCATTTTTTGCAAGTTAGCATCTCCCGCTGTATTGATGTTCCCCAGGGCAACAGCAGCCCTGCCGCGCACGAAAATGTCTCGATCCGAGAGCGATCGCATTACCGCCACAGCAGCCACCTCGCTGCTGATTTCCCCCAAGGCAGAAACTGCACTGCCGCGCACATCTGAGTCCTCGTGGTTGAGGGCTTGCAGCAGCCCAGCCACAGCCGTTTCCGTCCCGATTTGTCCCAAGGCCTCGGCGGCCCTCAAAGAAACGGCATAGGAGTCAGGATCGTGAAGCAATTCTACTAAGCGGGGTACTGCGTCGCGATCGCCGATTTTCCCCAAAGCCACCGCCGCCCTAGCACGGACGAGGTGATTTTCGTCTCTGAGGGCATTCAGCAGCCACGGAACTACCTCACCCACCCCGATTTTCCCGCAATTTACGGCGGCCCGCCAGCGCACCTCGCAGTCTTGATGTTTCAGGGCTTTAATCGTTGCGGGGACGGCTATTTTGGGGTTGATTTTACCCAAGGCCCAAACCGCCCAGGCGCGGACTCCGGCGGCTTTGTGGTTGAGAGCTTCGATCAGTGCTGCGGCTGCTGGTTTCGAGTCAATTTCTCCCAGGGCCCAAGCGGCCCAAGCTTGCGCTTGGGAATCGGCAGATTCGAGCACCCGCGCTAATTCAATTACTGCCGCCCTAGAACCAATTTGCCCGATCGCCCGAATGCAATGAAGGCGCACGGCACTGTCTTTGTGGTTCAATGCTTTGACAAGTATTGGAATTGCCATATCGGAACTTGTTAGTGCCAGCAGTTGAATTTTGAGCGGCAGGGAAGTTTTAATTTTTACGATTAATCTTACTGTTTTTAGTTGAAACTCCGGCTTTACCATTCCTGCTAGCTTCGAGCCGAGTTTTAAATTTACTTTTAGGGCTAATTTTACTGCGCGCAAAGCCAGACTTTGCTGTTCTACTTGCGGCAATATTGTCGCCAAGGCGTGCATCCCTTGTTTTTGTTTCAAATATTTTTGGTTGAATTCAGCATCGCTGAGCTCTGGTAGCTGTTGGATGAGGGTTGCTACTGAGTTCATTCATTTATCCTCATATTTTGGCGATCGTTTGAGATTGCTCTTTTTAAACTCGGTTTCTTTAAGAAAATACGCCTGCACCTACAAAACTCAACTGATAAAAAAACTTGCACCACTTATAAAATATAGCGGTTCTCAAAAAAGTCAGGTATGCCCACAAGCCCACGGAGCCCTAGGCCCACGGAGGCCTATGCCCACGGAGCCCTAGGCCCTATGCCCTATGCCCTATGCCCTAAATTGATTATCTGTTTTTTTGGGCGATCGCCTTAACAATTAGTAGCGCTTGCTGCTTGGCATCGATGCACTGTTTGCTAGACTTGCTCTGCGCTATATCATTTTATACCAAGTTGGGTTCAAATATCGATCGACTCCGTTGAACGCAACAAACCGGAAACAGCCCGATTCCGGGAGAGTGTCAACCGTAGGGCCCATTTTTCAAAGCCTCAGCCAAAGCATTATCGTTATCCCGCAAACCTTCGTAAAAAAACAGCACTTCTCCTGGAACGCCGCGAGCGCGGTTGTAAGCAATTACTTGCAACAACAGCTCCGGATTCATGCTATAATTGCCCCCTCGATTCGCCAACAGGATACCGGGAGACACACAGGACACTTGCTCGCAGGTAAGTTGTCCATCGATCAGTCGATCGAGCAATTGTTTGTAACCGTTAAAATCGCGGCGGTAAAACTGCGGGTGAAGCATATCAACCAACTTTTTGTCAACCCAAGATAGAGAATCTTGCAAATATTCCACGAGTCCCCAGTCATAGGGACTCGGCGACATCGACAGCAACAAATCTGGATTAATAGCCTTCAATTCTCGATGCAATCGAGCCACAAACTCAGTAATTATATCAGCCCGCCAGTGCAGCCAATGTTGCTCTCTACAATTCTGTGGCGGTTCTCTCCCGCACTCTTGGCGGTAGCGTTTAACCGTTTTTGCATCATAACCGCCTTCACAGGGTAGCGCAATGCGATCGTCTCCTTGAACGCCATGTACCGGATAATTCCTCGCAACTTCCAGCATCAACCCCAGCAAAAAATCTTGCACTTCCGGGTCAAGAGAATTCATCCATTCAAACTTATTTTTCTTAAGTAAATTGCCATTACAATCGCGCGCCGCCCATTCCGGTTTCTTCGCCAGCAAATGACCGCCGTTGAGATTATAAGAACTCACAAATCCGTATTCAAACCAAGGAATAACTTTTAAACCAACTCTATTAGCCTCAACAATTAATTCTGCCAAAGGGTCGCGACCTTGATAGCGCGCGTCAATTTCAACCCCAAATTGTTCGCGCATTATTTGAGAAGGATAAGTCGTAAAACCACGGTTCCAAACTACAGGAAATACTGTATTAAATCCCGTATCTGCAAGAAAATTTATTGCCTCAGCAATCCGCTGTTTTGAAGTGAGAACTTGGCAGTCGGTGCTGGGTATCCAAACGCCGCGCATTCCACATTCAGGCGCCGACGAACTCGGCAGCGCTGCTGGATTTTGTGGATAAAATTCAGCAGTAAACCGCTGTTTTAGTGCTGATGTAAAACTGCGAATTGCTGACTGGAAAGAAGGAAAAAATGCCATTAATATAACATACTAATTGTGTATAAAATATCAAAAATTGTATAGATTTTTTGGTTAATATACTTAATCAAACTTAAAAGATTTTAGAACTTCATTTATTCTACATACTCTAGCTAAATATTGTAAAGTTTAAGCAAAGACATAGCTTTTGTATAGACATTCCATTCATCAAAGTTTAGAGTCGTAACATACAATAATTTATCCAGAACACAAAATGGCTAAATATAAAGGGAGTCAATTAAGTGTTGCAATCGCAAGTAGGGTCTTGGCCTGTGGAGTCATATTAACTCAATTTGCTGCCGAAGCACAAGCAGCTACTCTGACTTACAATTTTACAGTCGATGCTACAAGTTTATTCCAAAGCTTTCCCGAGCCTTACATTGCTAATTACAGCGGTTCTTTCAGCTTTGACAACTCATCTTTAACAGGTGTTGGTGATGAATCAGTGAGTGTACTGTCTGGAGTCTTCAATTATCTATTGCCTCTGGACCGTCATCGCGAACCTCAGATTCCTTTCTCTTATAATTTTTTGGGGACACCTTTAGCAATAACAGAGAGTTGGTACTTGTATCGTGTATCGGGTGGAGTGGTCAACGTGCGCTCGGGGCGATTGGTAGGGCTGAGCTTTAGCGGGAACTCTTTTCTCGATCCACATAATGCTATTTGGAGGATAGATAATAATCAATTCGTATCTGATAGAAGGTCTATGGGGCGTCCCAATGCCGGCGGACAAACTGCTACCGTCAGTTATTTTGGGCCTGAAATAGTGGTTTCCGAACCAGTTCCAGAACCGACAACAATCGCAGGTGCGATTTTGGGTTTGACAAGTATTCTCGCAGTCAAGAAAAGAAAAAAGATGGTAAGTAACTAATAAATGGGGCGCGGAGGGCGCGCCCCAAAATTGTACTATTTAGCTACTCCAGACAACTGCTGGCTCAAGGCTTCCTTCAAAAGCTCGGCCTTATCAGTTTGCTCCCAAGGCAACTCTAAATCGGTGCGTCCGAAGTGACCGTAAGCCGCCACATCTTGATAGAAACGGCCGCCTCTTTCCGCTGGCAAATTCTGCAAGTTAAATGCCTGAATGATGCCCGCAGGACGCAGTTCAAAATGCTGCTTCACAACTTCCAAAAGGCGATCGTCATCAGCTTTACCAGTGCCAAAAGTTTCGATCATCATGCTAACAGGGCGCGCTACGCCGATCGCATAACTCAACTGCACTTCGCACTTTTCGGCCAAACCGGCCGCCACGATATTTTTAGCAACATAGCGACAAGCATAAGCCGCGCTGCGGTCTACCTTCGTGGGGTCTTTCCCAGAAAAAGCACCGCCGCCGTGACGGGAATAGCCGCCGTAGGTATCCACAATAATTTTGCGGCCAGTCAAACCCGAATCTCCTTGAGGCCCGCCGACGACAAATTTGCCAGTGGGGTTGACAAGGAAGCGAGTTTCTGCATCCGGCTTGATGCTAATATCGGCAAACACGGGTTGGACAACAGCAGTCCAAAGGTCTGCTTTAATCTTGGCTTGAACCGCGGCTGTTTCGGTGATATCGCCGATCGCCTCAGTGTGCTGCGTAGAAATTAAGATCGTATCAATGCCAACAGGTTTCCCGTCTTCGTAAGCTACGGTAACTTGGCTTTTACCGTCCGGACGCAGGTAAGGCAATTGACCTGTTTTGCGGACTGCGGCCAGTTGGCGGCAAATCCGGTGCGCTAAACTAATTGGTAAAGGCATCAATTCCGGCGTTTCGTTGCAAGCAAAACCGAACATCAAGCCTTGGTCGCCAGCACCGATCGCATCCAACTCCTCTTCACTGGATTGTTCCCGACTTTCGTGAGCCGTATTCACCCCTTGGGCAATATCGGGAGATTGAGAGTCCAGAGCCACCAACACCGAGCAGCTATTGGCAGAAAAGCCGTTATCAGCGTGGATGTAGCCAATATCGGCTATTTTTTTCCGCGCCAACTCTATGTAATTTACCTGAGCTTTCGTGGTAATTTCGCCCGTCAGCAGCATCAAACCCGTGTTGACGACAACTTCGGCTGCGACGCGACTTTTAGGGTCTTCGGTCAGCAAGGCATCTAAGATAGTGTCTGAAATTTGATCGCAGATTTTATCGGGATGGCCTTCGGTGACGGATTCAGAGGTAAACAGGTAGCGGCGTGACAATGATTATTTCTCCTTTGATTCGTGTGAATCCTGCAAGACATGGGCGACAGACGACTGACTTTTCGGGTAGAGGCGCAGAATCATCGCGTCTCGATCGCCAGAAAATTTGTGTCGGTCTGCTGCGAGTTTAAGCAGGGTTTGAGATTAGCTAAAGTGACACTACTATAACAAAGTCAGTTCCGGGAAGTCCTGAAAAACTTACATTTTGTATGATTGTCAATAAGTCTTTGACACCGATCCTCTACCCCCCCTAACCTTGAGATGTAAGATACAGTCAGGGTATCGCCTCGCGGATGCACTATGGCACGAATCCAAAAATCACCAAATTTAATCCAAACGGTTGCACACCTAGAATTTCCTGGGGGCCCTATACCGCTTGACTCTGCATTTTATATCGATCGATCGCCCGCCGAAGCCCGAGCTTGTGCAGAAATTAGCAAGCCAGGGAGTCTGATTCGGATTAAAGCTCCCCGAAAAATGGGCAAAAGTTCCCTGATGCTGCGGATAATTAAGGCTGCGGTCGATCGCGGATACCGCACAGTCACTGTAGACTTTCAGCAAGCCGACGAAGCAGTTT
This sequence comes from Oscillatoriales cyanobacterium, assembly GCA_004293365.1. Lineage (GTDB taxonomy): Bacteria > Cyanobacteriota > Cyanobacteriia > Cyanobacteriales > Microcoleaceae > Microcoleus. Next base: position 29,280 of record RDYN01000050.1, on the reverse strand, counting down.
TTGCTAATGTAGATAAATTTTTGCGCTGGTTGTGTGTCAATGTCGCTCGCCAACTCAAACTCGAACCAAATCTCAATGAATTTTGGGATGAAGATATGGGGAGCAAAGTAAGCTGCTCTCTTTACTTCGAGAACTATTTGCTCGAACAAATTGACAGTCCCCTTTTCTTGGTACTCAACGAAGTAAACCGAGTATTTGAACGCGCCAATATCGCTCAAGAATTCCTGCCGCTGCTCCGTTTTTGGTACGAACAAGCGCGACAGAGCGAAACCTGGGAAAAACTGCGAATCGCAGTCATTCACTCGACAGAAATTTATATTGCTTTGAGTCTCAATCAATCTCCATTCAATGTAGGGCTGCCGATTAAACTCTCAGAATTTAGTGCCGAACAAGTCCAAGAGTTGGCGCGCCGGCACGGACTGAACTGGAACGACAGCTATCCCGTCGAGCAATTAATGCAAATGGTAGGCGGTCATCCTTATTTAGTGCATTTAGCGCTTTATCACCTGGCAATTTTACAGCAAAACCGCCTGTCGGTTGGGGAGAATGAGTCTGGGGAGGAGCTGGGGCGAGCCGAGTTGGAACAACTATTAAAAGCAGCTCCTACTCAAAGCGGAATTTATAGCGACTACTTGCGAAATCAGTCGATCGCCATTCAGCAGAAGCCAGAACTCGCATGGGCGTTCCAACAGGTTCTGGATGTTAAAAATAGCCTTCACCTCGAACCTTTGATGGCCTATCAGTTAGATAGCATGGGGCTTGTCAAATTAGAGGGTAATAACTGTAGTTTGTCTTGCGAATTATATCGCCTGTATTTTCAAGAGCAAAATTTGTGCGAGGACGGTTTCTCGGCTGTCGGTTTTGAGGAGTTGCAGCAAGAAAATGAAAGACTGCTAGCTTTGGTGAATGTGGACGAACTTACCCAAATTGGCAACAGACGACATTTTGACAGTTGCTTGCGAGCCCAATGGAAACATAATGCTCGCGATGAGTCTCCGATATCTTTAATTTTGTGCGACATCGATTATTTCAAAATTTATAACGATACCTACGGACATCAAGCTGGAGATAGTTGTTTGCGCTCGGTAGCTCAGGCAATTCGCCGATCGCTCCAGCGTCCTGCTGATGTAGCTGCTCGCTACGGCGGTGAGGAATTTGCGATCGTTTTACCTCAAACAGATGCAACGGGCGCTTTGGTTATTGCTGAACAGATTAGAGCGAAAGTTAAAGCTTTGAGTATTATTTTTGACCCGGAGAATGTTGACTGTTTGCCTAATTCTGTGGTGACAATTAGTTTGGGAATTGCCAGCGTTGTTCCCGGCCCGGAAAATGATGCAGCAACGCTGGTACTGGCGGCTGATGAGGCTCTTTATGACTCAAAAAGGCACGGGCGCGATCGGATCACTATGAGTACGCTGTTAAATTTTCGATTTGCTGCTGTTAATTAGAATTCAGATCCTGTCAGCCCAAACCCAATAATAAACAAAGGTTCGATCGTTCGGAATGCGAGTCCGCATCCAAGAGAGGACTAAAGTCCTGACTGCGAACCTATATTGCAAAGGTTCGATCGTTCGGAATGCGAGTCCGCAGGATCGGAGGACTTGTATCCCGAACGAGAGAACCTATATTGCGGTAGTTAGAGTGGGCATCAGATTAATAGCGCGGCACAGTGCGATCGACCAATATGGAGTAAGCATCGATGCCACCAAGGATATTTTTAACATGGATAAATCCCCGATCGCTCAACCACTGGCACATTTGAGCCGATCGCACTCCGTGGTGGCACAGCACTAGGGTTTCTGTGTCGCGATTTAGTCGATCGTCAATATCACCAGACCATTGGGCAAACTCGCTTAGCGGAAAAACCACAAATCCCGGCAGCGCTGCGAGTTCAATTTCGTAAGGTTCCCGCACGTCTACAAGCTGCAATCGATCGGCATTAGTTTCTGCTAATTTCCGACCTAATTCTTCGACTGTAATTTGACCAAAAATTTCTGACATTTGATTAGAAGAAAGAAGGAAGAAGGAAGAAGGAAGAAGGAAGAAGGAAGAAGGCTATAAAGGCTTCGCGAGCGGGTAAAAAGACTTGTCAGTCAGCGTAGCCGAAGGAAGGAAGAGGGAAGAAGGGAGAGGAATAGGTGAGAGTTGCCTAATTACCAATTACCAATTACCAATTCCCAATTACCAATTCCCAATTACCAATTCCCAATTCCCTGTTTGCCCAATTCCCTGTTTGCCCAATTCCCAATTACCCATAACTAATTAATTGAGCCGCGAAGGCGGTGGAATTAACTCCGTAGGAGGTGTCGGTGCAGGACGCCCGTCCAACTGGCTCACTGTACCCCTGGGATCGAGACAAGTGGCAATTAACCTGTCCGTGGGAAAGTCGAGCCTGCCGCTCAACCCGACTACGCATTCAGCAAACACTTCTGGCAATAAACTGCGGCGGCACCCATCAAGAACTAACAGGGCAGCAGCAGGTTGAGTTTTAGTTTTGCTATTAATATTCACCACGCAAGTAGTTAATTCGTCCGGGCGCCTCACCCGCCGACAGCTAGAGAGCGCTTCGATACCAGAAATATTGGTTTTGCGGTTGATTTGGAGGGCGCATCTAGATATGTCGCGGGGGTGGAGCGCGTCGGCACAAGCTGCTGCTGCTTCCTCTGCACCGACTCCGGCTTCGATTAGTTCCTTAGCGCAGACGCGATAGGGATTTTGAGTTCGCGGGAATCTCAGGGTGATGGCTGATGCTGGCGAGATTGGCAGTGCTGTTGCCAACAAACTCAGCGCGACTAAGGGAGTGCCGAGAGCCAACATCCAGCGCGGTGCTGGCTTTGGGGAAGAATTTTGGGAAAATTTGCGGTTGTGCATGGCAGCTCGATTTGTAAGTTTTTGGGCTGGTTGGGTCGCTCGATCGGCTTTTACTTCAGAATTTACCGCACATTACGGATGGCTGCGGTCGATCGATTTTTTTAATCGATTTTTGTTGGAATTTTCACCCTTATCAACATATAATATAGAGTCTGCATAAAATTGCATACAGAGATTAGAGAGGAAAATAAATGTCTCGATATCGAGGCCCCCGATTAAGAATCGTCCGTCGCCTGAAAGAGTTGCCCGGTCTAACCCGCAAAACTCCCAGACGGGATTATCCGCCTGGGCAGCACGGTCAAAACCGCAAAAAGCTTTCTGAGTACGCGGTTCGCTTGCAAGAAAAGCAAAAACTACGTTTCAATTACGGTGTGACGGAACGCCAATTGCTCCGTTATGTCCGCAAAGCCCGCCGTGTGACGGGTTCCACAGGTCAAGTGTTACTGCAATTTTTGGAAATGCGCTTGGACAATACTGTGTTTCGGATGGGAATGGCTCCAACCATTCCGTCCGCTAGACAATTGGTAAATCACGGTCACATTACTGTGAACGATCGTGAAGTCAATATCGCTAGCTATCAGTGCAAGCCCGGTGATGTGGTTGCTGTGAAAAACAGAGAACGCTCCCGTGCAATGATTGAAGCTAACCTCAAAGATCCAGGCTTGGCTCACTTGCCCAGTCACTTGGAATTTGACAAGCAAAAACTGGTTGGCAAAGTTAACGGCGTTGTCGAACGCGAATGGATTGCTCTTCAGATTAACGAACTGCTAGTGGTTGAATACTACTCGCGTCAAGCTTAATTTATTAGTCATCAGTCGTTGGTCATTAGTCATCAGTTAGTTGCTAGCAAAAAATTAATAATTGGGTATGTACCAAATTATTGGTTTATTGTTACTGAATAATGAGGGCTAAGGACTGAGGACTAATTTTTTAGGAACAAACAGCTATGCTGAAGGCTGAAAAAAGCTTTGTGACGGTCAATAATTAACTTTTAACAGTTAGTTGTTGGCCGTTATATTATTTATGTCCGGTCAACGATCCAGAATCTGTAACGGTTTGTAGTAAGGACTTTAGTCCTAATAATGATGCGGACTAAAGTCCTCACTACAAACCGGTTAGTTATAGTAATGATGCGGACTAAAGTTCTCACTACAAACCGATTAGTTATAGTAATGATGCGGACTGAAGTCCGAACGATCGAACCGGACGATAGTTATCTTGGGAAATAATATTAATCGTTGAATTTGAATTGTAGAAAAGTCGGGACGATCGACCTTAGCGACAAGCTGCGCGGTTCTCGTACCAAAATCAACGGCAGCAAGCCCACCAGCCGCACAGCAGCCGAGAGGGCAAACAGCGCCCCCAAACTCATGCCCGGAAGTTCGGCGAGAAAGCCGCCGGCGGTAGTTCCCAAGGCCCCAGCTACTCCCGAAACTGCTGCGGCGATCGCAAAATAAGTCGATGGTTGCTGATGGGGCGCGATTTCCATTTGAATGTTGTTAGTACACAGGGCGATCGCCCCTAGAGTCGTTCCCCCGAGCAAGTGCAGCAGCGGCAGCCACACCCACAGGGCAAATGGGTAATTGCCCGTACCCAACCACAGCAAAGGCGTTAGGGCTACCACCAGCCCCACCGCAATTAGCAAGGGGCGATTTCCCCAGCGATCGGCCAATTTGCCCCAAAACATCAGCAGCAGCAGATTTGCCCCAGAACTCAAGCTGTTGTAAGTCGTCACCAAACTCACATCCAAGCTTAAATCTTTCAGCAGGTAGATATTAAAAAAAGGCGCGCTGAGATTAACTGCAAACGTCCACACGCTGAAGTAAACCAGAAACATTAAGAAATTAGAATCTTTCAGGATCGAAGGCACAAAATCTGTTAAAGCTTTTTCTTTTTTGTCTGGAACTCGATCGCTCTCTGCATCTTTTCGGTATGCCTGCGGGTTCACATCCACCATGAAGAATTGACAGGCCAAACTAATCATTCCCGCCAAAACACCGACAAATAACACGATCCCGTAGCCGTCCATTCGATCGGCGCCCCAAGTTGACGCGCACAGTCCCATCAACGGCACTCCCACCAAACTAATCAAGCTCGTAGCACTGTTGCGAAAGCCAAAATAGCGTCCCCGCAAGCGGTGAGGAACCACGGCAGCCATCCAACTAAACCAGTTAGAATTGGCAAAAGCTCCCAGCACGCTAGCTGCTACGACTGTTACCAGAGTCCATTGCAGCAGTTGGTGCGAGTCCGCGTGCTGCGGGCCCCAAACAATTGCCACCGCGAGCAACAGCCACAGCAGCCGCGACACGCCGAATATTCCTAGGTTGTACCAGTGGCGGCTGGTTGTGCGATCGGCGATGTAGGCTCCTAATGGTTGCAGGAGATTTACCACCATCGGAATAGCAGATAATATACCTATTTCCACACTGCTGGCGCCGAGTTGCAGCAAGAAGTTGCTCAGCAGCACGCCCCCGGTCGCCGACTCGAAGACAGTGGCAAAAACGCCGTCTATTGTTGAGGCTTTGAGGGTCGATCGAATGTCTTGTTTAGGAATTTTGAGAGCTGTTTTTGCAGGTCGAACGAGCTGAAATATTGTCTTTTCTAATATTTCTGAAGTTTGAAGAGCTAGAGGCTCATTTAACTCTGCGACTGGTTCAACCATAGTCATAGGATTTTAGATTTTAGATTTTAGATTTTAGATTTGCACAATCCTTGTTTGGTCGAGGTTTGGGGCTGGTTGGCGATTAAATTATTGTTCGCGCACGGGCGTCAATACAATTTAATCATGCTGAAAATTGCTGAGTTCACGTAGTAAGATAAAGCCAGTCTAGCTTTCAAGCTAACATCTTGAAAGCTAGACTGGCACTTCCGGGTAATTGTTATGAATATAGATGACAAGCGATCGCTGGGACATCAACCGCTTGGAAGATATAATTTGGCAAATTGTAAAAAAGTAGGTTTTACGGCTTCACAAGGAAGCGATCGCAACATTTCGTCTGTCAAAAATTGCTCGAATTCCCCCTCGAACAAGTCGCCCCAAGGGCCAAAACAAATTTCGCGCCAGCTCTTCCACTCGGTTCTCAAACCTATATAGAACCCATTTGATATCTATTTTGCGTAAATCCCAGAAACCGGGTTTCTCTGGCTTATTTCTCGTCACCCAACCCAAAAACTCGTAGAAACCCGGTTTCTCGACATGAGCGTAAATAGGCGTGAAATCGGTTTCTCTGGCTTATTTATCGTCACCCAACCCAAAAACTCAAAGATGTCAAATGGGTTCTATAGCTGACTAAATCTATAGAATCAAAGACGATCGACTTGCCGAGTATAGCTGCTAACTCCAGCCCTCGGGCGATCGCGGCTATTCCATCTGGGGCGAGGGCATCCACTGGCTGCATATCCACAACAACTCTCAGAGCGGCCCTTTCAAAAGCTTGCTCCAAATTAACTTGGAAATCTAGGAGTATTTGTAATTGATTCGGGGAATCAGTTTGTTGCTCTAGGACGCGCTGGCGCTCAGTATTTCGGGTGTTTTGTGAAAATCCGCCGCAGGTCCCGGTAGGACTTCGGAGTAGGTTGCGCTCGATCGCACCTGAAAAAAAATGTTGCTTGCTTCAAGACAACAGGCATGACAAAATTCTTGCTTGACACAAATGACGCTAACTGCTAATAATATCAAACCCTAGAATTAAGCTTAAATGTTTGAGGGGTATCACTACCACACCGTGATGTCGATCGCCAACTAATTTAAGGATTGCTGCATTTTGTGACAAAAACTCAACCTTTATCCGGGTATACACTGCCAGTATTTGCCTGTGCGGCGGCACTTGCAGCTTTGCAGTGCTTGCGCGCAGGTACTCAGTCTGTAGATACCGTATCAGTAAATTTACTGGAACCGCCAATCACGGCAGAAATTGCGATCGAACAAGCATCTGTACTCAAAGCTGGTACAGCTTTAGGCGTGACTCGCTCCGATCCGGGAGACAACCTCGATCTGACTCGCAATACGCCCGTTTGGGCAATGGTGGAATTGCTGGGAGAGGGAGAGGGGGAGAGGGGGAGAGGGGGAGAGGGGGAGAATGGGGGAGAGGGGGAGCAGATTGTGATTGTTGGGGGCGAGGGAATTGGACATCACAAAGTAGGTGGTGGAGCGGCAATCTATGATTACGCGATGCGGCTGCTGCGATCGAATCTGGGCCAACAACTGGCACCGGGAGAGAGAATTTTTGTCACGCTGATTTTGCCCTTGGGGCGCCAGCTAGCCACCCGCACTTCTAACGAAGCTTTCGGCGTCGTCGAAGGACTTTCGCTGCTGGGTACAACTGGGATTTCTCAACCCCTGAGTGCCCCCGGACAGTTGGAAGTTTACCGCGAACAACTGCAACAAAAAGCCGAACTGTTTGACACTTTAGTGTTTTGCATCGGCGAAAATGGCTTGGATTTGGCGCGACAACTGGGCATCGATCCTCAGCGGCTGGTGAAAACTGCTAACTGGCTCGGCCCGCTGCTGGCAGAGGCTGGATGTCAGGGGGTGCGATCGATCTTGCTGTTTGGCTATCACGGTAAACTGATGAAATTGGCGGCGGGGATTTTTCACACTCACCATCACCTCGCTGACGGGCGCCGGGAAATTTTGACAGCTTTCTGCGCTCGAGCTGGAATGCCCGCCGATGCGTGTTCCGCGATTTTTGGGGCGGCGACAGCCGAAGATGCTCTCGGGCAACTGCGGGCTCTGGATGCGACAACTAACAGCCATTGGGTCGATCGAATTTACGGCGATATTGCCCGAGAAATTGACTTGCGATCGTCCGATTGCATTTTTACTCACACTAACCAGCGTATCCCCGTGGGCTCAGTGATGTTTGGGCGCGATCGCAAAATAATTGTTAAGAGTGACACAGGGGATACATTTTTGACGCAAATTTGTTAATGTGGTGTGAATATCCCTGATTTCTGTTTAAAACATCAGTCAGAGATAATATTTAACAAGTAATAATTCTCAGTCCCTAGACCTTAATTATACTAGGTTGCTTATTGAGGCAATTTATGATGCAATGGTTCAATTAATTAGGGTAAAGCTCGAAGTAAATCTATACTGGTCGCCGACCCTATTAATTTATCAAAATCACTAGCAGCAATCTAGTACAAATAAGATTTATTGCTGGCGACTAAAAGTCGTTCGCAGACCTCGGTTTTGGACTCAGGCGGCGACAAATACCCCCGCTACGTTATGCCCAATTAGCAATTAGCAACTACCCAATCACCGTGACTACTCAAATAGAAACTGAATCCGACCTCACCAACTATTCTCTGGGACAAATCGATCGCCAGACGATCGTGATTCTCGACTTCGGTTCGCAATATTCCGAACTGATTGCTCGCCGCATTCGCGAAACTCAAGTATATTCAGAAGTTATTTCTTACCGCACTACCGCAGAACAGTTAAGAACTATCAATCCTAAAGGAATTATTCTTTCAGGAGGCCCGAGTTCTGTATACGATGAAAGAGCTCCCCAATGCGACCCGGAAATTTGGAATCTGGGAATACCGGTGTTGGGCGTCTGCTACGGGATGCAGTTGATGGTAAAGCAACTCGGCGGGACTGTTGAGCGAGCTAAGTTAGCCGAATACGGCAAGGCATCGCTATTTATTGACGATCCTACGGATTTGCTCACAAATGTCGAAGAAGGCACGACGATGTGGATGAGCCACGGAGACTCCTGTAACGAATTGCCGGCGGGTTTTGAGATTCTCGCTCACACTGACAATACTCCGTCTGCGGCTGTTGCTAACCACGAGAAAAATTTGTACGGGGTGCAGTTTCACCCAGAAGTGGTTCACTCGATCGGCGGACAAGCTTTGATTCGCAATTTTGTTTACCATATTTGCGAGTGCGAACCGACTTGGACGACGGCTACTTTTGTTGAGGAAACTATTCGCGAAATTCGCGCCAGAGTGGGAGATCAACGAGTTTTGTTGGCTCTATCTGGCGGGGTTGATTCTTCGACTTTGGCTTTTTTGCTGCACAAGGCGATCGGCGACCAACTTACCTGTATGTTTATCGACCAAGGGTTTATGCGCAAGCAGGAACCGGAACGGTTGGTGAAATTATTTCAAGAGGAATTCCACATTCCGGTGCAGTACGTTCTGGCTCGCGAGCGCTTTTTGGCTCAGCTTGAAGGCGTTACCGATCCGGAAGTAAAACGCAAGCGGATCGGCCACGAATTTATCAGTGTATTTGAAGAAGAATCGAAGCGCCTCGGCCCCTTCGATTACCTCGCGCAAGGTACTCTTTACCCGGATGTGATTGAGTCGGCTGACACGAATGTAGACCCGAAAAGCGGCGAACGAGTTGCTGTTAAGATTAAAAGCCACCACAATGTGGGCGGATTACCTAAAGATTTGTGTTTTAAGCTGATCGAACCGCTGCGAAAGTTGTTTAAGGATGAGGTGCGAAAAGTCGGCAGATCGATCGGGCTTCCGGAAGAAATCGTCAACCGACAACCTTTCCCGGGCCCGGGATTGGCGATTCGGATTACGGGAGAAGTTACCGCAGAGAGGCTGAATATTTTGCGGGATGCTGATTTCATCGTGCGCCAAGAAATCAACCGCCACGGATTGTACGGCGAACTTTGGCAAGCTTTTGCAGTTTTGCTGCCGATTCGCAGTGTAGGGGTTATGGGCGATCAGCGCACCTATGCTTACCCGATCGTTCTGCGATTTATCACCAGCGAAGATGGGATGACGGCTGACTGGGCGCGGGTTCCATACGATTTGTTGGAATTGATCTCGAACCGGATTGTGAATGAGGTTAAGGGCGTTAATCGGGTGGTTTACGATATTACTTCTAAGCCGCCTGGTACGATCGAGTGGGAATGATTGCTAGTTAGCTATTGAGTGGGCGGACAATATTTTTGTCCGTCTGCTGGACTTACCCCCTCTTGAATGAGAAACGCGGTTTCTGACTGGGAATTTGGGCGGCACTCTTGCACTGTGCAGTATTCGGTAACATTTTGATCCTTCTATCGTAAAGGAAGAAACCTAACTTGCCCCTCCCATTCTCCCTCAATACTGCACTCAGCAATCAGTATAATTTCCTCGATTGCTAACCCCACTGAGACTCGGCGGCTTACTTCAAATAATCCAGGCATAGACAATTTTGATTCAATCCGTTCGTAAGCAAAAGCGATCGTCGTGGCAACATCATGGGTTAGGACAATACGCCCTTGCTGTGCAGCCCATTCTAAAACAGTTGGATCGTCAGCTCCTGATAATTCCACATCTTGAACGCGCACAATATCAACATCACGACTCTGCCGAAAAATACCGCGAACAATCTGATTATTAAAATTCTCGTCAGCCAGGAATCGAACCATGTTAGATTACCTCTGCCTATCTCGTCTAGCCAATAACCGAGCTCGTATTCCCATCGGATTAAAACGCTGCTCAGTTTCCTGCCGAATTGCTGCTGCTTGATGTTGACGTTCTAAAAGATAAGCATCTACTTCAGCCTGATGTCTCAAGTAGTAACCAATGGTTGAATAAATATCTTGGATCTGAAGAGATGTGTATTGCTCTCCAATCTCTTCTGCTGTAGCACCTTCCAGGAAAGCCATCACAACGGTGTCTAGGGTGACGCGAGTTTTACCGACTCGTACAACGCCACGAGCATCAATTTCTAAAGGTGCTGGTTCGATCGCAATTGCTAATGTCATAGGCTCTACCAAGTTACTACTTCGATTATTTTTCGATCTTTACATCAATTGTATCATTAGTTATCAAAGCTAAGTCTAGAGGATAATCGCCCGTTGTTAATTGCGCTTCAACCTCTATTTTGCCATCTATATATACATCTGAATCTGGCTTCGTATATTTAAGTTCCGCACACTCAAAATATTTGACAGATCCTAACAATGAAATAAGATACTCTCTTAAATTCTTCAGATCGAAGTCCTCAATCTTAATTATATGACCACTTTTTAACTCAATTTCAATCTTGTCGTAGGTTCCCTTAAGCTTTGTTCCCTGGAAAATATCAATTTGTTTTCCGGTTAGTTGAGTGTAACGTTGAGCTAATTTGCTCATACCATAAAGAGTTCCTATTTCTTTGGTCGTAAACTCGATAGATTGAATTTCAGCAATATCAATGATGTGAGTGTTGTTGAGGTTGATAAATTTTCCCATGCTGATTCACCAAAATACCTACCAATGAAACCTTATCTAAAAATATTCAAACACTTTAGCATTAAACACTAAGCGATCGCCTCTATAAACTTCGCTAACGACAATAAACGCTGTACAAATTAACATTAATTTGTAAAGGCAGAACGAGCAGATTATCTAATCCTAATATACCACATATTTTGTATTTTGTCAATTTCTGGCAAGTAATTGATTCAGACCAAGTGGGTGCAACAAATTTGCTAATGAAGCCATTCTCGATATGTTCAAATCGTATTTCACCAACCTTACCGCGTACACAGGTTTCTGCAATCCAGCATCGCGCTAAAGTTGATCGTTTCAATAACATATCCTGATTCCAACTTCCTTTACAACCATAAAAAAAGACGTGCTAATCAGCAGATTTAGGAAATGGCTAATTGAACTTCAAGTCATCCATAGGGCTATTAAAAATTGCCGAGTCCCGTACCGGACACGGTATGGCCGTGTCCCTGCGGATATCCCGTACAATTGAGCCAACAATTAAGGCAAAGTCGAGCCATTTGTGGTTCTATGTATTCATTTTCCCACAGCAGCCGGCTGCTTGCGGTTTTGCACTTCCAGATAAATCAACAAAGCATTAACATCAGCCGGATTCACCCCGCCAATTCTCGCCGCTTGGCCAATAGTCAAGGGTCTAATTTTAGTCAACTTTTCCCGCGACTCCTTCGAGAGAGTTGTGATTGCCATATAATCCAAATCCGCAGGTAATTGGCGGCGTTCGTGTCTGACAATTTCATCAATTTGATTTTGCTGTTTTTGCAAATAACCGGAATATTTGATGTCAATTTCTGCACCCTCTTTCTCAGCTAATTGTAGGCTCGAATTGCCTAAATTGTGCCGTTCTAAATCGACGTAGTGAAAACCGGGACGGCGCAGCAAGTCAGCCAGAGTTATTGAACCTTTAATTGCTTGTTGAGTGTCAGCAAAAATTGCTTTACCAACATCCTCGTGTTCTTTTACCCGAGTCGAGTACAAACGGGCTTTTTCCGCCACAATATTAGCTTGTTTGCGCTCGAATAACTCCCAGCGCCGATCGCAAATTAAGCCAATTTCCCGTCCAAGCGGAGTCAAGCGTTGATCGGCATTGTCCGATCGCAACAACAGCCGGTATTCCGATCGCGAAGTCAGCATCCGGTAAGGTTCCCGCAAATCCTTCGTGCACAAATCGTCAATCAAAGTGCCGATATAACTTTGCTCGCGGGGAAACACAACCATCTCCTGATTTTTCGCAAACCGAGCCGCATTAATCCCCGCGACAATCCCCTGTGCAGCCGCCTCCTCATATCCCGTCGTACCGTTCACCTGTCCCGCGCAAAACAGCCCTTGAATCTTCTTAGTCATCAGAGTCGGAAAGCACTGAGTTGCCGGCAAATAATCGTACTCCACAGCATAAGCAGGGCGCATCATCTTGCAGTTTTCCAAACCCGGAAGAGTCCGCAGCATTTGCAACTGCAAACTTTCCGGTAAACCAGTCGAAAAACCTTGGATATAAAGTTCAGGAATATCCCTACCTTCCGGTTCAATAAAAATCTGGTGGCTTTCCTTATCTGCAAAGCGCACAATCTTATCTTCAATACTCGGACAATAGCGCGGCCCCTTCGCATCAACCCAGCCGCCGTAAACCGGAGAAAGGTGCAAGTTGTCTCTAATTAACTGGTGAGTTGCTGGCGTGGTTCGAGTTAAATAGCAGGGCATTTGTTCCCGTTCCACCCAAGCTTCTGGATCGAAACTAAACCAGCGAACATCTGCATCTCCGGGCTGCGGTTCCAGGTTAGAGTAATCGAGAGTGCGCTTGTCAACTCTGGCCGGAGTTCCTGTTTTCAAGCGGCCTGTTTCAAAGCCCAAGCGGTTGAGAGTTTCCGTCAAACCGACGGCTGCAAATTCTCCGGCGCGTCCGGCGGGCATCGACTTGTTGCCCACCCAAATTGTACCGCCTAAAAAAGTTCCTGTGGTGAGAATTACGGCTTTGCATTCAAAGGCAACGCCGAAGTATGTTTCAACGCCGATTACTTCTTCGTTTTTGCCCAAAACTAAGTCTGTTACCATCGCTTCGCGGACGGTCAAATTAAGTTGATTTTCGACAATATTGTTCATGACGGCGGCGTATTCCCGCTTGTCTGTTTGTGCTCTGAGCGCCCAAACTGCGGGGCCTCTGGAAGAGTTGAGGATGCGTTTTTGCAGGTAGGTGCGATCGGCCATTTTGCCGATTTCTCCGCCTAGGGCATCGACTTCGTTGGTAAGTTGAGTTTTAGCGGGGCCGCCGACGGCTGGGTTGCAGGGTTGCCACGCAATTTTGTCGAGGTTGAGGGTGAGTAAAAGCGTGCGGCATCCGAGGCGAGATGTGGCGAGGGCGGCTTCGCAGCCGGAGTGTCCGCCACCTACTACGATGATGTCGAAACTGTCTTGGAATTGTACGGGGGTTTGTGCGGTCATGGCTAATTTAGGGGAAGCGCAGGCGACAGACAGGATTTTTGTCTGTATCTTTAGTTTAATCTAAGTTTCAGGTTCAAAGACAACTATAATAATGTAGCATTTATATTTAAAATGTTACTACAAGGCGATATGACGATTCTATTTTATGTAGATGAGGGTGGCACTACCTGGAACGATAAACAGACAGATTTCTTTTTTTTAGCTAGCTTTGCAATCCATGTCCAGGACTGGTCACAAATGGATAGAGAAGTTTCAGCACTTAAAAAGGAGCTATTGAGTCGAAGGGAACCTGAAGACTGGGAACTTAAGGGGCGTGATATTTGGCAAGGGCAGGGTTCATTTAAGAATTGCCGACAGGAATTTCGCCTTCGATATTTTAAGAAAATTTCCCAAACTCTGAATCAGTTACCTTGCCATATATTTGCTGTTCAAGAGAACAAAAAAAGATTGCACGAAACCAGGGAAGATATAAAAGATGACATTGACTTGTATCGCTTAAGTTTTAATCAACTATTAGAGCAGCTAGATGCTTATTTAAAGCAATATAACGAAACTGGAATATTACTTATGGATTCGCGCTCGGCTCATCATACCAGCATTCAAGATGACAGATTGCTCAGAGTGTATCGAGAGTGGAAGTCACAAAAAGAATCTTCTAACTTTGTGGAATTACCTTTATTTGGGGTCTCAAACTTTTACACTGGTTTACAGATAGCAGATTATGTGGTGTATTTGATCGATCGTCGTTCAAAGGAAGCAGGGACAGCCCGTGGCAATGCCGAATTGGAGGAAGCATTCAATCTGCTTAAGCCGAAAATGCAGTTGGTTAAAATCCCTATTCTCCAGCAGAAAATCCACTTTGAAGACCGCTCAAATCAAGGGTAAGTTTAAATGCGAATCCACGACTATAATAGCCGTGGATTTCGCCCTTACTGAGTGTTCAAAAGAACACTCTACGCCTTGGCAGGGCGTTGTTTTGTCAACCGGGGTATTGTTATTAAATGTTCTAGTGTTTCAGCTTGACAGGCGCACGGCATCTCAACCGTACCATAACTCCCCGTGCAGTTCGGGGCACCTTGTCTTTGACAGGCGCACGGTATTGCAACCGTACCATACCTCCCCGTGCAGTTCGGGGCACCTGTTCATCTAATATTATAGAGTACAACTAAAGGTTTTGTCAAATACAAAAATTGGCAGGAATTGTACAGTACGCCGAACAACAAGTAATTATAATTTTTTATACTTTATAGAGAACTATTGTTGTTGGTTGAAGGGCAGTTAAACACTCGGTTATAACTGGAGGTTTAGGCTCGATCGCGTCAGGTGCAAAAGAGAGCATCTCAATGAAAGTCGCAGATCCCCGAATCGGACACGGCAATGCCGCTTCTCATGCAGGGTATATTGAGCCATAAGCAAATGGACATCATACACTCAAGAAACACTCTCTCGCCCATACACGCCGGAGTTATTGTCTCCAGTCAGCGCATCACTGTTAAGAGAAATATCATTCATTTTACTCCCATTCCGCTGCATCCTGGTGCGATCGCCCGATCGCCCCTGTTACACGCCTCCTTCAATCTAAAATCCCAAATCTAAAATCGATCGACTCGCTCTACATTAGTAGCACCCAAGTAATGTATCATTGTCACCAAACCCTAAGCAACAAAACTTTCCGTGTTAGAAGCCTTCGTCTTTGCCACAGTATTGTGCGGATTTTTTGGTATCATCCTTAAAAAGAACCTGGTGATGAAGATCGTCTCTATGGACGTAATGAGCACCGGTGTAATTGCCTATTATGTCGTAATCGCATCCCTCAATGGCTTGTTCACGCCAATTATGGGAGATGTCAAAAATAGAGCTTTCGCCGATCCCGTCCCCCAAGGGATCATCTTAACTGCGATCGTCATCGGCTTTTCGATTCAAGCCCTGATGCTGGTGGGTGTGATGAAGCTAGCACGGGATAACCCGACTTTGGAAACCAGCGAGATCGAGAAAAATAACACGCCGTAAAACCCATCCATGAATATTATTACGATCGCTTGGCTGACAATACCATTTTTTATCGGGTTCGTCATTTATCTACTTCCCAAGCTTGACAAATATCTCGCCTTAGCAGTCACCTTTGTTTCAGCAGGCTACGCGCTACAACTATTTCTCGAAAAGTCGCCCCTCAAACTAAAATTACTAGATAATTTCGGTGTTGAAGTAGTCGCAGATCAGTTGGGCGCCTACTTTATCTTGACAAATGCCCTAGTAACTGCTGCGGTGATTTTCTACTGTTGGCACAGCGGTAAATCAGCCTTCTTTTACTCCCAGATGATTATTCTGCACGGCAGTATAAATGCGACCTTTATCTGTCAAGATTTTATCAGTTTATACGTCGCCTTAGAAGTCAGCGGGATTGCAGCTTTTCTGTTAATTGCCTATCCTCGCACCGATCGCTCTTTATGGGTAGCCTTGCGCTATCTGTTTATCAGCAACACCGCCATGCTATTTTACCTAGTGGGTGCGGTGCTAGTATATCAAAAACATAATTCCTTTGTTTTTGACGGTTTAAAAGGTGCTCCACCCGAAGCTTTAGCCCTGATTTTTCTGGGATTGTTGCTCAAAGGAGGGATTTTTGTATCGGGATTGTGGCTGCCGCTAACTCACTCAGAATCAGAAACCCCAGTCTCAGCATTACTCTCAGGAATAGTCATCAAAGCTAGTATCTTACCTTTGTTGCGCTGTGCCTTGGTTTCCGACGATCTCGGTACTATCGTCAGAATATTTGGCGTGGCGACAGCTTTAATGGGAGTATCCTATGCCATCTTTGAAAAAGATACAAAACGGATGCTAGCATTCAGCACAATTGCCCAGTTAGGCTTTATTATCTCAGCACCGGAAGTCGGTGGTTTTTATGCGCTGACTCACGGTTTAGTTAAATCAACTCTCTTCTTAATTGCCGGTTCCTTACCAAGTCGCAACTTCAAAGAACTCCAATCTAAGGCGATCGATCCAAAAATTTGGATAGCCCTAGTAATCGCCAGTCTCTCGATTTCGGGCTTTCCTTTGTTGGCAGGATTTGGCGCAAAAGTGTGGACATTGAAAAGTGTAGCACCTTGGCAGGCGATCCCGATGAATATTGCGGCCGTAGGTACAGCTATAACCTTCGCCAAATTCATCTTTATACCGCGCGGAGAAAAACAAGAAATCAAGCCGGGTTTGTGGCAAGCGATCGCACTTTTGATTGGCGGGCTAATTATCGCAAACATAGCGTACTTAGATGCTTATAGCATTGAAAGCATCATCAAAGCAGTGGGGACGATCGCGATCGGGTGGCTGATTTATGTTTTAATTATTAAACGGTTAGCGATCGCCCTGCCGCGTGCAGCCGAGCAATTCGATCATCTGGTAGGTGTGATGACTCTAACCTTGATCGCACTCTTTTGGATGGCATTAGCGACAGGAACCCACACTTGAATAGAAAGTGCGATCGCTAACCGTAAGGGTATGCAAGAAACCTCTAGCCAAAGTAGAAAGTATCTTGTAATATAGCGGTTCTCAAGCATTGTGAGGTATGCCCGGCGCAGGCCTATGCCCGGCGCAGGCCTATGCCCGGCGCGGGCCAATCGTACCTCATAGGAGAGCTTGAAAGGCTATATCTGTTTATCTCAATGACATCTGCGGTTGTTCCACCAATTCAAGATTTATGCAAGAAGTCTAAGAAGGAAAAAAGATGATTGGAAGTTTCATATTGCGATTGACAATTTGGTTCTTGCTTACCGCCGATTTCACCGTACCGAATATCATCATTGGTGTGCTGATCGCATTTCTCCTGCCCCGCGGCAATACACCCCCGGAAAGGATTAAGGAATGGCTAAGTATGCTCAAAAAAATCTTAATTGCGATTCCCGTAGCATACATTGAAGCCTTTGAAATTATCGTCCGTCCCCATAACGGAGAAGACATGATTTTGGAACGGGCAAAAATGAAACGATCGCCGATCATGATATTTTTGGATGTATTTCTGATCACGTTTACTCCCAAAACAATTGTGGTGAGACACAACCAACAAGGCTGCTACGAAGTTCACCGGGTTTTCCCGATTAAAAAACCATGAATTTGCTCTTAATTGCGATGATTGCAGCGATGCTCATCCCCATGTACGAGGCATTGACGGATGAGGATGTTTGGCAGAAAATGTTAGCCTTGGGCAGTATTTCCAGCAAGGCAGGAATTATGACTTTGTTCATATCTGTCTTGCGCGACGATTGGATGATTGGCGCTGTGGGGGCAATTATCCTCACTGTCGGAAATGCAGGATTAATGCTGTTGGCACACATAATAAAACGACTGGATGATTTATGATTGATTTGGTGAGTTATGTCTTTTTTGGTGTAGGAATATTCTTCTGGTTTTGGGGAACTTCTCACCTAGTCGGCAAGCGATCGGTATTATTTAAGTTACACAGTCTTTCGGTTGCAGATACCTTGGGTTCGATGCTAATCGTCGTCGGGCTGCTGATCAGAATACCTAGTAGATGGCCGCTGCTAACTTTAGCAATTCTTTCCTTGGCAATCTGGAATACAATGCTGGGATATGTGTTGGCGCACTGTTCCAGTGAAGAGCAAGAAAATCAGACGGAGTTTCCCACAAGTACATTATGAATGATGATAGCTATATCTATATCTTAACTGCGCTGTTGCCCTTGGCTGCTTGTATGGTAGTAGTTCAAGCTAATCCCTACCATGCCCTAGTCATTCGCGGGATATTGGGTGCGATCGCAGCATTGATCTATTCAGTATTTGGGGCGGCGGATGTGGCATTGACGGAAGCCTTGATGGGTACGATGCTGGCAATAACCCTGTATGCGATAGCGGTGCGATCGTCTTTGGTGATGCGTCTGGGCGTGTTGGAAGAGGAGACTGTCGAGTCGGATGGCGATGTTTTGAAAGTGGAGTTGACAGTAGAGAGTCCCCGCGATTTTAACTCATTGATGAAGGATTTTCGCCGGATTTTTAGCAAGTATTATCTCCGCATTGAGGTAGTACCTTTCACCTGTGTGGAGGCTTTACACCGCGCCCTGATGGAGAAGGAAATTCATGCAAGTTGTGTGCCTGTGCTAGATGGTGGTGCCGAAACCAAACATTATCAAACAGTCACGAGAATTCAACGGCTTTATGACATCATGCAGCCGGAAATTGCATCAATAAACACGAGTCTCGACTATAAAATTGCTTCAGGTTTAGGGGAGGATCATCAATGAAATGGGTTTACATTGCGGCGGGAATAGTGCTTTACATTAAAATGCTATTTTTTGCCAATCCAGCGTCAGGTTTATCAGGTTTGGCGATCGTAGAATTGATTGTCAAAGATAGCGGGATTCCGAATGCAGTATCGGCGATAATTTTCCGCAATCGCCTGTATGACACAATTTTTGAAGTGGTGGTATTTACGATCGCCATTATGGGCGCTAATTTTCTGTTAGCCACAGAAAGACCCTCCTGCACAATTTATCAGTTTACCGATCAACCTTCAATTGTTTTAGCTCGTTTGGGAGCAACTATTGCGGCTTTGGTGAGTATTGAATTGTCGCTGCGGGGACATTTGACTCCCGGAGGCGGTTTTGCGGCGGGTGTTGCGGGGGGAACTGCGATCGGTTTGGTGGCGATTACTTCGTCATCGGAGTGGATGCAGCGGATTTACGATCGATCGCACGCGGCGACTTGGGAGAAGATTTCAGTATTGGTTTTTGTGGTATTATCGGCGATTACTTTGTGTGGGTACGAGTTGCCGCACGGACAGTTTGGGGCATTAGTTAGCGGTGGTGTGGTGCCTTTGCTGAATATTTTGGTGGCTGCAAAGGTTGCTTTGGGATCGTGGGCGGTGGTGTTGATTTTTATTAGATATCGCGGTTTGTTGTGATGGATTTCTAGGATGTTTTGGGGGGAAACAGTGGTTCTATTTTGGGGCTGCTGTTGTTTTGTTGTTATGGGCGATCGCCTTTTCCAAAGACAAAGTTAGTTTAATAAATATTTATGTCCCACACCTGACCTAGAAGCAAATAGCTAATGCCAAGTGAAAATCAAGTATTGACATACACAGAAGATCCGAACTCGGTGTCTTTAAACTACTCAGACCAGATAGTATCCACTGCGTATCGAACATCATTTGAACAATATACCAAAGAGCCTTATGTCCGGCCTCTTCTAATGCTCGGAAACGCACTTGAAATACTGCATCAATTGCCAAACTCATGTATTGATTTTGTTATGACTTCTCCCCCTTATTGGGGAAAGCGCGAGTACGAGAATGGAGGAATTGGTCTAGAAAAAGATTACCGTGATTATGTAAGCAACCTAGCAGATATTGCGATCGAGATCAAACGAGTCCTCAAAAATGAAGGGTCATTTTGGCTAAATATCGGCGATTCTTATCAGAATAAAAGTCTGCTGGGAATTCCGTGGCATATTGCATTTGAACTTACTGAAAAACAAGGTTGGATTCTTCGCAATAGTGTTATTTGGAACAAAGTAAAGAGCGGTATGGATAATACGAAAGACCGTCTTGGCAATGTTCACGAAAATGTATTTCATTTTGTGAAGCAGCCCAAGTATTACTACAACGCAGATGCCATTAGATCGAAGCCACGCGAGGCCAAAGTCGTAAATGGAGCGGTCGTTTCTGCTACTGGGGTTTCTGGCGTGCGATATAAGCGCCAGATCGAACTATCTACCTCTTTGAATCAAAAGGAGAAGGTAGAAGCTTTTGAGGCGCTTGAGAAAATGCTCGCCGACATTGCTGTTGGCCGGATATCTGATTTTCGCATGGTAATCCGCGGGCAACAGCGTGCGACGCACTCTGATAGTGAAAAAGTTTCTGGACGAGCCAAGGAACTTCGGAATAAGGGTTTTTATTTTCTTCGTTATCATCCGAAAGGAAGCAAACCCGCTGATGTTTGGGACATTATTCCTGAAGATACCCAGAAAAGGGATGCACACTTCGCTCCATACCCAGAAGACCTTTGCCTGATTCCGATTCTCGCTACCTGTCCAGAGGGCGGTATAATCCTCGATCCTTTTTGTGGTACAGGTACAACACTCGTTGTAGCCGGAAATCTCGGCAGAAAATCTGTCGGTATAGACCTGTCGCGCCAGTATCTCGAATTATCACGAAAAAGGTGTGCATCACTCCTATGAATAAAATTAACGAACTATTCGGTCACTCCATAGGAAGACACAGTGAAAATTGGCAGAAAATTGTTGAAGAACAGCAGTGTCCGTTTCTAGGCAAAAAGTGTTACAAGGTTAGGAAAAGCGATCCAGACATATCAATAGGTACCTGCACAGTTCTCTACGGGCGACCCCTCGAACCCATACTTATTTGTCCAACTCGACTTATCGATAGACGCCAGATTTTTACTGACTGCTTTCATTTGCTCACAACCCATGAACCCGGAAACGAGTTACATATAGTTCCGGAAGTTTCTATTCCGGGTGGGAGTGTAGATTACTTTCTAGTTTCTACTAAAGATGGCAAAGTTAAAGACTTTGTTGGAATCGAGCTTCAAACTATTGATACTACTGGCACGGTATGGCCAGAACGGCAACGTTTGCTTAAAGAACTTGGCATAGACAGAAATGATGAAGCTGAGAAGTCTAAAAAGCCCTATGGTATGAATTGGAAAATGACCGCAAAAACAACTTTAGTGCAGATGCATCATAAAATTCAAACATTCGAGCATATCAACAAGAAACTTGTTTTGGTCATGCAGGACAAACTTCTCGCTTATATGGAACGGGAGTTTAACTTTTCCCATCTCAAAAAACCGGCTGCCATCGGTGATTCAATGCACTTTCACGCATATCTGATGAATAAACAATCAGATGAATCATATAGGCTGGTTATGCAATCCAGATTAAGCACAGACGCGGACGGGATTGGTATGTGTCTCGGTCTTCAAGTTGAAGCAAGGGTTGAGCTAGAACAAATTCTTCAGGCTCTTCAAGCAAAACTCTCTCAGTCAACACTTTTTGTTCCAGTATAGATGAAATATGTGTATAAACTATCAGGAACTAACAAGGCGCTGCACCGGATGATAATTCTGCTGGGTTCCATTGCAGTAGCTCAACGCAATCGATCGATCGCACACGCATTCCCCCAATTCCCACGATCTTTTCGCCGCATAGTCGATCGACATTCATCAACTGTCTGCACCGATCGCTCCCTATGGTAAGATTGTAGCGATCGACATTGAAACTGCATCATCGATGCGATCGCACTTTACCCAACAAATCTCTCCACATCTTCCAGCGACAGCGACAAAGCCCCAGCCACTTGCTCTACACTTAAACCCATCGCCAAAAGTTGGGGAATCGCATCCCGTTGCGCTTGCTGTGCGCGATCGGCTCTTTGACGTTCCTGTTCCGTGTGGAGGCGTTCGAGTCTAGCTTGTTCGCTACCCGTCAATAACAAATTCCCCTCACTATCCCACCAACGCAACCATCGCATGGGCTGATTTTGATAGCTACCTTCCCACACACCTAACTCTACACCCATTAGGTCGATCGGGTAATGTCCGCGATCGTTCGGTTCCAGGCGGCGATAGCGAGTATTCACCCAATTGTAGACTTCCAATTCACTTGTTTTAACGACGTAAATCGCATAGTAAGGAATCCGAATAATCTGCTCGTAAACCCAAAACTTTCCTGGTTTCTGATTCCCACCTTCGGGTAAGCGAGATAACGGAGTATTGTCCCGTTCTTCAGAACCGTTGCCGCTCGCAAACTCGATCGCAATTAACGGCACAATATACTCGCGCCACAACACGTAAGAGCGGCGAAATTCGCCATCTAACAGCGGTGGAACGTTGGGGACGTAGAACCAGTCAGGCGCTTCGGCACCGCGTTCGGGAGGGTCGGTTTCGCGCCAGTAGATGCCGCAATCTTGACCGATCGCATATTGTCCGTCCGGGTGCAGGGTTTGCAGCGTGGTTTCCAGGGAATCGGTGAGCAGGATACTCTGGGGAAGTTCTTGGAAGTTTTTCACAAACGTGCCGTCAGAGTCTGGTAGTTGCGTGTGATCGGGAAAGGCGGGCGGTATGGTTGTGGGGTTGAAGCTTTGGGTCATGGCTGTCAGCTATCCGATCGCGAAACGACAGATCCTTTGTTCAAGTATAGCAATTGTCGATCGATACTCGATCGATCCCAGACATCCTGTTAGAGTTCAGAGGTGAATTGCCACAAGAGCGATCGCAACAGAAAATGTTGAAATTGTCGATCGCACAACTCAATTAAGTAGGTAGGTAGATAGATAGATAGATATAGCCCTTCTCAGAAAGATTCGCGGACGTTGTTGGTTCGAGAGCCCTATACGTTTAGAGGTTCTAGAAGCTGTCAGTCATACCTCATCTTTCTGAAAACCGCTATAGATAGACGCAAATAAATTTTACCTGTGTAACAGTAAAATTTTCCTAACCGCAAGCGGATTGCTTTTCTTCGGAGCGATCGCGAAGAGAGCTTCACTTCGTGGCGCTCGATGTTTGACTGATTGTGTATTTTTGAACTCATACTTAGACTTTACAAAATAGAAGACTGGGATGAATTGCCGGTGTTGACAGCGAGCGAAAGTATGCGACAATATAAAAAGAGATTAGTCATTCGACTGCAACTATAATCTGAGAACCTTTTCTCGCGCCGATAGCAGCTCTCCTGTTGCTTATAGCGGTTCTCAAAAAAGTGAGGTATGCCCTATGCCCTATGCCCTATGCCCTATGCCCTATTCCCTATTCCCTATGCCCTATTCCCAGTCGTACCTCATCTTTCTGAGAAAGGCTATACAATATTCACGATGGTATAGATAGCACTTTACTGATTCTCAAATATCGCCTCAAAGCTAAGGAAAAACGTCCGGCGATTGAAGTTGTTAAAGAATATGGAAATTTACCTGCTGTGCGATGTTATGCCGGATAACTAAACCAGGTGTTTATGAATTTACTTGCCAATGCTATTGATGCTCTGGAGGAATCAAATCAGGGACGCAGTTTTGAGGAAATAAAAGCTCATCCAAATTGCATTAGGGTTAAGACTGAACTATCGAATGACTCTCAATCTGCGTTTATTTCTATTCGAGATAATGGTATAGGTATGACTGATGAAGTAAAACAGAAAATCTTCGATCGCCAGTTTACCAGTAAGGCAGTTGGTAAAGGCACAGGTTTAGGATTGGCAATTGCTCGCGCGATCGTGGTTGACACCCATGCTGGGACTCTGGAGGTTAATTCAACTCCCGGAAACGGTGCAGAGTTTGCGATCGCCATACCTATGAAAGCCAAATCGAAAACTGTACCCTCATCTCAAGTTTGCAGTTCGTAGTGCGGACTTCAGTCCGCAGATTTTTGCCGCACTACGAACGAATCTAATTGCGGTTCGTAGTGCGGACTTAAGTCCGCAGATTTTTGCGGACTGAAGTCCGCTTTTGCGGACGAATCTAATTGCGGTTCGTAGTGCGGACTGAAGTCCGCAGATTTTTGCGGACTGAAGTCCGCTTTTGCGGACGAATCTAATTGCGGTTAATGGATCGGACCCGATATTAAACCCATTGCTAGCAGTTGTCCGATCGCCCCACTCAACAGATACAAACTGCAATATACACTCTTTGCCAACAAAATGCTAGAACTGAGTCAGACATTTAACGGCGAAGCTATTCTCAATTTGCTGCCACCGTCTGTATAGTAATATTAAGCGGAGTTTAATTTTCACCTTTTCAATTTTAACACAACAAACCAGATTTTTAAGTAAAAAAAGATGAAGACCCATCTATCATTTAGCAAATTCATATTGCAGGTATTCGGCGCTGTGCGACTTGTGAGATACCTGCCATTCCCAAATCGCGAAAAAGCCATTCAGAAACTCGCAGCACAAAAGCTCAAATTCGCCATCAAACCGAGCTTTTTTAGTTTATTTGCGATCGCGCTTACTCTGATATTTGCCCTTAATGCCTGTAGTTTCGGGCCCAAGCAATCGCTGAAGCCTTTGCGAGTAGGAATTACAAGCTGGGCGGGCTTTGATGTTGTACTCTACGCTCAAGCCTCAGAACTCTTCAAACAACGAGGCATCAAGGTGGAACTGGTGCGATTTGACAACCAACAAGATTCCAGCCGTGCAGTGATGAACAACCGATTAGATGCGGCATTTATTTCTGTGTGGGATGCGATGCAAGTCGAGCCTGGTGATGGACT
Organism: Oscillatoriales cyanobacterium; assembly: GCA_004293365.1. Taxonomy (GTDB): domain Bacteria; phylum Cyanobacteriota; class Cyanobacteriia; order Cyanobacteriales; family Microcoleaceae; genus Microcoleus. Next base: position 4,532 of record RDYN01000050.1, on the reverse strand, counting down.
GCCTGTGGTTTTAATGACGACCAATATTTCTGCCGGTTCTGATGGAATTGTCGCCAAACCAGAAATTAAATCAGTAGAAGATTTGCGCGGTAAACGAGTCGGTGCCAAGCTGGGTACTGTTAATCATTTGATTCTGTTAGAAGCGTTAAAAGCTCATAAAATCACACCGGTTGATGTACATATTCTCGATTATTCCAATGAAGTGGCGGCCGAAAAAATTACTTCAGAAGACATCGACGCCGCCATCCTGTGGAACCCGATGCTAGGAGAAACGGCTAAAACCATCAAGGGCAATGTGATTTATACCACGAAACAAGTAGATAGCCTTGTGATTGATATTTTAATGTCCAATGATAAAACAGTGAAAGCGAAACAAGCAGAACTAACCCAGTTCATTTTAGCTTGGTTTGATGTGATGCACGCTGTTGAAACGAAGCAGAATCAAGTATTTGAAGTTGTCGCCAAAAAACTCGGACAAAGCGCTGAATCCTTTGCTAGCGATTATGCTGGGCTGAAAAAAGGAGATATTGCTCTGAATCGGCGGATGTTCCAGACAAATGGTCGGCTAAGTTCGGTAAAAACACAAATTATCCAACTGCTAGAAGAAGATCCGCGTCACGGTAGGGTGATTCGGCAAGATGTGAAGATTGATGGCTCACTTGTCAGCAAAGCAATCGAGGCGTGGAAGTCATGAATCCTAAATCCAAATCCTCCAAAAACTACTTATCGCGTCAACTGCTGACAGGTTTTGGTATTTCCTTAGCAACTGTAGGTTTAACCACCTTGGGATTAAACTACTTTCTGATTGAATCAAACCTGGAACAAGAGCTAAAACAACGCGCTCAATCAATTACCCAAGGTGTGGGATTTTCCACAGAAGGTTTGATCGAATTGGGGAATACCAGCATTATCAAGCGCGTTGTCCAGAACTATGCCACACTACCAACTGTGGTGGAAGTGGCGATCGTCAGTCCCAACGGACAAACCTTAGCCCGCAGCGGACTAGAATTACAAAATCTGCCCTACGCTTCGATTCATCCAGAATTGGCACAATGGCTGGAACAAGCTGCTCAAACAGGCGTAGAGACAAGCCTCCGAACAACTGTAGAGGGCAAGCCTGCATTGGTAGAAATTTTGCCTTTTAGCAGCACATTGTTTGCTTCGATCGATCGCCGGGGATTGGCGATCGCAATTCTCGACGTTGAACAAATGCAACAACAAGCATGGCACACCTTTTCAGCATCTACAGTCACCCTGATCGTCGGGATGTCGGTAATTCTCGCATTGATGGCAGTGATGATTCAGCGATCGATCCTGCAACCACTCCAGCGATTAAATAAAGCCGTTACTGAAAGTCAAAGCACTGACTATTTTGTCATGCCTAGTGGATTGTCCGATAACGAAATCCAGTTTCTCGCCCAGACAATTCAAGACGCTGTGACTATACGAGTCCAAGCCTATAAGCAAATAGAACAAGAAATTGCCCAGCGCAAACAAATAGAAGCCGCATTACAACTAGCAAAGGAAGCCGCCGAAGCCGCCAATCATGCCAAAAGCGAATTTCTTGCCAACATGAACCACGAACTCCGCACCCCCCTCAACGGCATTTTAGGCTATGCTCAAATTCTCGATCGCGATCCCGCCACCACCGAGAAGCAACGGAAAGGCTTGGAGGTGATTCACCAGTGCGGTTCGCACCTGCTGACACTCATCAACGACATCCTAGATTTGTCCAAACTGGAAGTACAGAAAATGGAGCTCTATCCCCAAGATTTCCACTTAGCAAACTTCCTCACTACCACAGTAGAAATGTGCCGGATCAAAGCCGAGCAAAAAGGTGTTGCATTTCATTACCAGCCCGATCGCAATTTACCCACCGCCGTCCATGCTGACGACAAACGCTTGCGGCAAGTATTGTTAAACTTGCTGAGTAATGCCGTTAAATTTACCGACTTCGGCCGCGTCACATTTACTGTGGAAAAAGTGGAGAATCGGGAACAGGAAAACACCGGATTTACCCGCCTGCGTTTTCAAGTAGAAGACACGGGTATTGGTATAGTACCGGAAAAACTCGAATCGATCTTTTTACCCTTCGAGCAAGCGGGGAAGCGCGATCGCAACAGCGAAGGAACTGGATTAGGACTGGCGATCGGTCAGCAAATCGTGCAGGTGATGGGCAGCACGATTCAAGTTAAGAGCATACCAAACAAAGGCAGCACTTTCTGGTTTGAAGTAGATGTACCCGCCGCTGCTGATTGGCTCAATCAGTCCGAGACAGCCCATCAAAAGATTATCGGCTACCAAGGGGAACCGCGTAAAATTTTAGTGATTGACGATCGCCGCGAAAACCGCGCTGTACTCATCGGGATGCTGCAACCTCTAGGCTTTAAGCTAGCAGAAGCCGATGACGGACACACGGGACTCGATACCGCCCTGCAAATGCGTCCAGATTTGATTATTACCGATGTGATGATGTCTCGGATGAACGGGCTGGAAATGACCCGCCGCCTGCGCCAACTGCCGGATTTTGCCCACACTCCAATTATTGCCTCCGCAGCGAGTCTGTCGCAGGTGGATATGCAGGAAGCGATGGAAGCCGGTTGCAATGGCTTTTTCCCCAAGCCGATCGAGTTTACCGGATTGCTAAGCCAGTTGGAGCATCACTTAGAGTTACAATGGATTTATGAACTTGCGCCGGAAACAATTGAATCTTCTGTCACAGCTTCCCAGACTGCGGATTGGATTGTGCCACCACCGGGCCAACTAGCAGCCCTTTACCGAGCAGCCAAAGATGGTTTTATGGCTGATATTCAACAGGAAGCCGATCGCCTCAAACAAGTCGATCGGCAATATGCGCCCTTTGCTAACAAAATGCTAGAACTGAGTCAGAGGTTTGACGATGAAGCGATTATCAATTTGCTGGAACCGTATGTTTAGTCAGGCTATGCACAATCAATACTTATTCCAAAAAACTATGCAATATTAGATTAAGTTGATGAAATAAATTCCACAATCTTTGTACGGTGAAATTACTTAGAAATGTATAAAAATGGTAAATGTTTGTTAAAAAAAAAGTTTTAATTTCTTTTTAATTTGTAATTTTTATGAGGAGTTAACCCGTGTCAGTTGAAACCGCATCTGCAATCGGAACCATTCTAGTGGTGGATGATAACCCCACCAATATTCAGGTTTTATTTGATGTATTGAGTGAGATCGGATATCGAGTCGCCATCGCCAAAAGTGGAGAAGCGGCCCTGCAACGCCTCCAATCTTACCATCCGGATCTGATTTTGCTGGATGTAATGATGCCGGGGATTGATGGGTTTGAAACCTGTGGGCGGCTCAAAAGCGATCGCACCACCAGCGACATTCCGGTAATTTTCATGACAGCCTTGTCTGATTCAGTCGATAAAGTGAAAGGGTTGAGCTTGGGTGCGGTAGATTATATCACCAAGCCTGTCCAGCACGAAGAAGCACTGGCAAGGATTCGCGTCCACATGAAACTGCGCGATGCCCAAAAGAAAGTTGAACAAAAGACGATCGAGCTTTCCCAAGCGCTAAACGATCTAAAACAGGCGCAGGTGCATCTGGTGCAAAGCGAAAAAATGTCATCCCTGGGGCAATTGGTGGCTGGTGTAGCCCACGAAATTAACAATCCCCTCAATTTTGTCTCCGCCAACATCCAACCCGCCAAAGATCACATTCAAGATTTGATGACTTTTCTGGAGTTGTACGAGGAATGCCATCCCCAGCCCCATCCCAAAATTAAAGCTTGGATGGATGATGTAGATGTCGATTACCTGCAAGAAGATTTGCCCAAACTGCTCAATTCTATGCAATTAGGGAGCGATCGCATTTACCAACTCGTCCTTTCCCTCCGCAATTTCTCCCGTCTGGATGAAGCACAAGTCAAACCCGTCGATATTCACGAAGGCATCGACAGCACCCTAGTGATTTTGCAACATCGCCTCAAAGCCTGTGCTGAACATCCCACCATTCAAGTAATCAAAGACTACGGACAGTTACCAATGGTGGAATGCTACCCCAGTCAACTCAACCAGGTATTTATGAATCTGCTGAGCAATGCCATTGATGCGCTGGAAGAAGGTATCAGAAACACACCCGCACGGCATAATCCCACGATTGCGATCCACACCTTCACCGCCGATGCTAACTCGGTGACGATCGCGATTTCCGATAACGGCACCGGCATTTGCTCAGAAGTGCGATCGCAACTTTTCGATCCTTTTTTTACAACCAAATCGGTTGGCAAAGGCACGGGATTGGGACTGTCGATCAGCCATCAAATCGTCACTGAAAGACATCGCGGCAAGATTGATTGTTATTCTAAACTGGGGCAAGGCAGCGAGTTTGTGGTGCAGATTCCCGTGCGGCAGAGAATCCCTCAAGTTCCTGAGGGGAATCTTGATTTTGATCCCACATTCCGCAGATATTCGATCGGATTTAATTTCAAAAGAATTCAGAATTCTCAAAACCTCAAATAATTGCTCTGCAATCATTTGAGGCTTTTT
>RDYN01000008.1 GCA_004293365.1 Oscillatoriales cyanobacterium | reverse complement strand
CGGTATCGCCGAATACGTAACTGAAGAAACTGGTTTCAAAATAGAGCCAACTTCTAGAGAGTATCTTACTCAGGAGTTAACAAATAAAATTCAGATTTTGGTCGAAGACGATCGTTTGCGGGAAGTTATGTCAGCTAAGTGTATCGCAAAAGCCAAAGAGTTTGCATGGGAGCCAAAGGCAGAAAAAATTGTTGAAATTTATCATAAAATGATTGACGCTAAAAGTACCGCCGACACTAGCCAGAAGCATTAGCTAGTCAAGCACAAAAGCAGCAACTTTCAGATTGAAAGCTGCTGCTTGGGGTTGCAAAAAAGTGCGTAGCGGCTAAAAAAACCACTCTACATCCTAGCTAGCTAAAAACGGGTTAACCAGTATTTGGTTAACCCGCAAGCTTAGAAACACGCAGAGTTATTAATTTTGCACTACCAACTTGACGTTGGCGTTTTGCAAACCGCGCTGCTTGACTGCTGCCAAGGTCTTGTTAACTGCGTACTTCTGGTTGATGGAGTTAATTAACTCAGTTTGATTGTGCTTTTTGGCAACGCCCCAGAGGTCTGCAATCAGATCAAAGGAACCGTCGCTATTGCGAGACCAACCCAGGTCGTATTCGCCTTCCAGAGTCGCCACGATGTCGGAGCGAACGCGCTGACCATTATAGCCACGAACATCAGCTTCTGACTTGACTGAAATACCCAAGTCACGTAGGGAAGCTTTCAGGATTTCGGCATCAGTGATTTTGGTACGCAGAGTGCTAAAGTGAGACATTGGATTTCCTCCTAATAAAACTGAGAGAGAAACAACAACGGTCTGGATTTAACGGTGCCGCTGGGCGGCTCTTCAATCGAACTGCTAGCTGTTGCTAGCCTTTGCTCCTGTTTGGACCAGGAGAAAGCTTTTAGAATTCCATTCGCTGGTATTCAGCGACGGAAGACGCAGCGGGCCGTGCGCGCTGTCTCGCCCAATCTCGGAGGGCGCTGACCTGTTCGGTCATGGTTTTAGACAGTGGCAATGTAGATTTAATGGCCGCGATGATATCTAACTGCGTAAACTCTCTATCTTGAGCGAAGGCCTCGTACATGGCTGCTACTAGCCCTTGCTCAATTTCTGCTCCTGAAAAGCCGTCGGAAACATTGGAAAGTTGCTCTAAATCGAAGCGAGAAATTTCCCGACGCCGTTTTGACAGGTGAATTTTGAATATATCTTGGCGTTCTTCTTTCGTCGGTAGGTCAACAAAGAAGAGTTCGTCGAATCGACCTTTTCTCAAGAATTCCCCGGGTAAACGCTCGATGCGGTTGGCTGTTGCCATTACGAAGACTGGGGAAGTCTTTTCTTGCATCCAAGTGAGGAACGAACCGAAAATCCGGCTGGAGGTGCCTCCGTCTGAGTCGGCCGAACCAGTGCCTCCTGCAAAGGCTTTGTCTAGTTCGTCGATGAAGAGGATAGCTGGGGAGATGGATTCTGCGGTTTTGAGGGCGTTGCGGAGATTAGCTTCGCTGCGACCTACCATGGATCCGTCGTAGACTCTACCCATATCTAGCCTTAGCAGGGGCAGTCCCCACAGGCGCGAGGTAGTCTTGGCAATCAGCGATTTTCCGCATCCGGGTACGCCGAGAATTAGCATTCCTTTGGGTTGGGGCAAGCCGTATTCTCTCGCCCTTTCTGTAAAGGCGTTGGAACGCTGCTTGAGCCACCGTTTGAGTTCTTCTAAACCCCCGACTGCATCCAGGGTTTCGTCTTCTTCTACAAACTCTAGAATGCCGTTGCGCCGAATTAATTGCTTTTTCTCCGACAGAACTATGTCTACTTCTTCTTCGGTTAAGCGCCCCGTGGAAACTTGGGCTTTGCGATAAACTTTTTCAGCTTCATCCTTAGTCAATCCCAAGGCTGCTTTTAAAAGTTTTTCTCGCGATTCTGTGGTAATGCGTCGCGATTTCGTTTGCTCCAACTGGCTAGACAATACTTGGTTTAGTTCCGCCATGTCTGGGAGCGCGAAGTCTAAGACTACCACTTCCTTTTCTAGCTCGATCGGGATTTGCTGCAAAGGAGACATCAGTATAATTGTCTTTTGTGTTCCTTTGAAGTTGGCGATCGCATCACGCAACAACCTTGTTACAGTTGCATCATCTTTAAAAGGATGCAGGTCTTTGAATACATAGATAGTAGCGTTGCTGTTCGGTTCGCGCTGCCTAATCGCCCATTCAATAGCTGCCTGCGGCGAGAGGGTGCTTTGCTGAGTGTTTGCACGAGGTTGACCGTACTCTATCATGCCCTGGGTTACAGTCCAGACAAAGACTCGGCGCTGCGGCTTAGCTTGAGGGATGTCACGAGGTAGATCAGAGGATATTGAGCTTGGATTAGAATACTGATCTCTTCTTGCATATTCCTCGACCCACTAGAGACGGTGCTATCTTTGCTGATTCTCAATGCTGCCTTTAGCCCTGTTACTGAAAATTTCACGAAATTTCAGTAAGAGATTTTTGGGGAAGCAAAGCATTCTTAGCAGGGAACCAATTCTTCCTCTCCCGGTTGGGCTGTGCTGGCACTGACGCCCGACACTTGCTTCACTGGAAGCTCCTGCTCAGCCAATACGCTCGGCTGACTTGTTACGGATGCCAGTTCTCCATCTCGCATTACTACTGAACCCGTGCATTCTGGACAAGTGTACACCCGGTGGGTTTGTCCGTAGGAGGCTTCTACTTCGTCAACCAGTTCGGGGTTTCCTAGGTAGAAGACAATTGCCCTTTCTGCAATTGATGACATCGGTTCTGTTTCTACTGCGGCTTTGATTTTGAGCTGGCGATGCAGTTCAGGTGGAAGATACAGTGTAACTTTTTGCTTTTCTTGCATATCAGTGAATTGACTTACCCGGGTATGTATATTAGATTAGCCGCTTAATTCTTTGCTGTCAAGCCTCTATGCTGCTTTAGCGTTATTTTGTAATATTTCGTTACAATAGCAGTGATTTTGGGGCGGCTAACAACGGAAAAACAATGGATATAGCTGATGAGGCAGCGGCAGATATGACGATTTGAGATTTTAGATTGGGGAAGGACTCAGCGGTATCGGGGTTTGGAGTTTGCCTATAGTTGGATTATTGTTTGAAACTGGTATGTGGCAGCGTCAAGGTCGATCGCGACTATATATAGGTTGGTTTGTGGAGTTGTCCAGGGGGGGGTTGATGGCGAGTTGCAGTTATTCGTTTTATGAGGACTGAAGTCCTCACTACAAACATAGGAACAAGGGCGCAGTCATATTAGCCGATCGCCCCCCGAGATATGGGAAAATCAATCAGAGTCTGCCGGTAAACATCCGGCAATCCCGTGTCAAAACACCGCCCTCGCACCACATAACCAGCCATTCCCTCGAACTCCCGCAACTTATCCAAACACGACGTTAACTGAAATTCACCTCTTTCTCGAAAATTGGCATTAATATGTTCTGCCAAACAATCAAAGATTTTAGGATCGAGGACATACATCCCAAACATTGATAAAAATAAATCCTCCGCCAAGCCTTCTACGCTTAAATGCTGCCGCGCATACTCTATATCCGGCTTTTCGTAAACTTGCGTCACCGACAAAACAGCATCTTGTTCCTGCCAAACTCCCGCCGCACAGCCGTAGTGATGAATTACGTCAGATGGTGTTACCCTCAAACCAATGACGCTTTGCTGCACTTGCGAGTAAATATCCAATAGCTGGCGCGCGCAAGAAATTTCAGTTTGCGACGCATAAATGTGGTCGCCCAAAAGTAAGAGAAATGGTTCGTTGTTCGTCCATTCTCTAGCACAGAATACCGCGTGGCCGAACCCTTCCTGCACATCTTGAGTAAGAATTGTAACGCGCTGTCCTAAATCTTCTAAATATTTGCTATAATCCTGATTTTGCTTAGACAGTTTTTGGAAAAGTTCGGGAGACGGCCCAGTTTTAAAGAAATCTTCAAAAAAAGTGCGATCGCCCTTTTGCACAACTATACCAACTTCTTCGATTCCCGCACTCAAAGCTTCTTCCACAATTGCCAAAATTATCGGTTTAGCGCGGCCAGTGCGATCGATAATTGGCAAGAATTCCTTCTTCACGGCCAGAGTAGCCGGAAACATCCGAGTGCCAAAACCAGCGGCTGGAATCACGGCTTTGCGGACTCTGTACTGAAAACGAACAGTCATAGGATTCTAGATTTTAGATTGAAGAATTTGAAGCTTACCTAGAGTTGTATGCTTTTTTTAACTAATTTTAAGTTTCACACATTCCATCTGAGGAAAATCCCGTGCAACAATATCGATAACTTGCTGTTGACTTTCTGCATCTTTCACGATAAACTGCGCCGTGCCATCTCCCTGAGAACCAACTCCCTTACCGCCCAAAATATAAGGCTCAATCGGTTGATAATTCAGGAGTTCGTGCAAGACGGGAGCAGTTAATTGCTCTGGACAAGCGGGGATTAAATGCTTGTCAAATTCCCTCTGAGCAACTTTCATCAACTCGCCGAGTTTAGCCGCATCTCCTTGCTGTAAAGCTGCGGCCGCATCTTGGGTAATCTTATAACTAATCGTGCCGAGATATTTCTGCACATTTGCTTGAACTTCATTCGCAGCAAAAGGATAAGCCTGATTTAGGCTTCCCAGGATTTCTTGAGTGTTTTTGCTGGCGCCCAAATCTACGATGACAAAAAACAAATCTTTAGCAACTTTTAGCTCAACAACATCCATTTTATCGCCGTCAAAAATCATCATAATCGGGCGATTTCCATAGGCACAACCCTGATCCATGCGGCCGCAGCGTGAAGGTGTGGCTGTCTCGCCTAGATAAGCCATTTCCATTTCGGCGCGCACGTTCATTTTCAAATCGTATAAGCGGTTGAAAGCGCGGGCTACTAACACGCAAATTGCGGCACTTGAAGACAAGCCTTTCTGAATTGGCAAATCTGTTAAATAATTGTCAATTTCTAGTCCTTGTACGGGGTAGCGTTCCAATAATTGAGCGGCGACACCGGCTGTATAACTGAAAAAAGTTCCTGTTTGGGCCTCAGCAAGCAGAACAGTTTTATCCATCGGGAATGCAGCCTCAATTTTTTTGCCGTCGTTCAAAGAAGCGCGAAAAATTAAATGCGTCGGATGTGGCTTAACTTCGGCATAAATTCCTCGATGGATACTGGCAATCAGAGTGCAGCCTTTTTCTATAGCGGGATTGTGCGATCGATAACTGGCGGCCCAATCGCTGTGTTCGCCAAACAGACACAGGCGACCCGGAACAAAAAGTTTCATTGCATCTATCTAAGGGTATCTATATTGCGATTATTTTAACCTGAGATGGAGATATTTTACTAAAGTGCGATCGTCCTCTGGGTTGATGTACTTGACGGAGGAAATTTGTTGTAATAGATGGAAACTAAGAGTTTAAGGAACAGTTTCAATGCGTAAGTTAAACATAGGTCTATCTGAGGAGCAACGTGCAGGCGTTATCGAACTGTTGAATCACGACCTGTCAGATGCTTATCTGCTGTTAATCAAAACCAAAAAGTATCACTGGGATGTAGTGGGCCCGCAGTTTCGATCGCTCCACCAGTTGTGGGAAGAACACTACCAGGCGTTAACAGTAAATATCGATGCTATGGCGGAACGGGTGAGAACTTTAGGTGGCTATCCAATTGGTACTGCTGAGGGTTTTCTTAAGTATGCTTCGATTAAAGAACATATCGGCGATTTGCCTTTAGCGACTGAAATGGTGTCGCGTCTGGTTGATGACCACGAACTGATTATTCGCAATCTCCGCGAACACATCGAACAGTGCGGCGAAGAGTTTAAGGATGAGGGAACAGCAGACTTTTTGACTGGTTTGATGGAACAGCACGAGGAAATGGCTTGGATGTTGCGATCGTTTATTGAAGGGGAATCTATTTCGCCGGATGGTAAGCAGCCGAAAGCTAAAACTCCTACAGCTTCTCACGCTTAGATGATAGCTCGATCGAACAGATTTAACTGTTGTGAGTCAGAGAATTTCACCGCAATTCTGGCAGTACGACAGGGGTTTTCACCCCCTGTCTCATAGCGAAAGTCCTCTTTTATAGGACTGGAGTTAACCTGATTTCGATCTGGTTTTTGAGTCGTTTTTTAACCGACTTTCGCCTTGAGGCAGGGGTTTAAACCCCTGCCGGACTCCGAGGAGAGCGTGCTTTTTGACAGATTTTGAGTAAGACATGATTACCGACAAATTTGATGTACAGTCTCTAGGTATCTGTTCACAGAGTGATATTATTATACTGCTCGATTTCCCAAACTCTTCAACCGCATTCTTTCATACACCTGCGACGGCAACATTCTGTGAATATTCATTCGCTTTTCGATCGCAGCAATTGTCGTCCCGGCACTTGAATCCGATGTTTGCTTCAACTCCAATCCCGATTCACTTCTCGATCCTAATATCATTTTTACGAAACTTTCTATTGACAATAAATACAAATTATGCCGCAGTAAAACCATCACAAAATCTTCTTTTAAAGCTCGATATAGCCAAAACAATGTACTCCGGTAATTGCCGTTACGGTTGCTTTTGACAGCTAGATAAATGTAAAAATTACTGCTAGACCAGCAGTAAACTTTCTCGGGAACTTTCGAGTGATACCGCCGGACATCTGCCATAATTAATGAATGACCTTTTGCCATTGCTGCATAGTTGCAAGACATACTGCTGGAAATCTGTCGGTAGCCGACTAAATACTCCGGTACTACTTTAAATTGATAGTATTGGGCGATGCGGAGGTGCAATTCCCAGTCTTCGCAACCTTGAGCGTTTTCTAGTTTGAATTTGCAGTTGTAGCCGCCGACTTTTTCAAAGCAAGTGCGGCGGATTAAAGATGAACTGGCGTTGCCGATGAAATATTTATAAACTAAGGCATTGTGAACTTCCCCTTCAATAGTTGAATTGTAAAATCCGCCTGTCAGCAAACCTCCTTCGTTGATATCAAGTGACCAGGAATAGGCAATTCCTACAAACGGTTCAGAATTTGTCAGGCATTCGACTTGTTTTTCGAGGTTTTGCGGGTACCAAATATCGTCGGCGTCGATCGGAGCGATGTATTCGCCTTTTGAATGTAAATATGCTAGGTTGCGGGCTACAGCTACACCTGCATTCGCTTGCTGCAATAAGGTGACTCTGCTATCTTTTTGAGCAAAAGATTTGACAATTTCGGCGGTTGTATCTGTGGAGCCGTCGTCTACTACGAAAATTTCTATGTTTTGATAGGTTTGAGATAAAACAGATTCTAGGGTTTTAGTTATAAATTCCTCAGCATTGTAAGCCGGTATAATTACTGAAATTAATGACTCTTCTAAATTATGTTTGGTGCTGTTCATGTAATATAAAAATGTTTTGATGTAAAATTTTGGTTTCTCAGGCAGCGATCTAATGGTATGTTAACAAAGTGCTAAGGTCGATCGCACACCGTCGAAAATTTGCAGGCGTACATTTGAAATATATTGCCAAAACTCATCAAATGTGCATTGACATAGCAGTCGGGATACAGACTTGGTGCAGGAGTGACTCGCCGATCGCATATATAAAATCAACTGTACTGGGCAACTCGCGATCGCCGGAGAGTCTCAGTATATCATATGTTGCTTTTTATACTTGTTACGGTCGAAAAAGATCAAATTCTTGTGCGGTGGAATACTCTGAAACACAATGGCTGGTGGGGCTTTTTAGAAGGTTTACAAAAACAATGATATATATAAAGATTTCGTAAAGCTGTTGTCTTCATCAGGTGAGTCTCAGCCAGATGTGGCTTAGAATACAGGCATGAATGGGGATCAATGCAGCCTACATTGCCAGCAAAAAAATTAGTTGAAGATAAACAGAAATCGGGTTATAAACAAAAATGTAGAGCTGATTTTACTTTACGAAAAGTAGGAGCATTGAAATTCAATCATTGGTTTTCCATGCAATTCAAAACAAACTCGGTAATGATTTATACTAACGAACCGACTGTATCCGTAATTATCCCAGTCCACAATGGGGGAGCTTACTTCCGCACCTGTTTGTCAAAGCTGGCTCAAGCTAGACCGAAGCCGATCGAGATTATTGTAGTAGCAGATGGCGAAAGCGACGGTTCTTGGCGTCTGGCCAAGGAATTCGGCGCCAAAGTCATCAGAATTCCCGAATGCGGCGGCCCCGCCCGAGCCAGAAATTTGGGAGCGCAAGCTGCGAAGGGAGATATTCTGTTTTTTGTGGATGCTGATGTCGCTGTTTGTCCTGAGGCTGTGGGTTATGCGAAATCGGTGTTTAAAAATAATCCATACTTAGCTGCTTTGATCGGTTCCTATGACGATGCTCCTGGAGATCCAGATTTTCTATCGCAGTACAGGAACTTGCTCCACCACTACGTGCACCAAACAGGTAATGAAGAAGCTTCGACTTTTTGGGGCGCGTGCGGAGTGATTCGCCGGGAAATTTTTTTGCAGATGGGTGGCTTTAATGAGAGTTACCGCCAAGCTTCGATCGAGGATATTGAGCTGGGCTACCGTTTGAAACAAGCCGGTTATAAAATTCGACTGTGCAAAACATTGCAAGTCAAGCATTTAAAGCGCTGGGAAGCGGTGGGGATGGTGAAAGCTGACTTTTTTTACCGAGCGCTGCCTTGGACTGAACTGATTTGGCGCGATCGCAAATTGAATAACGACCTCAACTTGCAAGTATCGAACCGAATTAGTGTAGTTTTAACTTATGCAATGCTGCTGGCAGTTGTGGGGACGTGTTGGTCGCTCAACTTTCTGCTATTGGCTGGGTTGCTGGCAATACCCTTAGTAGCAATTAATTCAGAGCTTTATCGATTTTTTCAGCAAAAACACGGTATCTTATTTGCGCTGAAAACTATTCCTTGGCACTGGCTTTTCTATTTTTACAGCGGACTGGCATTTGCGATCGGCACGGCTCGCCACTTATCCCAAAAAAAGCTGTTGACTGGCAAAGTTAGGTTGCCAGTATCCGCTCAATAAATCAAGGCAAATTGTCCTTCAGCCTCAAGTCGCTCTATAGTTTATCAGGGTATTCACGGGTGCATATATTAATTTTAGCAGTTATAAATAATTGTATAGTTCTATAAAAAGGCTGGAGGTAGGCTGAGTGAAACATTATCCTGTGGCGATCGTCGGTGCTGGGCCTGCGGGTTTGACTGCTGCTTACGAGCTAGTCAAGGAAGGGATCGTCCCTGTCGTACTGGAAAAAGGGGATAAAGTAGGGGGAATAGCTCGCACCGAAAGCTACAAAGGCTACCGTTTCGACATTGGCGGCCACCGATTTTATACTAAAGTTGTAGAGGTGCAGCAGTTGTGGCAAGAGGTACTGGGAAATGAGTTTATTAAAGTGCCGCGCTTGTCGCGAATTTTTTATAGAGGTAAATTTTTTAACTATCCGATCGGGGCCTTCAATACTCTGTTTAATTTGGGAATAATTGAGAGTGCGCTAATTATTTTGAGCTATCTGAGAGTTAGAATCTGGCCGCTGCCGAAAGAAGAAACTTTTGAACAGTGGGTAATCAATCGTTTTGGCGAACGCTTGTACAAAACATTTTTTAAGACTTATACAGAAAAAGTTTGGGGAATTCCCTGTTCGGAAATTCAAGCAGATTGGGCGGCGCAGCGGATTAAAGGATTGTCGCTGACAACAGCGATTATTAATGCTTTGTTTGGCAGTAACGATACCAAAACGTTAATTAAAGAGTTTGACTATCCGGCTTTGGGGCCGGGGATGATGTGGGAAAAGTTTGCCGAAGCTGTGGAAGATAAAGACGGCAAAGTTTATCTCGATACTAAGGTGATTAGCTTTGAGCGTGAAGGTAATAAAATTAAAAGTATTACTGCTGAGCATAACGGAGAAATAGTTCAATTTTCGGCGGATAATTTCATTACGAGTATGCCGATATCGGCGCTGATAGCACGGATGAAACCGCAGCCGCCTGAGCCAGTGTTGCACGCGGCGCGATCGCTAAAATATCGAGATTTTTTGATTGTATCGCTGATTGTCGATCGCCCAAATTTGTTTCCTGACAACTGGATTTATATTCATTCTCCCGAAGTGAAAGTCGGACGGATTCAGAATTTTAAGAATTGGAGTGCTGCATTGGTTCCTGACGCGAGCAAAACTTGTTTGGGAATGGAGTATTTTTGCAATGAAGGCGAGGAACTTTGGCAAATGTCGGATGCTGAACTTGTGGAGTTAGCAACTCGCGAGTTGGCTGAGTTGGGTTTGGCAAAAATGGCGGATGTTAAGGATGGGGTGGTGCTGAGGCAGCCGAAGGCTTATCCTGTTTACGATGCCGAATATCGCGGACATTTGCGGGTTTTGGAAGGTTTTTTGACTGGGATTGAGAATTTGCAGACGATCGGGCGAAATGGTATGCACCGATACAACAACCAAGACCATTCTATGCTGACGGGGATGCTGGCAGTGAGAAATCTGCTTGGGGAAAAGCACGATTTGTGGGATGTGAATACTGAGCGATCGTACTATGAGGATTTTAGTGTCGATCGGTCGAAGGAAAAAAGAGATGCGTCTTTAATCACACAGTAAACAGTTGACAGTTGGGAACTATGGCGATCGGGCGATCGCACATTTGACGTGTTTGTGGGCGATCGCTCAACTATCATCAGGCAAAGGCGGCAATAATGCCTCTACTTGTACCAGCAAACTCGGCAAAACACTTGTAACAATATTCCAAATAACTTCCGAACTCACTTGGTCATAACGATGAACCAAAATATTGCGTAAGTTAATCGCATTTCGCCAATCAATTTCGGGATGAAACTGCTGAAACTCGATCGAAACCCTCCGAGCTGCTTCCCCCAAAATTCCCAACTGTCGCTCTACGGCACTTTGCATAAAAACATTTTCAAGCCGGAGTCTCGCATGAGGTATCCGCCGTAAACTCTTGAATCCGACGGATTGCTTGCGCCATGTCCCAAAGTGAAACACTATCTCGATCATTTGCTTGCATAAATCACTCGATAGGTTTTCAAAATGTTCGATCGTAGATAAGGATTTTTTAACTGTTTTTTTTCCACCAAATCTACACAACGGTGAAATAAATCCTCGATCTCCTCCTGCATTCCCAATAAATGAGACAGCGTGAGGCGGTGGGATGGCTCATAGGTAACTAATACATCCACATCGCTATCGGGGCGAAAATCATCCCGCAGCACCGAGCCAAACAGGGCAAACTCGACAATGTTCCAGTGCTGGCAAAATTGGGCGATCGCATCGAGAGATACTTTTAGGCGATCGTTCAACACGTATTCTAAATCTGATTGCAGCTCAATCATGCGCTAGCAAACCTCCAACGAGAGCAAATAACATCTGAGCTAAAGTGAAGCAACGGCATCGCTAACTTTCACCATGAGTGTCATCGGATCGATCGGCGAAACAGTAAACCCGCACTTCTCATAAAACCGCTTTGCATCTTCGGAGATAGCGTGTACGAGAATTGCCCGTATCCCTGCAATCTCGGCAGCTTGCAAAGTGCGAAGAATTGCATCCCGCAGCAGAGCGCGTCCGATGCCGCAGCCTTGCCAGTTGCGATCGCAGGCAAGCCTTCCTATGACCATAACAGGAATCGGATCGGGCATATTGCGCCGGACTTTACCCGTTGCAGCACTTTGTGCTACTGCTCCTGTTGCCAGGCAATAGTAGGCAATGACTGCTTGGCGATCGCACAAAACATAAGTCCGTGAAGCCCCCTCTAACTCATTTTTCAGAGCGCGGCGCTTGAGCCATTCATCTAACTGGTTATTGCCTGAATCAAAGCTCTCTATTTGATGTAATGAGTTCAGTTTTTCTGGCGGAGAGAGTTTGTTTAAATCTCGATCTAATCCCACGGAGATTTTGTTTTTAGTAATGCGTTGAGCTTCTGATTTGGCGTCGGAGGTGCATCAAGCAGCGCCAAAAATTGCTTAAATTTAATTTCATCTAACCCAAAAAAACAGCGATCTAGAAGAACATCTTGAGCTTTTTGGTAAGCTGATTCAAGCATGAACTCCGATCGGCTCTTTCCCTGTAATTGGGCCGCGCGATCGATTAGATCGCGTTGATTAGGCTGAGCTCGAATGTTGATTGTAACATCGCGCGTCTGGCTGACTGACCCTTCAGATGCTGGCGGGTTCATAACAGTTACCTCTGGCTAAACAGAGCAGTAATTAGAGCTAGTAGCTCTAGAATATTTATATTTTAACTTTTTGTATACACAATGTCAACACATAGACTGTAATTTGCGATCGCAGCTCTACTTAACCGCAATCAAATCCTGAACTCACCCATTGCACGGACAAAGGCCCCGCCGCCCCGAAGACAGGATATCTGCCCCAAGTCCCGAGCTTGTCGCAGCAGTGTATCTTTAAGAGTTGACCTAAAATTTGAAAATCTGTGCTAACTCTTGACTACATACTGACTAAAGTGAAAAATATGCAAAAACGCAACCAACAAACGAACCAACCCATGAACTTTTCCCAGAAATCAGGGGGCAAGAGTGCCACACCCTCAAAAACCAACACCACACAGAATCTGGGCGTCGCAGGATTGCGGAAAATACTTGTAGCCGCCGGCATCGCCTCTCTGTGCGCTAGCTGTCAAAGTCCTCAAACACCGACCGCCACAACCACTCCCGGAAGCAGTCCCGCAGTCGCTCCAGCAGCCACTCCCGTCGCTGTCAGCACCCCCGGAGACCCAAATACTGTCAAAATTGTCTCCATGCTCCCCATGACAGGCAGCGCCTTGGGTCAATCTCAAACAATGGTCAACGGCATCAAACAAGCACTAGCCGAAACCGACTCGAAAGCTTGCGACGGCAAAATCAAAATCGAATACGAAGTTCTCGATGACGCCACCGCCGCCGCCGGCAAATGGGACCCGTCCCAGGTAACGTCTAACTCTAACAAAGTCGCCGCTGACGGTTCAGTAGTTGCCGTCATCGGTCACTATAACTCCGGTGCAGCCAAACTTTCCATTCCCGTGCTCAACCAAGTTAACGTCGTGATGATCAGTCCGGCAAACACTTATCCGGGACTGACCAAACCGGGAAAAGGCGAACCCAAAGAACCGAACGTTTATTATCCCGCAGGCACTCGCAATTTTACCCGTGTTGTGCCTGCTGATGACCTTCAAGGTTCTGTCGCTGGAAACTGGGCGAAGTCTTTGGGCGTGCAAAAAGTTTTCATTCTTGACGACCAAGAACTCTACGGTAAAGGTATAGCTGATGTTTTTGAAGCAACTGCTAAAAAGTTGGGAATTCAAGTCCTGGGAAGGGAGGGAATTGATATCAAAGCTAGCGACTACAAGGCGCTAATGAATAAGATCAAAGCTTTAAATCCAGACATGATTTACTTCGGCGGCACTACTCAGAGCAATGCCGGACAGATAATTAAAGACATGAGAAATGTCGGGATGGCGGCTGATGCAGTTAAGTTCATGGGCCCAGACGGCATTAAGGAGCAAGCTTTAATTGATGCTGGAGGTAAAGATGCCGAAGGTGTTTATGCTACTTTTGGCGGGTTGCCTCCTAAGGAATTGACTGGTGAGGGCGCTAAGTGGTACGAAGGTTACAAGGCAAAATATAATGCTGAACCTGAAGCTTATGCAGCTTACGCTTATGAAGCTGCTAAAGTGGCGATCGGCGCAATTAATAAAGTCTGCAAAAATGACCGCGCTGCGATCCGCGATGCTGTGTTGGCAACTAAGGATTTTAACGGGGTACTCGGCAATTGGAGTTTTGACGCTAACGGCGACACGAGCTTGACTGTAATGTCAGGAAATGTTGTTAAAGGCGGCAAGTGGGAGTTTGTGAGCGCGCTGAAGGCGGAATAATGGATAATTGGGAATTGATAATGGGTAATGGGTAAAAAAAATTTTAGTTACCCAATTACCTAGTAGGTGCGCAATGCGCACCTTACCAATCACCTAGTAGGGTGCGCAATGCGCACCTTACCAATCACTTAGTAGGGTACGCAATGCGCACCTTACCAATCACCAATTACCCCAAAATTATGAAAAACTGGCAAAGTATTCTTTTATATATAGGTGTCGCTTATATAGTTTTGTTGTTGGGGCCGATCGCCGGATTTGACTTGCCCAAAATTATTGGAGAAATAGCCAGCAGTCCTGAAGTTTTGATCCAACAATTATTAGTTGGCTTGGTCAACGGGGCGCTGATTGCCATTATTGCTTTGGGTTATACGATGGTTTACGGCATTATTGAATTAATCAATTTTGCTCACGGCGATTTGTATATGTTGGGTGCTTTTGCTTCCCTAACTGTGTTCGGGGCTTTTGGCATTCAAGACAGCGCACCTTTAGCTGTTGCTATACCAGTAATGTTAGTCGCTTTAATTGTATGTTCGGCATTTTGTGCTGGGCTGAATATTGTTGTGGAAAAGTATGCTTATCGGCCGTTGCGAAATGCTCCCCGTTTGGCTCCTTTAATTTCGGCGATCGGGGTTTCTTTTATATTCCAAAATATGGGATTATTTTGGGGAGGCTTGAAAGCTTTTATTCCGGTGATGGGTTCTAATTCGGCAGCTCCGAAAAGCTTCCCCGATTTGTTGCCGCGAGTTGATATTCTCAAAGCTTTAGGAATTCAAACAAGTATTGTGTTTACCACTAAGGATTTAATTGTGTTGGTGGTGGCGCTAGCATTGATGGTTTTGCTTCATGTGTTTGTGCAGTACACTCGTCTGGGAAAGGCGATGCGGGCAACTGCTCAAAGCCGGGATGCTGCTAAAATCATGGGGATTAATGTCGATCAGATTATTGCTCTGACTTTTCTGATTGGTGGAGCTTTGGCTGGTTCAGCGGGAATCTTGGTGGGTTTGTACAACAATACGATCGTGTTTACGATGGGTTTTACGGCGGGATTGAGAGCTTTTACGGCGGCCGTTTTGGGGGGAATTGGCAATATTGTCGGGGCGATGTTAGGAGGGGTTTTGATTGGGGTGTTGTCGTCTTTGAGCGATCAGTATTTGTCGAGTCGCTGGACTAATGCTTGGGTGTTTGGGGTTTTGGTGGTGATTTTGGCTTTTCGTCCAGGCGGTTTGCTGGGAGAAAATGTTCAGGAGAAGGTTTGAAGGTGCTGGGTTGAAAAAATGGCAAAAGACATTTATCATTATAATGTAAGGACTGCTTTAGAAAAGGATGGGTGGACAATTACAGACGATCCTCTGACTCTACAATTTGGTTCGCGCAGTGTATTTGTGTATTTGTGGATTTGGGAGCTAAAAAGCTACTAGCAGCCGAACGCGAGGGACAAAGAATTGCAGTTGAAATCAAAAGTTTTGTCGGCAAGTCTCCAGTCAGAGATTGGGAAAATGCGATCGGACAATACAGTTTGTACTTAAAAATACTCTCTAAAAGAGAGTCAGATCGCGCCCTATATCTAGCAATTACCGAAGAAATTTATACCAGCTTCTTTCAGGAGGATATCGTGCAAGTCGTACTTGAGGATAGAACAATAAAACTAATCGTTATAGATCCTATTCAGGAGGTTATTATCAGATGGATAAACTAGACGAATACCGCGAATTAATTGTTAAAATTCTGTCGTATTATGCCAGCATACCCTACACATACGCCGAGATTAATAACAAAGTAATTGTAAGCGAAGACCGAAATGATTTTTTATTGATGACTGAAGGCTGGGAGGGGGACAAGCGACTCCACTATTGCCTCATTCACGTTGAAATTCGCAACGGCAAACTCTGGATTCATTATGATGGTATGGAAGACGGGATTACTGATGAATTACTGGAAGGTGGCGTTCCTGAAAATTGCATTGTTTTGGCGTTTCATTCGCCGGAAGTACGCAAACATACCGGATTTGCGATCGCCTGAAAAATCCGCCTGCAAAATATCGAGTTAACCGTCGCTATCAAATTAAATATTCCCAGGTTTGAGCCAGCCAAAAACTTCGCCTAAAGTCAACTGCATTTCCGGCATAAATTGGGGAATCGGAAGTATATCTGTCGGTTCTTGCAGTGCGATCGGCTGCTCCCCTGCGGGATAAGCTAAAATGTTTTTTTCATCAGGATCGATCGACCACCCCATCTGACAACCTGCATTCAAACAATGCAAAATATTGTTTGTGACTTTGGTTTGGCTTTGACCTGGGGATAAAATTTCTATTGTCCAGTCTGGGTGAGTATTAAATGTATCGGCAATTTCGCCGTCAGCATCAAGGGGAATTCGATTCCACGCAAAAATCGCGACATCGGGAACGATAGAACACCCGCCAAAGGTGCAGCGAAGTTCTAGTAAGGCTAGGGCAATTTGTGGTTTCTGTACGAGATGATTGACTACTGTGACCAGTCTACCTTGAATTGTACTGTGTTTTCCTTGTGGCATGGGTTTTTGTTCGATCGCACCGTTGATGTATTCGCTAGCGGGTTTGGTTTCTGGCAATTGCAAAAACTCGTCCAGGGTGATAGTTTTTTGAGGAGCTTGTACCATATATCGATCGCCCTTTTGAATTGTGTGGCGGTAACAGTTCCAGTATATTTGAAGTTTCGTCGCTTTTGGTGCAATAATCGAACTCAAAAGACTCTAAACTGTAGCTAGCCCGATCGGCAGTTTCCATAGCAAATAGTCGATCGCATTGATCGAGGCAGAAATTTGCACATCCCACGTCAGTGGCATCTATACTGAGAGTCCTAGGGCTCTTCAATCTGACTGCTGACTGCTGGCTAATAACTAATGACTACTGACTACTGACTACTGACTACTGACCACTGACTAATTCCTATGTCAAACAAGATAATCCAAGCAATTAAATCGAGCGGTATATTAGGGGCGATCGCCTTTTTGACTGTTGTGCTATTCGGCGGTTGGAGCGGCACCGTCATCGGGTGGCTGATGGGCACGGCTGCGGGCTTCATTAGCTGTCAAGAGCAAAAGGTTAACAGCCCGAAAATGGGTGCGACAGTCGGCAGTTTGGCGGGTTTAGGTTTGGGCGTTTGGCTGTTAGTTGCTAGCGCGATCGAAGGGGTTTTAGTTAGACCTTTTTCCGGTCAATCTGCTGTGGATTTGCCGGCTACTCTGCTGTACGGGATTTGCAGTTTGACGATCGCACTTTTGACAGCTTCGTTAATGGGTGCTTTGCAGGGTTTGCCGGGAGAACGGCAGCGACAGGCTACTCTGGTAACATTAGCTTTTATCTTAATTCTGTTTCCGTTTATCGACCTTCAAGCTAAGACTGGCTGGATTGCTACGGTAGTACAGATTCAAATCTTTATTATGCTCGCCCTGGGTTTGAATATTACTGTGGGTTTTGCAGGTTTGTTGGATTTGGGATATGCGGCGTTTTTTGCGATCGGCGCTTACACCACTGCTTTGCTATCTTCCGGCCAGTTAAATATTGCTTGGAATTTTTGGCTGGTTTTGCCGATCGCGGCCGGTGTAGCTGGCATTGCGGGCGTAATCCTGGGTATTCCGACACTGCGGCTCAAGGGCGATTATTTGGCAATTGTTACCCTCGGTTTTGGCGAAATTATCCCGGTGGTATTTCGGAATTTAACCGCGATTCGCATCGACGAACCAATCTCGAAGATTGTCGCTGCTATTTTGGGTAAGCCCGAGTTGGTGCTTTGTCTCGTTGGGTGCGATCGACCTTTTAACCTCACCGGCGGCGAAGCGGGCATAAACCCGATCGGGCGTCCATCTCTGCCGATCGTCGGCACATTCAGCACCGGCAACTACTTTCCCTGGTACTACCTAATTTTATTGCTAGTAGTCTTCGCTTACTTCATGATTTCGCGGCTGCGAGATTCCCGCTTGGGACGGGCATGGAATGCCATGCGCGAAGATGAATTAGCGGCGAGTGCGATGGGCATCAACCTGGTCAAAACCAAACTTTCGGCTTTTGCAATGGGAGCGACGTTTTCGGGCTTTGCAGGCGCGTTTTACGCCGCCTACATCAGCGCGATTTTCCCCAGCGTCTTTGATTTCTCGGTGTCGGTAATCATCCTGTGCATGGTGATTTTAGGCGGTTTGGGCAACATGACTGGGGTGATTTTGGGCGGTATCATTATCATGTCTGCCGATCGGCTTTATCTCCCCCAACTCGCCCAAGTCCTCAAAGGTTTTCTGAATACCTTTGTACTTCCCAGGATTGCAATTCCCCAGTTAGCAGACTTTCTAGCAACCAGTTTAGACCCGATTCAACTGCGCTTATTTCTGTTCGGTTTAACTCTAGTTGTCATGATGATCGTGCGGCCAGAGGGCCTGATTCCCGATCGAATCCACCAAGCCGAACTGCATTCTGAGGATGAAGCCAGCAATGAATCTTTAGCTGATGCCAGAAGTCAATAGTAAGGATGAAGAATTAGCCATGAGCAATGTAACTGGTACTGCTTTTATCGTTGCCGAATTTAGAGCAGAAGAAAACCAAGAAATAGCCCCGCTTTACACTGATAACGTAGTAAAAATTTGGCTGAATGAGGAAACAAAAGAAATCGCTGCTAAAATAGCTCAAAACTCTCCCGCAGCCAAAGAAATGGTTAAGTTGCGGACTAAATATTTTGATGATGTTTTGTCAAATCAAATTTTAGGAGGTTGCAAACAAGTAGTGATTTTAGGCTCCGGCTTGGATACTCGCGCTGCGAGAATTAATGGAGAAAAAGCTACTTATTTTGAAATAGAAGACCGCGCGACACTGCAATTAAAGGAAGAAACTCTCAAAGCCAACAAAATTACGGCCAATGTTCGCTACATTCCCGGCGATTACGTAAAAGACGGTTTAATCTCCTTGCTTAAACAGAGCGAATTTGATTTCGATATACAGACATATTTTTTGTGGGAAGGCAACACAACCTTGCTTGCCAAAAAAGATGTAATATTTGTGTTAGAACAAATTCGCGACAATGTGAAGAGTTTTCGATTGTCTTTTGATTATATGTCAGAGAAGGTGATTTTGAGAACAACGGGCTACCAAGATATCAATGATTACATAGATAAATACGAAAGTATGTATGCACCGTGGATTACTGGTTTTGACCAAATTGCCTCTTTGGCTGAGGAATTAAATCTCAAACTGATTGAAAACTTTTCGACGGCAGATTTGCACGCACAATATCGCCCTCTCAGTTCCCTGGAATCTAATCTTTTTAAGTTCTATTTTGTGTGTACGTTAGAAAATTCAGTAGGGTGCGTCAGTCGAGATATTAGACTCACCTAAAACAATCTTCTCCTGACGTTAGAAAATTCAGTAGGGTGCGTCAGTCGAGATATTAGACTTAACTCAAACAATCTTCTGCTGACGCACCCTACCCAATCCCAGAAATTCAGTAGGGTGCGTCAGAGAGAGATTAGACTCAACTCAAACAATCTTTTGCTGACGCACCCCACCAAATCCAAGTAACAAAAATTACCCACAATAACAAATTCGAGGCTCAAATCCACATATATTTAGAAAGGTGCGTGACGCCAGAAGCCTGCTAGACTTCACCTAAATCTATTTGCAGTCACACACCCTACCCGAGAAGTTCAAAACTAATATTAGGAAACACCATCAAAATGTCACTATTAGAAGCACAGCAACTTACAATGCGATTCGGCGGTTTGACAGCGGTCAACCAAGTTAGTTTAATCTTGGAAAAAGGCTCGATCGCCAGTTTGATCGGCCCCAACGGTGCGGGAAAAACTACTTTTTTTAATATGCTGACTGGTATCTACAAACCGAGTGCCGGTAACTTGCTGCTCGAAAATAAGAATATCACGGGTTTACCGCCCGATCGCCTAACCAGCTTCGGGATTGCGAGAACCTTTCAAAATATCCGCTTGTTTAACAATATGACAGTGCTGGACAATATTTTGGTAGGCAGGCACAGCAGAATGAAAACAGGTTTGTTGGGTGCAATCCTCCGCCCACCGACTGCGATTACCGAGGAACGGGAAGCTAAAATAAAAGCCCTGACTATGCTAGATTTCGTCGGTTTAGGCATGAAGAAAGCGCCGGAGTTGGCAAAAAACCTTTCCTACGGCGACCAGCGCAGATTGGAAATTGCGAGGGCTTTGGCTTCCGATCCGAAAGTGCTGCTTTTGGACGAACCGACTGCGGGGATGAATCCCAATGAAACGGCTGATTTAACTCGCTTTATTTACCGGATTCGCGATGAGTTGGATTTGAGTATTTTGCTGATCGAACACGATATGAAGGTGGTGATGGGTATTAGCGATCGGGTTAGTGTGATGGAGTACGGTACTAAAATTTCGGAGGGAACCCCCGCAGAAGTTCGCGCCGATCCTCGCGTGATTGAGGCATATTTGGGCAAAGAAGAAGATGCTAATGGGTAATGGTTAGAGTTGAATTGCAAAAATAATTAGGACGGGCTATAGCAATCTTAAATGATTCAGATAAATTTGTAGGGGTAGTGCCAAGAATGCCTACCCCCTATCTATCGGGCAACCACGGGGCAAGCGAGCCGCTACAAGAATTATGCAAATGATTTAGGATTGCTATAGAAGCCCATCCCACAATAAAAAAATTGTGGGATGGGGTTTCAGCATCGTCCCAAAATTTGATTAAAAGAACTTTTGTAAGAGATAAGTGAGGTGCGCAATGCGCACCCTACGCATAGAGGTTCGGGGATTTTTGCTAAACTTTTGATGGGATTTCAGACAATTTATGCTTGGGTTTTCTGCTCTTGAAGAGCAAGCCTAAAAAGGTTAAAGTACCTAATACTGTACTCGGTTCGGGAACTGCTTGTGGTTCTGCTTCTGCTTCTGCGATATTGTTCTTAACTTCTACTAATCTTAAGTTAGTGGCGCTGTCAAATGTCCGCGAATACACCCCAGAAGTATACAGGAGGCTTTCTGCTGTACTTCCTGCCGCCATAAACTTAAAATTAATTGCTGTGGGATGAAAGCTGTTGCTGGCGGAAAAATTAAAATAACTTCCCCCAGAAGAGTCTAAAAAGCTGACAAGTTCAAAGGAGTCTAACAGAATGTTGGTAACAGTGTTAATCAACCCAAAAAATATACTTCCACTCGCTCGGGCGCGTTCGGATTGGCTGTTTTCAACTGATGTCAAAAGATTTAAAACTGTCTGGAAATTGAAGGAAAAAGTTTCTTGGGCATCAATATCGAAGTCGCCGATAACTGTTGCTTGACTTTCGGCTAAACCGACATAGTTGCTGCCGCTACCTGTGACTTGACTCTTCGAGAGATTTGCTGCTAGCAATTCGTGACAGTTAGATATAAAAACTGCCTCAGCATTGGCTTCGCTAATCACAACACCTTTGTTAGCTATCGCCAAGGTATTAGTATTAGTAGATGTACTTGTATCTGTGGGTCTGTGACTGAATGCGTCAATGCTTGCTTCGGCCGCAGAACCTGCTATTGTGGCAGCATTGCTGGGCGCTATACCTACAGTCAAGCCTGTTACTAAAGGAGTTACTAATAAAAATGCGATTGCTCCGGTGCTGTGATTTAATTTCATGATGAATCTCCTTAAAGTTGCCGAGTTTTAAGTGCTGTTATTTTCGTAATTACTAGCGGTTAATTTCCCTTACGTATTCATACTATCTCTTTACTTAGAGGTAGTTATAAAGTTACTGTCAAGAAATCCTTTGTTTGATTAAAAGTTCTGTAAAGTTGGTGGCAAAAACTTCTGCTAGTCTTAGTTTCTTCAATGGTGCGATTCGATATAATCCTGTCTGCATAAGGATCGATCGCAGAAAAAGCCTGACTTTTGCACGACTGCTCAATTGCTCAAACTACACGGTATTCGATCGCTCGCTGCGTGTTGATTTAAGTAAAAATACTGCTTACTATAAAAAAGGTTTATTTTAAATAAATGCAATAAAACTTTATAATGAGTCGGGATAATATAACAAAGGACAAAGCAGAAAGAGTAATTATGCTAGAAATCAAAGACATACATACCTACTACGGAAATATTCACGCTCTCAAAGGAGTATCGCTAACTGTCTCGCAGGGAGAAGTTGTGACATTAATCGGTAGCAACGGGGCGGGGAAAAGTACAACTCTCCGCACGATTCAAGGATTGCTGCGCCCGCGCAGCGGCACTGTATTATTTGAGGGTAAGCCTTTGGAATCGCTGTCTACAGAGGCGATCGTCCGTTTAGGCATTTCTCAAAGCCCCGAAGGAAGGTTGATTTTTGGGCGCATGACGGTACAAGAAAACCTGGAAATGGGTGCTTATCTCCGCAACGATACTCTCGGTATCAAGTCGGATATGGAAAAAGCTTTAAATTTATTTCCCCGTTTGCGAGAAAGAATTAGTCAAAAAGGGGGAACTCTCAGCGGGGGGGAACAGCAAATGCTGGCGATCGCCCGGGCTTTGATGTCGCGCCCCCGTTTGCTATTGTTGGATGAGCCGAGTATGGGCTTGGCGCCGATGTTAGTCAGTCAAATTTTTGCGATCGTCCGCGATATTAACGCTCAAGGAACAACTATTTTACTGGTGGAACAAAACGCCCGCATGGCTTTAAGTGTAGCTCACCGCGGTTATGTGATCCAAACTGGTGAGGTGGTAGTTGCAGGTACTGCTACCGATTTGCAGTCAAATGAAACTGTTCGCAAAGCGTATTTAGGTGAAAGTTAAATAGCTATTTTGGGAATGGGGAATTGGGAATGGGGAATTGGTAATTGGGAATTGGTAATGGAGAATTGGTAATTGGTAATGGAGAATTGGTAATTGATAAGGGGTAATTGGTAATTGGTAATCGGTAATTGGTAATGGGTAATCGGTAATTTTCAATTACTCATTGAGCGCGGTTAATTAAATATCCTGGTTAAGGACTAATGCCCAATGACCAATGACCAATGACCAATGACCAATGACCAATGACCAATGACTACTGACTAATGACTACTGACTAATTCCCCATTTGCGATCGCAAATTCCCCGTTTTCAATTCCGTCTCAAAAGCCGCCCGTACCTTTTCCCACTCCGCTTCGGCTTCCAACAGGCGATCGCGCGCCGCCCTCGCATCAAACACCTGTTCCCCTCCAGACTCAACCGCCACGCGGCCCATGAACTCCAACTCCTTGCATACTTCCGAAAAAGACACCGCTCCTAAATTGGCGCTGCTCGACTTCAGCGTGTGAGAAGCCAGCTTCAAACTGTCAGCATCCCCCAGATAAATAGCTTCCTTAATTGTTTCTAAATGCTGCTGTGCATCTAACAAATATATCTGAATCAACTCCCCCAAAAAATCGGGATCTTCCTCATCGTCTAGCTCGCGGAGATTGTGCAAAACCTCAAAATTAATCTGCGAATTTGCTGGCGGTTGCACGCTTGAATGTCTAGCAGCATTACTGCCATTTTTATCGGAAATATCGGGATTTTTTGGCTCAGTAACGGCATTCAATTCATCCCGGCGCAGAGGTTGGCACTTGCTGAGGGCGAGGGCCAACTCTTCCCGGCGCACGGGCTTAGTAATATAATCGTCCATACCTGCTTCCAGACACTTTTCGCGATCGCCCTGCATGGCATTAGCCGTCATCGCAATAATTCTCGGCTTATTGTTGGCTGGCCATTCCGCACATATGCGGCGCGTCGTTTCCAAACCGTCCATCTGCGGCATCTGCACGTCCATCAGCACAACATCGTAAGATTGTCGCTTCAGCGCCTCCAAAACCTCCAAGCCATTAGCCGCAATATCCGCCCGATATCCTATCCTGTCGAGCAAATGCGTAGCGACTTTTTGATTGACCACATTATCCTCTGCTAGCAAAATCCGAATCTGACTAGAATTAGTTGGATCGTGTGGCGCAGAATTGCTCGGAACCTGCCTTAAAACCGCAGGAGTCCGCTGCGCGCGGTGCTGTTCTTGAGAATTTTCAAAATACTTCAATCCCGAAGTCAAAGTCGCCACATTTGAAAGTTCTCCCTTGCTGCTTCTACCGGCAACATATCCAAAAACTTGCAGCAATACATTATAAAACTGCGACTGTTTTAGAGGCTTAGTTAAAAACGCCGAAAAATGTACTTCTGTAGTTTCAAGTTTTTTCCAAACTTCCGCCTTGCTCAAATAAGTAAACAGCACCAAAGGTAGCGTAACTTTGCGAGGGCTTTTTACTTTGATGGCATTAGGATTTAGCCCGTCGTCGCTAGACAAATTGCTCAGCTCCCATGAACGAATCTCCACAGCCAAAGACACGCCGTCCATATCTGGTAGATTCATCGCCAAAATAGCCAAATCGATCGCCGAGTTTTCTTTGATGATTTCCAAAGCCTCAGCGCCCGAAGTTACAGCCACAGGTATCAGGCCCCAAGCCTCAGCTTGCCGAATCAAAACTTGCCGGTTAATGGCATGATTCTCGACAATTAACAAACGCTTACCAACAGTAAATTCCGGTGGTTTTTCCTCAACCGCGCTTTCATTGGCTTCAGCAATCACTGTGAAATAAAAAATTGAACCCGAACCCGATATCGACGGCCCAGAAAATCCCGCAGGGGGCGTTCCTGCCGTACTTTGTCCGATCGCAGAAACAGCAGGTTGAGACTTAGAACTTCCGGGAGCAACCTGACTGACAACCCACATTTTACCCCCCATCATATCGCTCAAACGCTGGCTGATAGCCAATCCCAAGCCCGTCCCGCCGTAATGTCGCGTTGTGGAAGCATCCACCTGCGAAAAAGCTTTAAACAGGCGATCGATCCTGTCTGGCGGAATCCCAATTCCCGTATCTTGGACACCGAATTGAATCTCGTACAGTCTCCTACCTGCCAGTTTTTCCGGGTTAATTGCTAGCGGTTGCGGCTCTAGAATATTGCTGATTTCCGGCAAACTTTTAGCAGGTAATTGTTCAATTTTCCGAGCCGTACAGCAGACTACTATTTCTCCAGATTCTGTAAATTTAACTGCATTTCCCAGCAGATTTACTAATATTTGGCGCAGCCTCGTGACATCTCCTAAAATATTTTTTGGAACAGAATCATCAATAAAGTAAGCCAACTCTAAACCTTTTTCCGACGCTCTAGGAGCCAGCAATTCCAGAGATTCTTCTATACAGTTTTGCAGATCGAAGGGGCTGCGTTCCAAATCCATTTTCCCCGATTCAATCTTGGAAAAGTCGAGGATATCGTTAATAATAGTTAGCAAAGCATCGCCGCTGGTGCGAATTGTCTCCACAAAATCCCGCTGTTCTGGAGTTAGTTGCATATCCAGCAGCAAACCGGTCATCCCGATTACCGCATTCATCGGAGTGCGGATTTCGTGACTCATAGTCGCTAAAAATTCGCTCTTAGCTCTGTTAGCAACTTCCGCCGCTTCTCGCGCTTGCTCCAAAGCTTCATTTTGCTCTGCCAACTGTCGCTGTCGCTGAACTTCGGTTTCTAAGAGCAGTGCTTGAGCTAAGGTAATTCCGACTTGAGCGGCAACATCTTCTAAGAGTTCAATTTCGTCGGGAGTCCACTGGCGAGTTGCATCGCACTGATGCAAAGTAATAATGCCATTCGGTTCTCCTTGATAGGAAGTGCGAACCGCCAACATAGATTTTAATCCGATGCGGCGGCACATCGGTACGGAAGATTCGAGCAAGGGATCGGCAAACACGTCGGGAGATGCCAGGGCTATATCTTCTGCGAGTAGTTTTTCGGTATAGGGGTTGTAAGTAACAGAAAGTTCTAAATCTAAAGCCGATTCGTGACCTGGTTCTAGGTATTCTGCGACGCAAGGAAGGTGGGGATAAGGTTGGGAAAGATAGGTGTGAATTGTACAGCGATTGACGCCGAATACGCGGCCGATTTGGGTGGCGGTAGTCTGAAAAATTTCTTGAGTGTCTAAGGTCGATCGCACTTTTTGAGTAATTTGTTTGAGCAGCAATACGCGCTGGTACTGTCGCTGCAAAGTTCGCTCTCGCTCTTCGCGGGCAATTTCCGCGCCGATGTAATTGCCCATCAGCTTTAAAATTTCAAAATTCAGGGGTTTTAAAGGAGGTTTAGGGGTGCGGGAAGTAAAGCTCAAAGTGCCAAAAACTCGCCCTTGGACTATTACCCGCGTGCCGACAAAAGCCTCCAAGCGGCGCACGGCGTAAGCGGGATGCTGCTTCCACTCAGTAGTGCCGGCTGATTCGATCGAAATAGGTTCGATCGATCGCAAAACCTCTCGCTCGAAGGTTCTGCTCAAAGAAAAACCGTCTCCTTTAGCAAATCCGAAGGGAAAATCTTGCGGTACATAAGCCGCGAGCACTTCGTAGCGATCGCCCAAAACCCTACCCAACAGCCCGATATCCATCCCAAACTGACTGCAACCCATGGCCAGCAACCGGGCCGTTCGCTCGTCAAAAGAGCCTGACGAGCCCACCATTACCTCGTAGAGCGATCGAATTGCGCGCTCGCTTTCCCGCAGTTCCTCAACCCCTTCAACGCGGTTGCAGACATCGTGCAAGGTTCCTAAAATTCCCACTATTTCACCTTGGGAATTCCGCCGGACTTGGGCAAATATTTCAACTGAAACAAAACCTGAATCAATCTGAATTCCTAATTCGTTTTTTGCCGACTCCAACTTGTATTTAAATCGCAGTTCTCGCCGATAAAATGCTGATTTTCCCGACAGCAAAGACTCCAATAAATTTGCACAATGCGGGCGCTCATCTGGATGCACCCAATCTAAAAAATTAGTGGTCAAACTTTCAGCCACCGAAAAACCCGTAATTTCAGTCCAAGCGCGGTTGAGAAATGTCCAAACCCCTGCCGCATCCATCTGAAAAATTACTGTTGCTTTCAAAGCATCAAATACTTGGAATTGCTCCACACCATCGCAGTTTTTGAGTTCTAACTGCTGGTTTGGAGTAATATCTGTATGAGTTCCGACTACCCGCAGCGGCTTGCCCGCAGCGCTCCGCAAAACTTGACCTCGGTTGAGCACCCAGAGAGTGCTGCCGTCTTTGCAGTGCATTCGATATTCGGCTGCAAAATCCGCTGTTTTTTGTGCGAAGTGATCTTCTAAAGCTGCCTTCACTCCATCAATGTCGTCTCGGTGAATGCGACTCCACCATTCCGATCGCCGATTCGAGATTTCCCCTTCTTTGTAGCCGAGCATTTCTTGCCATTGCGCCGAATAAAAAAACTCATCAGTTTCGAGATTCCAATCCCAAATCCCCTGATTGTTGACGGTAGCGGGGAGATTTGGGGGCGGCGCGACGCTAATGTTTTGAGCAATTTCTGCATCTGGGTAGCGATTGGCTGCTGGAAGCTGTATTTCTGCTAAGAGTTTTTTGTACTGCGCGTTGCTAGATTCTAGCTGGCGCTGCAAAGCGAGCAAGCCTGAATGCAGAGATTTTGAGTCCAGTGCTTGTAAAAGGATAGTTTGAGGATTGACAATTCCGATCGGGTGATTGCTGTCGTTGATGACTAATAGAGGCAACTGGCAGTAGTGTTTTTGCAGCAGGGCGATGGCTGCTTCCAGGCTAGAGTGCGATCGTACCAGGGGTGGCGAACTGCTGCAAATCGCTCCTGCTTTAATTCTGCTGGAGTCTCTGCCCGCGGCTTGCAACTGTACGATGTCCCGCGAACTTACCACCCCAACGAGTTTGTGGAGGTTGGGATTTGTAAATTTGGAATTTTGAGCTGCACCATTCGAGTTTGGTTCCGGGGTTTCAGTAATTAATACATAGCTAACATTGTGTCGGAACATCAGTTGCGCCAAATAGCGAACCGAAGCAGTAGCAGGAGCGTGAATAATTCGCGAGGCTGCGATTTGAGGGATTTGATCGAGTTTAATTAAACTCGCGGGCAGCTCTAATTTCCGATGTAAAATTGGCAGCGGCGGAGGGAACGCCAAGGGTGGCGAAGGGCTGCTAATTGGTTGTGGCGATTCCCCAATTTCTTGCAACAGTTGTACCAAGCTTTGAGAGCTAATTAAACCGACAAGTTCTTCAGCGTCGCTGACGACTGGCAAATGCCCGATCAGATGTTTGTCCAGCAGATTTGCTAAGGCAAAAAAGTCGGGAATTTCCGATTCTCGGGCTACAGTTACGGTTCTGATCATGATTTGCTCGATCGCAAATCCCCTCAAAGCAGCGCCGATCGAATTTAGCTGTACGACATCACGCGCTGTAAAAATCCCCAGCACCGTCTGCCCACCCGGATAGGATGGTTTTGAGCCGTTGAGACTCTGCCCGTTGACGGATGGCGGTAGCGCACGCGGTACGCCGTTGTAGAAACCCGACTGTTGTCGCGATTGTGGGGAAGTCCCGTTCGTCGGATTTCCCAGTTGAGAATGCCCGCGCGGTTCTACCACGAGGACGTAACTGGCTCCTGTGCTGCTCATCAGCTCGATCGCCTCTTCTACGGGCGTCTCAGGGGTGACGGTGAGGGGATTGCGGTTAATGACCTGACTGAGAGAGGGAATAAACATCAGCGGGCATAAAAGTGATATTTGTTGAAAAAACCCGATCGCCGCGGGCAGCAGGTGGATTGAGAGGCTTGGCCCGCGAGGTTTCCAAGCGCGCTCAAAGTTTATGTACGAGTCCAATCACCCAAAGGGCGGACTTTGGGATTGTCGGCAATTCCTTGCCTAGTCTAACTGCTGCGGGTTTACGAGCAAGAATTTCTGCGATCGTCTAGACTTCGGCTACTTTCTCGCCGTTATATAAATCCTACTCAAACTTAATCAATACCTATCAAAGCTATTCAAAGGTTTGAGTTTCGTTTATTTCCTGCTTCACTCTGGTAGTGTCGGCACTGACCAGTCCGCAGGCTAGCCCCGTCTAACTGACGGTTTTTGATAAATTAATCGCAGCGTTCAAATCGCGGTCGATGACATAAGCGCAACGATCGCACTCAAACACTCGCTCACCAAGAGAAAGTATTTCTTTTTTAGCTCCACAATGAGAGCAAAGTTTTGAACTTGGGAACCATCGGTCAACTACGACCAATTTAGAGCCATACAATTTACACTTGTAGGTTAGCTGGCGGCGAAACTCGTAAAATCCCATGTCTTGAATGCTTTTCGCCAGCTTGCGATTTGCCATCATCCCGGATACATTCAAATCCTCAATTACTACCGTGCCGTGGTTTTTAGCAAGCAGCGTCGTGAGTTTATGCAACGTATATGAGCGGATGTTGGCAATCTTGCGGTGCAGTTTAGCTATCTCTATATGAGCATTTTTCCAGTTGCTTGAACCTTTAACTTTGTGACGGTGCAAATATTGCAAGCGCGCTATTTTTTTCTCTAACTTGCGGTAAGATTTAGCACCTTGGATCGCTTCACCATTACTGAGGGTTGCTAGGTTTTTTACACCGATGTCTACACCCACAATGCTAGTATTTACTGTAGTTTGTTCTGCCACCGACCGCCTGAAACTGATAAACCACCTATCGGCTTGACGGCTAATTTTTACAGATTTAGGCTTAACCTGAGGCAGTCGTTCGTAAGTTTTTAGAACGCCTATTACAGGTACTTGAATTTTATTGTTGCCCAAGATTTTCACGGCTCCTTCCAAAGTGAAAGAGTCGCCCTTGCCTTTTTTCTTGAACTTGGGGACGCCGGCAGTTTTGTTAAAGCAGCGCTTCCATGAATCGCGCAACGCTATTAATGCTTGCTGGGGTGCGGATTTGCTGCACTCGTAATACCATTCATTCTTTGATTTCACCATTGCTACTAACAGTTTGTGCAAGTCAATAGCGCTGGGAAACTTCAATTTTTCTTGGGGGTTTTGTCGGTTGTGGTCGAGAATGTTTTTGGTGAGCCACAATCCCCAATTCCAGGCGTGACGAGCTACACCGCAATGCTTCATTAATGCTGTGCGCTGTTGGTTATTTATTTTTAACTCAGTTTTGAAACCGAGTAGCATGATGTAACCTCCTTAACTACTTAAATCATATTACCTTTTGCGGACTACCTGTCGCGTGAGTGGAGATGCTGAGACCTTCATCGTTTGGTGGCTGCGTCAATCGTTAACTTAGTCATTTAACTATGATAGCGCAGTTAATGAGCAGGTTTAAGAAGCTAATGGTAATTTTTTGTGAACAGATACAAGCCCAATTCTGAACTCCGAGGATTTAACAGACATCTTGCAAAAATAGCTAGGACGGGGCAAGAGGGCCCATCCCACAAAAAGTTTTTTTTGTTGTGGAATGGGCAGGAGAGCCCGTTCCCTAATTAGATTACAAGGACTTTTGCAATCTTGTCTAACATTCAATTCGGGCGATCGAACTTGATGAGAATAGCACTGTTACCCGGCACCAAAAAAGTCGCATTACCGCCCTTCAGCGTCAAGCTACCAACAACCTCATCCATTGACCTCAAACTAAACTCCCGCACCGTCCCATTACCAGCTTCGATCAAAGCCGAAATATCGGCACGAACAGTATAAGATTTAGCTCGATCGTTGACAGCCAGCAAATAAACATTCTTACTAGAATCGAGAGTTGCAACTGCCATTAAATCCGAACTGTTAGCGATCGGAAAAAAGCTAGCCCTACCCCCTTGCAAAGCCCGAATTCCCATCCGCAAAGCATAGTAGCTAGCGCGCCGTTTTCCTCCGTCTCCCAGCAAACCTTCTGCCAATCCCGGCTTTCCCCAGTCGTACAAACAGAATACGTGACTCCCATAAATATAATTATCGCCCGGTTGGGAGCCTCGGATTAAATTTTTAATCAAACTTAAAGCTAAAGGGAAATCATTATAGCTAATTTGATAACTTCCCCATTCTCCCACCCAAAGCTGCGAGTTAGCGCGGACAGTCCCCTTCATCCAGCCGCGCACTTTGCGGGTGTAGTTAGAAATATCTGCATCGTAATTGTGGACATTGACTGCATCGAAATAATTGGGGATTTCTCGCAAAGCATCAGCAGGCCAATTGCTGCCACCTACGGTTGTCGGGCTGTGGATGCGGTAAGCGCGCTCCGGCAAATAACTTTTGTACGCAAAGTCGATCGCATCTTTAGCCACCTTCACCAACTCAAAATAGTCAGCCATAGTTCCGCCCCAACCCTGTATGCGGTAGTCCGGTTCGTTGTGAATTTCCCAATCATCAACGCGGTAATCGTTGCGTACATTCAACCAATAAACCGTAGCAAAAACGTGTTCCCACCACTCGTTCCAATCTTCTTTAGTTCGGGGCGGATTCAGTTGCAGCGCCCAAGAGGGATTCCAGCTACTGTCCACATTGCGAAGGCTGACAACGGGACGAATATTTGCTTGTTTGAGAGTATTAAAAATAGTCCTGGCATTGCCTTGCCAAACAGTGCCAGGTTCTCCAGACCACGAATAATCGCTACCCCGGGGCGGATCGGTCATAATTTTATCCCAATGCCCCCAATTAATAATATTTGGATTAGCCTTAATTTGGGATATTTCCGGCCACCCGTATTTACCGTCATCGTCTTCCGATTCCCATCGAGACATCCCGCCGTAAATGCGGTATGTATTAATTCCCAAATCTTGCAAATCTTTGAGGTCAAAGTTGATGTTGCCCTCGACTGCACCGATGTAGCGAGTGCTGACACCCGCAGCAGTGCCGGAGAATTTAATTGTTGCGATGTTTTGAGCAAAAGTTGTCGTTCCGCTGAAAAACTCTATGCCGATGGCAATTAAAAGGGCGATCGTGAAATTCCGAATTAGAGTTTTTGATAACACTACGTTGATAACTAATGACTAACTGCTTGACATCTCAATGTAGCAAGGATTTTTTAAATTGGTATCATTAACTTCAACCGGCGCTGAACCTGCCCCGCCGCCGCCGCAATTACGATCGCCAAAATCGGGTGCAGTGGCTCGCTGTGGCGAACTTCTGCATAAGTGAGCCCATGGATCAAAGTAAAATAGCCGCAGACTGCAAACAGTGGCAAAAACTCCCGCCAGCGATGCCGCAAAACGATCGCGCCCAAAGCCGCAAATACAGGTAAAATTCGCGACACTAAAATGCCGACAATCCGTTGCTGCGAAAAGAATAGCCGCATTGCCTCCACATTAAACATAGCGTGATAAGGCCAGTCACTTAAAGGGTTTCCTAACCATAAATAAACTGCCTTTTGCAAACAATACCAGAGATACACAGCAGGCTCGCGGAGGATTGAAGCGATCGCCCGTTTGGTAAAATAGCGATCGCCCTCAATGGTAAAAACATCGTGTCCGCCATTCCGAGCCGGATTCAGTTCTTCCTGCCAAATTTGAAGGATATGGCGTTTTGGCAGTTGTTCGTAGGCAAAATGATAAAACTCTGGACTTCCTTGCCACAGCAGCCCCGTAGAAACACTGTAAATCAAAAAAGTCTTGTGAGTTCGATAATTGTGATAAGTCCAAGGTGTAGTAATGATGATAATTGCGCCCAAATAAGCAACAAACAAAGCAATCTTGCGTTTAAAAGACCATTGGCGCGGCATCAATAGTGGCACAATTAATGGAAACAACATCGCTGTCGGCCGACAAAGATTCGTAATTGCCAACAACGCACCTGCTAATGAAAACTTTTGCCACTGCGGCCGTTCCAATGCTCGCAGCAAGCCAAGCACTGTTAAAATCATTAAAGGCGCGTATAAAATTTCTGTTTGCAGCAGCCTGACATGAAGAATTAGGGAGGGATGTAGCGCAGTTAATCCAGCGGCGACTAAGGAACTTTGAGGGCCAGTAAAACGCCGTGCCAGGATAAAAGTTAGCGGTATAATTGTGGCCCCCAAAAAAGCTTGTACGCAGACTACAGATGCGGGAGAACGACCAAAAATTGCATAGCATCCAGCTATGAAAAATGGATAAACTGGTGTGCGGCCCGCCCACTCAAAAAAATGACCCTTCAGCAACCAGTATGCCAAACCTTCATAGCCTGGTTCGTCGCCTGTGAGACGGGCGGGGGTATCGGGGAGAGTTTGGTTGGTGCGCCACGCCAAATAAAGCCGGAATGCCAGTCCCAACAGGGTCAGACAAATTAGCGTCCAAAAAATTCTGCGGTCATTTCTTTGCTGTGGCACTTCTGATATGTTTGATGTCATAAAAAATGACTGCGAAAATTTGATTGGTTCGCTCTCAACAATTATATAGAAACTTGCGTATCCAGACCAGAAACCCGGTTTCTCTGTAGATATCTCCTTGCTGGGCTGAGATTTCTCAACAGAAACCGGGTTTCTTAGTGGATATTAAGCTGTTACTAAAACTTCTCCATAACATACTTGCCCAAATTCCTGCCCGCCTTCAACCCATCCCGATTGTCCGAGGGCCAATGAGCACCGCCGTAAACGCGACTCATCCCGGCCTCCTCCGCAGCTTCCGTCAAACTTTTAAAAGCCCGAGGCTGCAAATTTACCGAAGCATCGGCGACGGCGGTAAAACTCACATTATCGCCGAAAAAAGCAGTCAAAACTGCATCCGCTGCACCGCCAAAGGTACTGTGTCCAGAAACATAAGCTGGGGAAGATGGAGTATTTAATAAAGGCGTCCAATTTGCATCGGCGGTTGTCTGGGGATTGCCGTCTTTATCTGCTTGCTGAATTCCTGTAAGCGGCCGCCACCGATTGAAGGTATATTTTTGGTCGCCGTCGATGATGCTGGCATCGGCGAGGGCGATATTCAACACTGCAAATAAACGCAGGTTTTGCTCGAAGGTATTGCTGCGGCGAACGGCAATATCCGCAGCAATTTGGTTCCAATGTCCGGGAGGAGTGACAGTACCTGGATTGTTCAGCCAAAATTTCGCGATCGCACTTTGATCGGCTGTGCGAGTCTTGCTATCTTTTGCTCCTAATTCTTTGAGTTTGTTGAACTCTGCTGTGTATTCTTCGCTAGTCAAACTTGGCATATTTGCAATCTGAAACTGGGAACCTTTTGTCATGGCAAAAGGTTTGACATTTTTCCAGTGCGGCATCGAGGCAGGTTTCAAATCTGGCGGTATGGGTTGCCAATAACCGGGTTGATTAACTGGAGTATATGTCACCTCAGTATTCGCGCCGTCATCTTTGCGCCATTCTAAGATTTTGCCTGCTACAAATTCTCCCAATTGTACGCCGTCGGTTTTTGATTTCCCTTCAGCTATGGCGGTTAAAGATGCTGTTTTTGCTGCATCTAAAGTTGCTGTTTGTTTCGGGTACAAATTTGCTAGCACGCGGTGGGCTGCTGCTACTGCTGCTGCTTCGGCTGATGTGCCGGCGGGAGGTTGCACTGGCACTTTGTATACTTTGTGAGTTTGGGAAACAGCGTTCGCCGCATCGTAAACGGCAGCGTGAACCATTGCTAAGTTGCGGGCTGCCATTGGG
Source organism: Oscillatoriales cyanobacterium (assembly GCA_004293365.1). Taxonomy (GTDB): domain Bacteria; phylum Cyanobacteriota; class Cyanobacteriia; order Cyanobacteriales; family Microcoleaceae; genus Microcoleus. The sequence continues at coordinate 46,438 of RDYN01000008.1, read as the reverse complement.
GGCGATGTTTTTTCGGTTTTGATTATATCTAATGTGAGAGCGTTCCAGCGGACGATCGCATCTTGAGACTCGCGAATAGGGCTTTGGGCGATCGCGCTTTCGGGTTGCAGGAGCGATAAGAGCGCAGTTTCTTGCAACTTAGAACTAATATTGGCTGTACCAGCGATGGAACTAACTGCCAGACAAACGAGAACTAAAGTCGAATTCAGGGACTTGCGCGGTTTTAAATTCATGGCATTTATTGAAAATAATACTCAAGAGTTAGTTGCGACAAGGATTTTAAGCCCAACCCGTTAATCGGCTAGTTTTCTTAAACAATTCTTAAGAAATCTTATTGGAATAATTCTTATTAACGAGAACGGCAGATAACTGATTTCAGCCGTGAAACCTTTGTAGATAGGTAGTTACAAAGATTGCTGATGTAAAAGAAATAATTATTTTAGACAAGCTAGTTGACTTTTATTAGCAATAGGCTTTACAATCTACTTCGTCTAGATTAATTGGAGCCAGCCGCTTCAAAGTAATTGCAGATACATGATTCTCCTAGTCTTTTGACTGAGAAGATAATCCGAGCGTGTCAGAGAAAGGGCGGATCTCGATCGAGATTGCTGTGTTTTGTTGACATTGCTTGACCCGCCCAAAAACGGATACTTGCTGTCCGACTCCTGTCGTGGAGAGCCAAAAATTTTAGACCAAAGTTCAAGCTCTCAGATTCGTCTGTAAGTAAATCTAAAATCTAAAATCTAAAATCGACTGACCTGCAGATAGCGCTTGTGAAAGCTAAAAACGCTAGGCGGGAAAAATTATTTCATTAGATGCGTTTGCCCTGGAATCCAGGTAAATTATTGTTGATTTTTTAAGAAATCAACTCAATTCTCGTCAGGTTTTTTCGAGATTATAGCATCAATATTGTTCCCTAAAGTAGGACTTTGGGGTGCCGATCTACACGCAATTCAATACCGTTTAATCGTAATTTTCCAAGGAGTTCTCAATGGTTCCCGATAAGGTGTTCAATACATCCTCAAATACAGATGCTTCTCTATTTCCCAACAGCATATTTGCAGACTTAGGAATATCCAGCGGCTTATCAGCGGCAGAAAGCCTGTTGTCAAAGTCGATCGGCTCACCAAGCAGCCTCAATGCAGAAAGAACCGCTTCACAAATTAATTTCCCAAATAATGACAGCTTAATCACCGGCGACGGCAGCGGTACTCTTTTTGCAGGCGAAGGTAAAGACATTATTGATGCCGGATCGACAGCAACCACAATTTTTGCTAGCGACGGCAATAAAACCATCACCGGCAGCCCCAGCGACGATACAATTTACGCCACAGCAGCCGACGACATCATCAACGGCTCAGATGGCAACAACACCGTCTTTGCAGGCAAAGGCAACAACCGCGTCGTCACAGGCAGCGGCAACGATTTCGTTACCGCAGGCAACGGAAACGACCAAATTTACACCGGTAAAGGCGATGACAACATCAATGCAGGCGACGGCAATAACCTGATTAAACCAGGAACTGGCAACGATGCAGTTTCTGTCGGCAATGGCAGCGATCAAATCGTTCTCGAAGCAGGCGAAGGTTCTGTTACCATATCTGGATTTAATCCGATCGCCGATAAACTGCGCTTAGGTGGCAGCCTCGCAGGTAAACCCATCTCCCTTGTCATCGAAGGGGGCAACACCCTCGTCAAAGCCGAAGATGACCTATTGGCAATGGTCACAAATGTAGCTGCGGGAGTCGAGAAAGCAATAATTTCGGCCGATATACCCCTCTACCGCTACCAGGCTATTGACTTAGGTGCGATCGCACCCACAGGCAATGCCACCCAAGCTAATGCCATTAACGACCGAGGACAGATAGTCGGCCGTTCCCAAACCACCGAAGTGCTCGGCACGGGGTTCCGCAACCAAGGGTTTATTTGGGAAAACGGGGAACTCAAGCCGCTGACTAGCACCGGCGTGAAAAATGGCGGCGGTGAGAATACCGGAAAAGAGGTTACTCAACGGGGTGGTGGTGGCTTTACCGCAGCTATCAATGACTTAGGTGCGATCGCCGGTACAAGCGATGAAATTGCCGGTCAAGCCACAGACCGCGGCTTGCTGTGGCAAAAGAAAGATGGGGCTGACTACAGCCTGCAAATCACCGACTTGCCAGGTGTAGAAAGCTATTTCTTCGACATCAACAACAAAAACGAAATCGCCGGCCGCCACATTTACGGGCCCGGTGGAACTGCGACGGCGGCCAATCGCAGCCGACCTTTCTCTGTAAACCAGGGTTCCATAAGCCCGCTGCCCGATTTAGGCGGTGACACTGGTACCGCAAATGGAATTAACAATAAAAGTGCGATCGTCGGACAAATTGACAGTGACGGACTCAACGACAAAACTGTCAACACCGCCGTGAAGTGGGAAAAAGGCGCAGACGGTAAATACACGCTCACCAACCTCGGCACATTTGGATCCGAACAAGCCATAGCCCGCGACATCAACGATAGCGGACAAATCATCGGTTGGACTAGCAGCGGCACCGGCGCCACAGCCACAAGTTCGCCATTTTTGTTGCAAAACGGTCAAAAAATTGACCTCGGCAGCTTTGGCGGCGCGATCGGTCAAACCGCCGGCATCAACCAATTCGGTCAAGTAGTCGGCTACTCGCAAAATATGTCTGCTCAAGACCGCGCTTTTGTCTGGAACAACGGTAAACTCCAAGACTTGAATAAATTGCTACTCACAAATCCCAGCTTTGGCGGCCAGCAAGTGACTTTGACTCGCGCTAGTGGCATCAATAACTTCGGCGATATTTCTGCCTACGGAACTTACACGTACAGAGATGCCAAGGGCGCGACTTTAACGGGAACTCGCGCTTATCTGCTCAAGGCAATCCCGACAACTTAAATTAGTTGAGATTAACGCAGATATAGTCGTGGGGGGCGGGTTTATATATATCTAGGCTGGGTGCATTTATCTGTTGTTGAACCCGCCCCTACAATTTGTCCTAATCGACTTTCATCGGTTGCTATGTCTCAAAAAGCATCTGCGTTGATGGGCGTGCATCTGCGGTTAAAAAATCCCTCTTACTTCAACATCAAAGCAACTTCCTTCGCAAAATAAGTCAAAATCAAATCAGCACCAGCCCGTTTGATACTCGTCAAACTCTCCAAAATAATCCGTTTTTCATCAATCCAGCCCAACTGTCCCGCCGCTTTTACCATCGCGTATTCGCCGCTGACATTGTAAGCAGCCACGGGCAAATTAGTTGCTTCCCGCACTTGGCAGATAATATCGAGATAAGCCAAAGCTGGTTTTACCATCACAATATCTGCACCTTCTGCGATGTCCAAAGCAACTTCTTTCAGCGCTTCCCTAGCATTTGCTGCATCCATTTGATAAGTCTTTTTGTCTCCAAATTTGGGAGCAGAATCGAGGGCATCGCGGAAGGGGCCGTAATAGGCTGAGGCATATTTTGCTGAATAAGCAAGGATTCCTGTATCGATGTATCCCGCTGCATCTAAGGCTTTGCGAATTGCGCCGATTCTGCCGTCCATCATGTCGGAAGGTGCTACCATGTCTGCACCGGCAGCGGCTTGAGAAACTGCCATTTTTACTAAAACTTCCACAGTTGGATCGTTGAGGATTTTACCACTTTCGTCAACTAAGCCGTCGTGTCCGTGTGAAGTGAATGGGTCGAGGGCTACGTCGGTAATTACGATTATTTCGGGGATGTTTTGTTTGATGGCTTTGACTGTTTGCTGGACTAATCCGCCCGGGTTGTAGCTTTCGGTTCCGGTGTCGTCTTTTTTGGTTTCTGAGATTACTGGGAAAAGGGCGATCGCGCCTATCCCCAAATTCCAACATTCGGCGATTTCTTGTAGCAATAAATCGAGGGAAAAGCGATAACAACCGGGCATGGAAGCAATCTCAACTTTTTGCCCTTCTCCTTCCATCACAAACATCGGATAGATGAGGTCGTCAACTGTCAGATGATTTTCTCGTACCATGCGCCGCAAAGCTGGTGCACGGCGGAGGCGGCGGGGACGGATGGTGATGACGGATGGATTTTGAGTGTTTGAAGTGGGAACGGCGGACTCGACGTTATTTGCGGATGACATAGGAACTAGAGGCAATAATGATAATCATTATTATTATTATTATTGCATGGCGCGCAGTGGTAGCGCTACGGAATTGAAAAAACAACTCCTCACGCCTGTGTGACAAGCTATTTCACCAATCTGTTCTATTTTGAGCAGAATAGTATCCGCATCGCAATCGTAAAATATTTGTTTGACTTTTTGGATGTGCCCGGATGTCGCGCCTTTGTGCCAAAATTCAGAGCGCGATCGGCTCCAATAGTGGGCTTCTCCTGTGGCGAGAGTTTTCTCGATCGACTTTTTGTTCATCAAAAAAATGGGTTAGAAACCCCGTCCTTTTAGAACGGCTTTACTTAAATTTTTGTTAAAACCTACCATTTCACACAAGACGTGCTAGAATGTGAAAGTAACGCACTCAAGGTGAGTATGACACTAAAAGCCTTCAGCTACCGATTCTACCCAACGCCGGAACAAGAAAGTTTGTTGCGACGTACATTGGGTTGTACTCGCTTGGTCTATAACCGTGCTTTAGCTGCAAGAACTGAAGCTTGGTACAAAGACCATTCAAGGGTAGGGTATGCTGAAACTTCTTCAATGTTAACCGAATGGAAGAAAACCGAAGAACTTGATTTTCTTTCGGAAGTTAGCTGCGTACCATTGCAACAATGCTTGCGACATTTGCAAACAGCTTATACCAACTTTTTTGACGGGCGGGCGAAATACCCCAACTTCAAAAAGAAACGCAATGGTGGTAGTGCTGAGTTCACCAAATCTGCTTTTAAGTTTAAAAACGGACAGGTCTACTTAGCAAAATGCACCCAAGCGTTGCCTATTCGCTGGAGTCGAACACTGCCGAGCGGTGCGACACCATCAACTATTGCAGTGAAGCTTGCACCATCTGGCAGGTGGTCAGTCTCTCTGTTGGTAGATGTTGAAATCGAAGCACTACCCAAAACAGATAGTCAAGTCGGCATTGACTTGGGGATTGCCAGTTTACTCACTCTAAGCACTGGCGAAAAAAAATTCAACCCCAAAGGATTCAAGGCAAAATATCGCAAGCTCACAAGAGCGCAAAAAGCGTTAAGTCGGAAACAGAAAGGGTCTAACAACCGCCACAAAGCACGACTCAAAGTAGCGAGAGTGCATCAAGAAATTGCTGATGCAAGGAAAGACAACATTCACAAGTTAACAACGCGGTTGGTGCGCGAAAACCAAACCATCGCCGTCGAAGATTTAGCTGTGAAGAACATGGTTAAAAATCGGAAACTAGCTCTTGCCATAAGTGATGCTAGTTGGGGTGAGCTGGTCAGACAACTTGACTACAAACGCGACTGGTACGGTCGCACTTTAATCAAGATTGACCGATGGTTTCCGAGTTCCAAACGATGTTTTGAGTGCGGACACATAGTTGAAAAGATGCCGTTGAATATCCGGGAATGGGATTGTCCTAGCTGTGGGACGCACCACGACCGAGACATCAATGCAGCAAAGAATATTTTGGCGGCAGGGCTTGCCGTATCAGTCTGTGGAGCGACTGTAAGACCCGAACAGAGTAAATCTGTTAAGGCTGGTGCGAAAACCCGCAAGGGACGGAAGCAGAAACCTAAATCGTGAGGTTTGGGAATCCCCGTGCGTTTACGCACCCGGTGGATGTCAACCACGCCATCATTACAATGGTACCATCTCGATCGAATGCGGGCGATCGCTGGAATCAAACCTCGATCGTTAAATTTTAAAGCTTCAATCCACAAATATTTTTGATCCATATTCAGTTTACATAAGATTTTTTACCGCAGAGGGCGCAGAGGGCGCAGAGGGAGGAAAGGGAAAGAGAGAAATATGGTAATCCAATATGACTCTCTTTTCTTTGTTTAGTTGGTAAATATGCAATTCTTCGCAGACAATTCTAGCTAGTGAAAACTTGATTTGTGCGCGATTAAACTCATGAATTCTTGACGAGTTCTGGAATCTTCAGCAAACACGCCACGCATCGCTGAAGTCGCTGTCCAAGAACCTGGTTTTTGCACGCCGCGCATTACCATACACATATGAGTTGCTTCAATTACAACTGCTACACCTTGAGGTTTTAGCAATCCTTGAAGTGCATCCGCAATTTGTGCGGTTAAGCGTTCTTGTACTTGCAATCTGCGACCGTACATTTCACAAATTCGAGCAATTTTTGACAAGCCAATTACTTTCCCGTTGGGAATGTACGCAACGTGTGCTTTGCCAATAATTGGCAGGATGTGATGTTCGCAAGAACTGAAAATATCGATGTCCCGAACTAACACCATTTCGTTAGCATTTTCTGTGAACACTGCTCCGTTAAGCAGTTCGTCGAGGGATTGACGATAACCTCCAGTTAAGAACTGCAAGGCTTTGACAACTCGTTTCGGTGTATCTCGCAACCCTTCACGATCTGGGTCTTCTCCCAATCCTAGCAGCAATGTACGCACTGCTTGTCTCATTTCTTCATCTGAGACAGGAGGTTGAGATTGGGTAGGAATTGATGACACTACACCATTGGGAGAAGTCAGTTCTGGGCGAGTAGATAAAGTCATGCTTGCAGTTTGTAAAAATGTTTGACAGTGGATATGGACTTTTTGTTGCTACCTAATTATAACAATATTTACAAAATGCAACATGAAAATATTTAGTTTTTTTTGGATTTTTTTTATAGCTGATATTGTAAAAATAGCCGTTGATAGTTACATAATTTTTCTTGTCAAAAAATGCAACTACTAACGGCGGAATTAAGTGTCTAATGGGTCGGCTATAATACTAGACGTGATGCTTAGATTGATGAAATCTTAAACTAAGCAACTGTTAAGTTGTTCTCGAATTTGAGCAGTATCTAAATTGCGGCCGATGACTACGAGTTGATTTTTTGGTGGGGTCAACCATTCGTAAGCATTTAGTTCGTAGCGCGCGCCGCTGAGCTGAAAAATGTGCCTCATCGGACTGTCTGCAAACCATAGTATCCCTTTGGCACGAAATACATCGAAGGGCATCTCTTCGGTGAGAAATTCTTGGAATTTGTGGACATCAAAAGGTCGATCGCTCTGAAATGATAGCGAAACAAATCCGTCATTGTCTAAGTGATTGGAGTGATGTCCGCGATCGTGATGTTCGTGATGATGCTTATGTTCGTGATGATGTTCATGTTCGTGATGATGGTGTTTTTCCTCGGTTTCAAAACTATCGAAAAAATCGGCTTGCGTCAAACCTACACCCAAAATTAATGGTAAAGGAACTTCTCCATGTTGAGAGTATAAAATTCTCGCTCCTTCCTTGATTGTGCGAATGTAAGCTTCTAACTCTTCTACTTTGTCGGAGGGAGCTAAATCAGTTTTGTTCAGCAGCACAATGTCTGCAAAAGCTACTTGTTTTAAAGCTGCTTCGCTCTCAAAATGATCGGTAGTGAATGTTTCGCTATCGACTACAGTCAGGACAGAATCTAGACTGGTTAAATCGCGCAATTCCGTTCCGAGAAATGTCAGGATAATCGGCAGTGGATCTGCAATGCCAGTGGTTTCAATTACCATGCAATCAATGCGGTCTTCCCGTTCTAAAACTCGGTAGACGGCATCGACTAAGCCTTCATTGATCGTGCAACAAATACAGCCGTTGCTCAGTTCTACCATGTCGTCTTCCGTAGAAATAAGTAGCTGCGAATCGATGTTAATATCGCCAAATTCGTTAACTAAAACTGCTACTTTTAAATCTTGGCGGTTTTTGAGTATTTGATTGAGTAAAGTGGTTTTTCCGCTGCCGAGAAAGCCGGTAATTATGGTTACGGGCATTCCTTTTTTGGGAAGTTCAGAAATTAAATCTGGGGTTTGTACAGTGAGATTAGTCATTGTCCCTCGTTAATTAATTGTAGAGGCCCTGCTGTTAATTTGGAACGCCGCTAAGCATCCCAAGGCAAATGCTTTGTCGCACTTCATAGCTGAAATCCAGCCGATACGGGCGATCGCACTAGACCGGGTATGATAATCATTCTCATAATATCTAAAATGTGCTGTAAGCGCAAGCCCTAGAATTATTGCTCAGCTAGCTGATGACTCTTGAACACTTCACTGTTATCCTTTTCCAGGTTAATCCCATGTCAAAAACGCGAAGTTATACCATTTTTCTAAAATGGTGCAACACTCTTCGACCCCCCCTAGCCCCCCCTTGTAAAGGGGGGGGACAAGAATACTGTTGCATTGTTTTTTAAAATTGGTATTAAAACAATGTATTGAGGGCGCGATCGATCGATAAATCCCTCCTCTTCCAGCCTCGCCATCAGCCGCGTTACTGTAATCCGCGTAATTCCAATAGCTTCAGAAAGCTCCTGGTGAGTCAATCTCAAATCAATTAACACTCCTTGTGCGACTTCGCGACCAAATTTTTTACCCAACCAAATCAATAGTTGCAGCAGTCTATCGCGCAGAGATTCGGTGCGAAGTATGCAGAAAAATTCCTGAGTTTGCTGGATGTGTTTGAAAATTTCCTCTAAGGATCGATCGCACAAATTTTCCGGAATGTAGCTAATTTCTACATGAGTTTTGCACTCAATTTGATAAGGTTGCACGCCTGACAGCGCCTGACCGATCGCATCTCCTACTCCCCAATATCCCAGCGTAATTGGTGTCCCCTGCTCGCTCCAAGTCACGGCTCGGACAGCTCCCCGTTCTATTCGCAGCAAGCCTTTAGAAGGCACGGGGACTAACTGGCGGCAGGTGAAAGTCTGGTGTCTGAAACTAGCGTACAAGGCTGGAGTGTAGGTGGAAAAAGTCATGGGATTCACCGCTACTTTGAATACAATATGGAGTTTAAACTAATTGATAAATTATGTCAACTAGCAAATTCGGGAATTACGCAAAATCAAAGAAACCGGGTTTGTTGACAAAAACCTAGGCTTTCCGTCATCCGCTGACAAGAAACCCGGTTTCTCAGGCTCTTAGAGTGCGTCACCCTAGGGATTTTTGCAAGGCATCGCGACAGGGAAAAGCTAGGTTCCAAAGCCTTTGCGGGTGTTGTAGGAGAGGTTTCTGAACTTCACAATGTCGGTGTCGGGGTCGTAAAGGGTGTAAGTTGCCCGATCGGGAAAACGACCGACATTCCCCACTCCAACCACCCGCCGCGGGGTTGCAGAGACCGTTGACGGCGGCTCTTGAGAGTCAAGAGTTTCGATGGAGTTATTGATAATACTTCCATGTAATTGATACTCAAACGCTAAGCCCGATCGCCCGCAAAACAAAGTATTAGCATCAGCGCGCACAACGCGATCGAGCATCACAGGCGGCGGAGTTTCCGGGGTAAGTTCATCAGCAGCACTAACTGTACTCCCGTGAATCAACAAACAGTCAAACTCGTGAAAGCCAAAAGTCAAAGAGCGCAACCACTCTACACTTTTGCGGCTAACCGAATCCCAGAGCAACTTAATCGTATCTGCACTGTATTTTTGTCGCAATTCTGCAACATCAGGGTTTGCACCCACCCCGTGCAGGTTAAAACACTGTTCTTCCCACCACCCGATACATACTTGAGGTTCGATTTCTCCTCGTTTGGGCGATCGAACTCGTTCAACTAACTTTTCGCACTCCGCTGTCGGGCCTACTAAATCGCCCAAGATATATAATTCGTCAACGCGAATTTTCAGGCGTTTCATGTCAGTGAGTACAGCTTCGTAAGCTGTCAAATTTCCTTCGATTCCACTTAAAATTGCCCAGTTTTTCATTTGTTTTGTTGATTCTTAGGACGACAATAGTTTTTGTCTGGTTAGTTTGGATGGTTTTTAGAGGATGTTTTTAATGAACCGCGAAGACGCGAAGGACGCGAAGCAAGAGAAGAGAAAAGAAGAGAAGAGTTCACAACATACTGAGAACTGACCTCAAGTTTCTGGGATTGCTTCGTTCCTCGCAAGGACATATTGACTAATGACTAATGACTAATGACTAATGACTATCGACTACCTTTCGCAAACATGAGTTGGATCGTCAGCTTTTTCGGCATATTCCAAACCCCTAGCCAAACGCCAAGCAAAAATCGGCGGCAAACCTTTTTCAATAATTGCAGCGCAAGTTGCCTGATAGTCATATTCCACTTCTCGCAAAGTCACCCGTTCCGCATCAGTATCGTAAATAACGTAAGTAGCATTCGGTCTACCGTGGCGCGGTTCTCCTACGGAACCGACATTCACAATCCGCTTTAAAGGAGCCGTAAAATTTAAATACTTTTCTCCTTCAACGCTCGGCCCGCTCACCTGAATTTGCATTTGTCCAGCGTCTAAAGTGCGGACGTAGGGGACGTGGGTGTGACCGCAAAACAGCACGTCAGCACCTGTATAAAATACCCGTTCTAAAGCAGCAAAAGCATCCATTGTTGGTAATAAATACTCGTGGTTGCTGTGGGGGCTGCCATGCACGAAACACATATTGTCTTCTCGCAAAATGTGCGGCAATTGAGCTAAATATTCGCGGGTTTCAAAGGGGATTTGGGCGTTAGTCCATTCGTGGGCTAACTTGCCTCTTTTTTCTGCTAAAACTGATGGATAACTGCATTCGCAAGAGTTTAAACCTTCGACTATATCTTCGTCCCAACAGCCGATGCAAGTTGGAATGTCGAGGGAGCGTATCATTTCTACTACTGCGTGGGGATTCGGCCCATAACCGACTAAATCTCCGAGACAAAAGATTTTGTCGGCTTGTTGTTCGTCAATGTCTGACAGCACTGCATCTAAGGCTTCGTAGTTGCCGTGAATGCAGGACATTACTGCTATTTTCATGCTGTTTCTTCTCCTAATGATAGTGATTGTTTGACTTGTTGTTGGTAATTCAACATGATTGTTTCGGACAGACAGCAATCTTCTAGGGTTTGTCCTAATGCTGTTTCGTCGAGGTTTTCGCCGACTATTTCTATGCCGCTAAATCTTTGGGGACGGCCTTCGAGCCAGCGGGGAAGTGGCAATTCTTCGTGGGCGGTTTCTTGAAATGCTGCGGCGAAGTCGAAGTAGAACGATCGCCCGTCGGCTATGTCAAAGATGCCTTTGGCTCTGTGAACTTTGCCGTAGGCTCCTTGGGTCATTTCTTGGTACCAAAACATATCGAGGCTGGCGGGATCGAGGACTTGTCCCTTGGTGGGGCTGCGCCAAATTGATAGTTTGTCCGCTTCCCCGCTAACGGCTATTCCCTCGACAATTACATCCGCCCACTTATGCCATTCGGTGTCTTTAATTTCCGGTGGCACTACACCGATCCGGCGGCTGGGGAAGCTTTGGAGCAGGTTTTCTAGTGTTGTCAGTTGCAGGTGAAATCCGAGTTCGATGTAGGCTGAAACGCCGTTTGCCAGGTGTTTCGCGAGTAGGGACTCTTCGCCGTCTGTGAGGGTTTTGATTTGGGGGAATCCGGCGGCGATGCAGGTTTGGTCGATCGGCACATTGCCGCTTCCGGGGGAGAAATACAGCACGGGTGCTGTCTCGGCTGCTAGCTGCTGTCGAATCCAGGTAGTTTTGCCACTTCCGGGCGGCCCCGCTACGGCGGTGATTGTAGGTTGACTCATAAATATAATGATAATCGTTATCAGCGCAAGTAAACTGTTATACATTTAAATTTAATTTTGCGATCTGGCACAATGCCCGCGCAGCAAAGGTTGTACGACTTTAAATTTTACATTTTTATCTAAAGACAAAAGTATGTGACAAGAATCACAGAGTTGTGTGCGTTATATCACCTTGACATTACTTAACACTCTGTTACATTAATTAACATAAAGCAACAAAAGAAAAACAAATGAACTCACCTAAACTGATGATTGATAACCAAGGCCTGCTGAACAACTTCGCAGTCGAGCCTAAGATGTATGTGGACAGCACAGTCAGCACCGGATTTACCAAGTACGCCGAGAAGGTTAACGGACGTTTTGCGATGATTGGCTTTGTTTCCCTGCTGGCGACAGAAATTTTAACCGGACAAAGCTTACTCAGCTTCCTCAAAGATGCTTTAGGCTAAGGCGATCGGTTACATAGATTTAATACAATCTTCGTTGAATAGCTTATAATAAAAAATGTTTGCAGTCAGGAATTTAGTCCTAATTGCAAACCATTTTTTTTGTTTAAAATATGTTTGCTATCGCGGCTTGTAGCGAATCAAACTGCATATCAGCTCAAACAGCTTTGCTTGCCAAAAAATCTCTCATGTACCGATTCACTAACTGCGGCTGTTCCTGGTGCACCCAGTGGCTGCAATTGGGAATGTATTGAATCTGAAAATCCCGCACGTAATCTGCGGTTCCGTAACTTAACTCTTTGCCGAGGGCGCGATCGTTTTCGCCCCAAATCATCAGCGTTGGAACTTCCAGGATTTGTCTGTGCGGGCGATCGACAAATCCGCGAGCAATATTGCGGTAATAATTGATAGTAGCAGTCAGAGCCCCCGGTTTCGCAGCCGCATCTTTGTAAGCTTGGATATCGGACGGGGTAAAGGTACTTTTGTCAACTGCCATGCCTTGCAAAGCGCGATCGATCGCCCGATAGTCGCCCAATTTAATTAAAAATTCCGGCAAAAAAGGCAACTGAAACAAAAAAATGTACCAGCTTTTGAGCAATTGTTGGCGAGTGCGTAAACCTTCCGCAAATTTTGCCGGATGCGGTAGATTCATCACAATTAATTTATCCACCATTTCGGGATAAGCATAGGCAAAACTCCAGGCGATCGCGCCTCCCCAGTCGTGGCTAACTAAAACGCAGCTTTCGTATCCCAAACCTTGAATAATTCCCTTGACATCTTGGACAAATTCTGCCATCACGTAAGCAGATTTATTTTTAGGTTTGTCGCTGTCGTTGTAGCCCCTGAGATCCACAGCGACGACTTTATAATCTGATGCAAATTCCGGGATTTGATGCCGCCAAGAATACCAAAATTCAGGAAATCCGTGCAGCATCAGCATCAGCGGCCCCGATCCTTCAGTGACACAGTGCAGTTTGATGCCGTTTGTAGCGATAAATTCGTGTTTCCAAGCAGCTTCTAGCACAGACATATTTGACGCTTCCTCTAGCTGTAAAGTTATCCTAGCAGTTGCTACCTTTAATAGAGCTAAACTTAAGACAGATATCAGTCAAAATTAGGAACATAAGGAGTCTGTACCATGTCTGGCGATCGCCTGCAACACATTGTTAACCGCTTGACAGATACTCTCAAGCGCGACGCATTAGTAGAAAAATCCCTGTACGACATTCGAGAAGTGTTGCAGAGCGATCGCGCGGTACTGTATTATTTTTACAGGCAGTGGCAAGGTCGAGTGACTTGTGAGATGCTAAGTGCGATCGAACTGTCAATCTTAGGTTCCACTGGCCCAGACGAGTGTTTTAACGACGAATACGCTGCTTTGTACGCAGGTGGCAGAGTCAGAGCAATTGCAGATATTGAAACAGAACCAATTCATCAATGTCACCGACTGTTTCTGCGTAGCATGAAGGTGCGCGCCAATTTAGCCGTGCCAATTTTAACCAAAAAAGGACTGTGGGGGCTGTTAATTGCTCATCAGTGCAGCGGGCCGCGCACTTGGTTGCGATCGGACATTGAATTCATGCAAAAAAAAGCACAAAATATGGCAATGTCTCCCACAATTCAAGATAGTTAACTAATTAAAATTGACATGAGATGCTGTAGATGCTACCGTAGAACAAGAAATTCATAGGTTATATTTGCCATGTCACTTTTGAATGTTAAAGTTTTAAACAAAGCATTGCCTACCTTTATCTTAGGGTTATTCCTTAGCAGTTATACCAGCAACATTGACTCGAAATTAAGCAACAATCAATTAACTCCACCCAGACTCATAACCTCAACAGAAATTATAGCTGATAACAGCAGCGAGCAAGCAGCAATCAAATTATTAATTGATCGGCAGTTCAAAGCTTTGAATGAAAGAAATCCCGAAGCCTATATGGCGACAGTAGATCCAAACTCTCCTGGTTTTCAACCAACAAAAAGTACAATTTCAGAAGTCTTCAAAAGAAATTTAAAGTACGAACCCACAAAAATTGAAATCTTGGGAATTTCAGGAAACGAAGCCAAAGTAAGAATCGAACAAACAACCACAAAGATTGAGGGCCCACCTTTCAGAGATAATAAGATGATAATATTACATACGTTACGCAAATCTAATGGAGAATGGAAATTTTTTAGTTCGGTACCGGAAAATATTCAGTATTTGAATTAGGCTAACTTATACCATGAGAGCAAAAGTCGCCCTAGACAATGATTTGGGGGATTGCTTTCTCCACTCATGTGTAAGGTGCGTCGCCAGGAGATTTGCGATGGGAGCATCTCATTTTTTTAAAAAGCATTTTTTCTTTGAGTGCTGTCCCCGCTCGCGAGTATTGTACAGCTCGCGAGCGGGGACAGCACTATAATAAATGCAAAACTGAGATGCTCCCTTTGCGATTGAATGCTAGAGATTAAAAATCGATCCACACCCTACGATCTAATTGCTATACATATTAATCAGTTTGTAGTGAGGACTGTAGTCCTCTGATTTTGATGCGGACTAAAGTCCTCACTACGAACCAGTTAACTAACAGCTACAGCACTCCCTAATGGATGCTGCTGCAAAACAGTTTGCAAATACTTCCCAGTATAAGACCTCGGATTTGCCGCCACATCCTCCGGCGTCCCCGCCACAATAATTTCGCCTCCCTTATCTCCCCCTTCCGGGCCCAAATCGATCGCCCAATCGCAGCACCGAATCACGTCCAAATTGTGTTCGATGACCAAAATTGAATTACCCTTATCCACCAATCTTTGCAGCACATTTAACAAGTGGTGAACGTCATAAAACGACAAACCAGTCGTCGGTTCATCAATCAAATAAAGCGTCTTCCCTGTAGCGCGGCGCGACAGTTCGGTTGCTAACTTCACCCGCTGTGCTTCGCCTCCAGAAAGCGTCGGTGCAGGCTGTCCCAACTGAATGTAACCCAAACCCACATCAACCAAAGTTTGCAATCTGGCGCCCGCCCTGGGAATATTTTTAAACATCTCCAAAGCTTCCTCCACAGTCATGTTCAAAACATCAGAAATTGACTTGCCTTTATACTTCACTTGCAGCGTTTCCCGGTTGTACCGCGCACCTTTACAAACCTCGCACTGCACGTAAACATCCGGCAGAAAATTCATCGAAATCACGTTCACCCCTTGGCCGCCGCAAGCTTCGCACCTTCCGCCTTTGACGTTAAAAGAAAACTGCCCCGCTTTGTAACCTCTTGCCTTCGCTTCAACGGTTTCGCAAAACAAATCTCGAATCACATCAAAGACTCCCGTGTAAGTAGCGGGATTGGAACGCGGAGTGCGGCCGATGGGAGATTGATCGATGACAATTACCTTATCAACCACATCATCTAGAGAGCGTTCTCCTTTGGTTTTGAGCGCTTCCATATCGGGCGGTAAAGGAACTTTTTTTGTCAGATAATGTTGCAAAGACGGATACAGCAATTCATTGATTAAAGTAGATTTTCCGGAACCGGAAACGCCTGTCACGCAGACAAGTTTTCCGAGCGGAATTTCCACATCGATGTTTTTTAAATTGTTGCGACTCGCATTTTTGATCGAGAGAGCTTTGCCGTTGCCTTTTCTCCTTTCATTGGGGGTTTCAATTACTCGTTTTCCCGACAGATAAGCACCAGTCAAAGATTCTTCGGCCGCTAGCAAGTTTTCTAAACTTCCTTGCGAGATGATTTTGCCGCCGTGAACGCCTGCGCCGGGGCCGATATCGACAATGTGATCGGCGGCGCGCATGGTTTCTTCATCGTGTTCTACGACAATTAAAGTATTGCCTAAATCGCGCAATTTTGTTAAGGTTTGCAGCAGGCGAAAGTTGTCTCTTTGGTGCAGTCCGATGCTCGGTTCGTCTAAAACGTAGAGGACG
Source organism: Oscillatoriales cyanobacterium (assembly GCA_004293365.1). Lineage (GTDB taxonomy): Bacteria > Cyanobacteriota > Cyanobacteriia > Cyanobacteriales > Microcoleaceae > Microcoleus. The sequence goes on along the minus strand of RDYN01000008.1, from coordinate 30,436 downwards.
CCGGTTAAACCAGAACCGATTTGAGTGGCGAGGCGAATTCGCTGGGCTTCTCCGCCGGAAAGTGTCATGGCTGCACGGTCTAATGTCAGGTAATCTAATCCGACATCAAGCAAAAATTGCAATCTTGCTTTGATTTCTCTGAGGGCTAAATCGGATATTTGAAATTGCCGATCGCTCAATCCCAAATTATTGACTCGTTCCCGGCATTCGCGAATCGAAATCCCCGTCAAATCGACAATTCCGTATTGTCCCAACCGCACCGACAGCGCTTCGGGCTTCAAACGTTTGCCGCGACAAACGTCGCAAGAGCGATCGACTCGATACTGTTCCAGTTTCTGTTTGATCAGATCGGAACCAGTATCGTCGTACTGGCGCTGCAACATGGAAATTACACCCTTAAAATCTCTCCTCAAATCACTCGTGTTGCTGTCTCGCTTTTTGCTTTCTGCGGTTTGTTTTGACTCATTCCCGTACAAAATCACCCGCTGGTGTTCGGGCCTCAAGCGGAACCACGGAGTGTCGATCGCAAATCCGCAAGCATCAGCAACGCTGCACAGCAAAGAGAGATAATAGGAATTGTCTTTGTCTGACCAAGGGGCGATCGCACAATAAAGAGGTGCTTTCTCGTCAGGAATTACCAACTCCGGCGCAAAAGTCCGCAAACTCCCCAAACCGTGGCAGTTTGGGCACGCGCCGTAGGGCGAATTAAACGAAAACAACCGGGGCGAAAGTTCTTCCATCACTGCGCCGTGTTCGGGACAAGCAAAATTCTCGGAAAATACGATCGGCCCATTTGGTTCAGAATTTTCGTCAGTCGGTAACTCTTCAATTATCGCAATTCCTTCTGAATGCCGCAAACAAGTTGCCAGAGAATCAACTAAACGCTCTTCTAAACCCGGTTTTTTAACTAACCGATCGACAACTATCTCGATATTGTGGATATGATTTTTATCTAATTCGATATTTTCCGACAGTTCTAAAATTTCTCCGTTAACTTTGACGCGAATAAATCCTTCGGAAGCTAAACTCGACAATAATTTGCGGTGAGTGCCTTTTTTTCCGCGCACAACTGGCGCCAGAAGGTGAAAGCGAGTGCCGTCGGGAAGAGCCATGACTCGATCGCACATTTCATCAATTGTCTGCGGCGCAATGCAGCGATCGCAAATCGGACAGTGCGGTTCGCCAGCTCTGCCGTACAGCAATCTGAGATAATCGTAAATTTCTGTAACAGTGCCGACAGTCGATCGCGGGTTGTGAGAAGTTGACTTTTGGTCGATCGAAATAGCCGGACTCAACCCCTCGATCGCATCCACATCGGGTTTGTCCAACTGTCCCAAAAACTGGCGGGCGTAAGCGCTGAGAGACTCAACGTAGCGGCGCTGTCCCTCGGCAAAAATTGTATCGAAAGCCAGGGAAGACTTACCGGAACCGGAGACACCAGTAAACACGATCAGTCGATCGCGCGGCAGTTCCAAATCGATATTCTTAAGGTTGTGCTGTCTCGCACCGCGAATCCGAATCGTATTTTGGCTGTTGGAGTTAGAAGTCGTCACATGATGTCCGTTGTGGGATGCACTTGGCAGGCTGTGTGAGGTTTCGGCGCGTTGGGACATGAGAGTAGTGCAAAACAGTGCTTAACCATCTTAGCGCTGCCTTTGGACTAGCTGGCATCCAAACTCAAGAATATCAAAGAATCTTAAACAGTTGACTGTTGACTGTTGACTGTTGACTTCCCCGACCTTGAAATTAACATCAAAGAATCGTCAAATAAGTTTCCGTCGGCCCGTCGGGCAAAACCTTCAAACTTTGATTTTTCAAATCCACTTCAATTCCCAGCGCTTCCATCGGAATCACGCCTAAAAGCGGAGTTTTCCCCTCTGGAAGTTCCAGACACTCAAACGTGCCTTCGCGCCCGCACAGAGAAATTTTAGCATCTTGAAAAATCCTCGCCTCACTAATGCCAGTGGCTGTTTCCACAACCACTTGCTTGAGAATTTTCAAACCCAGTCTTGCAATGACATCTTTCGGCAAACACAAAGTTGTCGCGCCCGTATCCACCAAAACATTTTCTAGAGTGACAGACCTGACTTGCTCAATAGGAATCAAACCATCTTCTGCTTTCCCTTCATCCAACCGATTCGTAATTACTAGAGTTGTGGTAACTTTTCCCATGAGGCTTTCGGTAGTTGACTGCATAATTTTCCTCTGAAAAATTGCTTTCTTAATTTTAGCATATACGGCTGAATTTAAACCCGAGCTAAAATAAAAAAACTCGGGATTATCCCGATTCTGTGAAAGCATTTTTTAGGAATGCGATCTTCCCGCACAGCCAGCCTATATCTTTACTGGTATAAGTAAGTCATTGCAAAAACACAAGACTTGCCGAGAAACCTGGTTTTTTAGCCAAATATTGGCTCCCAGCCTTTAATATCCTTCATTCAGTTGACAGTTGACCGCTTGACAGATGAGTGCTCTTGACAATCATAAGGAAGAGGATTGGAGTAATGAATAGTCTTCTTTTAATTTCTCAAGGGCGATGGGGTTTTGGGCTTTAAACCAATTCTTTCGGGTAAATCCTAAGAGTAATAACTTTTATTTGGCAGCCGCACTCGGTGCAACCATATTCCAATTTACCCGAAAAACACCGTAGAAAATAAAATTATTCAAAAGCCCGTAAGCATCCCCGCAATTGTAACCTTTAGCCTCAACACACTTCTTATCCGCCCTCTAATTCACAGCCACAAGAATATCAACTCCATCCGGCAACACACCCGCATACATTTTCAAATTAGCAAAATCATCAACGATGGGACTTTTATCATCCACAGGCGGCAATTTCCACTCTTTCGGATTGTTACTTCCCCCTAACTGAATTGCCCAAGGCTCAGTACCATCAAGCGCTCTTATTTAATTATTTAGCCAGTCACTACCGCAACCACTTGCTGGCAGAATCAAGCTGTGAAAATCTTGACCCAGAAGCTGCTTTTAAGCGCGCTAAATTGGCCGCGGTGTTGTTAGTAACAGCAGTAGGAATACCGATGCTGTGGATGGGCGAAGAGTTCGGACAATCCACTCGCCAAACTCCCAACCAGCCGAATCCACTGCAATGGTCTTTGTTGAACAATCAGCAGAATCGTGATTTGTTGGAATACTACAAACACCTGATTCGACTGCAGACAAATTTTCCGGCACTTTTGACCGAAAATATTGAATTTATCCACGAAAATATCGAAGCTAAAGTGCTCGCTTACTACCGCTGGAGCGATGAGGGTTCGCGAGCAGTCGTGGTGGCTAATTTTTCGGATACTTATCTATCCGGTTACGGGATTCCTAACTTTCCCGATACGGGAACGATGTACAACAAAATTGTAGAAGTTGGGGAAGAAGGCTTTAAGTTTGATTGGCCGGAAGGGTCGGCTCAGATATTTGTTTGACAACCGGAGAATTTATGTCTCCAGGCAGATGATCGGTGAAGTTGTAGAAGACTAAATTGTATTTATAACTGGCACAGACAACTCGAACGACCGGGTTTTTAGGCCGAGCCTGATGGTCGTAACAACTTGGTGTCTTCGTTCTGGATGGCGATCGCAATTTCCGGTATAGAGAATAAGAATTGCACGGCGCTGTGCCAACTGTCTATTAACAAAAACTTTGTGGGAGGACAAACTCTATGGGCTGGCTAAAAAGACTGTTTGGTTTAGAAAAACTGGAAAATCAAGAAACTGTGGAAGCTCCTGCTTACCAAGCACCTGTAGCTCAATCTCAAGCTCAAGCTCAACCTGCTGCGGCGAGCACTCAGACAATCCCGCCGGAACGCATGGGATTGAATGGAGAATACGATCAAAGCGGTTTAGCTAAACGGGTGGCTCAGGCTTTCGATGCAAATCCTGATGTGGCGGACATTGAGACTGTTTATGTGGCTCAACACGGCAGTACGGTGGTTCTCAAAGGTACGGTTCCCAGTCAGGAAATTGTCAGCACGTTGGTGACAATTGCCAGAGGTGTTAATGGTGCAACTGGGGTGGAAACCAATCAAGTTACTGTCGGCTAGGGCGACGGTTGTTTGTACAGCACTTTTGCGCTTGTTCGCGAGTAGAGGTAGGGACACGGCGCCGTGCCTTTGGTGGTGTCAACTTAACTTCAAACCCAGTCAGAGAATGCTGTTTGACTATCAAGGTCAGATCTCCCTGGCACCCCCCTTAGTAAGGGGGGGGCAAGAGTCGGCTCAAAGTCCCCCTTAGTAAGGTTTATGTAGCCGCGATTGATGCCCCTGCCCTGAATGGGGGACAAGAGTCGGCTCAAAGTCCCCCTTAGTAAGGGGGGGACAAGAGTCGGCTCAAAGTCCCCCTTAGTAAGGGGGGACAAGAGTCGGCTCAAAGTCCCCCTTCTTAAGGGGGATGCGAGGGGGATCTAGACTTAGGGTAAAACCCAGATTTTTCAAGGTTTTTAGCCTGGTTGTTGACACCCAGAAGGGCACTGGCGCCTCGTATCCCTACGGCACGATCATCGCGGGTTCTACTTAATAAACGTCGAATCTGCTGTCACAGTTAAGGCTTAAGAGTTAACTGTTTTTTTTGAGTTATCTTGCTGTACCTAAAAAATATGACCGGTGAAAATTTAGTACCTACTCGCGGCAAATTAGAACGGAGTCTTGCACAGGGTATTCAAGCTTTGTACCGCTCTGTACTCGGACACCAAACAAGTCAGGCGCTCTGCAATCTTTTGGATAATAAATTGATAATTGTGATCGAAAATGCGATTACTCAACCAGAAAAACTGCTGGCTCAGAACGGTCAGGAAGATTTGGCTTCCCAGGTGCGATCGCAATTAGAGTCAGTTCTGGAATTGCCGCTGAAAGACTTAATCAAAGAGGTTTTGGGTGTGGCCGTGACTGATTTGCTCAGCGATGCGACTTTGGAGACGGGCCGCACCGGAACGATCGCAATTTTGGAGTTTGCACCTAAAGTTCGCGATGCGAGTTCTAAGTCTAAAACTCAACCCGAAGCCGCTGATGGTTGAGGTGGTGGCTGATAATTTGTTCTAAATCCTTGATGTTAAAAGGTTTGGAAAGGTATGCAATGCAGCCAACTTCGAGAATCCGATCGCGGTCTTCTGTTTTTGCTAGTGCTGTGACAGCTACAATCGGAATATGTCTGAGCTCGGGGTTTTGTTTGATGCGCTTGACTAATTCTATACCGTCTATATCGGGCAGGCAAATGTCGAGTACGATTAGGTCGGGAAGTCGATCGGCTGCTGCCGAAAGAGCACTGTACCCGTCAACTGCTCCCACGCACTCGCAGCCGAATAAATCGAGTATTTGCGTCAGCAACTCTAAGTTGTCGTGATTGTCGTCTACAGCCAAAACTAAAGGACGCTTGTCAAGTGTGGCTTGACCGCTATTTAAAGAAGATTCCAAATGCTGATTCCAACTAGGGTATTTCATAAATCCAGATCGAAAAACGATCGAAAAGTGTTACCCGAGGCATTCTTCAAGTGGCGTTCCGGCACTTGAAACAGATTGGCTCGTATTTGTAGCTCTGAGATGGCCAGTCTTGAGTCTAGCCAGATTGTACAATATCGCTGCAAGTTCTGGCAAAGACTGCACCAGTCGATCGATGCTCTGGCATCTCCATAATTTTACTGAGCCCCGGGCAAATTGCCAACTTACGCTCTACGGTTGCGTCAGCCTGGACAACAAGAGGCTATAACTAGGAAAAATCTTGCTAATAAACTATCCTAGCTTAATTTTTGCTTTGAAGAGTGACGGCGGCTTTTCAGGATACTACCAACAGTAGGCGGCGGTTGTCCTAAGTGAATCTACCTAAAGGAAGAGTGTGGCTGACACTTAAGTTTCACAATTTCCACCTGCTGAGGGATACTTGTTGCTCTAGTTTAGACTTCAATGTTTTTAAGTAGTAATTATCACAATTTTAGAAGTAAAAAAATCAGTTTTTACTTGAGTTTTAGCGGATATTAACCTAGGAGGTTTGGATGACAATTGCAATTAGAGACGACCTGACTTACATCTTGCTCAAACAGATTGCCAGCGGCAACGGCAGCAGGGGAGAGTCGGCAATTAGGAATGCAGCCGAAGAGTATGTCGGTCGAGATGTCGCGGAAGCGGAACTGCTCGGTCACTTGGACTACCTCAACCAAAGAGAATTTATCAAAGCCCAGTTTAGCGGGGAGCCTTACGGAGGGGCTGAATTACTGCCGCCTTTAGTGGCATTTCAAGAAGCTGATTTAACCGAAAAAGGCCGCAAACTGTTGCAGAAAATGGAGACGAACCCTCCTAAGTCTCTGCATCAAGAAGGGTCAGCAGTTCCGATCGCCTCTAAGGATATGCCGTTTTTGGAAAAAGTGATGGTAAACGGTAACATGGAGGATATTTTTGATGCCCGCGACATTACCGAAGTGGTGTACCGCATCATGCGCGATTTGATGACAACAGAAGCGATCGATCGCGTGGAATCTGAACTGCACAAAGAAGTTTTACCGACGGACGACAAAACCCTGCAAACAGAAATAGCCGAGCTCTGGAAAGATACGAATCCGCTGGTAAAATTGCTGAGCCGGGTGCGTCAGCCTTTGCGCGGGCCTGCACCTGTGGGGATCGATGGCAATTTGTTTGCACGGAGGGTGGAACTAGAAGGCTCACTTCCTTCGGGAGTCAAACCGGAAACTGCGATCGCCGCTGTATTTTCGGCAACAAAGGATGAGTTGTCCCAGGAGCGAATTCAGGAAATAGCGGGCTTTTTGCCGGACAGAATTCGGGAAATTTGGGAGTCGGCTTAACGGGATATTTCCGGGTATAAATACTGAGAAACCGGGTTGACGAACCAGCATTCTGCGCTCTCGAGCCAGAAGCTTGTTTCATCAACCCGGTTTCTGTATTCGTTTGTAGTGAGGACTTTAGTCCGCATAAAAGTCTTTCAATAAACCCGGTAACAACCCAAAATTTGTGGGAAAACCCGAAATATTCCTAAAAACAGGGTTTCTCGCCCCGGGGTTGAATAAATCCCACAGACGCAGCCAAAGTGTTGTAGTCTATAATACAGGGCGAGTTAACACAGTGGCTCGCAAAAATGCTGTCAACAGCCCTGGAGATCAAAAGGGATGGCCCGCAGAAAAGTTAGACAAATGTCAAGATCGACTTTAGAACAAGAGATTTTACTCAATCGAATTACCAATCGCATCCGCAACTCTTTAGAACTGCAAGAGATTTTGACGACAACGGCGCGAGAAATCCGCAGCTTTTTAGGAAGCGATCGGGTAAAAGTTTATCGGTTTGATGCCGACGGTAGCGGCGAGGTGATTGCTGAGTCGATCGACGGGGACAAATTACCATCTCTGCTGGGTTTGCACTTTCCTGCAGGCGACATTCCCAATAGTGTCCGCTCCATGTTTGTCAAAGCGCGGCAGCGAGTGATTGTAGATGTGGGATTGCAGCATCAAACAATTAATCGGTTAGATTGTCCCGAAACCGGCAAAACTTTAGCAGTGGAAGATATCCGCTATTCTCCTGTAGACCCCTGTCACGTTGAATATCTGGAGGCTATGGGGGCGCGTTCTTCTCTGGCGGTGCCGATTTTGCATCAAAATAAGCTTTGGGGGCTGTTGGTGTCTCACCACAGCCAATCGAAACGGTTTAGCGATCGAGAATTGAACATGGTGCAGTTGCTTGTGGATCAGCTTTCAATTGCGATCGCCCAATCTTTTCTCCTCACTCAAGCCCGACAGCAAGCACGCGACGAAGCCGTTGTCAACCAAATTAGCAGTTTGCTGCACTCTCCTCTAGAACTGGGCGAAATTCGGCAAGCAGTTCTCGAACAAACTGTCAAGCATTTGGGCGGTTCGGGAGGGCGGTTGTACCTTGCTGCCGAATTTGGCGATCGGCCAGCTTTACTTTATACCTGCGGCCAGCAGCCCCGGGACGCCCACCTGGAACTAAGCGAGTTTTGGCAGCAGATCGTGGGGTTTGCCGGTCAAGGCGATCGAGCAAAAACTGCAGATAATACCAGCCAATTAGGTATTTTTCAAAATCTCTATTCCGAGCATTACAGTTCAATTGATACAAATATTTCTAATTTGATTGTCCCGCACTTGTACGCGATTTCCGATATTTCTCAAGAACCTCTACTCAAATCTTTATCGGCAAATTTTCTCGAAGCTGACATTCGGTCATTTTTGGCAGTACCGCTGCAATACCGCCAACAGTGCATTGGCTGTCTCACCGTTTTTCGCGCAGCGCTAGAAACCGAAATTTTGTGGGCTGGCCGTTGCAATTCCGACGCCCGGAGCGATCGCCCCCGACAGTCCTTTGCAGCTTGGAAAGAAATCAAAACCGACGCAGCTCAAAAGTGGAGCAGCGAGGAACTGAAGCTAGCAAAATCTTTGGGAACTCATTTGTACATGGCCGCCATGCAGAGGCGCGTCGAGGCAATGATCCGACATCAAGCTTCTCACGACCAACTAACAGGTTTAGCTAATAGATTGCTGTTTAATGAAAGGCTGTCTTTAGCTTTAGCTAACGCTCACCAAAACGCAGAAATGCTGGCGGTGATATTTCTAGATTTGGACAGATTTAAAAATGTCAACGATACTCTCGGTCACCCAGTGGGCGACCAGTTGCTGCAAGGTGTATCTCGGCGTTTGACTAACTGTTTGCGCGTGGGGGACTCGATCGCCCGTTGGGGCGGCGATGAATTTACTTTGCTGCTGTACAATATTAACAGTCCTGAGGACGCAACTAAGGTTTGCCAGCAAATTATCCAGAGTTTAAGCGCTCCTTTTGATTTTGAAGGTCGGGAACTTTATATTAAGGCTAGCTTGGGAATTGCTTTGGCTCCTTACGACGGAGAAGACGCAGAAACTTTGCTAAAAAATGCTGATGCTGCGATGTACAAAGCTAAACAGAGAGGTCGCAATAATTATCATTTTTACACGCGGGCGATCGGCAATCAAGTCTCCGAGGAACTTAACTTAGAAAATCATCTTTACAAAGCTCTGAAAAAATCAGAGTTTGTGCTGCACTATCAACCGCAAATAAACTTAAATACTGGCAAAATAGTCGGCATGGAAGCTCTGATTCGCTGGCAGCATCCCGAACGCGGCTTGATTGCTCCCGATCGATTTATTCCCTTAGCTGAGGAAACAGGATTAATCTGCCAAATTGACGAATGGGTGCTGCGGACAGCTTGCTTGCAAAATCGAGCGTGGCAGTTATTGGGATTGCCGCCGGTGCGGGTAGCTGTGAATTTATCGGGCCGCCAGTTTCTGCAAGCTAACACGGTACAAACCATTGCTGAAATTTTGTCAGAAACCGAGTTAAATCCGGAGTATTTAGAAATAGAAATTACCGAAACAGTTGCCATGACAGATGTAAATTTTACGGTGTCGGTATTGCAGCAGTTGCAGCAAATGGGAATTCAGATTTCTCTGGACGATTTTGGCACCGGTTATTCTTCGCTGTGGTCTCTGAAAAACTTACCGCTGAATAATTTAAAAATAGACAAATCCTTCGTGGCAGATTTGCAGAACGGCAGCAACGGTGCTACGATTGTGAAAGTTGCGATCGCCCTGGGACAAGGCTTGAATTTACAGGTGATTGCTGAGGGAGTGGAAACAGCAGAACAGTTGGCATTTTTGCAGTCGCTTCAGTGCGAGATGGGTCAGGGTTACTTCTTTAGCAAACCCATACCGGCGGCGGCGGCCACCCAATTGTGCCTAGAAAATCGATCGGGTAAAATAGGTAGTTTACATTCACAACGATAAATAGCCGTAGGGTGCGTGTAAAAAATAAAATTCCTCAGAAGAAACCTTAAACAAAGGTACGTAGTTGCGCTGAAGCGCTCTTTATTATATATATGAAAGAGCGCCCAAGTGCAACTACGTACCTAACTAAAAATTAACAGGTTTGTAGTGAGGACTTTAGTCCTTCTGGTTGCGGACTAAAGTCCTCACTACGAACCTATTTGATTGTTGTGAAAGCAGGTTTGTAGTGAGGACTTTAGTCCTTCTGGTTGCGGACTAAAGTCCTCACTACGAACCTATTTGATTGTTGTGAAAGCGTATATGAGAAGACAGATTACTGCCAGACAAACACTTTTGCTTCGTATTCTGGCAAATCAATCATAATATTGTCATCGCCCGATTCCACATCATAATTCCCCGTCCATTCGTGCCAAGTTCCGTTGGCTGGGAAGTGGGGAACGCTGTAACCCGCTAGATAATTTTCTGACAAATTTGCCACTACCACAACTCGCGAACCTTCATCGTTCCAGCGAGTGTAAGCAAACACTTTCGAGTCGGGGTCTTCGTGGAAAAAGTCGATGTTTTCCGTGTAAAGTGCTTGGTTGTTTTTGCGGAGGTGAATCAAGCCTTTGTAGTATTCCCACAAACCTTTATTCATGTCATTTCCCAGCAGCGTCCAGTCAATTTTAGCTTGCTCGATTGTTTTGGCTTTGTATTCGCCAAATTCTTCGCCCATCCAAATCAGCGGCACGCCAACTGCTGTCATTAACAGCACTATTCCCAACTTCGCCCGCTTGAATGCTGGTTCATCCAAAATCCCGCGATCGCCCAATTCTGAGAATACGCGATCGCGATCGTGATTGCTCAAATAATTCACTACATTTGTAGCACCCAAGAAACCTTGCCGCTTGCCGTCGATTACCTCTTTGAGCCGCTCTAAATCAAAAGTATCGCCGCAGATGTGTTCGACAATGCAGTGATAGAAACTGTCGTGCCAGCAGCCGTCCATCGGGCCGTCTAGATTGGTGATGCTGGGAGTTTCGGGAATGTGTTCGGCAACAGTGTAAAACGGTTTTGGGCCGACGGCATTTTTGGCTTCTTGAACTATCCAGTGCATGAAATCGTAGTTGGCAATTTGTCGCGCCGCATCGAAACGAATGCCGTCGAGATGGTATTCTTGAACCCAATAGCGGACTGTATCGCGGATAAATTTGCGCGCCGGGTAAGTTCCTAAGTTTTCGTCGTAAAATTCGTAGTTAAATTCTGGGCCCCAATTGTTGTCTGGATCGCGGGGGGCGTGGTGGTACCAATAATCGCGATCGATTTGAGTCAGGGGGCTGGATGATTCCGAGTGGTTGTAAATCCCGTCGATGATGACGCGAATTCCGCGCCCGTGACACTCGTCTATCAGGTTTTTGAGTTCTTCTGTGGTGCCGTAGCTGGACTCCGCAGCGAAGAAGTAGCGCGGGTTGTAGCCCCAACTGTAGTCGCCCGGGTATTCTTTGAGGGGCATGAGTTCGATCGCGTTGACGCCGAGTACGTCGGCTAGGTAATCGAGTTTTTCGACGACGTGCTCGTACTTGCCGCGGGCGAGGGGATCGGCTTCGCCGCCGGAAAAGTCGGCGACGTGCATTTCGTATATTACTAATTCTCGATCGGCAGGTAGCGGTTTGTCGTCGTGCTGCCACACGTAGGTATCGACGATGCGATCGCCATCTTTGATTCTAACCACGCCGTTTTGAGTTGGATCGTCGATGTCAGTCGCGTAGGGATCTACCACATCTACCCACCGATCTGCCTCCAGAAACCAGCTTTTGGACTGCACGCGGAATTTGTATTGATAAACGCCATCCTTCAATTCAACTGTCGTGCGGAAATAACCTTCTTCGTCCTTTTCCATGGGGATTTCTTCCCAATTAGAAAAAGATCCCATCAAGGCCGCTCCTTTGTTGTAGGGAGCAAATAACTTGAATTCAATTGGAGCGCTCATAATGCCTCTTTTTAGGATATTTCAGTAGCAGTAGATACTTCTAATCTCGCAAATAGAAGCGAACTCAAGCATCACTCTGCGGATATAATTGCTGTAAGTGCTTAACTATTCCTAAAAGTATGAGTATCTGGGCCAGGTTGCGGATTTTATGAAGTGACATCGCGCAATATTGGCAGTGCGATCGGAATTTATATGAGAAGGAAGAAGGAAGTAGAAGAAATAAGGAAGCAAACCAAGAGTTCGAGCAATTAAGAACCTTCTAAACGTCCGGTGCGATTGTTATATTTAACTTTACATTGCTCAACCATAAGTATTGATAACCTAAGAATTATTTGGCATCTATCTTAAGGTAGATTTACTCAGAAAAAGATGATTTTAAATATCTGCACAAGGATAGATGCGGACTTAAATATAGCTTTTTAAAGCTAATATTATTCGGCTGGTGATGCTGAGATTGAAGCCTATATTTTCGGTGGTCAAGTGCGCCGAATAACACCCTATACAAGCGCCAACAATTAGTCGGTCGGTGCGCAGCAAGCATCCTAAAATTCATGCGTAAGGTGCGCAGTGCGCACCTACTTTTAACTTGCTTTTGCCTGCTGGTGAGGCTTTATCCAACCAAGCCAGAACGGAGGGCGAGAACTGCAGCCTGAGTGCGATCGTCAGCACACAGCTTGTTGAGAATATTGCGGACGTGAGTCTTGACTGTACCGACAGTAATGTACAGCTTTTCGGCGATGGCAGCATTGCTGTAACCCTGCACGATCAGTTCCAAAACTTCTAATTCCCGCTCGGTTAAAGGGTAAGTTTCAATGATGTGACTGAACTCTGGTTCGGCTGCCTTAATTGTGACTCTTTTGCCCTCATCCTTCGGTTCTTCTGGCGCCGACTCCTTTGTGCGAGCTTGTTTCAGGACGATGCGGGCGATTGCCGGATCGATCCAAGAGTTACCTTCGTGAGTTACTTTTACTACATCCAACAACTGATCGAAGCTGATATCTTTCATGCAGTAAGAGTCAGCTCCGGCGGCAAAAGCTGCTAAAACTTCTTCTTCGTTGTCCTGAAAAGTCAGAATCAAAACTTTGGTATCGGGATCTGAGTCGGCTACTATCGATTTTTTAAACTTTTGTGTCAGTTCAATGCCGTCAAAATCTGGCAAGCCAATGTCCACAATTGCCACATCAGGTTTTGAAGATTGAAGCAGTTTCAATCCGTCTGTGGCATTAGCGGCATCGCCTACAACTTCTATAGTGTCACGCTGTTGTAAAGCGGTGCGGATGCCGACTCTTGTCAGGTCGTGGTCTTCTATTAAAGCAACGCGAATTTTACTCATCTTTCTTCCAATAGTCCGCTAAACTTTTAAAATATCGTCAAGTGACTCAGCCAAGCTGAGTAAATTTGAGAATGTGTCCTGATTTAGGGTTTGACAGCCCGCACATCTTGTTCCAGCATACTCATGCAGCCGCCAAGATTGCAAGTTAATTGTCAAGTTATTTTGCGGCGCGGGGAAAGCGCGATCGGGACAGGTAAGCTCGAAGATGTTTAAACAGTGTAACTGAATTATCCCATTGTCCGCCCCTTGATAGAGGTAAACATACCACTACCGAGATAAATTTAAATTATAAAAACTTTTGATGCACATTGGCAGTCAAAATCTATAAAGCTAGCAGCACTGCTTCTTTAGTCGGTGTTAGGGATCTAGTTCAATGCTTATTTATAAAACCAGTTATGACTCACTATCACGGCAATAACTCTTTTCGCTCGGAGTTTTCCGACGGCGAAATACTATACAAAGCATCAGAAATAGCCTCCCCTCAACGGCAAGTTTGCGATCGCGCAACTCAGGACGATCGCCTCCTGGAGGCAAGTCCTCACATAGTTTGGAAAGCAAATGCCAGCGGCTGGGCGACTTATTTAGGGCAGCGCTGGGAGGAGTACACGGGGATACCAGTAGCAGCAGCTTTGGGTTTTGGCTATCTGGCGCGCGTCCACCCAGAAGACCGTCCTCGTCTTTTGGGGCGATCGCGCACTTCTGCGAGTTCGCCCCAAAGTTACGAAATAAAATTTCGTCTCCTGGCGCGAGAGGGCGCTTACCGCTGGAATGTCGCCAGAGGAACGCCCGCCAACGCAGACTCTCAAGAAGTTTTGGAGTGGGTGGGAACCTACACAGATATGGACGCGATCGAACAAACTCAGGACTCGCCCGCAGCAGAAGCAGAAATGTTGCGCCGCCAAGGGCGCCCGGAAGTTAACTTCACAGCCGAAAATTTGGGCAAAATAGACGCAGCGAGTGATTTGCAGGCGATCGAGCGGTTTACAAATCTGTTGAGCCAGGGCGCGGGTAACTTGTGCGAATTGTTGCAAGCGATCGCGGACGCGACTGTGGAGGCGATCGCCGGAGCTGAATTTTGCCTGGTGGCGCTCCCCGACTACGATTCCAGCGGCCTCAAACTGATCGCTGTCGGGGGCGCGTCCAACTTTGAGAAAGGCAAAACCCTGCACGTGCAAGACAAGCTGCTGCTGAAAGCGTTTGCGACGGGAGAGTCTCAACTGTGGCGCTCCCAGTCGGGATCGGGAGTGCCGGCGGCCGCCTGTGCTGCGGCGATCGAGTCCGGGGATACGGGGCGTTTGGGCGTATTGGCGATCGGCAACGTCCAAGACAGCACGGCCATTGACGGGGGCTCTGTGCAACTGCTGGCGGTGATGGGAAGACAAGCTGCGATCGCGATTAACAGGGCGCGGGCGATCGAAAAATTAAACAAGCAGGAACAGCTTTTAGACTTGCAAAACGAGCTGCTAATTCGCCAGCAGGAAGAACTGGAAAATCAGGGCCGGCGCATTCAACAGCAAAAATTGCAACTGCTAGAAGCAGCAAAGTTAAAATCGCAATTTTTGGCTACCATGTCCCACGAATTGCGAACTCCGATGAATGCGATTATCGGCTTTTCCCAATTGCTGCTGCGCCAGCACAAACCACTGCTGAGTGCCCAGCAAACAGACATGGTGGGGCGCATTTTAAATAACGGCAAAAACCTGCTAGTGCTGATTAACGATATCCTCGACCTCTCCAAAATCGAGAGCGGCCGTACAGAATTAGAAACTGAAGAATTTGATTTAACCGAGTTAGTAATGGATGCCGCCCTGGAATTCCCAAATCAAGCCGCCGAGAAGAATGTGGCAATGTCCGTCAGCGCGTGCTTGCAGGATCGGTTTATAGTTAATGACAAGTTGCGGCTGCGGCAAGTTTTGGTCAATCTCATTTCCAACGCCGTTAAATTTACGCATCAGGGCAGCATTTGCATTGAGCTGGGGGAATTAGAGGGCGATCGGCTAAGTATCGCCGTTCGGGATACAGGAATCGGCATCAGTGAAACCGATCGGCCCCACATTTTCGACAAATTCCATCAAGCCGACCAAAGCACAACCCGCCCCTATCCAGGCACCGGTTTAGGACTAGCAATTACCGCCTATTTAGTCGAGATGATGGACGGCACAATTGCGGTCGAAAGTCAACTAGAAAAAGGTTCGAGATTTGCGATCGAAATTCCTCGAAAAGTTAACCCCAAAAAGCCATAGAAGAAGTCATTAGTCAGCAGTCATTAGTCAGCAGTCAGCAGTCAGCAGTCATTAGTCATTAGTGCTGTCCCATTCGAGCGAACGTCCAACGTCATCACTCATCAGTCATCAGGAAGAAGGAAGAATAGTTGGCGATCGCACTTTTTCTTGACTTCATCTCATATTCCCTCGAACCACCACAATAAAAATGGTTCGTAGTGAGGACTTTAGTCCTCATAAAAACTGAGGACTAAAGTCCTCACTACGAACATACTACATAATTAGGTTCTGTATCCAGGAGGAATTTAGCAAAGATTAAAACCGGAGTTTGCATACAAAACTGCGGACATTTATGAGGTTTACTCATGCCCGCTAATTATATCGTATCCGATCGATTAACCACAATCAAATTCGTTCGTAGTGCGGACTTCAGTCCGCAAAAAGCTGCGGACTGAAGTCCGCACTACAAACTGTTCGTAGTGCGGACTTCAGTCCGCAAAAAGCTGCGGACTGAAGTCCGCACTACAAACTGTCTTATTCCTAAAGACTAGAAGTTTTCCCAACTTGAGCCTGAGTAGCAATGGGTTTAACATCGGTATAGCCCATATTATTAGCTACATCCCGCAGCACCGAAATTTGCTGTTCAAACTCAAGACCTTCAATTTGACCTAACACACCATTCACAGCCTCAGTTGCCTCATATCCTTCGGGGATATCGACAATTTTATCCCCCATATCAATAGCCCAAGCATACCAAACCAGCAACTGATTGTTAGCAGTTAAAGCTCCGTAAGCGTGAGAATAAGGCGTGTCATCGCGGTTGACAATACCTCGCATGATATTTAATTGTTGGTCGTGAGAAAGATTGTAAAAATCATTGAGCAGCACGGGAGCTAATTCTGGTTCGGCGGCGGCGGGAGCTGCGGGTGTAATTGACTCTCCCATTTTTTCGTAAACAAAGTAGAGCAGCGCCAGTTTTTCATCTGTACCCAACCCGTTGATTTTTTCAACCATGTTTTGAGTATCGTTGGAGAGAGCGTGAGTATTGGTCGCGGCGGGTGAGTTCATAAATAAAATTCCTTAAAAAATGCTTCCACAATATATAAATATCAACATTTCTCAGTACAAGTCACCATCCCCCAGAGGTAATGCGATTTGGGAATTGGGAATTGGGAATTGGGAATTGGGCATGGGGAATGACTTATGATGTATGGGTTTGGAGCACTGGCTTAGAGTAGAATTGTTTTTTTTACACAAATAATTTAAGCCGCCGCCCTAGCATAAATCATCCTTGAGATAGAAGCCCACGATACATCTGCGGATAGATGAAAAAGGTCGGTAATTAAGTAACGATAAATATATTGAATTGTTAAATAAAAGTAGCAAGGAGTCGGCGATGTCGGAAATAAATACAGAATTAGATAACACTCAAACATTTGACGCTGCTCAGATAGCTGAAAGCGTGGAAGCTGGAGAACAAAAGTTGCCGGCGGTTGATGTATCCGCAGACTACGAAGCTTCAAAAGAATTCAGCGTTAGCGATATCGATCGCACGAGTGCCGGCGCCGAAGCTGCGGCTGCTGCAACTGCACCTAAATTTGATATTCCCGCCCCTCAAGAAATCCCAATGCCGGCCGATGCACAGGGAAATCCCGATGATTTTCTGTCGATGGCTAAGGAAGTTAACCCCGCAGGTGCACCGGGTAATGTTACTGACGATTTGGTGCAAAAAGCTATTGAAATGGGTACTCCCGGTAGCTAATTTAGAAATGCTCAATTGAGTGAGCGAAAAGACCGCCAGGGGTTAAAACCCCTGGCTAATAGCGAAAGTCCTCTGAAGAGGACTGATGAATTCTTCAGTCCTCTTCAGAGGACTTTCGCTTTGAGGCAGGGGTTTTAACCCCTGCCGGATTCTGGGTATAACGTTAAGTTTATAACTACGAACATTTAAGTGTCGCTAAAGGCTGGATTTTAGGTCGATCGCCCGACAGATTTTGCCGATCGCGCGATCGTCCAAAATTTCCACTACCAAATCCGCGCGATCGCCCTCAAGCATTGACTGAATAAATAACTCAGGATGCAGCGCTTTCCAGAAATATTCAACAAACCGATTAATTTCGGCCTCAGACATTCCCGACTTCCCCGCCGCCCTCATTTCCCGTTCCGCCTGATTGCGCCACACTTGAGAAAGGCGGTAATCTCGGGGATACAAAACCATCAACCTATCTAATCGCTTCCACAGCGGCAAATAGTCGTGCAGCTTCCCATTCATATCGCGCGCAAACTGACAGTCGCCTTCTGTGGAAATCGGAAACGGTGCAGCCGCCAAAAACTCGTTCAATCTGCCATCAGCGACTGGATTCACGCCGACAAACCAACCTTCAAACAGTACAATATCCGCACCGGAAATAATTTCTGGTTGACTTCTATCTCCCGCACCTTCCCAGGCTGACTTGTCAAAGCGGGGAATTTCTATTTTGGGACGGTCAACTGCTGCTAATTCGCGAGTTTGAGAAGCGCGTAACTCGTCTAAAACGGAGATTCCCAAGTCAATATCGTGAGTGCCGGGAGGGCCGCGCCAAATTAAACGCGGGTCAGCTTTTTGCAGTTTTTGGCGATCGGCATAAGTCTTGTAAAGGTCGTCTAAAGAAAGGCTGACTGTAGAATATCCCAATTTTCTCAAAATTAGCCTAAGAACTTGGCATAAAGTAGTTTTGCCCGTTCCTTGCCCTCCTAAAATTCCTTGAATGAGAGGACGGTTTAAACTTTGTTTTTGTGTCGATAATTGGATTGCCAGCGGCAGCCAAAGATTCCACAAAGTTTCGAGAAAAAGACTTGACTTTACGGGGAAAGTATGCAGTTGGTCAAGCAGAGAAAAGAATAAATCGGTTTTGTAGCGGACAACATCTGCTGCGTTGTCAGGAGTAATGTTAAAAGCGCGCGATCGCACATCACCGGCAAGTTCCCAACAGGCGAGGCGATCGAAATCGGGAGTAAGGGGGCGATCGCCTGTTTGCCAGCGGTGTAAAATTTCAACAGGGGTTACAGGCGATCCAACCATTTTAGATTGTAGATTTTAGAATAGGATAATTGGATGATTCGATGATATGATGTCCCGTCGATTACCATAACAAAAATGGTTTGTAGTGCGGACTTCAGTCCGCCACAAGAGAGCGGACTGAAGTCCGCACTACGAACTAATTTTACTGCGAGTAATCGATCGGACACGATAGAATTTAAGAATTCTGTATGAGTTGGGAACCCGCGCGGACTGCCATTATTTTTTTTAAAGTTGTATCAAAACTTTCTAAGCCGAGGCTAATTTTGTATAAATATCTGCAATAGACAAATATTTCACCATTTTTCAAGAGCCAAGTTTGAAAGCTTCTACAAATAAATTGTAAGTCACGCCAATTTTTAGAGCATTGAGCATGGACACCCACAAAGCACCCGCCACCAGCCGCCTGCTGTAAACCAGTCGGTTCGCCAACTCGGTGAACAACACCAACACCCCGGCTACGATAATATCCCAATTAGCGGCTTGTCCGGCGATCGTCGAAATAGCAGTTCCCAAAAAATTGCCGAACAGCAGGCTAATTACCAAGAGCGAAATCCGCCGCCAAGGATTGCTCGCCCAGCGTGCAAATTGCTCGCCCAGAACATCAATCAATCTGTTAATTCGGGTATTCTGCATAAAAGTTAAAAGTTATGCGGATGAGTCAGTCAATTTTAGATTTTAGATTTTAGATTTTAGATTTTAGATTTTAGATTTACTTGCAGCTCCTTGAATCTGCTGGGAAATTGAACAGGAGTCTCAAGTTTTTGGCTCGATCCTCAAGAGTATCCGGGCTTGTAGCTGTTTTTGAGCGGGGTTAAAAAATGGCTGTCGCCAACAACCCCAAATCCTTACCGGATCAGTATCCGTCAATGTCAAGTCTAAAATTTAACATCTAAAATGGTATGGAGCGATCGGGAGCTTTATAGCCCCGAAGCGTCAAGTAATTAAGTGTAGCTGTATCTTGTGGCACAGTAGCCGCAGCTTCTACCTTAAAAATAGTTATGACTAATTAGGGGTGCACAGTCTATCCTTTAAGCATAAAATTTATGAAACTTAAAACTTACCAGATATTAATTGGAGTGGCGATCGCCCTATTTACAGGAATGTTTCTCGGACGTTTTGAAATCACCATCTCCAACGGTGCAAATCGATCGAGCGATTTACCCTCAGCAGCCACCGCACTCCCCCCAACACCCGCCGTTTCGACAGTGGCGACAGGTTCTCCAGACACCGCTAAAGGGCCCAAACCCGACTTACCCTCAGAAGCAGAACAAGAAAGCAATTCCTCAATCCCTGTCAATGGCAAAGCCGCCGGCAGTTTGCGCGTCAGCAACCGCAGCGAACACCCGGTGCGAGTGGCCTTGCTGTCGAAACGGCAAACCGAGAAATCCTACGGAAAACCGGCACACTGGGATTTTGCGCCGGGGGAAGGCGGCGGCAAGGGACTGATGCTATCGCTGCCGGAGGGCAAGTTACAAGTCAAACAGGGAGACATTTTGGTGGTTTTTGCTCAAGATGGTTCCCGCCGCTACTGGGGGCCTTACGTCGCCGGGGAGACAGCCTCGCCCGCTTGGAATCCCAAAGCCGAACAATGGCAGTTAACTTTGCAGCAGTGAAGGAAGTTCGGCAACGGATTTTGTAACGGATGTAACGGATGTAACGGATGTAAAGGATGGAAGTCCGATAAGTCGTTCGATGGAAGTCGGAAGAAGACATACATAGCAAGCTTGAGTGCGATCGATATGTGACGTTTGATTAAGTGGATTTTACTTAGGTGCGCCCGATATTTTGGTTGAGAAACCGGGTTGCTAGGCTATTGTTGAGAACGGTATAAGATGTGAGTTGAAGGGGGTGCGATCGAATTCCCAGTTTCGATCGGGCGAATCTTTCGGTAGACTCTGTATTCGAGTTAAAATTTTAAATCTAAAATCGCAGGAAGTTTGGGTGAAGGAAGTTATTAAAAATTTGTCAGAATATTACAGGCATCGGCCGATGGTACCTTTGTTGCTATCGGTGTTGTGGCTGTGCGCGATCGCCTGGGTAGCTTTCTTGTGGAATCTCGGCAACATCGGCTTAGTTGACGAAACCGAACCCCTTTTTGCCGAAGCCGCCCGTCAAATGACGGTGACAGGGGATTGGATCACTCCTTATTTCAACGGCGAAACCAGGTTTGACAAGCCGCCGTTGATTTACTGGCTGATGGCGGTGGCTTACCGCACTCTGGGGGTTAACGAGTGGGCTGTGCGCCTTCCCTCGGCCTTGTGCGCGATCGGCCTGACTTGCCTCGGATTCTACACTCTATCGAAGGAAGAAGGAAGTTCGGCAACGGATTTTGTAGCGGATGTAGCGGATGTCACGGATGTAGCGGATATAACGGATATAACGGGAAGAAGTTCGGCAACGGATTCTATAACGGATGTAACTGATGTAACGGAGAAGTCGGAGGGAATTTTTTCCCAATCTCCCCCTCTCCCCCTCTTTCTTTCTACTCCTTGGATTGGTGCGGCCTTAATAGCTTTAAATCCCCAAACTATTGCCTGGGGGCGGACTGGCGTTTCAGATATGCTATTAGTTGCTTGTATGTGTTCGGCACTTCTGGCATTTTTCCTCGGTTATACGCTAGAAGAACAAAGAGAAAAAGCAGAATTTCCCACAGTTTCTGCTGGGCGATTTCCGAATAAGTGGTATCTGACTTGTTACGTACTAATTGCCTTAGCAATTCTGGCTAAGGGGCCTGTGGGAATTGTCATCCCAGCACTGATTATTGGTAGCTTCGGGCTGTATTTGGGAAATTTTCGGCAACTTTGGCGCGAAATGCGTCCGCTGTCGGGAATCTTGATTATTTTGGCGATCGCCCTGCCTTGGTACATTCTGGTGATATTAGACAACGGTGAAACTTATATTGAGAGTTTTTTCGGCTATCACAATTTCCAGCGTTTTACTGAAGTAGTCAACAAGCACTCGGCGCCTTGGTATTTTTACTTTATTGTAGTGCTAGTTGGTTTTGCGCCTTGGTCGATTTATTTGCCGGTGGCGATCGCCCGTACCCGTTTTTGGCAGCGCACTTACTGGCGCCGTCAAGCGCGATCGGCACAGTTGAGTTTATTTGCCCTATTTTGGTTCGCCTGCATCTTTGGCTTTTTCACGATCGCCGTGACAAAATTGCCCAGTTATGTATTGCCTTTAATGCCTGCTGCTGCCATTTTGGTAACGCTGCTGTGGAGCGATATTATTGCAGGGAACGAACCCAAAAACAGACCGGGAAAGTTAGAGAAAAAAGCCAATTATTTACCGCGAGGGCTGTTAGTTACATACATTTTCAATATCGTATTTTTACTGATTGTAGCCGGAGCAACTTTCTACTGCTACAACTGGCTGGGAGACGATCCGGCAATGCCCAATTTTCCCCAAGCAATTCAGCAGTCGGGATTGCTGATTGTCGGCGGTACGATTTGGATAACTGCCGCTGGGGCGATCGGGCTTTTACTCTGGAAGCGACAACAGCGCTGGATTTTGGTAGCTAACTTCATCGGGTTAGTAGCATTTATCATTTTTGGTCTTACTCCAGCCTACAATTTAGTCGATATCAACCGCCAGTTACCTCTGAGACAGTTAGCGCAGGTTGTTGTTCAACAAAAACAGCCGGGAGAAGAGTTGATGATGATTGGTTTCTGGAAACCGAGTTTAGTTTTTTACACCCAAGATCCGGTGACTTTCTACCGACTTCCCAGGGGCGCGAAAGACTACATCGAGCAATCCAACAACAACACTTCTCCGACGATTCTCGTGCTGGGATATCCCCACAAGTTTGTCGAATTTGGATTGCAGCCAAATCAATATCAGTTGTTGGACAGTCGGGGCGCGTACCAACTGGCGAGGGTTCCGAGAAAGGCGTTTTTGAATTAGTGTATTGTACTGCGGTTTTGGCGATCGATCGTATAAGGTCTGAGGTTGAAGCTGCGGTATGCTCCGATCGCCTT
Organism: Oscillatoriales cyanobacterium; assembly: GCA_004293365.1. Taxonomy (GTDB): domain Bacteria; phylum Cyanobacteriota; class Cyanobacteriia; order Cyanobacteriales; family Microcoleaceae; genus Microcoleus. Next base: position 8,100 of record RDYN01000008.1, on the reverse strand, counting down.
ATAAACATAACTTTGACGAAAATGTGGTATAATGTTTACACAATAGTGTTATTCCATATTTATTTGTGCTATAATTGATAATTATATGGCAAGTTCATACTTAAATCGTCAAAAGTAAAATGTCATACTCAGCTTTACCAAACATAGTATTTGCAGTTGGGCGAAATGGAGCGAATGGGGTAAATTTGCTTGGTACTGCAACTCTACTAAATAGTCCAGGAAAGTTTGTTACCGCCGCCCATGTTACTAATAAAGATGACCATAATTTAGTCGTAGTTCTAAGACCTTACGATTCTATCGATGACTATCAAGATACTTCTGATTCTGAAATCAAGGTAATTCCTGTTTACATTGAAGCTATCGATCCGTTCACAGATTTGTGTATTTTGTCTGCTGATATTGATGTGTTCTCTAACCTATCGATAGGGAGCACAGATATTCTAAACGTGGGCACTATTATTGATATTTTTGGTTATCCTCATGCAGATCATGGGAGATTGGTACTCACTCATCAACGAACTGAGATCGGTGCAAGAATCTTAATTAAAAATGGAGCAGTCAAAACCAAGCACGTCGTGCTAAATACTCAGGCTCGCCCAGGTCAATCTGGAAGCCCTATATTCTCTGCATACACTACTACAGTAGTTGCTATCCTCATTGGGTCATATGCTCCGGGTGGTGGAGGTGGTATTTCATTGGGTGGGGTAGATCCGCATACCCTCCATCAAACTACTCATGCGGTCTCTGTTGAGTACATTAGGGAAATGTTGTAGATATGGAAAATAAATTAGCACAAGTATTTCAGATTGACAGCGAAGAGTGGCTCGCAACGCTGCCTAGATACCAACAAAATAGGATAAAGCAGCTAGTGGATGCGACTAACTCTTATGAAGAGGCAGCGAAACAGTGGCTCAATGCAATGCCAGAGAACACATTCCCATTAGGAGCAGAACAAACTAAAAATGTATTTATTGAAAAAGTCCGAGATGAAATTGAAAAATTCTTAAGTGGCAATGAAAAATACGCTAATGAACAACAACAGCTAATTTCTTCGTCTGAGGTATTACAAAAAAAAATTGTGAGTTCTGTTTCAGCAGCAATTGCCCCAGCAATAGGCATAGCAGCAGTCTATGTTATGCCTGTGATTGTTCTTGAATTAATGACAATGAGTAAGATTGCGGATAGAGCGATCGCGATCGCAGAACAGAGTGGCAATGCAGTATTATCTGAAGCTGACTTGGCATCGGTGCAAGAAACACAGTATCTTCTGTCAGTGCCGGGAATGCGGGAATCGATTCGGGAAGGACTGGCAACGCCCATTGACGAGTGCGATCGGGAGTTAAAGTGGTGAGTTGGGATCTGGTATACACCAAACAGGCACAAAAAGATGCCAAAAATCTGGCTTCTAGCAATTTACGAGACAAAGCGCAAACGTTACTCGACATCATTCAAACCAATCCGTTTCAGAATCCGCCACCCTACGAGAAATTGGTGGGAGATTTGGAAGGCGCATATTCACGGCGAATCAACATTCAGCATCGTCTGGTGTACGAGGTGATTGAGTCTGAGAATACGGTGAAAATTTTGCGGATGTGGACGCATTATGAGTAGTGTTTCTAATCGGTTAAGCAATACAGGGGTAGAACGATCGCAGCCTTGGAATAAACAGGGCGATCGAATCTGGGCTTTCCGGCCCGCGCCACAAGAGTTTAAGTAAACAGTAGCTGACAAATTAAATGCGCGACAGCTTAGGACAATATTGGCTGTGGAAACGAAAAATCTCGGAAGCAACCTGGTTTCTGAGGAGGATTGCGTAAATCTCGAACTAATGACTGATGACAGACGGCTACTAAAAGATGACTCATGAATTAGGATTTAGGATTTAGGATTTAGGATTTAGGATTTAGGATTTATGGACGCACTAATCGGCAAAAGTTTACAGGGCGGAAAATATACCCTCGAACAAGAACTGGGGCGAGGCGGCTTTGGGATTACTTTCAGGGCAAATCACCGCTATTTAGGACAGCCCGTGGTGATTAAAACCCTCAACGAATCTCTGCGGCGCGATCGCAATTTCGCCGAGTTCGATCGCAAATTTCAAGACGAAGCAAGGCGGTTAGCTTCCTGCGTCCATCCGAATATAGTGCGCGTCAGCGACTTCTTTGTCGAAGACGGACAGCCTTACATGGTAATGGACTACATAGCCGGTCAGAATTTGGGCGATGTAGTCGGTACAAACAATCCCCTCCCAGAAAATCTGGCAATTCTCTACATCACTCAAATTGGGGCTGCTTTGAAAGCAGTTCATCAAAAGGGTTTGCTGCACCGAGATGTCAAGCCGCAAAACATTTTATTGCGCCAAGGTACTCAGGAAGTCGTGCTGATTGATTTTGGCATTTCCCGCGAGTTTACAAACGGTGCAATCCAAAATCACACTAATATGGTGTCCGACGGTTACGCACCGCCAGAACAGTATTTCGCTCAAGGAAAATATACGCCCGCCACAGATGTTTACGGGCTGGCGGCGACGCTTTACACTTTGCTCACAGCCCTGGTGCCCGTGGCTGCAATTTTGCGTACCAGCCAGCCGATGCCTTCACCCCGCGACTTGCGGCCAGACTTAAGTGTGACTGTGAGTCAAGCGGTGATGCGGGGGATGACGGTAGAGGCTCAAAATCGCCCCGCTACCGTGGATGAGTGGCTGTCGCTGCTGCACGGGCAGTCGCCGGATACCGGGCCGACGCTGGCGGTGATGCCGGGACACGGCCCTCAGTCGCCTGCAAATGTGAGAACAGCGCCTGCTGCGGTGACGAATGGGGAAGGAAACCGCAAGGTTTGGTTGATTTTGGGGTTTGTGGCGATCGCCCTTATATTCGGTGGTTTGGTAGGGATTGCGAGGGTTTTCCTCAACGGACAATCTTCGGAACCGACACCAATAGCGAAGGACGATCGCACTTCCACCCCCGCAGATCCAGACGCGCGCACCAGCCCCGAACCAATTCCCACTCCCACACCAACGCCTTTCTCGCCGCCTGCTGCTGAAACTCCGCCGCCTGCTGCTGAAACTCCAACTCCGGCCCCAACTCCAACTCCAACTCCGGCCCCAACTCCAACTCCAACTCCGGCCCCAACTCCAGCCGCAACTCCAGCCCCAACACCTGACGCTGCCGAACCCAAACCAACGGAAAAACTTGTTGACAAGCAATTGCCGCCCGATCGATCGCCCCCACCCAGCGAACTACCAGGAACAGGTTATCAGAAGACTCCCACTATCCCAGGGTTTGCGGTGGGTACGCCGGAAAGTCAGATTGTAAGTGCATTGGGAGATCCCACGGACTCTCAACCCCGCGGCTATTGGCCCAATACTCGCACCGCACTTTACGAATTGCTGCCGAACCGGGTGACTCTCGGCTATATTTACGATCGCAATTCCGAACAACTCGTGCAAACAGAGGGTTCTTTTGCCCAGTCGGTGGACGATTTGGTAGTCCGAACCGCTTTAAACGGCATGGTGGGCGGCGCGGATAAGGAGATTTTGCAAGGATTCCGCGACGTGCAGCAGCGCCGCACCAATCGGTTTAATTTTCAGAAAGGTTCGCTGAAAGGGACGATCGAACGCAACGAGCGCGATCGAATTTACATCGGCGTCTGGGACAAAACTTTGCATTAAACACCTTCAGAGCTGACGCACCCTACAATAGACAAGATTGAAAAAATACGTAGGACGGGCGGGACGCCCATCCCACAAGCAAAAAAAATTGTGGGATGGGCGTCCCGCCCGTCCGAAAATTTGATAGATCGGGATTGAGGGAATCTTGTCTAATAACTTTGTTAGGACTCACGCACGGGTGTAGAGAAACCGGGTTTTTCACGAAAATATTTGCTTAAAACCCTCAGTCTCGGTAAAAAAACCCGGTTTCTTGCTTGGTAGTGCGTCCTCGACTATTTGCGAAAAAATCCAAAATCCCCAATCCCCAATCCCCAATCTTCAATCCAAAATCTAAAATCGATTGACGACAACACAAGATAGTGTCTATAATTAAAGAATGCACGAGGGGCTGTAATGGTTTCGACAGGGTGGCGAAAGCTGCTCCGTGATGCAGGTCGAGAGGGAGTCTACTCTCGTTAATATCGGCTCAAAAAAAATAGTAAATGCGAACAACATCGTTCCTTTCGCTCGCAAAGCCGTAGCTGTAGCCTAAAAACTTCTCTAGCTTGGTTCAGAGTGTATGCCGCTTAACTCCGTTAAAGGCAGCATAACAACCCCCAACGGATGCCCTAGCTAAACGTTTCTAGTCGTCTAGTCGGGAAAGCAATCACTAGAAAATCCTCCCATTTAGGATAAAGATGGTTCCCGCCCCGAGGATCAGAGGGGATAAACCTGTGAACGATCGGAAGGTAAATACCCGCTTTGGACGGCAGTTCGATTCTGCCCAGTTCCATAAAAAAGGTGACGTAAAATCAATGGTTTAAGCCATTTGAAAGTCGCTTTACAACATTCAAAGGGCTCGCGATTTAAATCGCGAGCCCTTTATGTTTGGCATTCAATCTCAAATCTGAAATATCCATCTTCTTCCTTATTCGTTATTTTGAGCTAAAACCCTTGGTTTTATTGCTTCTTCCTTCTTCCTTCTTCCTTCTTCCTTCTTCCTTCTTCCTTTTCCATAAGTTACCAACCCATTAGCCAGCTTGGGGGATCAGATAATTAGAACTTCACCCATCCGTGCGTTCTTCGAGGCCCTCGGACGATATACTATTAGGCGGTAAAGCATTAAAAATCTTTACAAAGTCCCCGCTCTCTAAGCCTACTCCTACGAAGGACGGGTGAAAAATTATATGGCGATCGCTCAAAAGCTGGAAACATGAACCCAGGAATTGACTTACAAGGAAGTTTTGTAGAAGCCCTGACGAATTTGGGCTTACCGGCGGACATCGCCCACGTGCTTTGGCTACCACTGCCAATGGTACTGATGGTTGTCGGTGCTGTATTCGGTGTACTGACTAGCGTCTGGCTAGAGCGGAAAATTTCCGCCGCCGCTCAACAGCGGATTGGCCCCGAATTCCTCGGCCCTCTGGGAGTCCTAGCACCCGTAGCCGATGGCATGAAGTTGGTATTCAAAGAAGACATTGTACCGGCAAAAGCTGACGCGCTGCTGTTCACGCTCGGCCCGGTAATTGTCGTGATTCCAGTGTTTCTGTCCTACTTGATCGTACCCTTCGGAGAGCATATGCTCATCGCCGATATGGGGACAGCGATATTTCTCTGGATTGCTCTTTCTAGCATTCAGCCGATCGGCTTGCTGATGTCGGGCTATGCTTCTAACAACAAATACGCCCTCCTCGGCGGACTCAGAGCAGCCGCTCAATCCCTCAGCTACGAAATTCCCCTAGCTTTGGCAGTATTGGCAGTTGTGATGATGTCCAACAGCTTAAGTACGATCGACATCGTACACCAACAAGCGGGCTACGGCATTGTCGGCTGGAACGTCTGGCGCCAACCCGCAGGTTTCCTAATTTTCTGGATCTCAGCCCTGGCAGAATGCGAACGTTTACCCTTTGACCTCCCGGAAGCAGAAGAAGAATTGGTAGCAGGATATCAGACTGAGTACACAGGCATGAAATTTGCTCTGTACTACATCGCTTCCTACGTTAACCTCGTCCTTTCTTGCCTGCTAGTAGCCGTTTTGTACCTCGGCGGCTGGGAATCTCCGATTCCCGTCGGAGTCATCACAAATGCCCTGGGATTGAGCGAAACAACTCCTTGGTTGCAGGTACTTACCGGCACGCTGGGCATTACCATGACCCTGCTCAAAGCCTACTTTTTCCTGTTTCTGGCAGTGCTGCTGCGCTGGACTCTGCCGCGAGTTCGCATCGACCAATTGCTCAATTTGGGATGGAAGTTTTTGCTTCCCGTTGCTTTAGTTAATTTGCTATTGACCGCAGCTTTGAAGCTTGCCTTTCCCTTTGCTTTTGGCGGTTAATTTATAATAGGTAAAAGGCAACAGCTAAAAAAATAGCTGTAAACCAATTACCTATTATCAGTTAGCAATTACCAAAAACTCAAGTACAGAGAGAGAACACGATGCTAAAATTCCTCAATCAAGTAGGCGAATACGCCAAAGAGACTCTTCAAGCTGCTAAGTATATCGGTCAAGGGCTATCTGTTACTTTTGACCACATGAGACGCCGGCCGATTACGGTGCAGTATCCTTACGAGAAACTAATTCCTTCCGAACGTTTCCGGGGCAGAATTCACTTTGAATTTGACAAGTGCATTTCCTGCGAAGTCTGCGTTCGAGTTTGTCCGATCAATTTGCCTGTGGTGGATTGGGAATTTAACAAAGAAACTAAGAAGAAACAGCTCAAACACTACAGTATTGATTTCGGGGTGTGTATCTTCTGCGGCAACTGCGTAGAATATTGTCCGACTAATTGTTTGTCGATGACAGAAGAATACGAGTTAGCGGCTTACGAACGTCACGAGTTGAATTATGACAACGTGGCCCTCGGACGTTTGCCCTACAAGGTTACAGACGATCCGATGGTGACACCGTTGCGGGAATTCGCTTATTTGCCGAAAGGTGCGATCGACCCTCATGAAGTTTCCTACACCGATCGCCGCGCAGGTCTCCGCCCAGAGGAAATTATCGAAAAATAGGTAATGGGGGCATGGGGCATAGGGCATGGGGCATGGGGCCTGGGGCATGGGGCATGGGGCATGGGCCTTCCCAGGGCAATGGGGCATGGGGCATGGGGCATGGGGCATAGTTAGTAGTTAGTAGTTTTTCTAATAACAAATAACCAATTCCCAATTCCCAATTCCCAATGCCCTGCGCGGGCCTTCTTCCCTGCGCGAGCCTTCTTCCCAATTCCCGATTCCCGATTCCCGATTCCCAATTCCCTCTCTGCCCAATGCCCAATGCCCAATGCCCAATGCCCGATGCCCAATGCCCAATGCCCAATTAACAAAGGATTAAAAATTGTGAATCTAGCCGAAGGGGTTCAAATTGTTTCATTTGGCATACTAGCCATAATGATGATTGGAGGAGCATTAGGAGTAGTCCTGTTTTCCAACATCGTTTACTCAGCATTTTTGCTGTGCGCCGTATTTACCAGCATTGCCGGTATGTATCTGTTGCTGAATGCTGATTTTGTCGCAGCAGCGCAAGTCTTGATTTATGTTGGTGCTGTCAACGTCTTAATTTTGTTTGCCATCATGTTGGTAAACAAACGAGAAGACTTCCGCACTATTCCCAACGCTTGGGTGCGTCAAGTCGCAACCGCAGTCGTTTGTGCTGGTTTGTTTGCGCTGTTGGGTACAATGGTCGTGTCTACTCCTTGGGCGATCGTGACAACGACGGGAGCACCTGCTGAAAGTTCGATCGTGACGATCGCCAAACACTTCTTTACAGACTACTTGCTACCTTTCGAGTTAGCATCAGTGTTTTTGTTGATGGCAATGGTAGGAGCAATTGTCTTGGCGCGCCGCGATTTCTTTGCGGATGAACTGTCAAGTAATTTATCAGAAACACCAGCTTTTAGTTTGCCAGAACGCCCGCGCGAATTAGTTTCTGTCGGCGATGTTTCTTCACCCGAAACAAAGTAATTGTATGGTGCGCCCAGCGCACCTATCTGCGTGTCTTGTAGTAATGTTGATTGAGAAAGACCAAAAAAATATGCAACTGCAACTCCAGTATTTCTTGTTATTAGCAGCAGCCCTTTTCTGTATTGGTATATACGGTTTGATTACCAGCAGAAATGCAGTGCGCGTGTTGATGTCGATCGAGTTGATGCTGAATGCAGTCAATCTCAACCTGATGGGTTTTTCTAACTATCTTGACCCCGTACAGATTAAAGGTCAAGTATTTACTGTTTTTGTAGTTACGGTTGCGGCTGCTGAGGCCGCTGTTGGTTTGGCAATTGTTTTGGCGATTTACCGCAACCGCAATACCGTAGACATGGAAGAGTTTAATCTGCTGAAGTGGTAATTAGTCATTAGTTATTGGTCATTAGTGAACACTTCTGACAGTTTCAAGGATTACCCATGGGGCTAGAAACCCGGTTTCTACGACTTTTGCGACGAGGAACGATAAATTACGC